>NZ_CATKIF010000043.1:0-1171 GCF_949752865.1 Burkholderia sp. IT-111MI5 | reverse complement strand
GTAAGCGCTCGACACGTACCGTCTGTTCATAAGGGCGCGGCACAGGCAATCTGATTCCCATCAGATGTAATGGGAATCAGATTGATGAAGCCAGTGGTGCATGGAAGACAACCGGGATCGAGGAACTACACGAAGGAGTTTCGGGAAGCGGTTGCTGCAGAAGCGAACGATCCGAATCGCTCGATTGCCGAGGTAGCCCGTGCGCATGGCTTGAACGCCAATATGGTCGCGCAGTGGCGAAGAAGCTTGCTAGATGCGCAACGTACAGCGTCGATACCAAACGTCGCGCTGCTGCCTGTTGAGGTGGTCGATCTGCCAGCGAAAGACGTCCCAAACCACGCTCTGGCGCAAACGCTGGATATGTCGGCGAGCCCGGCGATGCCGCCGGGCTGTGAAATCGAGATCGAGGTCGGCAAACGACGTATTCGTATCCGCGGTGTGTCGCAGGAGTTCGCCGAGCAGTATTTACGAGACTGTCTGAAGTGATCCCGCCGAACACGCGAATCTGGATCGCAGCGGGCGTCACGGACATGCGTTCCGGCTTCAACTCGTTGGCCGCGAAGGTACAAACCGTGCTGGAGAAGGATCCCTACAGCGGGCACGTGTTCGTGTTCCGGGGTAAGCGCGGCGACTTGCTGAAGTGCTTGTGGTGGTGCGACGGTGGCCTGTGCCTGCTCTCGAAGCGCCTCGAGCAAGGACGTTTCGCGTGGCCGCGCGCCGATGCCGGTGTTGTTGCGCTGACGACCGCTCAGCTCGCGCTCTTGCTCGAAGGTTTCGATTGGCGGCAGCCGATCGATGCAGCGCGCCCGAGAAGCGCATTGTAAACGTTCATTACGCGTGGAGAGCTTGTAGGTGGTGTCGTGTAAGCTCACTGCATGTCTGCTGCTCCCGCCGATCTCCCCGACGACATTGACGCGCTGAAGGCGATGGTCGCCAATTTGCGCGAGCAGCTCTCGTCGCGCGCGATCGAGATCGAACATCTGAAGCTGATGATCGCCAAGCTGCGCCGGATGCAGTTTGGCCGGAAATCGGAGAAGCTGGATCGCCAGATCGAACAGCTTGAATTGCGGCTGGAAGACCTGCAGGCCGATGAAGGCTCGGCCGATATGGCCACGGCTGCTGCAGTGAAACGGCCGAGTCGCGAAGGTGTGGGCCGCAAGCCGTTGCCGGA
>NZ_CATKIF010000042.1:0-1350 GCF_949752865.1 Burkholderia sp. IT-111MI5 | reverse complement strand
GTCCGCACCGGGCGGTTCGAGCAGTTGAGGTCATGAGAGTCGAGGCACGCCGAGACGGTCGAAGTAGGCGATCGGCATCGCTCGATTCAACCGCAGGCGGCTGTTATGCCACCAACTGCAGCTGTTTGCGGCCACCTTGCGAGCGTCCGCTTCCGAGGCGCCGAGCGCCAACAACTCCCGATACATCGTCGTGCCCCGACGCCAGTGCTTGAGCTGCATCGCGCGCAGCCGGTGTCTGATCCACTCGTCGAGTGCGCGGAACACCTTGGGCGTCTGCGCCAGCTGGAAGTACGCCTTCCACCCCAGTAAGTACGCCCGTAGTCGCTCCACACTCTGCGGCAGGCTACGTCCGCCCGAGCGGCGAGTCAGCTCCCGGATGCGCTGCTTGAAGGTCTCCAACGCCTTTCGGGCCACCGTGCATTTGACTCGGCCTCCGGCACTACGCAGCAACGCGTAGCCCAGGAACTTGCGTCCGTGCGCGGCCACTACCGCCGTCTTGGCTTCGTTCACCTTCAGGTGAAGTCGGTCATAGCGCTTACGCAAGCCATCCAGCACCCGTTCGCCCGCCCGACGACTGCACACGTATACGTTGCAATCATCGGCGTAACGCACGAAGCGATGACCCCGCTTCTCCAATTCACGATCCACCTCGTCCAGCAGCACATTGGCCAGTAGTGGCGACAGCGGCCCGCCTTGCGGCGTGCCTTCGTGGCGCTCCATGACCACCCCGCCATCCATGATCCCGGCCACAAGGTAATGGCGAACCAGCCGCAGCACGGCCTTGTCCGCGATCCGCCTCGAGAGCCTTTCCATCAGAATGTCGTGATTGACCCGATCGAAGAACTTCTCCAGATCCACATCGACCACCACCCGGTAGCCGTCCTGCACATGCCGTTGTGCCATCAGCACCGCGTCACGCGCACGACGCCCCGGCCGGAAGCCGTAGCTGTGTTCTGAGAAGGTCGGGTCAATGATGGGCTGCAAGACTTGCAGCAGGGCTTGCTGGATCAGTCGATCCGTCACCGTCGGAATCCCCAGTTCACGCATCCCGCCACCAGGCTTCGGAATCTGGACGCGCCGCACCGGCTGGGGCCGGTAGCTTCCCTCCAGTAACGCTTCCCGAATCCGGGGCCAGTGCGTCTTCAGGGCCTCCGCCGTTTCGGCGATCGACTTCCCATCCACCCCGGCACTGCCGCGATTGGCTTTGACGCGTTTCCACGCCATCACCAGATTCGCTCTCGCGAGCGCCTGCGCAAGCAGGTCATCTCGCCCTGAACCTCCGGTTTCGAATCGCGCCGGCCGTGCTTCATCACGCACTACTTCAGGCTCGGCTTCACCTCGCCCTCCCGC
>NZ_CATKIF010000041.1:0-1374 GCF_949752865.1 Burkholderia sp. IT-111MI5 | reverse complement strand
GAACCTGTCCGCATTTTTGTGGGCGAGGCGGTTGAACAACAGGTTATCCACGCGCCTGCGTAAACCGTTCGCCGAACAGAATAGCAAACTGGTTCATCGCTGATTTCCAGTCGAAGGCGGCCCTCACGGTCTTGGCCAGTACGTTGCGCAGCGCCAGCCAGAGCAGCTTGATGGCCGCCTCGTCGTTCGGGAAGTGACCGCGCGTCTTGATGATCTTGCGCAATTGCATGTTCAAGCTCTCGATGGCGTTTGTCGTATAAACGACTCGCCGAATTTCCGGCGGGAACACGTAGAACGGCACGACGTGCTCCCACGCGCGTTGCCACGACTGCACGATCGTCGGGTACTTCGCGCCCCAAGGTCCGTCGGCGAAGTCTTGCAGCGCTTGCCTTGCTGCCTCTTCGCTGGCAGCCGCGTAGATCGGGCGCAGCGCCGTGGCGAGTACCTTGCGGTCCTTGTAGCTGGCGTATTCGAGGCTGTTGCGGATCAGATGCACGATGCAGGTCTGAACGGTGGTCCGCGGATAGGCCGCGCTGATGGCTTCGGTTAGCCCCTTCAGGCCATCGACCACGGCGATCAGGATGTCCTGGCAGCCGCGCGTCTTGAGTTCATTGAACACCTTGAGCCAGAACTTGGCGCCCTCGGTCTGCTCGATCCAGAGGCCCAGCACATCGCGCTGGCCATCGGCTTGGATGCCCAAGGCCAGATAGACGGCCTTGTTGCTGACCACCCCGTCGTCGCGGATCTTGACCCGCAGCGCATCGAAGAACACGACCGGATACATCGCCTCGAGTGGGCGGCTCTGCCAGCTCAGCGCTTCGGCCATCACCTCGTCGGTGACCGAGCTGATGAAGTCGGGCGACACTTCGGTGCCGTATTGCTCGGCCAGAAACCCTTGAATCTCGCGCACGCTCATGCCACGCGCGTACATCGCAATGATGCGTTCGTCGAAGCCGGTGAAGCGGCGCTCGTGCTTGGGAATCAGGATCGGCTCGAAGCTGCCGTCACGGTCACGAGGGACTTCGACACGAACCGGGCCGCGATCCGTGATGACCGTCTTGCCGCTGGCGCCGTTGCGCTCGTTGGCTTGTCCGGCCGGCTTGGACTGGCCCGACGGGTAGCCCAGATGCAGATTCATCTCGGCGCCCATCGCCCGTTCGATGATCGCCTTGTTGAACGCCAGCATCAGATCCTGAACCTCGGTCGGCGTCATCGGCCCCTTGACCAACTGGTCCAGCAGTTCCTTGGGCAACTCAGGCAGCGGCCCGCGGGCCGCTGCCTGACGCGCTACGGTTTGCCTCTTCTTCTTCATCGGCATATCCATGACTTTTATACCTCATGATATGCCCCGCCCACGAAATGACGGATAGGTCC
>NZ_CATKIF010000040.1:0-1444 GCF_949752865.1 Burkholderia sp. IT-111MI5 | reverse complement strand
GTGTGTCGCTGTGGGCTAGCAAAGCCGCGCCAACCCAGAATATCGAGAAATCGGCTTCGATGGTCAGTCTCGCCGACCGGGCAAAGGAAAGGAAGATGTGGCAGTTATCGACCTGCGACTAGCAGGTGCTCGCTGTCGTTGGGCGCGGGCTCTTTGGAGAGATTTATCCCGTAGCATCAGAGCAGATGGAGAGTTGCGGCGCGCAGATCCATTATGGGCAATTGGTAAGCCGATATCCCATAGGACACTGAAGCGTCGTCACCCAGATTGCTTGGGGGAAATGACCATGGTAAGTATAGTAGAACCCAATTCTGTGGGTTAAGAAAATGCAACCGCTTTGAATTTTCCGGGTGCTGGGTCAGCGCATCTGGCCTGATGTCGACCTTGGATAAGGCCAAGAGTTGATCGCGCCGGAGCGCATTTTCGCTGTTCGGTATGGGCCGTGTTATAGGGACGTTCGTAAGTGACGGATCTTAGTTGGTTGTTACTTAAGATGCCATTGCGCCGACCCCTCTTTGGCACCCAAGACTTCAGAGGTAATGCCACCATAACTTTGCCGACTAGCTCGCGCGCGAACGTCGACGTTGGTCGATAGAGACCAGTCAGTTTCTCTCGTGACCCGCCATACGCTACGGACCAATTTCACGCCCAGATCAATCGCAGAGGTGACCGAGAACGCGAAGAGCATGATCGTTCAGCGGAGGTCCGTTGTCCTGCGCGGAACGGACCTTCGAATGTCCGGATGAGAGCACGGTCGAACGACCGTATATGGCCTAGCCTTTACTGCCGGTCGGGAAGCCCATCAAAACCAAGCGCGATGCGTGCGGTCAGTCCATGTTGTTCGCGTTGCGCAGGCTCGGCCGACACGATGACGCCGGCACGTTCCTTTTCGGTTTCGAGGCGCACACGCAGCTCTTCCAGTGCAACGAGGTCGCAATCCGTTTCCGCACGCCAGCAGCGTTCGATGACAAGGCGTAATACTTCCACCCGCAGGACGAACGCACGCGCGTGGTCGATCTCCTGAACCAGCGTCTGGATGGATTCGTTGTCGGGATAGTGCTGCGCGAGTGCGCGCAGGTCATATCGGGATGGAGGCATGAATGCCGGCAGCGGGCGCGGCTTCGGTGCGTCGCTGACGACGCCGGCGCGGAAGAACTCCGCTTGCAGCTCAGTGCGCAGACATTCCAGCGCGACCAGCTTACTGCTCGTCTCGTCGTTCCAGCAGCGCTGGATGACCGCACGCAACGCCTCGACCTCGCGCACGAATCCACGCAGGTGCTGAATTTCGAGGATCACCCTTTGGACGACACCATTGCCACGATAGCGACGCCATAGCTCGCGCAGCTCGTAGATGGTTGGCGGCTTGCACTCGGAAAAGCGGGGCATGTTCGAAGCAGGCTAAAGGCTGTACGGATATACAGTATAGCCACTGGCCGCAACGCTG
>NZ_CATKIF010000038.1:0-1837 GCF_949752865.1 Burkholderia sp. IT-111MI5 | reverse complement strand
GGGCGTGATCGCGACCTGCCGCCTGAGCATGTCCATCGCGACCGCGAGCGAACGTACGCCGTCCCAGCGCAGCTCCATGTTGTAGTTCAGGCCGCCGCGAATCACGTGCGTATGGTTGTCGATCAGGCCCGGCAGCACGGCACGGCCGTCGAGATCGACGACCTTCGTCGCGCGGCCCGCGAGCGGCACGATCTCCGCATTGCCGCCGACCGCGATGAAGCGGCCGTCCTTGATCGCGACGGCGGTGGCGACGGGGTTCGCACGATCGAGCGTCGTGATGCGCCCGTTGTGCAGGATGAGATCGGGTTGAGTATCGATTGCGCTCATGATGTGTCCTCGATGCGGTCAGAAGCCGAGCCAGTGACGGACCGGCGCGATGCTGCCTGCGCCGATCAGCATGCCGGCGAGGCCGACCAGCGCGATCAGCGGCGGTGCCGGCGAGCGCACCTTGATCACGCTGTACACGACGCCGATCAACACGCCGGCGCCCAACGAAAGTAGATAAGATTCCATAACGATTTTTCTCCCTGGCCGGATTAGAATCACCTGCATGGCGCGCCCGCCTTCGCGGTGCATCGCATCGGCGGCACGATCCGCTGCCGCCGAATCGGTTTCGCTTCCCTGCCACCCGTTCCGACCATGCAACACCTTCCTGATCTCGAAGCCTGGGCCATCTTTGCCCGTGTCGCGGAAACCGGCTCGTTCGCGAAGGCTGCCGACCTGCTCGGCGTGTCGCAACCGACCGTGTCGAAGGCGATCGCGCGCCTCGAAAAGCGTCTCGGCGCGATGCTGCTGTACCGCACGTCGCGCAAGCTGTCGCTCACGCCGACCGGCGAGCTGCTGCGCGACCGCGCGATCCGCCTGCTCGCCGATGCGGAGCTGATCGAAAGCGAAGCGTCCGCGCACGCACTCGAACCGCACGGTCTCGTGCGCGTGAATGCGCCGATGTCGTTCGGGGTGCGCCATCTGTCGCCGGTGCTGCCCGCGTTTCTCGAGCGCTATCCGCGCGTCGACATCGACCTCGTGCTCACCGATCACATCGTCGACATCGTGTCCGGCGGCTTCGACGTCGCGGTCCGCATCGCGGAGCTCAGCGATTCGTCGCTGCGCTCGCGCCGGCTCTGCGCGGTGCGCCGGCCGCTCGTCGCGGCGCCCGCGTATCTCGACCGGCGCGGCCGCCCCACGCACCCGCGCGACCTCGAACAGCACGTGTGCCTCACCTATACGAACCTGCCGACGCCCGAGCACTGGCGCTTTCGTCACCCGGCATCGGGCGAGGAGGTCGGCATGTCCGTGCACGGCCGCATCCGCACCAACAACGCGGACGTGATCGTCCCCGCGCTCGTCGCCGGCCACGGCCTCGCGCTGCAGCCCGAGTTCCTGGTATGGGAAGAGATGCAGCGCGGCGAGCTCGAGGAAGTAATGGGCGACTGGAAGATCGCCGACATCAACGTCAACCTCGTCACGCCGCCCGGCATGCTGCGCGCCGCGCGCGTGACGGTGCTGCTCGAGTTCCTCGCCGAACACTTCTCGCACGCGCCGTGGGCGCTGCCCGTGGCCTGAACGCGCGGCGGCCGACGGCAGGCAATCGCCGCGCCCATCGCGACGATCGCGGCAGGCGGCCCGTTACTTCGCCGGCACGGGCGGGATCGACTCGTGCGGCGTCAGCGTACGCTCGGCCGCCTTGTGGACCATCGTGTACGCGTAATCGACGCCCATCCCGTACGCGCCCGAGTGCTCCTTCGCGATCGCCATCACCGCGTCGTAGCTCTCGCGGCGCGCCCAGTCGCGCTGCCACTCGAGCAGCACCTGCTGCCACGTGACGGGCACCACGCCG
>NZ_CATKIF010000037.1:0-2066 GCF_949752865.1 Burkholderia sp. IT-111MI5 | reverse complement strand
TCGCATCGGCAACAAGGTGGCGCTGACGGGCGAAAACGCAAGCCTGGCGCTGAACTCGGGCAGCGGCCATACGCTGACGAACGACGATGCGACGGTCACGCTGTCGGGTCGCAATGCATCGTTCTCGGCGAACGGCGATGCCTATCAGGTGATCCACGATCTCACGGGGCTGCGCGGCGTCGACGGCAACATGAACGGCCGTTACGTGCTGGGCAATGCGATCGACGGCAAGGGCGCGCAATTCCGCGGTATCGGCGGTGACAGCGCATTCAACGGCGTGTTCGATGGCTTGGGCAACACGATTTCCCGCTTGACGATCAATGGCAACGGTCAGTACGTCGGCCTGTTCGGGTTGAATCGCGGCCGTATCGCGAATCTCGCGCTCGACTCGTTCGCCGTCAACGAAGCATCGACCGGAACGCCTGCGTCGGTCGGTGCGCTTGCCGGCGCCAATCATGGCGGGACCATCTCGAACGTTCGCGTAACGAAGACGGCGGTTTCGTCGAACGGGAAGATCAGCAGCCTCGTCGGCGGCCTCGTCGGTGACAACGTCGCCGGCGTCATCGACCGCGCCCGATTCCAGGGCAGCATCACAGCCAACGAGGCGGCCGATTCAATCGGCGGCATTGCCGGCAGGAATTTCAGCGCGCGGATCGCGAATAGCCAGGCCGATGCCGAGATCACGAGCATGCGATCGTCGAACTACATGCGCGCCGTCGGTGGTGTCGTCGGCAGGAATCTCTATGCGACGGTGTCGGATTCGACGAGTGCCGGCAGGATCTCGGTGGGTGACCGCACGCAAGTGGGCGGCCTCGTCGGTCAGTCGGCGAACAGCATGATCGACAACGCGATTTCGACGGTCGACGTGTCGGCTGGGAAGTCGAGCTTCGTCGGCGGCGCGGTCGGCAGCAGCGATGGCGGCACGATCGTCGGTTCGTCGGCACGCGGCATCGTTCGCGCGACGGACGGCAGCAAGGTCGGCGGGTTCGTCGGCCTCAACAGAGGCGGTCGTATCGCGGATGCGCAAGCGTTCGGCGCGGTGAACTCGAAAGGCGCGGCAGCCGTTGGCGGCTTCGCTGGGGAGAACGTCGACGGCGGCGTGCTCGAAAACGTCGCGGCAAACGGTAGCGTGAGCGACATCGCGAGCAGCGTCGTGGGCGGCCTGGTCGGCAGGAACGCCGGCACGATCCGGGCGGGCAACGCGGCAGGCGATGTCGGTGCAGGTCAGGGAGCCAGCGTGGGCGGGCTTGTCGCCGTGAACGACGGCGCAATCGAGCAATCCGCGGCTCGCGGGGCCGTGCGTGCCGGGCAGGCGAGCCGGGTTGGCGGGCTCGTCGGCCTGAACCACGGAACGATTTCGGGGTCGAGCGCGGACGGATCGGTCACTGCGGCTCGCGACAGCTCCGTCGGAGGTCTGGTCGGCGAAAACATCGGCAAACAAGCCAGCATCCGGAACTCGAAGGCATCGGGCAACGTGACGACCGCCATCGGCCAGTTCATCGGCGGATTCGCCGGGATGAACGGTGACGGCGCGCTGATCGCCGATTCGGAATCGTCGGGGGCGATCGCTGGCTCCGGTACGTTCGCCGGCGGGTTCGTGGGCGTGAATCATGGCGTGATCCGTTCGTCGCATTCGAGTTCGAAGTTTGATTACTCGGGGAATGGCATGCCCTTGGTGAGAGCCGGATTCGTTGCATTCAACTCGGGGCGCATCGAATCGAGCGATACGAGCGGCGCGGCCGCACGTGAACCGTTCGCCAGCGTCAACGTGGGCTGGATCGACGGCAAGCGGTAATTCTTCTCGGTGAAGAGCCGGGCTCGAATGCCCCGGGGCGGCAACCAGGATCGAACGGTTGCCGCCCCGGATACGGCATGCCGGTTCCGGGGCGGGTTGGAGCCGGCGAGCATGGCGCGGATGGTGCAGTAATCCGCGAAACGAGCAACGGACATATTCGTTCCGCGCTCGATAAGCAGTTTGTATAGGTATACGAAATAATTAAAGTATGCCGACCAATCATGAGGAAATGAAGAATGAACAAGGCCTATTCATTGGTATGGAATGAAGC
>NZ_CATKIF010000036.1:0-2312 GCF_949752865.1 Burkholderia sp. IT-111MI5 | reverse complement strand
CTGTCAGCGTCGGATAGATACTCCCCACTTTCGTCGAAGTAATTTTCCCCAGTTTTTTATCTGACGGCGCCGCGGTAGCGGCGCCGTCCTGTCGATCGCCGACCATATCGCCCTGGAGATCCGTCGTGGGGGTGTCGGTGGTCGAGCTGGAGGAAGTGATGACGATTCTGGAATTGCATCGGCAAGGGCTGAGTATTTCGGCCATCGCTGCTCGACTGAGTATGGACCGCAAGACCGTTCGTAAATACATCAGGAATGGCGTTCAGGCGCCACGTTACGGTCCGCGCGCACCGCGACCGTGCGTGGTCGATCCGTTCGTCCACTACGTCACCGAACGTGTGCGCGAGTTTCCCGACCTGAGCGTCGAGCGACTGCTGCGCGAGATTCGGGCCATGGGGTATACCGGCGGCCGCACGGCGCTGGGCGACTTGGTTCGGGAGGTCCGCCCGCCCCGCCAACGAGGCTTCGAGGTGCGCTTCGAGACGCCTGCCGGGCATCAAGCGCAGGTGGATTTTGCCCACTTCAATGTCGAGTTCGACGACGCGCCTGGCCAGCGACGTTCGATCTGGCTGTTCTCGATAGTGCTTGGGCACAGCCGCTATCTCTGGGGACGTTTCGTCGAGCATCAGGACTTGCAGACCGTCCTGCGCTGCCACATGGAAGCGTTCGAGCATCTCGGCGGCGCTCCGCGCGAGATTCTGTACGATCGGATGAAGGCGGCCGTGCTCGGCGAAGTCGAGAAGCACATCGTCTACAACGCGAAGCTGGTCGCGTTTGCGCAGCACTACGGCTTCGCGCCGCGCGCCTGCAAGGCGTATCGCGCCAAGACCAAGGGCAAGGTCGAGCGGCCGTACCGCTATATCCGGCAGGACTTCTTCCTGGCGCGTCGCTTCCAGAATCTCGCCGACCTGAACCGACAGTTGCGCGAGTGGCTCGACACGGTGGCCAATGTGCGCGTGCACGGCACGACGCACCGCGTCGTCGCCCAGCACTTCGGTGAGGAGCGTCCCGCACTGCAGGCGTTGCCGGCCGGTGCCTTCAATGGCGTGATCCGGCTCGAGCGGCGCGTGAGTCACGAAGGCCTCGTCTCGGTCGGCGGCAACTACTACAGCGTGCCCGATCGTACACGCAAGCGCACGCTCGACATCCATAGTCTGGCTCACGAGATCCGCATCTACGAAGACGGTGAACTGCTGGCGGTTCATCCCGTGCTCGAAGGCCGGCGACGCACCTCGCTGTTGCCCGGTCATCGGCGCGCAAACCAGCGTAAGCAACCGGCACGGCACCCATCACCATCGGTGACGGTAGCCGTAGCTCGCCGGCCTCTGTCGTTCTATGACCAGGTCGCAAGACGCCTCGCGGATGCAGGGAGGACCGCATGAGCAGCATGCCCACCTCGACACTGGAACGCATCCGGCGCTATCTCGTCGGCTTGCGCATGCCGCGTGCGCTCGAAACGCTGGACGCCACCCTGAATCGCTTCGAGCAAGGCGACAGCTCGATGCTGGAAGTATTGGAAACGCTGCTGGGCGAGGAGTTCACGACGCGCGAGACCCGCCGTATCCGAGTGGCGCTGCAGACCGCGCGGCTCGGCACGATCAAGACGCTGGCCGGCTACGACTTCAGCTTCCAGCCGAGCCTGGATCGCGATCGCATCATGGCGCTTGCGCAGCTCGAGTTCATCGAACGACGGCAGACCGTTCACTTCCTGGGGCCGCCCGGCACGGGCAAATCGCACCTGTCCATTGCGCTGGGCGTGGAAGCCATACGCGCGGGCAAGAGCGTCTACTTCGGCTCGCTGGCCGAGATCGTGAACTCGATGGCCAAGGCCGAACGGGAAGGCAACTTGGCGCAGCGCGTGCGCTTCCTTGCCCGTAACAGCCTGCTCATCGTCGACGAGATCGGCTACCTGCCCATCGGCTCCAACGGTGGCAACCTGTTCTTCCAGCTCGTCAACGCCTGCTACGAGCGCTGCGCGATCATCCTGACGTCCAATCGAAGCTTCGGCGAATGGGGTGAAGTGTTCGGCGACAGCGTGGTTGCCGCGGCGCTGCTTGACCGGCTGCTGCACCACGCGATCGTCGTGCAGATCGAGGGCACGTCGTATCGTCTGCGAGAACACGCCGATCTGCTGCCCGACCATCTGCGTAACCGACCGTCTTCCCTGAATCACGCGCCCGCTGAACCGGTTCGTCGGCGCCCGGGCCGTCCGCGAAGGAGCTCATCCGATCACATCGCCGGCTGATCACCGTCCGAACAGGGTGGGGAATTTTACTTCGACACTTCTGGGGAAATTACGTCCGACGTTGACA
>NZ_CATKIF010000035.1:0-2343 GCF_949752865.1 Burkholderia sp. IT-111MI5 | reverse complement strand
GGTTCTTCGCGGGTCAACGCGAAGAACCTTTGAAAAGCATCGTTTCGACGAAGACCGAGCCGGCGATGGCGTACGAACCGCCATCGCCGGTCGGCCAACCCGCCCGGCACCTGTGCCGAACGGACGTCGGATCGAAGCCGAGACAGCGCGACGTGCCCGGGAGGCGAGCGTCACTGCAACGCCCCCGCCTCCCGGAACGGGACCGATCAGTCCCGGATTGAGCCGTAATTGACGCCGGCGAGCGGCACCGCCTTCGCGCTTCCGCTCACGCTATTGCCGCTCATCCAGCCCAAATTGAGGCCGACCAGCCCGCCGTAGAACTGCGAGTAGCCGTCCGTGTAGGCAATACGGCTGCTGGAGCTCGAATTGTCGACGTTGCCGAAGTTTCCGCCTGCCACGCCGCCCAGCCATGCATAGCGCCCGCCGGACACCGCACCCGACGACGACGACGCCTTGACCTTGCCGTCGTTTTCGCCGACGAGGCCGCCGACCCGACTGACATCACCGCCCTTCGCCGAACCGGAAGCGTCGGACGCATCGATCGATGCGCCCATGAAGTTTTGGCCGACCAGACCACCGACGTAGCTATTGTCGCCCGCAACGACGTCGCCCGACGCGCTCGACGACGCCACGCTGCCCATGTTGTATCCGACCAGGCCGCCTGCCTTGCCGTACGTACCGTCGACGTTCACGGCCCCGCTTGCGCTGGCGCTCGCCACCTTGCCGAAGTTCGTGCCGACGAGACCACCTGCCATGCCGTTATCGCCAGCCGATACGTTGCCGGCCGCCGAGGACGCGGTCACGGTGCCGTGGTTTTCGCCGACGAGACCGCCAGCCTGGCCTTGCGCGCCGACCTTGACCTCTCCGTTGGCCGACGAACCGTCCACCTTGCCGAGGTTCGTGCCGACGAGGCCGCCTGCCTTCGCGTTGCCGCGCCCGTCCACCTTGCCATGCGCATTCGATGCGATGATCTTGGCCGCGTACCCGTTACGGCCGACGAGGCCGCCCAGCTGGCTGTCGGTGCCCGTCGTGACGTTGCCGTTCGCCGTGGATGCGTTGATCGTGGCCTCGTTCAACCCCACGAGACCGCCCGCCACCGCGGCGTTGCCGGCCTGAACGCTGCCGTTCGCCGTCGACGCCAGGATCGTCGCACGGTTGACGCCGGCGAGCCCGCCGACCATGGCCGACCGACCGGCAACGACGTTGCTGTCCGCCGTCGACGCGGCGATCTTGCCGAGATTTTCCCCGACCAGGCCGCCTGCCTTGCCGTTGTCGCCAACGGTCACGTCGCCCTTCGCGCCGGATGCATCGATCGACGCGGTGTTGTAGCCGACCAGACCGCCCGCCGTGCCGTTATTGCCCACGGTCACGCTGCCCGTCGCGTTGGAGGCTTCGATCGCCGCGGCGTTGTAGCCAACCAGGCCGCCCGCCGTCGCGTCATGACCGCCTCGCACGCTCGCGCTCGACGAAGAGGCCTTGATGCGGCCCGACTTCTCCCCGCCTTCGTTGAAACCGACCAGGCCACCGACACGCGCACCGCTGGCCAGGGCGGTGACACTGCCCGTGGCCGTCGAGGCCGAGATGATGCCCCGGTTGATCCCGACCAGACCGCCAGTGCTGCCCGCCGACTCGCTGCGAACCTGTACGTCGGCGCGGCTGTTGCTGATGGTCGCGTCGCCGAGATTCGGCGAAAGGACGGTGCGGCTTTCGCCAACCAGACCGCCGGCGTACATCGCTTCCTTGCCGCCTTCGACACGGCCGGAAACGGATGCGCGATCGATCCGTCCGCTATAGTTGCTGCCGACCAGACCACCGACGATCACGCGGCCGGTGCCGGTTACCAGGACGTTTTTCGCCTTCACGTTCGTGATGTCGCCCAGGTTGTAGCCGGCCAGCGTGCCGATGCTGACGATGTCTGTGGGAGAGGCCGCCCCTCGCGCAGTGATTTTGTCCAGCGTGAGGTTGGCGATACGACCCGAATTGGACGCGAACAACCCGACGATCGCCACCCCGGGGTTCGAGATTGACAGGTTGCCGATGGTATTGCCCAGACCGTCGAACACACCGGTGAACCCCTGACTCTTGCCGCCAAGGCTGCGGAATTGCGCGTCCTTGCCGTCGATCGCGTTACCCAGCACGTAACGGCCCTTCATGTTGCCTTCGACGCCGCGCAGCCCCGCGAGATCGTGGATCACCTGATAGGCATCGCCGTTCGCCGAGAACGACGCATTGCGACCCGACAGCGTGACCGTCGCATCGTCGTTCGTCAGCGTATGGCCGCTGCCCGAGTTCAGCGCCAGGCTCGCCTTTTCGCCCGTCAGCGCCACGTTGTTGCCGATGCGG
>NZ_CATKIF010000034.1:0-3192 GCF_949752865.1 Burkholderia sp. IT-111MI5 | reverse complement strand
TCGGGCGGGGGTTTCTGGCTTAGGGAGCCTGACGATTACCTACTTTCACACGGGAATCCGCACTATCATCGGCGTAGAGTCGTTTCACGGTCCTGTTCGGGATGGGAAGGGGTGGGACCGACTCGCTATGGTCATCAGGCAAAGAGGGTTGTCGCGTTGCTTCGCAGCGCGACCAATCTTGGAAGAAGCAGTAATTTTGAGTTGTGTGTATCACACACGAGAATCCAACCAGTCTCTCGGATGGCGGCTCGTGCATCGCACGGCGCTCATCTACAAGGCAGACTTGTTATAGGATCAAGCCTTACGGGCAATTAGTATCAGTTAGCTGAACGCATTACTGCGCTTACACACCTGACCTATCAACGTCCTGGTCTCGAACGACCCTTCAAGGGGATCTAGTCCCCAGGGATATCTCATCTTAAGGCGAGTTTCCCGCTTAGATGCTTTCAGCGGTTATCTCTTCCGAACATAGCTACCCGGCGATGCCACTGGCGTGACAACCGGTACACCAGAGGTTCGTCCACTCCGGTCCTCTCGTACTAGGAGCAGCCCCCTTCAAATATCCAACGCCCACGGCAGATAGGGACCAAACTGTCTCACGACGTTTTAAACCCAGCTCACGTACCTCTTTAAATGGCGAACAGCCATACCCTTGGGACCGGCTACAGCCCCAGGATGAGATGAGCCGACATCGAGGTGCCAAACACCGCCGTCGATATGAACTCTTGGGCGGTATCAGCCTGTTATCCCCAGAGTACCTTTTATCCGTTGAGCGATGGCCCTTCCATACAGAACCACCGGATCACTATGACCTGCTTTCGCACCTGCTCGACTTGTCGGTCTCGCAGTTAAGCACGCTTATGCCATTGCACTATCAGCACGATTTCCGACCGTACCTAGCGTACCTTCGTACTCCTCCGTTACGCTTTGGGAGGAGACCGCCCCAGTCAAACTGCCTACCATGCACTGTCCCCGACCCGGATCACGGGCCAAGGTTAGAACCTCAAACAAACCAGGGTGGTATTTCAAGGACGGCTCCACCGAAACTAGCGTTCCGGTTTCATAGCCTCCCACCTATCCTACACAGATCGGTTCAAAGTCCAATGCAAAGCTACAGTAAAGGTTCATGGGGTCTTTCCGTCTAGCCGCGGGTAGATTGCATCATCACAAACACTTCAACTTCGCTGAGTCTCGGGAGGAGACAGTGTGGCCATCGTTACGCCATTCGTGCAGGTCGGAACTTACCCGACAAGGAATTTCGCTACCTTAGGACCGTTATAGTTACGGCCGCCGTTTACCGGGACTTCAATCAAGAGCTTGCACCCCATCATTTAATCTTCCGGCACCGGGCAGGCGTCACACCCTATACGTCCACTTTCGTGTTTGCAGAGTGCTGTGTTTTTATTAAACAGTCGCAGCCACCAGTTTATTGCAACCCCTTCACCCTCCTGGCGCAGGCCAGTCAAGCTACAAGGGCGTACCTTATCCCGAAGTTACGGTACCAATTTGCCGAGTTCCTTCTCCCGAGTTCTCTCAAGCGCCTTAGAATACTCATCTCGCCCACCTGTGTCGGTTTGCGGTACGGTCATCGTTAGACTGAAGCTTAGAGGCTTTTCTTGGAACCACTTCCAATTGCTTCGCTTCCTAAGAAGCTCGCGCCACACCCTTGAATTACGCGCCCGGATTTGCCTAAGCGCCTTCTCCAATGCAGCGACCGGGACTTCCAACACCCGGACAACCTTCCGCGATCCGTCCCCCCATCGCATCTAACAATGGTGCAGGAATATTGACCTGCTTCCCATCAGCTACGCATTTCTGCCTCGCCTTAGGGGCCGACTCACCCTACGCCGATGAACGTTGCGTAGGAAACCTTGGGCTTACGGCGAGGGGGCCTTTCACCCCCTTTATCGCTACTCATGTCAGCATTCGCACTTCCGATACCTCCAGCACGCTTTTCAACGCACCTTCGCAGGCTTACGGAACGCTCTCCTACCATGCGAGCAAAGCTCGCATCCGCAGCTTCGGTATATAGCTTAGCCCCGTTACATCTTCCGCGCAGGACGACTCGATCAGTGAGCTATTACGCTTTCTTTAAAGGGTGGCTGCTTCTAAGCCAACCTCCTGACTGTTTTAGCCTTCCCACTTCGTTTCCCACTTAGCTATATTTGGGGACCTTAGCTGGCGGTCTGGGTTGTTTCCCTCTTGACACCGGACGTTAGCACCCGATGTCTGTCTCCCGTGATTGCACTCTTCGGTATTCGGAGTTTGCTATGGCGGGGTAATCTGCAATAGACCCCCCAACCATGACAGTGCTCTACCCCCGAAGGTGAGACACGAGGCACTACCTAAATAGTTTTCGGAGAGAACCAGCTATTTCCAAGTTTGTTTAGCCTTTCACCCCTATCCACAGCTCATCCCCTAACTTTTCAACGTTAGTGGGTTCGGACCTCCAGTACGTGTTACCGCACCTTCATCCTGGCCATGGATAGATCACTTGGTTTCGGGTCTACGCCCAGCAACTGAACGCCCTATTCGGACTCGCTTTCGCTACGCCTGCCCTATACGGTTAAGCTTGCTACTGAACGTAAGTCGCTGACCCATTATACAAAAGGTACGCCGTCACCCCTTACGAGGCTCCGACTGTTTGTATGCATGCGGTTTCAGGATCTATTTCACTCCCCTCCCGGGGTTCTTTTCGCCTTTCCCTCACGGTACTGGTTCACTATCGGTCGATCACGAGTATTTAGCCTTGGAGGATGGTCCCCCCATCTTCAGACAGGATTTCACGTGTCCCGCCCTACTTGTCGCACACCTAGTTCTTTCATACTGTTTTCGCCTACAGGGCTATCACCTGCTATGGCCGCACTTTCCAGAGCGTTCGGCTAACAATACAAATAAAGAGTGCAAGGCTCATCCCATTTCGCTCGCCACTACTTTGGGAATCTCGGTTGATTTCTTTTCCTGCGGTTACTTAGATGTTTCAGTTCACCGCGTTCGCTTCTCATGGCCTATGTATTCAGCCATGGATACTCCAAAAGGAGTGGGTTTCCCCATTCGGACATCCCCGGATCAAAGCTTGTTTGCCAGCTCCCCGGGGCTTTTCGCAGGCTACCGCGTCCTTCATCGCCTGTGATCGCCAAGGCATCCACCACATGCACTTGTTCGCTTGACCCTATAACGAGTCTGTCTCGT
>NZ_CATKIF010000033.1:0-583710 GCF_949752865.1 Burkholderia sp. IT-111MI5 | reverse complement strand
GATCGACGTTCGCCATCAGCTCCCGCAATGGCCGTGAGCATTGACCTCATTGTCTGCCTATAACCAACGGCTAACGTGTGCCCAAGCAAAGAACACTGTCTAATAGGCAATGTCCACACGATGATGATCGCGCGCGCGGATGGATACGTCGCACGTCCTGACCCGAACGTCGAACCCCCATTTCCATCGAACCACCAACAAAGGAGGAATCCGAACCATCAAAACGCCGCAGTAAACGAGCGCGGGCCGCAAGTGCTACCAACACTCACGACCCGCTAACCACAGCCAACTATCCAAGAGTTGCCCATGGCTAAGCCGAATCATAAAGCACGACCACCGAAGACGGAACGTTTCGTAACGATCCAGGAAATGTGGGGTACGCCGAAAACCGACCTCAAGCCGGAGAAGTTCTACCCGTACATGAAGATTGGTGGAATGTGGCTGATCAGCGATGCGTGTTTTGTCCCGGGCCGAAAGGCGCGAATCGATATTGAGCCTGGCCGGCTGATCATCACGCAGTTGTAAAGGCCACGCCGCGAGATGCGGCCGCGCTGCGCGAAGTCGCGCAGCGCGCCGGGCAGGGCTGCTGCTACCAGCCGCGTCAACGCATCACCAGGCGATATTGCAAGACGACCGCGACGTCCCCGCACCGCCGGTAGCGGTGCAATGCGTACCCGAGCCGTTGTCATAGAACGTGCGCGTCTCCGGTTGCGGCACCGACGGATCGAACGGATTCGGCGTACCGTGCGGGCCGCGCGCGGCATCGTACGGCCGCGTTGGCGCATACGAGCCGCCACCGCCAGCTGGCCGCGAGCCGTTATCTCGCAGGTACTCGTTCCAGTTCTGCTCGCGCTGTTCATATCCAGGCAACGCGCGGCCAAGACTATCGCTGCCGCCTGCTCCGAGCGCGACGCGATTCGCGGGCAATACCAAATCGGGTTCGTGCTCCGACGAAGGCTGTGGTGCCACAAGCGTATCGCCCGTCACACGCAGCGGCCGCGTATCCGGCGTATCGAACGGACTACGCTCCACGGGCGCAGCGTACTGCATGCGGCGACGGTTCATACGTGCCGTATGCCCATCATCGCGAACGGCAGCACGCCGCTCCGAACGAAACACGTTGGCACCAGCCGACCGATCGGTCAGCGTATCGCGGCCCGACGCATCGGCAGCGGAAACAGAAAGTGCACAAGCAAACGCGGCGGCGGAAGAAAAGCGGAAGGGATGATTCATCAGCGATCCAAATCAGGTGATGTGCAATGAAAAAAACGGCAGATCACTGGCTGGCGGCTGGGCAACGGACGGGCGTCGAAGTGGCCCTGAAGCGACTCCGAGGCGCGGCGGACGCGACTCGGAGGAAGGCTGGCTGGATTGCAGAGGCGAATTCGTATTATTTCATATAAATAACAATTACCTTTCTGCATGACGAAAACCGTCGGTAAACAGTAGGTTTGAGTCGCCCCATCCGACGCACTGCAATGGTGCCCACCAAACCAATCATCAGTCGATTGAACAGCGACGATGCGACCCTTTACCCACCCCGACACACGCCGCACCAGACCGCCTACCACCAGACCTCAATCCCAACAAGGCACAGCGCCAGAAAACCCACCCCGATAGCAACCAGATTGCACCACCAGCAAACGTTGTCGACACCAAAAGGTTGCGCCGTCATTGCTACCGACTGCCACTCCATCCCTACGTGTTTTCCCTCAGTTGACCGGCATTTTTGACAGACAATTTAAAAACGCCCATATAATTTCGGCTGCCTTGCCAACAGCTGTCGGACCATCCCTCCGATCAAGCGGTTTGGCAAGCGGGGCAGGCGAAACGCTTGCGCAATGCAAGACGCATCACGATGTCTTTCCGAACCAGACGTCCCCTTCGGGGACTGCAAGAGCCGGGCCCCGCTACGCAACATTCCGCTGGAGTTCCGTCTTCTATGTGTCTCGGGCGTGTCCCATGTCCTCGCCCCGGGTGCTGTTCGATTGCGCAAGTCATGCCGCCTTTGCCCGTATGACTAAACAACATCGAGGAGCTCCCAGATGACGCTGTCCCGTCTTACGTCCATTTCCGTCGCCGCCGTGCTGTTCGCCGCGGGCGCCGCCGCCGCGCAAGCGGAAACCGTGAAGATCGCCATCGCTGGTCCGATGAGCGGCTCGGTCGCCCAATATGGCGACATGGTGAAGGCCGGCGCGCTGACCGCGATCGAGCAGATCAACGCGGCAGGCGGTGCGGGCGGCAACAAGTTCGAAGTCGTGCTGATGGACGACGCCTGCGAACCGAAGCAGGCCGTCGCCGTCGCGAACAAGATCGTCAGCCAGAAGATCAAGTACGTGATCGGCCACGTGTGCTCGGGCTCGACGATCCCCGCATCCGACATCTACGAGAACGAAGGCATCGTGATGGTCACGTCGTCGGCCACCGCGCCGCAGCTGACCGAAGGCAAGAAGCGCCACTTCATCTTCCGCACGATCGGCCGTGACGACCAGCAAGGCCCGGCCGCCGCGCACTTCATCATCAACAACGTGAAGCCGAAGAAGGTCGCGGTGCTGCACGACAAGCAGTCGTACGGCCAGGGCATCGCGTCGTCGGTGAAGAAAGATCTCGAAGCCGCGAAGATCCCGGTCGTGCTGTTCGAAGGCATCAACGCCGGCGATTCGGACTACTCGGCGATCATCACGAAGCTGAAGTCGCAAGGCGTCGATTTCGTCTACTTCGGCGGCTACCACCCGGAAATGGGCCTGCTGATGCGCCAGGCGCGCGAGCAGGGCGTGAAGGCAACGTTCATGGGCCCTGAAGGCGTGGGCAACAAGGACGTGACGGCGATCGCCGGCCCGGCTTCGGAAGGCATGCTGGTCACGCTGCCGGCCGACTTCTCGGCCGACCCGGCCAACGCGGCGCTCGTGAAGGCGTTCGCGGACAAGAAGCGCGACCCGAACGGCCCGTTCCAGATGCCGTCGTACGCAGCGGTGAAGATCATCGCCGACGCGATCGCGGGCGCGAAGACGACCGATCCGACCAAGGTCGCCGCGTACATGCACAAGACGACGTTCGACACGCCGATCGGCAAGGTGTCGTATGACGCACAGGGCGACCTGAAGGCGTTCAAGTTCGTCGTGTACACGTGGCACAAGGACGCGACGAAGACCGCCGCCAAGTAATACGGAGTACCCGCCCCGCGCACCCGCTCTGCCCGTCACCCGGGCGGAGCGCGTGCGCATTCGGCCGTTCCGCGGCCAACGGGCGGCCCGAGACGACACCGTGCGTTGCGCGCGGCCGCAGCCGTGATCCGGCGCGGCACGCGACGCGGCGCCAACGGGAGCTTCCCGCACATGACTGACTTCTTTCCGCAATTCGCCCAGCAGCTGGTCAACGGCCTGACGCTGGGTGCGATCTATGCGCTGATCGCCATCGGCTATTCGATGGTCTACGGCATCATCGGCATGATCAACTTCGCCCACGGCGAGATCTACATGATCGGCGCGTACGTGGGCCTCGTGACCCTGACCGCCATCGGCATCTCCGCCGGCTATCCGCTGCCGCTCGTGCTCGGCGCCGCACTGATCGTGTCGGTGATCGTCACGGGCCTGTACGGCTTCGCGGTCGAACGCGTCGCGTATCGGCCGCTGCGCGGCGGCCCGCGCCTCGTGCCGCTGATCTCCGCGATCGGCATGTCGATCTTCCTGCAGAACTACGTGCAGATCGGCCAGGGCGCACGCGACGTGTCGGTGCCGGTGCTGATCTCCGGTGCATTCGAGATCCATCTCGGCGGCGACTTCGACGTGACGATTCCGTATGCGCGTCTCCTGATCGTCTGCGTGACGATCGTGCTGATGATCGCGCTCACGCTGTTCATCTCGCATTCGCGGATGGGCCGTGCGTGCCGCGCGTGCGCCGAGGACATGAAGATGGCGAACCTGCTCGGCATCGACACGAACCGCGTGATCTCGTTCACGTTCGTGCTCGGCGCGATGCTGGCCGCCGTCGGCGGCGTGCTGATCGGGCTGACGATCGGCAAGCTGAATCCGTATATCGGCTTCGTCGCGGGCATCAAGGCGTTCACCGCCGCGGTGCTCGGCGGGATCGGCAGCATCCCGGGCGCGATGCTCGGCGGCGTGCTGCTCGGCCTCGCAGAAACCTTCGCCGCAGGCTACATGCCGGCCGAGTACAAGGACGTCGTCGCGTTCGGCCTGCTCGTGCTGATCCTGCTGTTCCGCCCGACCGGCCTGCTCGGCAAGTCGGACATCGAAAAGGTTTGACGGAGACGCAGATGAGTACAGTCATTTCCGTTCGCCGCCCGGCCGCCGACGCTTCGTTCGGCCAGGCGCTGAAAAATGCCATGGCCGCCGCGCTCCTGACGGCGATCCTCACGATCCCGGTGCTCGGCCTGCAGCTGAAGCTCGACGGCTACCAGGTCGTGCTCACGCCGCACTGGCGGCCGGTGTGGATCGCGGTCGCGGCCGTGTTCCTGTTCCAGTTGTTCAAGCCGTGGCTCGTGCGCGCGAAATCGGCGGTGAAGCTGCCTGCGATGCCCGCGATGGGCGCGCAGCAGCAGCGCGTGGTCGTGTGGGTGCTGCTCGCGGTCGGGCTCGTGTGGCCGTTCTTCGGTTCGCGCGGCGCGGTGGACGTCGCGACGCTCGCGCTGATCTACGTGATCCTCGGCCTCGGGCTGAACATCGTGGTCGGTTTCGCAGGGCTGCTCGATCTCGGTTATGTCGGGTTCTACGCGGTCGGCGGCTATACGTACGCGATGCTGAACCAGTATTTCGGGCTGTCGTTCTGGGAGTGCCTGCCGCTCGCCGCGATCGCGGCGGCGACGTTCGGCTTCCTGCTCGGCTTCCCGGTGCTGCGGCTGCGCGGCGACTATCTCGCGATCGTCACGCTCGGCTTCGGCGAAATCATCCGCCTGCTCGCGAACAACCTGACGAGCCTCACCGGCGGCCCGGACGGCATCTCGGGCATCGCGAAGCCGACGGTGTTCGGCTTCGAGATGGCGCGCTCGGCGAGCGTCGAAGGCGCGAAGACTTTCCATGAGCTGATCGGGCTGGAATACAGCGGCGAGCACATGGTGATCTTCCTGTACCTGATCGCGCTGCTGCTGGTCGGCTTCACGCTGTTCGTGACGAGCCGCCTGATCCGCATGCCGATGGGTCGTGCGTGGGAAGCGCTGCGCGACGACGAGATCGCCTGCCGTTCGCTGGGACTGAACCCGACGCGCATCAAGCTGTCGGCGTTCACGCTCGGCGCATCGTTCGCGGGTATCGGCGGCGCGTTCTTCGCGGCGCGCCAGGGCCTCGTGAATCCTGAATCGTTCACCTTCATCGAATCGGCGCTGATCCTCGCGATCGTCGTGCTCGGCGGGATGGGCTCGCAGCTCGGCGTGATTCTCGCGGCGATCCTGCTGACCGTGCTGCCGGAAGTCGCGCGCGGCTTCGCCGAGTACCGGATGCTGATCTTCGGTCTGGTGATGGTGTTGATGATGATGTGGCGTCCGCAGGGCCTGCTGCCCGCGAGCCGTCCCCACGTGGAGCTGCCCCAATGAGTGCGAATGCAGAACTGTTGAAGGTCGCCGGGCTGCAGATGCGCTTCGGCGGGTTGCTCGCGGTGGACGGCATCGATTTCGACGTGCGCCGCGACGAGGTGTTCGCGATCATCGGGCCGAACGGCGCGGGCAAGACCACGGTGTTCAACTGCGTCGGCGGCTTCTACAAGCCGACCGGCGGCGACGTCGTGCTCGACGGCCACCCGATCGCGGGGCTGCCGAGCCACAAGATCGCGGTGAAGGGCCTCGTGCGCACGTTCCAGAACATCCGTCTGTTCAAGTCGCTGACCGTCGTCGAGAACCTGCTCGTCGCGCAGCATCGCAAGGTGAAGGCGGGGCTGCTGCCCGGCCTGTTCTCGACGCCCGCGTATCGCCGCGCCGAGAAGGAAGCGCTCGAACGCGCGGCCGTGTGGCTCGAACGGATGGGGCTGAAGTCGGTCGCCAACCGGCCGGCCGGCACGCTGTCGTACGGGCACCAGCGGCGTCTGGAGATCGCGCGCTGCATGATCACCGAGCCGCGTCTGCTGATGCTCGACGAGCCGGCGGCCGGCCTCAACCCGCAGGAAAAGATCGAGTTGCAGCACCTGATCGACAAGCTGCGCCGCGAGTTCGGCGTGTCGGTGCTGCTGATCGAACACGACATGAGCCTCGTGATGGGCGTGTCGGACCGCATCCTCGTGATGGAGCACGGCCGGCCGATCGTGATCGGCACGCCGGAAGCGGTCCGCAACGACCCGCGCGTGATCAAGGCGTATCTGGGGGAAGAGTGATGCTGAAGCTGGAACAGGTCCATACGCACTACGGCGCGGTCGAGGCGCTCGCGGGCGTGTCGATCGAGGTGAAGAAGGGCGAGATCGTCACGCTGATCGGCAGCAACGGCGCCGGCAAGACGACGCTGATGATGACCGTGTGCGGTACGCCGCGCGCCTCGTCGGGCCGCGTGATGTTCGAGGGCAACGACATCACCGCGATGTCGACGCACCAGATCATGCGGCAGGGGATGGCGATCTCGCCGGAAGGGCGGCGCGTGTTTCCGAGTCTGACGGTGCTCGAGAACCTGAAGATGGGCGGGTTCTTCGCGAGCCGTCACGAGATCGACGACGGCATCGAGCACGTGTTCAAGCTGTTTCCGCGCTTGAAGGAACGTGCGACGCAGCGGGCCGGCACGATGTCGGGCGGCGAGCAGCAGATGCTGGCGATCGGCCGTGCGCTGATGAGCAAGCCGCGTCTGCTGTTGCTCGATGAACCGACGCTCGGCCTCGCGCCGCTCGTGATCGCGCAGATCTTCGACATCATCCGGACGATTCGCGACGAAGGCGTCACGGTGTTCCTCGTCGAGCAGAATGCGAACAAGGCGCTGGGCGTGGCCGATCGCGGGTATGTGCTCGAAACGGGGCGCGTGGTGCTTGCCGATACGGGCGCGAATTTGCTTGCTAATGATCGGATCAAGCAGGCTTATCTCGGCGGTTGATGACGGATGCCGCCGGCCTGCAACGGGCCGGCGGCGGTGCTGATCTGCTTGCAGCAGTCTCGTACTTGCGACGCTTCGGCACGCTGGTCTGCAGGAAATATGTAGCCGATTTGGCTTCGATCGTAGCCAGATCAGCTATATCTCAGTGTCTGCCTGAATCGACGCAAATAGACGGCCATTGCTGCGTCGGATCTCAATCGAACTGCGGAGGACTCCGATGAAAGTCAAACGAATCGTCGCCAATATCGACACGCAATCGGTAGACGACGCGAAGCGTTTCTATCAGCGGATCTTCGGTCTCGACTTGCTGATGGATCACGGCTGGATCGCAACCTACGGCAATGCCGAACAGATGGATGTGCAGATCAGCTTTGCTTCGCAGGGCGGGTCGGGCACGCCGACGCCCGACCTGTCGATCGAGGTCGACGATCTCGACGAAGCGCTCACGCGCGTTCATGCGATGGGCATTCCCGTCGAATACGGCCCGGCCGACGAGGCTTGGGGCGTGCGGCGTTTTTACGTGCGCGATCCGTTCGGCAAGCTCGTCAACGTGCTGGCGCATCGCTGACCCAAAACGGCGAACCGGCACCGGCGTTCACGCATGCAACGCCAGCCCCTTCACCGCTTTGTCCACGGCTTTCTTCGGCCCGTGCAACGCGAGTCCGACCAAATCGGGATTCTCCGCATCCTCGGCGCGAAACACCTCGCGGTTGGCCGCATCGTGCCCGGTCGAAAACATCGCGCGCACGTAAGGCACGATCGTGAGTTCGCGCGACAGCGCCTGCCGGTGCGCGGCCTGCAGACCGTTCAAATCCGCCGCGAACACCAGCATCGGCTGGCCGAGCATCCGGCTGTAGCGACGCCCTGCCGCATCCTCGTAAGGCTCGCCGAGCGCCTCGGGCGCGCCGGCCGCGACGCCCGTCGCGAGAAACGCGACGACATTGAGTTTCTGCCACGCCGCGAGATCGTCGCGCACGATCAGTGCCACTTTCGTATCGAACATGCTTGCTCCTCTTTGGAGCACTCATGATCGGATGCCGCGCGCGATCAGTCTGGAACGTTTGTGCACATTTGCCGGTAGGCGGCCGGCGTGATCCGGTACGCGCGGCGAAACCAGCGGCCCAGATGGCTCTGGTCGGCGAAGCCGACGTCCGCGGCCGCCTGCGCGGGCGTGCGGCCGGCCGCCAGCAGCCGGCGCGCGGCGCGCAGCCGCAAGCGCACCAGGTACGCGTGCGGCGACGTGCCGAACGCGCGCTGGAACAACCGCGTCAGCCGGAACCGGTCGATCCCGGCGACGCTGGCGAGTTCGTCGAGCCCGAGGTTGCCGTCCATCTGCGCATGCAGCAGATCGCGCACGCGCGCGATCGCGGGCGGCACGATGCCGCTTTCCAGCGCGAGCGGGCCGCGCAGTTCGCCGCCGAGCCGCGTCAGCAGGCGGTCGAGCGTCTGGTCGCGCGCGAGCCTGCCTTCATTGCCGTGGATCGCGAGAAACGCCTGCCGGATCGCGTCGACGAGGCCGCGGTCGTCGACGAGCGTATGGCCGAACGTGGCCTCGACGCCGCCCAGGCCCGGCAAATCCAGCCGGCGCGCCGCGCGCTCGACCCATGCTTGCGGCAGGTACAGCATCCCGTAGGTGAAGCCGCCCGCTTCGGGCGCATGGCCGTCGTGCATCGCGCCCGGCTCGATCAGGATCGCGCGGCCCGGCACGCTCGTATGCAGCGACCGGTGGCACTGGAACTGCTGCACGCCCTGTTCGGTGAAGCCGACCAGCATGTCGTCGTGATCGTGCGCGTCGTATGCATGGCCGTTGAAATGCGCATGCAGGCTTTCGATGCCGGTTTCCTGATCGCGGCGCGCGACGAGCCAGTGGTCGGTCGTGCCGATGTCCTTTGCCGTTGTCGTCATCGGATGCCTCGCGCGTCGTCGTTGCGTGTCCGGTAGTGTACGCAGGTCGCGTGAAGGCGGTGGCAGGCACGGGCCATACGTTCGGCGATCGCACGGGAAGCGGGGCGGAACCCCGGCGCGCATCGCGATACGCGCAGTGGTGTGCGTGCGCGGTTCATTCCTCGCTCACCACCGCCTGCTCGTCACGCGCGTACTGCGCCGGCGGCCGGCCGACATGCCGCGTGAACGCGACGCTGAACGTGCTCGCGGAACTGTAGCCGACGCGCCCCGCGATCTCGGCGATGCGGCCTTCGTTGCGGCGGAGCAGGTCCTTCGCGAGCGCCATCCGCCACGTGAGCAGGTATTCCATCGGCGCGACGCCGACCGCGCGGCTGAAGCGTTCGAAGAAGGTCGAGCGCGACAGCGCCGCTTCCTTCGCGAGCTCGACGACCGTCCACGGATGCGCGGGGCGTTCGTGCATCCGGCGGATCGCGGCCGCGAGTCGATTGTCGGCGAGCCCGCGCACGAGGCCGGGCGACGCGTTCGTGCCGGCCGTGAACCGCAGCGCCTCGATCAGCAGCACTTCCAGCAGGCGCGCCAGCACGATCGCGCGCGCAGGCCGCTGTGCACGCGATTCGTCGCGCACCAGTTGCACGAGCGTGGTCAGGCGCGGTTCGCCGCGCACGTGCACGAATTGCGGCAGCAGCGACACCAGCAGCGCCGCATCCGGCGAACCGAAGCTGCAGTTGCCGGCCATCATCCGCGTGTCGACCGGATTGCCCGGATCGCCGATCCGGTATTCGCCGTTGTCGAGTGCGACCGGCGGCGCGGTTTCGACGCCCGGCGGCGGCGGTTCGAGGCTGGACATCGCGACGCCGTAGGCCGCCGGTATCAGCACGAAATCGCCGGGCAGCAGCTCGATCGGCGCGTGCCCGTCGATCGCGATCCGGCACCCGCCGTCGAGGATCGCGCAATAGAACGGCTCACCGGCGACCGTGCGGTTGATCGACCACGGGCTCGCACCGTGAACGGACTTGGAGTACCGCGCGCCCGGTTGCAGCAGGGTCACGACTTCGGTCAACGGGTCGATCATCGCCGGACGCTCGCAAAAGAAAATCGGATTTTCGATTGTAGCGAATACGGATCCGGCCATCTATCGTACGGACAGGTGCCCAACACAACCCAGGAGTTCGCATGAAGACCGTACTGATCACCGGCTGTTCCTCCGGCTTCGGCCTCGAGATTGCCCGCCATTTCCTGGCTCGCGACTGGCAGGTCGTCGCGACGATGCGCACGCCGCGCGAGGACGTACTGCCGCCGGCGGAACGCCTGCGCGTGCTGGCGCTCGACGTGACGAACGCGGACAGCATCCGCGCCGCGATCGACGCGGCCGGTCCGATCGACGTGCTCGTCAACAACGCGGGCTTCGGCGCGGCCGCGCCGGCCGAGCTCACGCCGCTCGACACGGTGCGTGCGCTGTTCGAGACCAACACGATCGGCACGATCGCGGTCACGCAGGCCGTGCTGCCGCAGTTTCGCCGGCGCGGGGCCGGCGTGGTCGTGAACGTCACGTCGAGCGTCACGCTGAAGGTGCTGCCGCTGGTCGGCGCGTATCGCGCCAGCAAGGCGGCGGTCAATGCGTTCACCGAATCGATGGCGGTCGAACTCGAACCGTTCGGCGTGCGCGCGCATCTCGTGCTGCCGGGCCGAGCGCCCGACACGCGTTTCGGCGACAACGCGCGTGCGCACATGCACGGCTTCGAACACGACGCGTATGCGGAATTCGTCGGGAAGGCCGTTGCGCGCATGCTCGATGCGTCGGGGCCGATCACTCATGCGCAGGACGTTGCCGAAGCGGTGTGGCGCGCGGCGACCGATCCGTCGAGCCCGATGCACATTCCGGCAGGCGCGGACGCCGAAGCGTGGGCGGCGCAAGGGCGCTGATCGATCGGGAATCCGTCGCGCGGGTCGGTCGACCCGGTGCGACGGATCGTGTGATGCGGGGAAGGGCGTTACCGCGCGGCGCCGTTACACCGCGCGTTCAATCGCCTGTCCGAGCAGCGACAGGCCGAGATCGATCTCTTCGTCGCTGACGGTCAGCGGCGGCGCGATCCGGAACACGCCGCCCATGCCCGGCAACTGCACGATGTTCATGCTGAGCCCGAGGTTCATGCACTCGCGCGTGATCTTCGCGCCGAGCCCGTCCGCCGGTTCTTTCGTGCGGCGATCCTTGACGATCTCGACGCCGAGCAGCAGCCCGCGTCCGCGCACGTCGCCGATGCAGTCGAACCGTTCCATCAGGTCGAGCAGGCCGCGCCTGAGCCGGTCGCCCATCGCGTTGGCCCGGGCGACGAGCCCGTCGCGCTGCACGACGTCCAGCACGCGCAGGCCGACGGCCGCGGGCAGCGGGTCGGACACGTGCGTCGTATAGAACAGGTAGCCGAGCTCGTGCGCGCGTTCCTCGATCGCCGCGGACGTCACGATGGCGGCCAGCGGCAGCCCGGCGCCGAGCGTCTTCGACAGCGTCAGGATGTCGGGCGTCACGCCGTCGCGCTGGCACGCGAACATCGTGCCGGTGCGCCCGACGCCCGTCTGCGCCTCGTCGAGGATCAGCAGCATCCCGCGCTCCTCGCACTTGCGCTTGAGTGCCGCCATATAGCCTTCCGGCAGTTCGATGATCCCGCCCGAACTGAGGATCGGCTCCGCGATGAATGCGGCGAGATTGCCGCTCGACTGGCGGTCGATCAGGTCGAACGCGTAGTCGAGTTCGGCGAGATAGTCGTAGGCGCCGTCGCGCTCGAAGCGCGGCCGGTACGTGAACGGCGCCGGAATCGCGAACGAGCCGACGGCGGCCGGGCCGACGCCCTTGCGGCCGGCGCTGTACGTGGCCGATGCCGCCGCGCCCGTCATCCCGTGCCACGACTGCGCGAAGCCGACGATCTCGTACTTGCCGGTGACGAGCTTCGCCATCCGGATCGCCGCTTCGTTCGATTCCGCGCCGGTGCTGAGCAGCAGCGCGCGGTCGAGCCCGTCGGGCGTGATGTCGGCGAGGCGCGTCGCGAGCTCGACGACCGGCCGCGACAGCATCCCGCTGAACAGATGATCGAGCTTGCCCGCGTATTCGCCGATGACGGAGACGATCTCCGGATGGCAGTGGCCGAGCACCGCGCTCATCTGCCCCGACGTGAAATCGAGGATCGCGCGGCCGTCCGCGTCGTAGACGAAGCTGCCTTTCGCGCGCTCGATGATCATCGGCTCGAACGTGCCGCCGTAGCGGACCAGGTGCTGCCTGGCATTGCGCCAGAAGGTTGCGTCGTCGTTCAGGGACATCGGGCTTCTCCGGGCAAAGGGGGCAGGGATCGCTTGCAGTCTAGGCGCGCGTCTGGTTTGATGGAAACGAATAGTTCTTATGCAAGGTAGAAAAGGAGCTAATACCTTGGGACTTTCGCTCGAAATCGACCTGCTGCGTTCGTTCGTCGTGATCGCCGAGGTGCGCGCGCTGAGCCGCGCGGCGGCGCGCGTCGGGCGCACGCAATCCGCGCTCAGCCAGCAGATGAAGCGGCTCGAGGATATCGTCGACCAGCCGCTGTTCCAGCGCACCGGCCGCGGCGTGGTGCTGACCCACCCGGGCGAGCGGCTGCTCGTGCATGCGCATCGCATCCTGCGGCTGCACGACGAGGCAATGGCCGACCTGTGCGGCACTGGGCTGTCGGGGGCGATCCGGTTCGGGTGCCCGGACGATTACGCGGAGGTGTTCCTGCCGTCGCTGCTGCGACAGTTTTCGAGCCAGCATCCGCAGGCGATCGTCGAAATCGTGTGCGGGCCGACGCCGCGGCTGCTCGAACAGCTCGAGAAACGCGCGGTCGATCTCGCGATGATTTCGCTGCCGGAGGATGGGGAGAACGACGACATCATTCGCCGCGAGCAACTGGTCTGGATCGGCTACCCGGGGCTCGAACCCGCGCATTTCGATCCGCTGCCGCTCGCGCTTTCCGATCGCGATACGCTCGATCACATCGCGGCTTGCGAAGCGTTGCATCGCGCCGGCCGCGATTACCGCGTCGCGTATGCGAGCAGCAGTCTCGCGGGGCTGATCGCGCTGGTGCGCTCGGGGCAGGCGTTCGCGGTGATGACGCAGACGGCCGTGCCGGCCGACCTGGCGATCGTCAACGGCGATCCGCGATTGCCGCCGTTGCCGGCCGTGGGCATTACGCTGAGGTTCGACCGGAAACGGCCGTCGCATCTGACGACGGCGTTTGCCGAGCATATCCGCGCGGTGTTGCCGTTGCTGTGACGGGTGGGGGATATCGACGCGAACGCGCAAACCGGATGCAGATCGTTCTGCCGGTCGGTGGGTGCCGTCGCCAGTCGAAACCTGATTCACGCGCGCACGGGCTTTTTCAGCATCGCGAGCACTTCATCGACCATCGGATGATGGCGTTGGGTGTTCCATACGGCTGCTGCCGTCACGACCATGACCTTTTCCTTCAGCGGGCGAACGACCACGTTCTCCGGCGCCAGCTTGCGCATTGCAGCAGGCACGAGCGCCACGCCCTGACCACAACCGACGTACGCAATTTGCGAAGTCACCGATCGAACTTCATGCACGACGCGCGGCGTCAGGCCATGCGTGCGGCAGACCGACATCAGCATGTCGAAGTAGACGGGGCTGACTTGCCGCGCCGACATGATCAGTTGTTCGCCCATCAGCGATCGGAGCCGTACCCTGGGCATCGCCGCAAGAGGATGTTCCTTCGGTAGCGCCACGGCGAGGCGATCCTCCGCGAGCGGCAGCGTCGCGATGCCGTTTGCCACTTCGCCGTCGACGCGCACGAACGCGAGATCGAGCTCGCCGGCCTCCAGTGCGGGAATCGCGTCGACACTGTCGATCTCGTTGACGAACACGGTCAAATCCGGGTGCGCGTGCTTGAGCGCATCCAGCAGCGGCGGAACCGTATCGAGCATCGCGGACGTGATCGCGCCCACGTGCAGCACGCCCGACTGACCGGCCGCGACCTCGCGCACCACGCGTTGCAGCCGCTCGGCCTGCCCCGCGAATTGCCTGACGGCCGGCAGGATCGCGGCACCCGCGGGGCTGAGCTGCGTGCCCTGTCGCGAGCGATGGAACAACTGCATCTTCAGCGATTGTTCCAGCACCTTGATCTGTTCGGTCAGCGGCGGTTGCGACATGTTCAGCCGCTTCGCCGCCCGTCCGAAATGCTGCTCCTCGGCGACGGCGAGAAACATCCAGAGCTGCCGGATCAGCCGGTAGTCGATCGTATTGCTCATGGCGGGTGCGTCCAGGGTGGAATGATGCCGATGCCGTCACCGGAGCAGCCTCCGTGACGACGCATTGTCGCCGCTGCCAGCCGGCGACGGCGCGCTTTCCGTATTCCTGAAATCGTATCAGGCAGATACGAAATACGAAATTTACATACCACGCTGCCGAGGCGACGATGGCCCCACTTGTCAACGGGGATCAGCGTGATGAACCAGCCTTCCTTACTCGACCGCCTTGCCGCGCTCGACACGAACACCGTGTCGGATGCGCTCGACTTTCTGGGCCTGCCTGGTGCGACGGTCGGTTTGCGCCCGCTGTGGGCCTGCCCGAAGATCGTCGGGCGGGCCAGCACCATTCAGCTCGGTCCGAAGGCGGGTGCCGGGCCGACCGTGCATCTCATTTCGCCGGTCGTCGACGCGGTTGTCACGGACGACCGCGTGCTCGTGATCGCCGGCGGCGCGGACGGCATTTCCTGCTGGGGCGACATCCTGGCCAACGCGGCGACCGCCAGGCGGATCCGCGGCTCGGTGATCGACGGATCGAGCCGCGACATCGAAGGCAGCGAATCGATCGGCTACCCGGTTTACGGACGCGGCATCACGATGATCAGCGCGCGCAACCGTGTGGTACAGGTCGATTCCGGCACGCCGGTACAGATGGCTGGCGTGACCGTGCATCAGGACGATTACGTGATCGCCGACCGCTGCGGAACGGTCTTTGTGCCGGCGATGCGCATCGAGGACGTACTTGATCTCGGCGAGCGTATCGCGAAGCGGCAGGACGGCATGGTGGCCGCCGTGCGCGCCGGCCGCCCGGTCGCGGAAGTGATGCACGACAAGGAATTCGAAGCGATTGCGGCGCGCTGAGCGCGGATCATTTACCTGGAGTACTGGATATGACGAATCCGCGCAAGGCTCGAGCGGAAGACCGGGAATTGGTCGCGCTGTTCGCGGGCCTCGATACGCCCGGTGTGTCGGACGCGATGGACAAGCTGGTTCTGCACGGGCAGGCACTGGGTGTCATGCCGCTGACCGATTATCCGCACGTCGTCGTCGGCCCCGCGTTCACGGTCAGGTACGTGCCGGCCGGCGTGCCGCCCGGTACCGTCGGCGATTTCATCGACGACGTCGCGGAAGGCGATGTCGTCGTGATCGATAACGACGGTCGCACCGACTGCACCGTATGGGGCGACATCATGACCCAGTACGCGGGGCTGCGCGGCATCGCGGGCACCGTGATCGACGGCGTGTGCCGCGACGTGAACAAGGCGCTGCGCGACAACTACCCGTTGTTCACGGCCGGGCGTTTCATGCGTACCGGCAAGGATCGCGTGCAGGTCGAAGCGGTGAACGCCACCGTCGGGATCGGCACCGTGCGCGTGGCGGCGCGCGACATCGTCGTCGCGGATGCCAACGGCGTCGTCATCGTGCCGCGCGGCCGTGCGCGCGAAGTGGCCGAAGTCGCTCGGCAGATCGAAGGAACCGAATCGCGTATTCGCGAACAGCTCGCACTCGGCAAGACGCTCGGCGAAGCGCGCGCCGCGCTCGGCTACCACACGCTGCAAAGGAAAGCCTGATGTCCACGATCAACACCTATGGCGCGGACCTGCTCGACCAGGCTCGCGCGCTCGGGACCTCGACGCTTTACGAGGCGTCGGGTCTCACGACCAGTTCGGTCGATCCCGCCATTCGCACGGTATGGTCGGGCGCGTCGGTCGCCGGGCCGGCCTATCCGCTCGAATGTTCGCCGGGCGACAACCTGTCGATCCACATCGCGATGGAGCAGGTGCCGCGCGGCAGCGTGCTCGTCGTATCGACCGGCGGCTTCGTGTCGGGCTATTGGGGCGAAGTATTGACGGTGGCGGCCGAGGCGGCCGGCGTCGCGGGGCTGGTGATCGACGGCGGCGTGCGCGACATCGCGGCGCTGGTTGTGCGGCGCTTTCCGGTATTCACGCGCGGCATATCGATGCGCGGCACGATCAAGGCGAGCGCGCCTTCGGTCGGGCAGCCGCTCAGCTTTGCCGGCACGCCGGTGGCGGCCGGCGATCTGGTCGTCGCGGACGATGACGGCGTCCTCGTGATCCCGATGGCCCATGTCGAACGGACGCTGACCCAAGGGCAGGCGCGCGCCGACAAGGAAGCGCGGATGATGGACGCGTTGCGCGCAGGCCGCAGCACGCTGGACCTGATGGGCCTGACGAACTGGCGGGCCGCGCGATGAACGCACCGATCGACACGCTGAACCGCTTCCTGGCCGCGGCACGCCCGTCGGCCACCTACAAGGTGATGGACCGCGTGGCCGCACGGCGTGCCAGCGGTGCCGCGGTGATCTCGCTGAGCGCCGGCGAGCCGGACTTCGATACGCCCGAGCACGTGCGCGAGGCCGGCATCACGGCGATCCGTGCCGGCCACACGCGCTATACGCAGGTGGCTGGGCTGCGCGCGTTGCGTGAAGCGATCGCCGACAAGTTCCGTCGCGAGAACGGGCTCGACGTGGACTGGCGCGACACGCTCGTCTGCAGCGGCGGCAAGCAGGTGATCTTCAATGCGCTGGCCGCGACCCTGAACGACGGCGACGAAGTCATCGTTCCGGCGCCGTACTGGGTCAGCTATCCGGAGATCGTGCAGCTTTGCGGCGGCCGATCCGTTGCTGTCGCCTGCGGTGCGGAAAGCGGCTTCAAGCTCACGCCGGACGCGCTGCAAGCGGCGATCACGCCGCGCACGCGGTGGCTGATCCTGAACTCGCCGTCCAATCCGACGGGTGCGGTATACAGCCGCGCGGAACTGCAGGCGCTTGCCGACGTTCTGCTCGCGCATCCGCATGTGCTGGTGCTGTCCGACGATATCTATGAGCACTTGATTTTCGACGGCATCGAATTTTTTACGATCGCGCAGGTCGAGCCGCGCCTGCGCGAACGCGTGCTGACGATGAACGGCGTGTCCAAGGCCTATGCGATGACGGGCTGGCGCATCGGTTTCGGTACCGGGCCGCGCTGGCTGATCGATGCGATGGAGAAGCTTCAGGGGCAGCAGACGTCCGGCGCGTCGACGATTTCGCAGCACGCCGCATTGGCCGCGCTGACCGGGCCGCAGGATTTCATCGTGCACTCCCGCGCTGCATTCCAGCGCCGTCGCGATCTCGTCGTCGAACAGCTCAACCAGGCGCCGGGATTGCGGTGCGACGTCCCGCAGGGCGCGTTCTATGCGTTCGCGTCGTGCGCAGCGCTGATCGGCAAGACGACACGTGCGGGCGTGCGACTCGAAAGCGACGAAGACGTGGTGAACGCATTGCTCGACGAAGCAGGCGTCGCCACCGTGCACGGCAGTGCTTTCGGACTGGGTCCGTACATCCGGATCGCTTATGCGCTGGACGACCCGTCGTTGCAACGCGCGTGCACGGCGGTCCAGGACTTCTGCCGGACGCTGGCGGGCTGAACGTCGTTGTCCGGTTCCGGCAGTCCCGCCTCGGTCGGCGCATGTCGCGCCGAGGCGCGCGCTATGCCACCTCTACTCGGGAATCGACTGGATGACTGACGAATTGTCCCCGTCGCGGTTTTCGTTCGCCGTCGACAACACCGCACTGGACGTTTCGGCCATTTATCGCGGCGGCCACAAGACGCCGATCGTGTTCCTCCACGGCTTCGGTTCGACGAAGGAAGACTACGCGGATATCGTGCGCCACCGCACATTCGACGATCGGCCCTTCGTCGCTTATGACGCGCCGGGTTGCGGGGAAACGCGATGCGCGGACCTGTCGAAGATCTCGATCCCGTTTCTCGTCGAAACGGCGTTGAACGTGATCGACCGGATGGGCTTCGAGCGATTCCATCTGGTCGGTCATTCGATGGGCGGGCTGACGGCGCTGATGCTCGCGCACCGGTATCCGGAGCGCGTGCTGAGCTTCGTCGACATCGAAGGGAACATTGCCCCCGAGGATTGTTTCCTGAGCCGCCAGATCGTCGACCATCCGCGCGATAGCGCAGACCGCTTCCTCGACGATTTCATCGAGCGAACCCGTCGCGCGCCGGCCTATGCGAGCGCGCTGTATTCGGCCAGCCTGCGTCACAAGGTGCGGGCCGAGGCCGTCGGCGGGATCTTCCGTTCGATGGTCGATCTGTCCGACCACGGCGACCTGATGCGCAAATTCCTCGGGCTGCCGTTTCCGCGGATGTTCATGTACGGCGAGCAGAACGCGTCGCTTTCGTACTTGAGCGCTATCGAGGCGCAGGGTGTCGTGCTGTCCGAAATTCCGGATTGCGGGCATTTCCCGATGTATTCGAACCCGGTATTGATGTGGAAAGCCATCGCCGAATTCCATGCGCCCGGCGGTTGACGCGGTGCGTCGAGGCGGGCGGCGGACAGTAAGCGCGAGCGTTCGGACCGCATGCAGTCCGCTATGGGGCCGGCGCGACGATCGAATCGTGTCGCGTGTCGCGGAGGATCTCGACGAGTTTGTCGCGGTAGATATTCTTGTCGCCCGGATTGCGCGGTACGCAGACCCGCAGGTCCCGTTGCGACCAGGGTTCTTCGAGTTCGACGATGGCGAACTGTTCATGATCGCCCGGTTCGATGGCCGTTCGCGGCACGATGCCGATGCCGGCGCCGGATGCGACCAGTCGGGAGATCGCGCGATACCCGGAAACCTGGACGCGAACGTCCAGGCGTCCGCCGAGCGCCGCGGCATGATTCATCAGGAACGTATGCAGTGCCGCGCCCGATTGCAGACTGATGAACGGATGACCAAGGCATTGACGAAAGCCGACCGACGGCTGCGCCGCGAGCGGATGTTTGATCGGCGTGAGCAGGACGAGCTGGTCTTTCCGATAGGGTAGGAACGCCAGCGCTGGATGCTCGGTCTCGAGTGCGACCACGCCGACTTCCGCGCGACCGGCAACGACCGCGGCCACGATGTCGTGACTCGTGCGCTCTTCCAGCGTGATCCGGACGTTCGGATAGGCCGCGAAGAAGCGCGCGAGGTCGCCTGGCAGATGGGTGCTGATTGCGTTGTTGTTCGCGAAAACCGTTACGTGTCCCGACATGCCGAGCGAGAAAGGCCGCAAATCGGCATGCATCTGTTCGAGCTGGGCCAGGCATCGTCCCGCGTGCTCGCGAAACACGCGACCTGCCGGCGTCAGCGTGACGCCTCTTGCCTGGCGAGTCAGCAGCGTGACGCCGAGCGTTTCTTCGAGGTTCTTCATCCGCAAGCTGGCGGACGATGCGGCCAGATGGCATCGCTCTGCGCCACGCGACACGTTTTCTTCCTCCGCGATCGCCAGAAACACCTTCAGGTCAGTCAGGTCGTATGTCATACCATTCGCAGAATTCGAAAATACACGTGGAAAAAGCATAGCATCGACGAAATAAAGGGCGTTGTGCTGACGGATGAAACCAGAGGTTTCGTCAAATTCGAACGGATCGTTCGTAAAAGCTCGCTGTATCCGTTCCGCCCGTTCATCGATACTCGACCTTGCAAACTGGCAAGGAGGAGACACGAATGAACGGGATCAGGAACGATGCATCGGCGAGCCGGCCGCTCGAGGGGCTCGTCGTCGTCGCGATCGAGCAGGCACTGGCCGCACCGCTGTGCACGGGCCGGCTCGCCGAAATGGGCGCACGCGTGATCAAGGTCGAGCGCGCGGAGGGCGACTTCGCACGCGGCTACGACGATGCGGCCAACGGGCAGGCGTCGTATTTCGTGTGGACCAACCGCGGCAAGGAGTCCATCGTGCTGGACTTCAAGAATACGGAGGATGCCGAACTGCTGCATCGCATGCTCGCCGGCGCCGACGTGTTCGTCCAGAATCTCGCGCCGGGTGCGCTGGCCCGGGCCGGCTTCGGCAGCGATTCCCTGCGCGAGCGTTACCCGCGTCTGATTACGTGCGATATCAGCGGCTACGGCACCGATAACGAAGCGAGCAATCTGAAAGCGTACGACCTGCTCGTCCAATGCGAAAGCGGCCTTGCCGGCATCAGCGGCGCGCCGGACGCTTGCGGGCGCATCGGCGTATCGATCTGCGACATCGGCGCGGGCATGAACGCGACCATCGCCGTCCTGTCCGCGCTGGCGCTGCGCGAGCGGACCGGGCGCGGATCGGGGGTGTCGGTGTCGTTGTTCGACGGTGCCGCGGACTGGATGTCGATTCCCTATCTGCACGAGGTTTACGGGAAGGGCGCGCCGAAGCGCCTGGGTCTCAAGCACCCGTCGATCGCGCCGTACGGCGCATTCACCACGCGCGATGCGAACGATATCGTGATCAGCATCCAGAACGAGCGCGAGTGGCAGCAATTCTGCGTGCGTTTCATGCGGCGGCCGGAGCTCGGCACCGACCCGCGCTTCGCATCGAACACGGAACGCGTCCGCCATCGCGAAGCGCTCGACCGGATCATCGCGGACGCGTTTGCGACGATCGACGTCGACGAAGCGCTGGCGCGTCTCGCGGATTCGAACACGGCCTACGGTCAGGTGCGATCGGTTGCACAGATGGCGCGGCATCCGGCGCTGCGGACCTGGCCAATGGCAGTCGGCGGCGGCGCATTGCAGATGATCGCCCCCGCGGTGCAGGCGCCGTGGGATGCCGGGCATTTCGCGTCCGCGCCCGGGCTCGGCGAGCACAGCGAGCTGCTGCGGGCCGAATTTTCCATGGCACGCCTGGGGGTGGTCGCATGAGCACGGTCGACATTGGACATCTGCGCGAGTGGGTGGGCAAATCCCGAACCGATCACGACATTCTGTCGTCTCGCCACGCACGCTTGATGGCGGCGACGCTTGGGTGGCCTCAGTCCGATCTCGTCGAAGGTGCGGCGTTGCCCCCGCTGTGGCACTGGTTGTACTTCCTTAGTGGCGAGCCGCCGATCGCGCTGGGCCGTGACGGACATCCGGCACGCGGCGGCTTCCTGCCGCCGGTGACGTTGCCTAATCGCATGTGGGCGGGAGGGCAACTCGAATTCCATGCCCCCGCGCCGCTCGATGCCCGCGTCGAAAAGCGGTCCACGGTGGTGTCGGTCGACCACAAGCAGGGACGCAGCGGCGAGCTCGTGTTCGTGAAGGTGCTGCACGAGTTGCTGCACGAAGGTAACCGGGTGCTCACCGAGTATCACGACATCGTCTACAAGGGCGCGACGGGCGCCGGTTCCGCGGCGGCCAATGTCGAGATGCCGGTCGCGCAGCGCAGCCGCCGGATCGAGCCGGATTCCACGATGCTGTTTCGCTATTCGGCGCTGACGTTCAACGGACACCGCATTCATTACGACGCCGATTATTGCCGCGAAGTCGAAGGCTATCCGAACCTCGTGATTCATGGCCCGCTGAATGCGACATGGCTTGCGGCGTTCGCGGAGGAGGTGAGCGGCAGACCCGTTAAAGCATTCGGCTATCGCGGCCTGAAGCCGTCGATTCTCGGCAACGCGCTGACCCTCAACGCCGCGAACGACGGCGATCGGCTCGTGCTGTGGGTTGCGTTACCGGACGGCAGCGTGTCGATGCGCGCCGAAGCCACTTTCTGAGTCGCCCGGCTTACGACGCGATTCGATTCAAAAAAATCAGGAGACAGACGATGCAACAGCAATCCATCCCGTATACATCGCCGTCGGGCGACGTCGGCGCAGCTCGCCGCATCGAGCGCAGGGCCGCGCTCGCGAGCGTCATCGGCACGACGATCGAATGGTACGACTTCTTCATCTACGGTACCGCCGCGGCGCTCGTGTTCCCGAAGCTGTTTTTCGCGCACGGCAGTGCCGACGGCTTGATGGCGTCGTTTGCAACGATCTTCGTCGGATTCGTTTCGCGTCCGCTCGGCGGGGCGCTGTTCGGTCACATGGGCGATCGAGTAGGGCGGAAGTCCACGCTCGTCGCCACCCTGAGCCTGATGGGCATCGCGACACTCGCCGTGGGTTTGTTGCCGACAGCGGAGACGCTCGGTCCGCTCGCGGCCTGGTTGCTCGTGGCGCTACGCTTTCTGCAGGGTATCGGCGTCGGCGGCGAGTGGGGCGGCGCGGTGCTGCTGTCGATGGAGTCGCATACCGGCAAGCGGCGCGGCTTCATGGCATCCCTGCCCAATATCGGCGTGCCGCTCGGTCTGGTGGTCTCGGTGATCGTGTGGAGCGCATGCAGCCATTGGTCCGGCGATGCGCTGCTCGACTATGGCTGGCGGATTCCGTTCCTCGCGAGCGGTGTACTGCTGCTCGTCGGCCTGCTGATCCGGTTTGGCGTGCCGGAGACGCCGGATTTCATCGAGGCGAACAAGCAAGCGGATCGATCGAAGGGACCGCTCGGGGAGGCGATCCGGACGGAGTGGCGCGCGATCCTGTTGTCGGCGCTGATTCGGCCGAGCGAGCAGACCGCCTTCTACATGCTGACGACGTTCGCGGTGTTGTACGGGTCGAAGAATCTTGCACTCGGGAAAGAATTCATTCTCAATGCAGTGCTGATCGCGGCAGTCGTCGCCTGCTTCGCGTTGCCGTTCTTCGGCTACATCGCCGATCGCATCGGCCGGGCCAGAACCTATACGGCGGGTGCGATCTGCATGATGCTTTTCGCGTTCCCGTACTTTGCGATGCTCAATACGCGGCTTCCCGCAGCGGTGGTCGCGGGGACGGTCATCATCATGGTGATCCACGCTTCGATGTACGGATCCCAGGCGTCGTTCATCGCGGAGTCGTTCCCTGCACATATCCGCTATAGCGGAGCCTCGCTGGGCTATCAAGGCGCTTCGATCATCGCGGGAGGCCCCGCGCCGATGATCTCTCTCTGGCTCTACGAGACGTTCCACACGGTCTACGCGGTCGCAGGCTACCTGGCCTTCATGTCGTTCGTGAGCGCCGTGGCGGCACTCTATCTGGGGCGGAGCAACGCGCAAGGCAGCGTTGGCGGTTCGTCATTGAAATAAGTATCCGGATACAGGAATCGGAAATGTCATCCTCATCGGTATGGACTCCTCAGTCTTATCTGTTTGTCCCGGGAAATAGGTCGGAACGGTTTCCGGGCGCCCTGTCGAGCGGTGCCGACGCGGTCATCGTCGATCTCGAGGACGCGGTCGAACCCGCTGCGAAGGACGTCGCGCGAGAGAACGTCGCCGCGTGGGCGTCGCGCAGTCGCCCGGTCCTGGTGCGTATCAACGGGCGAGGAACGCCATGGTTCGAGCACGACGCGATGATCGGCGCGCTGGACGGCATCGCCGGGATAGTCGTGCCGAAGGCCGAGGGGCCGGATGACATTGTCGAGGTCGTGAGAAGGGCCCGGCGCCGGATCCCGATTTTCCCGTTGATCGAAACCGCTCGCGGAATGTGGTCGGCGCTGGAAATCGCGAAGGCGCCGTGTGTCGCGCGATTGATGTTCGGCACGCTGGATTTCATTGCCGATATGGGTACCGATGACCCCGGCGCAGCGCTGAATCCGTACCGCACGCAACTCGCATTGGTGTCGCGTGTGGCGGAAATCGAATCGCCGGTCGACGGCGTGACAGCGGATATCCACGATACGGATCGACTGAGCGCCGACACGCGAAACGGGAAGCAGCACGGCTTCGGCGCGAAGCTTTGCATTCATCCGAAGCAGATCGCGGCCGTGCATGCCTGTTACGGGCCCGGCGATCACGAACTCGACTGGGCTGCCCGGGTCATGGACGCCGTGTCGCGCGAAAACGGCGCGGTCATCACCATCGACGGGAAGATGATCGACCGTCCTGTCGTGCTGCGCGCACAGCGACTGCTGGCGCTCGGGTCGTACCGCCAGCAGTCGTGTCCGGAATGAACGATGCTTGCCGTGCCGGACGCGCCCGTTCGTCGAACCCGGCTCCGGCACCTGTTCGACGCGGGTCCGACAACTGCCCGCACATTGCAGTGCCCGCCGCGCCCGCAACGTCCTTTACGCGCGTGCCAATCGCCGTGCAGCCAGCAACCCGAGCGCGAGCAGCACCGCGACATACGCGGCGACGCTCGCCCACGCGCCGTGTTGCCAGAACGACCCGCCGACCGAACCGAGCACGCTCGACCCGAGATAGTACGCAAGCAGGTACAGCGATGCGGCGTGCCCCTTCGCGGATCCCGCGAGCTGGCCGACCCAGCCGCTCGCGACCGCATGGGCGACGAAGAAGCCGATCGTGACGAGCACGATGCCGACGACGATCGCGGCGAGCGAATGCGACAGCGTCAGCGCGAGGCCCGCCGCGAATACGAGAATGCCGCTGACCAAAACCGGTGCTCGTCCGAGGCGGTCGGCGAGCGCGCCTGCGCTCGATGAAGACACCATCCCGAACAGGTAGGCGCCGAAGATCAGGCCGCACTCGGTCGAACTCAGGTTGAAGGGGGCCGCGGTGAGCCGGAACCCTGCGTAGTTGTAGATCGTCACGAACGCGCCCATCACCAGGAAGCCGATCGCGAACACGAACGGCAGCCGCGCGTGACGCAGTTGCGCGTTCCACAGCCCCAAATGGTGGCGCAGCGTCAGATCGGTGCGCTTCACGAAGCGTCGCGATTGCGGCAGCAGCATCACGAAGGCAACTGCCGCGACGAGATCGACGATGCCGATCGTCAGCATCGCCGTCCGCCACGAGAAGTGCTCTTCCAGTGCGCTCATGCCGATCCGGCCGACCATGCCGCCGAACGCGGTGCCGCCGACATAGAGCCCCATCGAGAAACCGAGCCCGTCGGACGCGATTTCTTCGGCGAGATAGGCCATCGCGACCGCCGGGACGCCGCCCAGCGCGAAACCTTCGAGCGCACGCCAGACCAGCAGCAGGTTCCAGTTGGGCGACAGCGCGGCGAGCACATTGAACAGTGCGGCCAACGTCATCGACGCGAACATCAGCCCGCGTCGTCCGACGCGTTCGGACAGTGCGCCGGCGCACAAAATCGAGACCGCCAGCATCCCGGTCGACAGCGACAACGACAGCGAACTCGATGCCGCGCCCAGCCCGAACTCCCGTGCGAACGCGGGAAGCAGCGGCTGGACGCAGTACAGCAGCGAGAAGGTGGAAAAGCCGGCGAGGAAGAGCGCCAGCGCGATGCGCTTGTACGCGGCCGAGCGCGGGGAAACGCCGGCAGGTAGCGCATCGGGCGCGGCGTTCTGCGTTCCGGGCATGGATCGGGAAATCGAGGGGGAGGACATGGGTGCACTCGATGTGCGTTGGAATGCCTGAATTCTTGCGCACCGTCATGTATATGTCCAATATATGAAAGAAACCGTAGCGATATGTTTAACCACTGGCTGACGAGCCAGCCCGGCTCACCGCGAGGTCACGTAGCGAATGGAACTCAGGCATCTCCGATACTTTCTGGCCGTGGCGGCCACGTCGAATTTCACCAAGGCTGCCGAAACGCTCGGCATCGGGCAGCCGCCGTTGAGCCAGCAGATCAAGGCGCTCGAGAGCGAACTCGGTGTGGAGCTGTTCAAGCGGACCGCGCGCGGCGCCGAGCTGACGCTGGCGGGCGAGGTCTTCGCGGAAGAGGCGCGCCGCGTGCTCGACGATGCCGAGCGTGCGGCACGGGCGGCAAGGCGGGCTGCGCGCGGGGAAACCGGCCACCTGCGGGTCGGCTTCACCGGGACGGCGGCGTTCAATTCGAAAGTGTCGGATCTGATTCGCCGCTTTCGGGAGGCGTTTCCGGATGCGGAGCTGACGTTGCAGGAAGCGACCTCGGGCGTCTTGCTGGACGAGCTGGATGCCGGGCGCCTCGACGTCGCGATCGTGCGGCCGGAACGCCGTGTCGCCGCGACGTTGCGGGTGACCGACTGGGACGAGGAGCCGATGTATGTCGCGCTGCCCGTCGCGCATCGGTTGGCGCAGCGTCGGCGCATCGATCTGGCCGAGCTGGCCGACGAGTCGTTCGTGCAAGTGCCGCGGGAAGCCGGCAGCGCGCTGTTCGACGATATCGTCGCCGCATGCAATGCCGCAGGATTCGAGCCGCGGATGGCGCAACCCGCGCCGCAGATCGCGTCCGCGGTGACGCTGGTCGCGGCCGGACTGGGCGTGTCGGTCGTGCCGAAGGCGATTACGCAGGTGCAGGTCGCCGGGGTCGTCTATCGACCGTTCGCGGGTAATGCGCTGCGTGCAAGGCTGGCCATTGCGTCGCGATGCGACGAGCCGTCGGCGGTCGTTCGCAATTTTCTGTTGCTGGCGTAGCGGGGTGCGCCGAGGTGCTTGGGGCAGATCCGTCCCGCGTTGAATTTCCCGGTGCGCGCCGGGCTTGCATCGGCATCGTGTCGTCGAGTGCGATAAAAACAAAAAACCCGCGAGGCCATGCGCTGTCGCGGGTTTTTGAAAATGCTCGAAACGCGGAGAAACCGCATCATCTGGTGCCGACGGCGAGACTCGAACTCGCACAGCTTTCGCCACTACCCCCTCAAGATAGCGTGTCTACCAATTTCACCACGTCGGCACTGCACTGCAAGGGGCGCAATTCTAGCGTCACATTGCGCGTTTGTGAAGGGGGTATGACACGGTTGCGGTGTGCGCGAAAGCGATCCCGGTAGAATTCGGGCGATCGGTCCGACGATCATCGCAACCGCAACCCGTTTTCTCCCAGTGACCACCACTCTCGAACAACTGCAGGCCGGACAACTGTCGGGCGCCCGGCAACTCAAGCTCGCGTGCGGGCTGACCGAATTTCCGCGCGAGATTTTCGATCTGGCCGACACGCTCGAAGTGCTCGACCTGTCCGGCAATGCGCTCGCCGCGCTGCCCGACGACCTGTCGCGGCTGCACCGCCTGCGCATCCTGTTCGCGTCGGGCAACCGCTTCACCGCCTTCCCCGAGGTGCTCGGCGCGTGTGCGCAGCTCGACATGATCGGCTTCAAGGCGAACCGGATTCGCACGGTGCCGCACGGATCGCTGCCGCGCGCGCTGCGCTGGCTGATCCTCACCGACAACGAAATCGATGCACTGCCCGCCGAGATCGGCGGCTGCTCGCGATTGCAGAAGCTGATGCTCGCGGGCAACCGGCTGCGCGCGCTGCCTGCCGAAATGGCCGCATGCCGTGCGCTCGAACTGGTGCGCCTGTCGGCGAACCGGCTGGACGAACTGCCCGACTGGTTGCCGCGCCTGCCGCGCCTTGCGTGGCTCGCATACTCAGGCAATCCGTTCAGCGCCGCGCCGGAAGCCGCGGCGTCGGCCGGGCCGGAGGTCGCGGACGTTGACTGGGCGTCGCTCTCGTGCGAGCAGAAGCTGGGCGAAGGCGCGTCGGGCGTCATTTACCGCGCGCAATGGCGTGCGGACGGTCATGCGCCGCGCGCGGTCGCGGTCAAGCTGTTCAAGGGCGCGGTGACGAGCGACGGGCTGCCCGACTGTGAAATGGCCGCGTGCCTGCACGCCGGCCGCCACCCGAACGTGATCCCGGTGATCGGCAAGGTGCGCGGTCATCCGGACGGCACGCACGGCCTCGTGATGGAACTGGTCGATCCGGCGCTCGCGAACCTGGCCGGGCCGCCGAGCTTCGCAACCTGCACGCGCGACGTGTATGCGGCCGACGCGCGATTCGAGCCGGAAGAGGCCGTGCGGATCGCACACGGCATCGCGTCGGCCGCACGCCATCTGCACGCGCGCGGCATCATGCACGGCGACCTGTATGCGCACAACATCCTGCACGACGGCGAGGGCGGCGCGCTGCTGGGCGACTTCGGTGCGGCATCGTTCTACGACACGAGCGATGCACGGCATGGCACCCGGCTCGAACGGCTGGAGGTCCGTGCGTTCGGCCATCTGCTCGGCGAACTGCTCGCGCATTGCGCGCCGCGCCCATGGAGCGGGGCGAGTGACCTGGCAGCGCTCGCTGCGGCTTGTGTGAGCGAGGACATCGACACCCGGCCATCGTTCGACGGGATCGTCGATGCGCTGGCCGCGTGGAAGGTCTGACGGGGAGGGGCTGCCCGCCGTGCGTGCGCTTGTTAAACCTGCCGTGCAGTCAGCAGCTTGATCCCGAGCCCGACGAACAGCAGCCCGCTGGCGCGCTTGAGCGCGCGCACCGCGCGGCTCATGCCGAAGCCGCGATGGAACCGGCGCACGCCGGCCGAATAGACGCTGTGAACGACCACGACGGTGCACGCGATCGTCGTGTACATCACGACGAACTGCAGCGCGAGCGGGCGGTCGTGCACGATGAACTGCGGCATGAACGCCGACAGGAAGATCATCGTCTTCGGATTGCTGCCCGACACGAACAGCGCTTCGCGGAACAGCTTCGCGCGGTCGGGCACGGCGCTCTCCGCTGCGCCGGTCGACCCGGCGGCCTTGCGGTCGGCGCGCAGTTGCCGGACGCCCAGCACCATCAGGTACGCGGCGCCGACGACCTTCATCGCGACGAACAGCGGCGGCATCGCGGCGAGCACCGCGCCGACGCCGAGCGCGACCAGCAGCACGACCACGCCCTGCGCGACGAGGTTGCCGGCGATCGTCGCGGCGGTGCCGTGCGTGCCGTAGCGCACCGTGTTGCGGATGACGAGCAGCACGTTGGGCCCCGGCGACAGCGTCGTGGCGAGATAGGCTGCGGCAAACAGCATCCAGGTCTGAATGGACATGCGTCGCTCCGAGAGGCGGTTCCGGCGGGAGGGGTGAAGCGATGATGCCACGCCAAAATGGCGCAGGCACCCGCCGGAACCGGCGCGGTGCGTCAGCGCGCGTCGCGCATGCAGTACGCGGGGATCGACGGCGGCGTATCGATCGCGGCGGGCCGCGTCATCCACGCGATCCACGCGGCCCATAACCCGCAGGCGATCAGCACGGCGACATTCAGCGGCGTCCGGTAGCGGACGATCAGGTCGGCCAGCGGCAGGCGGTTCTTCATGTTCGTCTCCATCGGTAGTTGCGCATGCAACGTTACTGATTACTGGCCGGTATACGACGGCGCCTTCGCGTCGCAGGTCACGGACACCGTCGAGCCGTCCGCGAAATGCAGCCGGAACGGCACCTTCGCGCCGGGCGCGACGGGCTGGCGCGGTTGCTCGAGCATCACGTGATAGCTCTTCGGCTTGAACGTCACGGTGCCGTGCGCGGGCACCACGACCGCGTCGACATGAACCATCTTCGCGGTGCTGCCGTTCGTCTGCGTTTCATGCACCATCGCCATCCCGTACGCGGGGGTGTCGATGCCTGTCAGGCTGGCGGGCGCATCGCCGTCGTTCTTCAGCGTGAAGTAACCGGACGACGGCACCGTCGCCGGCATCGCGCGGATCCAGCAGTTGTCGGCCTGCACGACCGGTGCGGCGAACGTGGCGGGGGCTTGCAGCGCCAGCAGCGCGAAGAGCAGGCCGGTCGGAATCGTGCGTTTCATCGTTTGTTCTCCTTATCGGATGTGCTGCATGGGGCATCGACGGCAATACGATCGGCGCGTCATGCCGAAGCGCATCGCGTGCATCACTTCAGCGTGAACGTGTAGCGGCCTTTCGTGCGATGGCCGTCGCTGGCTACGGCGATCCACGCGACCGTATACGTGCCGGCCGTCAGGCTGGCCAGCGCGACGTGCATCCGTTTCCGGTTGCCGGCGTCGACGGCCGATTTCCCGTCGGCGACCGACTGCCCGTGGCTGTCGGTGACGGCGATCGAGCTGAAGGACGGCTCGAGCGCTTCGCTGAAATCGATCGTCACCGCGTGCGGCGCGCTCGAAAGCGTGGCGCCGGCGGCCGGTTCCTGCGTCTTCGGGAGCGCGTGGGCCTGGGCGGCCTGGATGACGACGAAGCCGAGTGCGGCGAGTGCGCCGCGAACGAAAGGGGTGGTTTTCATGGCTGGTTGTGCGAGTGGCGAATCGGATGGACACACGGATTCGACGGACGGATGCGCGAGCGGGATCGCAGCGGCACCGATGCCGGCTGCGGTCGGCGCGACAGTACGCACCGGAAGCGGCCGACCGCACGCACGGCACGACGCCGCGCGCTACACGGTGACGCATGATCGTCCTTCGAAACGTGACACGTCACGCACGCCGGTGGCGTGCGCGGACCGCGCGATGCGCTACGGCATCACGCGTGACGACGACGGTTCAGGACGCGAGCGGAGGGGCGCGCGGCTGCGCGGCCGTGAGCGGCAGCGCGCGGCGCAGGCTGTCGAAGCGGGTCGCTTCGCGGTGCTGGATGACGCGCACGTTGGCCGCGAACGTCAGTTCGGGTGCGGGCAGTGCGGGCGTATGGGCAAGCAGGCTGCAGTAGCCGCATGCCTGGAGGTGAGCCTGCAGGCTCTTCGACGACGAATCGGCGGAGCGGTCGCCGGTGGTCGGCGCGGCCGTGCAGTAGCCGGCCAGCAGCGCATCGACGCGGCCTTGCGTCGTCAGCGCCTGCGAGATCGTCGGCGCGAGCGCCGTCATCAGGATGGTGAGCATCCCGATCAGACTGCCGATCTTCCGGAGACGACGACTCAGCATGCGATGCGCGGCGGCGTATGGGCGAGGATGGAGCGGATTATGCCACGCACGTCGATCCGCATGTCGGCAGGGGCGTGCGGCATCGCGGCGCGTTATGCGTGCTTCGCCAGATATTTCGTGATCAGCATCATCTGCGCGGCCCAGCCCTGATCGTTCATCTCGCGCGCCTTCGCGCGACGCGCTTCGATCAACTGGTCGAAACCCGTTTCGGTGACCGTCAGCAGTGTGCCGCCGGCCTGTGGGGCAAGCGTGAACGTGACGAGCGTCATCGGCTCGGACGTGTAATCGAAGTTCGGATCGATCGCGAACGGATGCCAGCGAAACGAGAACAGTTGCTTCGGCTCGATGCGGTCGACGACGATTTCGAACACAGTGCCGGCATAGGGCTCCTGTGCCTTGGCGATGTCGTCGTCGACGCGCGTCGGCGTGATGCGGCCGAACAGCGGCTGGTCGGCCGCGAACGGCCCGTCGAACGTGACGCCGAACCAGTGGCCGAATTCCCCGGAATTGCTGACGGCTTCCCAGGCGCGGTCGGGCGATGCCGCGAGCAGGGTCTGCTTTTCGATGCGATCGGTTTGCTGGGTCATCACGTTCTCCATGCAGGATCAACCGTTGCAGGACGGCGCGCGCGACCGTGCGCCGCGTCTAGTCGAGCATGACCGCGTCGGGCACGTCGAGCACGAGGTCGGACGTCGCGACGGCCACGCACGGCAGCGTATAGCCGTCGGCCTTTTCCTCGCGGCTCAACCCCGGCCATTCGATCGTATAGCGTACGCTGCCGCTGACGATCCGGCAAAGGCAGCTTCGGCACGTGCCGTTGCGGCACGAGCGCGGCAGCGACACGCGCGCGAATGCGGCGGCCTCGAGCAGCGTCAGCGAGTCGGGCGCATCGAAGGTCGTGCCGAGCGGCTCGATGCGCACGAGAGGAGGGTGTTCCGGGGTGGTCATGGCTGAAGCGGGCGGCGGTCGGGCAACGCGCCAAGCATACCCGAAGCCGCCTGCGGCCGGCGCCCGCCGGCCGCGGGCATCAGTGCCGGCGCAGGTACCGGTACACGGTATTGCGCGCGAGGCCGAGCTCGCGCGCAGCCGCCGACACGTTGCCGCCGTGCCGCGCGAGCACCGCGTCGATCACCGCGGCCTGATGGCTTTGCAGCGTCGTTCCTTCGCGCGGGTCGGCCGGTGCGGTCGCGGCCGCCGCAGCGGGTGCCGGCGTCGCATCGTCGCAGTCGAGCCAGAAATCGTCGGGCAAATGCGCGAGCGTGATTTCGGCTTCGTCTTCGGCGAGCATGCCGGCCGTGCGCAGCACGTTGGTCATCTGCCGCAGGTTGCCGGGCCAGCGGTGGCGCGTGAACGCGTCGAGCACGTCGGCCGCGATGCGGCGCGGCATCGGCTCGCTGCGGGCGAGCCGCGCGAGAATCCGGTCGACGAGCGCGGGCAGGTCGGTACGCGCGGCGAGCGCCGGCAGCGTGACCGCGAGCCCGTTGATCCGGTAGAACAGGTCTTCGCGGAACGTGCCTTCGGCGATCATCGCGCGCAGGTCGCGATGGGTCGCGCAGACCACGCGCACGTCGACCGGCACCGCGCGCGCGCCGCCGAGCGGCATCACCGCGCGTTCCTGCAGCACGCGCATCAGCCTGACCTGCTGCGCGAGCGGCATGTCGCCGATCTCGTCGAGAAACAGCGTGCCGCCGTCGGCCTGCGCGATCTTGCCGGGGCTGCCGCGCTTGCGCGCGCCCGTGAACGCGCCGTCCTCATAGCCGAACAGTTCGGCCTCGATCAGCGAATCGGGCAGTGCCGCGCAGTTGACCGCGACGAACGGGCCGTCCGCGCGCGGCGAGGCCTGGTGCAGCGCGCGGGCGAGCCATTCCTTGCCGGTGCCGGTCTGGCCGAGGATCAGCAGCGGCAGGTCGCGCCCGCGGATCTTCGCGACGCGTTCGAGCACGGCAGCCATGCGCGCGTCGCCGGTGTCGAGCGTCGCGAACGTGATCGCGTCGGGGTCCGGTGCGCGCACGCGCGCGGCCGGTGCGGGCGGCGTGACGGCGACGGTCGCGCGCTGCGCTTCCGCGAATTCGCAGCGCGCGAGTACGCGTACGCCGGTCGACAGCGTGAGGCGGAACGTCGCGCCGGGCGCGCGCGCCGCCTGCTGCGCGAGCTGGCCGAAGCGCATGCCGAACAGCGCGTCGCAGCCTTGGTGCTGCAATGCATCGAACGGTGCGCCGAGCTGGAATTGTGCGCTGCGGTTCGCGGCGATCAGCCCGCCGTCGGGGCCGAACGCGACGAGCCCCGCGAACAGCGAGTCGACGCAATCCTCGTGCGCGTGAAAGCGCAGCCGCAACGCTTCCGCACACTGGTTCGCGAACAGGTGGTTTTCGATCAGCTGCGCGGACATTCGCACGAGCGCGAGCGTATGCGGGCTCGAGCCGCGCGGGTCGCCGCTGACGTCGAGCGTGCCGAGCGTGCGGCCGAACGGATCGAAGATCGGCGCGCACGAGCAGGTGAGGATGTGATTGGCGCGCAGGAAGTGTTCGGCGCCGTGCACCGCGACGGCCTGGCCCGATGCGAGCGCGGTGCCGATCGCGTTGGTGCCGCGCGCGCCTTCGGCCCACGACACGCCGGTGCACAGCGCGACGCGGTTGGCTTTCTCGATGAAGTCCGCGTCGCCGATGCTGTGCAGGATCACGCCGTCGGCGTCGGTCAGCAGCACGAGGCTTTGCGTGTCGGCGATTTGCGCGTGGAGGTTCTCCATCACCGGGCGGGCGTGCGAGAACAGTGCGTGATTCGTATCGAGCAGTTCGCGCAGCGCGGTGTGCGACAGCGCCGAGAAATCGGGGCGCTCGTGCGCGCGCAGGCCGACCGCGGTCGAACGCGCATGCGCCTGCGCGAGCAGGTCGGTGCGACCCGCGGTGGCGGGCAGCACGAAGGGTTGCGGCATGACTTGTCTCCTGTCGACCAGAGTTGGCGCTTCAGCGCTTACTCTGGTCCCATGCTTCGCGGTCGGCCTCGGTCAGCGCTTCAGCGCTTACTCGGGCCCCATGCTCCTCGATCGGCCAATCCCGTGCCGCGGTACTTGCCGAAGCCATATCGCCGAAACCCTCTGCGGAATCCACGTTTCGCTTGCGGCGCACCATCGGGCACGAAGGCCGACCATCCGGGTACGCATCATCATACAAGCGCCACGTGCGATATGCGACCGCGAACAAAATCCACTTGCTTTTAAATGGCCGCATGCAATGATGGAAATGGAACACGCACGCGCCGTGTTCCGCATCGCAACATGCATGCGACGCGACATGCATCCGTTCGGGAGACGCATCATGGTTCGGACGGAACTGAGAGTCGTGCTGGCGGCCATCGCCACCTTCATCATGCTGGGCGGCATAGCCGTGGCGATCCACGGGTTGCTGTTCGATCTGACCGATGCGGTGCGATACGGGGCGGCCGCGATTGCGGTGGGCGTCACGACGGCCGCGATCGCGCTCAACGTCTGGCCCACCGATCCGCACTGATGCCCGTTTCCGAAACGGTGCCGGATGCCGCGCTGATCTGATGAAATGCGCGTCGGAACGACGCATGCCGGAAAATTTGTCTCCTGCGCGAAACCGTCTAAAGTGGAAAGCAACCAGCAGGCATTGTCCGCGCCATACCCCGCGGACGGTGCTTCCGCTGGCGAGCCCGCGTAGATTTCGTCCGGCCGGTAGCGGACGACGGACGCGGTCATTCGTGTTCTACCGGTCGAGGCGGCTTCATGCAGATCCATTTCACGAACGAGAAGCCTGAATATTCGGGGCGCGACCTGATGCTTGGGTTCACGGCGCTGGTCAATGGCGAGCGCGTCCAATGCCAGATCACTGCCGAGGCGCTGGAAGACCACTTCGGCGCGGCATCGCCGCGCTTCGAGGACATGGTCGGCGCATTCGACCAGCACCGCGATCGCATCGAGGCGGCCGCACGGCGCCTGCTGTCGGAGACGCGCGCGCAATGCGTGACGCTGCGCAGCGGTTATGTGCGCTTCTACGAGGCGAACTGGCGCTGAGCCGGACGACCGGACAGCGACTGAGCGGGCGCCGAATACCGGCGCCCGTGTCGTATCGGCGCATGCTCGTTCGACCGCACGCTGACGCCGCCTGATGCGCGGCCGATCCGATCGTCGTGCGGCGCGATGGCGTGCCCGTTGTTCCGTTTCGCTCAGTCCGCCCCGGTGAGCGCATACGCGCCACCTGTTTCGCCGTTCGTTCGCGCGATGCGTGCGAAGCCGGCTTCGGCGAGGTGCATTCCCGCAATCAGCAGGTTGTCCGAAGCGGCCTCGGCGAGTGTTGCCGCGCGCGTCGCAAACGCCTGCGACGGATCGTGATCGAACGCGATCGAGACGTCCGGGCGAGCCACCTGAATCGGCGCGAAATGCACGAGATCGCCCCAGATCAGCAGGCGCTCGCCACGCGATTCGACGCGGTAGCCTGTGTGGCCGGGCGTATGCCCCGGCAGCGGCACGGCTACGATGCCGGGCAGCACGTCGCCTGCTTCGATGGTGCGCAGCTTCGCCCGATAGACGTCGAAAGTGTGCCGCGCGATCCGGAAGTTGACGCGAGCCCGCTCGTTCGCGCGATCGTACGATTCATCGTCCAGCCAGAACGCGCGTTCCCGTTCGTGAATGACCACCTCCGCATCCGGAAAGGCCGGCTGCCCGCTCGCGTCGAGCAGGCCGCCGATGTGGTCGGGATGCGCGTGCGTCAGCAGGATCGTGTCGATGTCGCGCGTATCGATGCCGGCTCGCGACAGCGACGGAATCAGGTGGCCGCCCCAGTTCCGGATGCCGCCGGCGCCGGCATCGACAAGCACGGTGCGGCCGTTCCCGCGTATCACGTAACAGTTGATGTTCACGCTGGACGGCGTGTGGATGCCTGCCCGGTGCATGATGCCGGTCGCGTCGTCGAGCGCGATGTTCGAAAGCAAGTCGAGGCCGGCCGTCAGCGTGCCGTCGCTTATCGCGGTGACCGAGAAATCGCCGATCCGGCGGCACGGGAACGGGAAGCAGGGAAGTGGTTCGCTCATGGATCAATGTCGGGCGTGAAGGTGGATCGTGTCGTAGCCGAAGCAGCGGATGCGTGCGACGAATCCGGTGTGGCGGAGAATTTCGCGATCCAGCTCGGTCATGAATCGGTCCATTAACTCAGTGGTGCGAAATGATTCGAGGCGATAGCGGATCTCCGCGCTGACGGGATGTCCGCAGCCGTGCCTGACCGGGACATGAACGACATGGACCGTGCCGGGTGCGGCCCGCAACACGTCGGTGCAGAGGGTCGCGCAGGCCGATGAGAGCGCGTCGAGTGCGGCGTTCGACGGCATGCTCGCCTCGGGGATGAAAATCGTGACGCTGGGCATGACAGGGCTCCCGTCAGCGTGCGGCCGCCGACACCGGCGCGCCGAGGAGCTGGTCGCCCATCGGCGCGTAGAGCCGGATCGCGGTGTCGGACGGCTCGGACGCGAGCCGCGCCTGATCGTGCGTCAGGACGGCCAGCCAGCGATGGGCCGGCTGGCGGTCCAGCGCGATCGCATGAATCGCGCTGGCTGCGATGCCGGCTCGCGCGAATGGGGCCGCGTCGTCGCACACGGCCAGCCACTGATGGCCGGACACGGTCGGCGCGGGTGCTGCGCCGTCGTACACGTTGCGTCTCCACTCGACGATATGCGGCTGCCAGCGCGCGAAATTGCCGCCGCCCTTGTCGCGATACTCGGCCGACGTCAGCACGTCGGGGCTGTCGATCGTGTGAAGCGCGAGGTAGACGGGGCCGTCGCCGCCGAGGGCGCGAAAGCGTTGCGACGTGTGGAAGCCGGATACGGAGATCAGCGCCGGAAGTTTGATCCGGCTGTAGAAATCGTTCCACTCGGCTTCGGTGGCACGGTCGGCGAAGCTGCATTCAACGGCATAGATCATCACGCCTCCACGGGGAGCAAGCGGCCTTCGGGATTGATCGCCGCTCGACTGGTTGAGTTTTTGTCATGATAATCAGGCGTCGTAGTGGCGAAAAACGACAATTCGTCACCATTCATTGATATTTGATCAAGCTTTGACCGACGACCGTCGGACCGGGAGCAATCGTGACGCGACGCAGGATTCCGAGCAATTCGGCATTGATGGCATTCGAGGCCGCGGCGCGGCACGGCAGCTTCGCGCGCGCCGCCGACGAACTGGCGTTGACGGAAGGGGCGATCAGCAGGCAGATCGGCCGGCTGGAGACGTTTCTCGGCGTGGCGCTGTTCGAGCGTGTCGGCAACCGCGTTCGGGTTGCACCGAACGGCGCGCGCTATGCGGCGCAGGTTCGCGAAGTGCTGGACCGGCTCGAGCGCGACAGCCAGTACATGATGGGGCAGCCCGGCGACGGCGGCAGCGTCGATATCGCCGTGACGCCGACGTTTGCGACGCGCTGGCTGATTCCGCGGCTCAAGCGGTTCCAGGCGCAGCATCCGAACATCACGGTGCATTTCGCGGATCGCGCGGATCCGTTCGTGCTGGCCGGCAGCGGATTCGACGCAGCGATTCACTTCGAGCATCCTGCCTGGGCCGGCATGCATACGTACCGGCTATGCGAGGAGGTGCTGGTGCCGGTCTGCCACCCGTCGCTGCTCGCGGGCGGGCATCCGGACGCGTTGCTGGGCACGCTGCCGCGCCTTCACAAGCGCCAGACGCCCGACGCGTGGTCGGCGTACGTGCAGGAGACGGGGTTGCCGGTGAGCAATCCGGCCGCCGGCGCGCGCTACGATCTTTACTCGATGCTGATCGCGGCGGCCCAGGCCGGGCTCGGCGTTGCGCTGGTGCCGCGGCTGTATGTCGATACCGAGATTACGCAAGGGTTGCTCGCCGCGCCCTGGCCGGACGGTCGGGGCGTGGTCAAGCGCTTCTGTCTCGTGCTGCCCGAAGCGCTGGATCTTGGCGACGGGCCGCTGCAGACCTTTGCGCGCTGGGTGCTGGGGGAGGCGGGTACATGACGCGGCGTCGTCCGCGCCGAGCGCATTCGCAAACAAAAACGCCACCCGAAGGTGGCGTTTCTCATTGAGCATCGCGCCGAAGCGCATCCGTCATTCGCTGCCGAGATAGAAGTAGCGGAACAGGAACACGGCCGCGATGATCCACACGATCGGCTTGACCGAGCGGGCCTGGCCCGTCAGCAGCTTGAGGCCGCCGTATGCGATGAAGCCGAACGCGACGCCGTTCGCGATCGAGTACGTGAACGGCATCAGCAGCGCGGTCAGCGCGGCCGGCACGGCTTCCGTCGCGTCGTCCCAGGGCACGTCGACCATCTCGCGCAGCATCAGGCACGACACGTACAGCAGCGCAGGAGCCGTCGCATAGCCCGGCACGACACCGGCGAGCGGCGCGATGAACAGGCACGCGAGGAACAGCACCGCGACGGTGATCGCCGTCATGCCCGTGCGGCCGCCGGCCTGCACGCCCGATGCGCTCTCGATATACGCGGTGGTCGACGACGTGCCGAGCACCGAGCCCGCGACGATCGCCGTGCTGTCGGCGAGCAGCGCCTTGTTCAGGCGGTTCATCTTGCCTTCGACGAGCAGGCCCGCGCGGTTCGCGACACCCATCAGCGTGCCGGTCGCGTCGAACAGCTCGACGAGGAAGAACACCAGGATCACGTTGATGATGCCGGTCGACAGCGCGGCGCCGATGTCGAGCTTGAACAGCGTCGCGTCGATCGACGGCGGTGCGGAAAACACGCCGTGGAACTGGTTGTCGCCGAAGAAGAACGACAGGATCGTGACGCCGATGATGCCGATCAGGATCGCGCCGCGCACGCGCAGATGGTCGAGCGTGACGATCGTGAAGAAGCCGACGATCGCGAGGATCGTGTCGTGCTTGTGCAGGTCGCCGAGCGTGACGAGCGTGGCCGGGCTGCCGACGATCACGCCCGACGTCTTCAGCGAGATGATGCCGAGGAACAGGCCGATGCCGGCGGTGATCGAGATCCGCAGCGATTTCGGAATGCCGTTGACGATCGCCTCGCGCACGCGGAACAGCGTGACGAGCAGGAACAGGCAGCCGGAGATGAACACCGCGCCGAGCGCGGCCTGCCACGTGAAGCCCATGCCCTTGACGACCGTGTACGCGAAATACGCGTTCAGGCCCATGCCCGGCGCACATGCGATCGGGTAGTTCGCATACAGCCCCATGATGATCGAAGCCAGCGCCGCGACGAGGCAGGTCGCGACGAACACGGATTCCTTCGGCATGCCGGCGTCGCCGAGGATCGCGGGGTTGACGAAGATGATGTAGGCCATCGTCAGGAACGTGGTGACGCCCGCGAGTATTTCGGTGCGGAAGTCGGTGCCGGCTTCAGCGAAGCCGAAATACCGCTTGATGGATTCCATTAGGGCGTTTCTCCGGTCGGGTTGTCGTGTTGCTTGTTGTGCCGAATTGTTGTAGAGGCGTAAAGGCAGCGGCCGGCTTAATGTAACCAGCCACTATTGCCCGGCTATCGGCGGATTGTAATAGCGCGGATAGCTCGGACGATATAGTTGGAGGGCACGATCGACTGCCTGCGCGCGAACGGTCTGGCAGCCCGGCCGCGCGACGAAGGCGCGCATTTTACCGGTTCGGGCGGAACGGGCAGGCGGAAAGGGTAAAAACGGGAGCGTGACGAACAGGCGGGGGCCGGCCGATGCATGCGCAACGGCACGTCGGCCACATTGCGCGCGGCCGGCACGCGATGACATTCGACTGAAACGGAGCGCACGCATGCTGCACGAATACGGTGCAGGCATGACGTGCACGATGACGTGCGCGCGGACGCGCGTGCATGGCCGATGCGAGAGCGCAGCGGCGTGCAGCAGCCATTCGTCAGTCCGGGCAGTCGCAGATAACGAGCTATCCTGCGCCGAAGCCGTCCCGCCCGCAACTGTCATTTCGCGATGCGTGGGCGACTGTGGTTTCTGTGTAAAAGATTGCAAGACCCCATCGCATAAACCGGCAAGTCTTTCTAGGATAGATACACCGCGCATGCACACGCCGGCCGGTAATTGCCGACGCGGGGGAGTCGCAGTCCGTGCAGGCCAGGCGGTGAATGGCGGTCAAGGCCGTTGCGCGTTTGGGCAGGCACGGCCGATTGCGATTGCCCGATGCGGGTTCGTCCGTAATCACGGAGGTCAGCATGTTGAACTGGATCAGCCGTTGGGCGATGCGACACGCCCCCACGCCGGAAAAAACCGCTGCGTCGATGCTCGTGACGGCGCGCATGGAACTGTTCACTGCGGAACAGCGCGTCATCGATGCGAAATTACAGGCGGATTACTGGCGTACACGTGTGTCATTCCTCGAAGAGGTGCAGAAGCAGGGCATCGATCCGTGGGTGACCTCGCAGGCTGCGCTACGCCCCGAGCTCGATTCAGCTCCCCGAAGCACGGGCCCGCGTCTCGCCGCCAGCACCTGATGCACCTGCTGCATCCGATAGCTGCGCACGGCGCGCGATCGCTCGCGGCACGCATTGGCGTGCCGCGTCATTCGATGCGCACCTGCGGCGGTTAGCGCCGCAGGTGCGTCTGTTTCCGGTCGCGGCCGTTCCGCGTCTCGCGTGCGTGACGGCGCGTCAATCATCCACTCCTTCTCCATACCCCGACGAGCAAACGTTGCACTTGCGCGAGCGTGCGTCTGAAGCGCTCGCCGCGCCGCACGTAGGCGGTCGTGATCGACGCTTCGGCCGATCGGTCGGCATCGGTGCTGAGCCAGATGCGGTCGCCGCGTGCGATGCGCAGCACGTCGCCGGGCTGCACCCAGTAGTCGTCGACGCTCGGCGGGCGCGTGATCCACAGCGCCGCGCCGTGTGCGCGGATTTCCGCGTCTTGCGGCGCGCGCCAGGTCATCGTCGTGCGCGGCGCGACCGCGAAACGGATCACGACGGTCGGTAATGCGATCGTGCCGGCGCGGCGCCGGTCGGGACGGTCAAACAGCTGGCTTGCCTGGTCCATCGTCTTCTCCATTCAGTGAGCCGGACGGATGACGCGCACCAGAACAAAAAGGCCTCATCCGTTTCCGGCGAGGCCTTGTGTGACATGCGGTACTGCTCGATTGCTAACGCACAAGCGCCTCCCGTGATCCATTCTTTCGAATGTTCACCGGGCAATGATTCGCGATGGCGATGAGCTTGAACGTAGGCATGCGAACGAGTGTGTCGTGGCAGCGCGGCGCTGTCAACGACATTTTCGAGAGGCGTGGCGGTTACGCGTCGCGTTGCGCGAGACCGTTCACGAGCAGTTCGGACAGCAGGCCCGTCATCCCTTCGGGATGCGTGGCCGCGCGCGCCTTCAGCTGCTCGACGAGCTCGGCGTTGAGCTTGCACGCAAACGGCACGAGCCCTTGTTCCTGGTCGAGCTTGCGCTGCGCGCGGCGGTCGAGCTTTGCCGCGTCTTCGGCGCCCTTGCCGAAACGGGCGGCGCCCGACTGCTTCATCGCGTGCGTCAGCTTGAGCGCCTTGTTCTTTTCGAGATCGGTTTTCTTCATGGCCATCGCGGCACCTCCGGGAAATGAAGCCGCGATTGTACGCATTTCGGCGGGCGCCGCCCGCCGCGCCCGCCGGAAACCCGGTTACGCGCCCTTCGTGGTGCGCCAGTTGCCGCCGTGCGCGGCCGCCTGCGCGGCCGGCGAGCGCGCGAGGTATTCGAGCGCCTGCTCGGTCGAGCCTTCGTGATGCGGCGTATAGCCCGGCTTGAAATAGCGCAGCGCCGCGCCGATCACCTTCCAGAACGACGGCAGGTGCCCGCGCCGCGAGCCCTGCCACCACGCGAGCACGAAGCCCGGGTAGCGGCCGGCCGCCGGGTCGCGTCTGTACATGAACTTCGCGCCGGTCGTGATGTAGTAGAGCAGCAGCAGGATCACGAACGCCATGTGCACGCAGCGCTCCGGATAGGTGCCGCCCAGGTGCCGGTAGATGTCGAACGCGACGGTGCGGTGCTCGACTTCCTCCGCGCCGTGCCAGCGCAGCAGGTCGACCATCGTCGGGTCTGCCTTGCCTTCGTCGAGCGCGTGCGCGTTGAGCACCCAGTTGCCGAGATAGCCGAAGAAATGCTCGAGCGACGCGATCACCGCGAGCTGCTGCCGCAGCCAGAAACGCGTATGGCCGATCTTCAGCCCGAGCGGCTGTTCGCCGAGCGCGCGCGTGAACAGCCGGTTGAGCTTCTGCGTGAACGGCTTCGTGTCGATCCCGTGCCGGTCGTAATAGTGCTTGAGTACGCCGCCGTGCGAGCGCGAGTGCACGGCTTCCTGCCGCAGGAAGCCTTCGGCCTCGTCGCGCAGGCGTGCATCGGTGATCAGCGGCAGCGCCTTGTTGTACACGCGGCAGAACCACAGCTCGCCTTCCGGGAACAGCAGGTTCAGCGTGTTGATGATGTGGGTGCTGCCCGGATCGTTCGGCACCCAGGTGATCGGCGTGTCGCTGAAGTCGAACTTCACGTGCCGGGCCTTGATCTTGTGGTAGTCGGCGGTAGCGGTCATTTGTGTCTGTCTCCCTGTGCGGCGTCATGCGCCGTCAATGCGATGCCATGCTGACGCGGGCGATCATCCGGCCGAGCCACGGCATGAAGCGGCCGACCAGGCGCATCGCGTGCGCCTCGCCGCCGACCGCGACGACGGGGCGGTTGCGCAGCACGCCGTCGACCATCGCCTGCGCGACGGTCTCGGGTTTCAGGCCGCGCATCTGGTACAGCTTCGTCGCGCGCTTGCGCAGCCGCGCTTCGTCCTGCGCGTTGGCGCCCGCGTATTGCGTGGACGCCATGATTCCGGTTTCCGCGAAGCCGGGGCACACGGCCGTCACGCCGATGCCCTTTTCCGCGAGTTCCGCGCGCATGCATTCGCTGAGCATCAGCACGGCGGCCTTGGTCGTCGCATACGCGGGCAGGTCGCGCGACGGCCCGAACGCGGCGGCCGACGCGGTGTTGACGATGTGGCCGCCGGTGCCGCGCGCGGCCATCTGCTGCGCGAACAGCCGCGAGCCGTGGATCACGCCCCACAGGTTCACGTGCAGGATGCGCTCCCAGTGCCGCGTGCTCGTGTCGAGGATGCCGCCGGCCATGCCGATGCCCGCGTTGTTGATCACGACGTCCGCGCCGCCGAGTTCGCTGCCGACCCATGCCGCGAGCGCTTCCATCTCGTCGGCGGACCCGACGTCGACGCGCTTCGCGTGCGCCTGCGCGCCGGTCAGCCCGATCAGCAGCGCGGTGCGCTCGGCGCTCGCGATATCGATGTCGCAGGCGACGACCGTCGCGCCTTCGCGGGCGAACGCGAGCGCCGCGCAGCGGCCGATGCCGCTGCCCGCGCCGGTGACGACTGCGACCTTGCCGCTGAAGCGCCCGCTCGTTGCGCGGCGGCGTGCATTCGCGAGCGCGGGCGGTTCGTGGCCCGATTCGACCGCGTCGATCAGTTGCCCGGCGAGATCCGCGAAGCGCGCGGGATCGGCGAGCGGCAGCCAGTGGCCGGCCGCAACCTCGCGCCGGTAGTACTGCGGTACCCAGCGCGACAGGTTCTCGGACAGCGCGGGGCTCACGTACTTGTCGCCGAGCGGCACGATCGTCTGCACGGGCGCATGCGCGTAGCGTTCGCGCGGCGCGAACAGGCAGCGGATGAAGTTCGCGCGATAGAGGCGCACGCCGTGCGCGCCGTCGTCGGCCTGCGTCGCGCGCGGCGCGGCGGGCGTCTTTTCGAGGCGGCGCAGCAGGCGCGGCCATGCGCGGCCGAGCCACAGCCGCCAGCCGAGCTCGGGGATGAACGGCAGGTGGAACAGGTACACGTACCACGACCGCACGAGCTGGCCGCCCAGCTTGGCCAGCGACGCGGGCGTGGGGCGCAGCACGCGTTCGCGCAGCCAGAAGCCGACGTGGTCGAGGCACGGCCCCGAGCACGACGTGTACGACGCGATGCGGCCGGAAAGGCGCGGATCGGTGACGAATTCCCAGCCCTGGATCGAGCCCCAGTCGTGCGCGATCAGGTGTACCGCGCGGCCGGGGCAGAGCGCATCGATCACCGCGACGAAGTCGTCGGTCAGCTTCGCGAGGTGGTAGTCGGCCGTGCGCTTCGGCACGCCGGACAGTCCTGCGCCGCGCACGTCGTAAGCGATCACGTAGTGCTTGCACGCGAGCAGCGGCGCGACGTGCCGCCAGACGCTGCTGTCGTCGGGATAACCGTGCACGAGCACGACCGGCGAACGGGCCGGGTCGCCCCAGGTCTTGACCGCGAGCGTCAGGTCACCCGAGGCGACCGCCGTCTCGTTATGAACCGATTCGAACAGGGCCAGCGGCGCTTCGTCGGAAAGAGGCTGCATCGTGAGTCCGTCGTTCAGGGATTCGGGAGGAAAGGCGCGGGTGCGTCAGGCGGCGGCCGGCACGGTCGCGGCGGCCTGCGCGCGTTCGGCCTGGCGGCGCTGCCAGCGGCGCACGTGCGGCAGGTCGTCGTCGAGCCAGTACGCGTCGTCGTCGGTGATCACGAGCAGCTCTTCGAATTTCGCGCCGACGCCGGCGAAGCCGAGGTGCGGCTCGACGGCCCACAGGCCCGGCACGGGCGCATGCTCGGAGCGGCGGTCGATCGACCACAGCGGCGACCAGCCCTGCTGCTTCGCGGCGCGGCCCTGGTCGAGCAGCAGGTTGCGCGTTGCGTTCAGCCCGAAACGCGCGACGAAGCGCGGCTTCGACAGCTTGTGGATCTTCGCGACGCGATGCGCGAGCACCTTGAACGGATAGGCCTTGTGGCGCGGCTCGACGCCCTGGCGGCGGCACAGCGCGTCGACTTCCTGCGCGACCTCGGCCATCGATCGGCGCGCCTTCACGAGCCGCACGATCATGTCGCGATGGTCCATCAGGTCGTCCTGCAACTGTTCGAGGATCGGGTTCTCGCCGAGGCAGTGCGCGTAGCCGACGTCGGCCACGATGCCGTCGAGCACGGGCGCGACGTCGAGGATCACCGGCATGTCGGTTTCGAGCTGCCGGTTGCTCGGGAAGAACGCGAGATTGAAGCCGCCCATGTGCTTGAGGCCCGAGAAGCCCTCGAACGCGGTGCGGTCGCCGAACCACGCGAACGGCTTGTGCAGCCAGTCGTGCACGCCGTTGTCCTGCAGCCATTCGGTCAGCAGGCGCGCGGCCTCCTTTTCGGTGATGCCGGGGTAGAGCATCGCACCGACGGTTTCGACGCAGCGGTAGGCAAGCTGCTGGACCGCGCGGAATTGCGGCAGCTCGGCGAGGTGGACTTCCGGCAGCGGGTGGTGGTCGGCCATGATGCGTCTCCAGAGGGTCGCTGATCTCGAACGCGCCCGCCGGCATCGCAGTCGCGGGTTATTCAGTCAGCATTTAATGTTCCATTGAACAATGTAATCATCATAGACGGTTCCGTGACGCTCGCCAGCTCCCTGGGATGAGGAATTGTCCTAATGAATGAGGGAAATGGAGGGGGCGCTCTAGCGTGCCGGGATTTGCTTTTCGAGCGGGGACGAGCCTAAACTATTCAAAGGTAATACCTCTGGATACTCGTCATCATGGCAACTTCGATCAAACTCGATCCGACCCTTCAGGATCGCGTGCGTCATCTGGCCGAGCAGCGCCGCCGCACGCCGCACTGGATCATGCGCGAGGCCATCGCCCAGTATGTGGAGCGCGAGGAAAAGCGCGAATCATTCAGGCAGGAAGCGATGCAGGCATGGGAAGACTATCAGTCGACGGGCCTGCATGCGACGCATGAGGAAATGGACGCATACCTCGAGAAGCTCGAGGCCGGTGAAGCAGCGGAGCCGCCCGAGTGTCACGACTGATCTGGACTCGACCCGCCCAGCAAGCGATTGTCCGTCTTCATCGTTTTCTCGCCGATCAGGATCCGGCCGCCGCGCGTCGCGCGATCAAGGCGATTCGCGCCGGCGTCAATGTGCTCGTTCGACAGCCTCGACTCGGGCGCCCGGTCGACGAACTCGACACCGTGTTTCGCGAATGGCCGATCGATTTCGGCGATAGCGGATATGTGGTGATATACCGGGTCGACGATGAAGGCGTCGCGATTCTCGCGATACGGCATCAGCGCGAAGCAGGGTACTGAACGCGGGTTCCGAATCGACTCACCCCGACGAAATCGTGCATCGGCCCGTTGCACGATTGGCGGCCCGGCCTCCGACCGAGGGGGCGTCGTCCGGAGGCCGGCACGAGCAGTCCCGGCGCCGACCCGGATGGCGGCGCGTGCAGCCGCGTCGTGACGACCCGGCAGGTCGCACCGGATCAATTCCCCGTCGCGTCTTGGCGAGACGCCGTCATATTGTCGAAATAATTTCGTCACATCATCCGCCCCCAGTTCGGAGCCGTCCCGGCTTCGCTGCGTCGATGAGCCGCCGGTGCGCCGCGCGGGATAGCGACCGAAACCGATTCGACACCCCACGGAGAGAGAGACCATGCAACGCCGCAAGTTCATGAATACCCTTGCCGCGGCGACCGCCGCGACGTCGCTGCTGCTCAAGGCCGGCACGGCCGACGCGAAGAGCGCCACCGCGCCGGATGCGCTGGACCCGGGCCGCTGGTCGCCGTTCAATGCCGCGCGCCTGCAGGCGGTGCTCGACCGGCACGGCGTCGCGAGCGCGCGCTACGACGCAAAGCGCCGCCCGTACGCGGTGTTCGACTGGGACAACACGTGCATCATGAACGACTGCGAAGAGGCGTTGCTGATGTACCAGATCAACCATCTGCAGTACAAGCTGACGCCGGACGAATTCGTCGACGTGATGTGGAAGGACGTGCCGAAGGGCGCGTTCGCGAAGGACTACACGACGGTGGACGGCAAGCCGGTGACGATGGAGGACCTCGCCGCCGACGTCGAATCCGACTATCGCTGGCTCTACGCGAACTACCAGGGCTTCGGCGGCAGCAAGAGCCTCGACGAGATTCGCGAGACCGATCAGTTCAAGGATTTCCGCGCGAAGCTGTACTACATGTACGACGCGATCTGCGATACGCATCCGCTCGAGATCGGCTACAAGTGGATCATCTACTTCTACAAGAACATGACGACCGCCGAGCTGCAGGCGATGGCGCAAGCGTCGAACAACTACGGCATCGGCGACGCGCTGCGCAAGGTGAAGTATGAAAGCCCGAAGACGCTGCCGGGCAAGGCGGGCGTCGTCGCCGCGACGCATTTCCACGGTATCCGCATTCACGAGGAGATCCGCGCGGTGATGCATACGCTGCGCGCGAACGGCATCGACGTGTACGTGAGCACCGCATCGATCGACGATGTCGTGCGCGTGTTCGCCGGCCACCCGAACTACGGCTACGGCGTGCCGCCGGAGAACGTGATCGGCCTGCGTCTCGACATGCGCGACGGCAAGTACGTCAGCCACTACCCGGACGGCTGGCACTTCAACTATGGCCCGGGCAAGACAGTGGGCATCCGCAACGTGCTCGAATCGAAGAAGGGCTACGGCCCGCTGCTGGTGTTCGGCGATAGCGACGGCGACGCGTGGATGCTGCGCGACTTCAAGGACACCGCGGCCGGCGTGATCGTCAACCGGATGAAGAAGGGCGAGATCGGCGCGGACAGCAAGCTCGCGGCCGAGCAGATCGGCAAGCCGGACGCACGCTTCCTGCTGCAGGGCCGCGACGAGCACACGGGCCTGATGATCCCGGACGAGAAGTCGATCAAGTACGGCAAGACCGAGCGCAAGCTGCTGGCCTGACGTATGCACCGTACGCCGGGCGCCGGGCCGTCGCGGCCCTGCGTCCGGCGGGATCGACGGCCGCGTCGCGCGGGCCGGGAAACGCGCGTGTCAGCGCTCGTGCGGCTTGCCCAGCCGCTCCAGCATCGCCCCCAGAAAATCGACCGGCAGCGGAAACACGATCGTCGAGTTCTTGTCCGCCGCGATCGTCGTCAGCGTCTGCAGATAGCGCAGCTGCATCGCCTGCGGCTCCTGCGCGAGCCGCTGCGCGGCCTGCAGCAGCTTCTCGGACGCCTGCAATTCGCCTTCCGCATGAATCACCTTCGCGCGCCGCTCGCGCTCGGCCTCGGCCTGCCGCGCGATCGCGCGCACCATCGTCTCGTTCAGGTCGACGTGCTTGATCTCGACCGTCGATACCTTGATCCCCCACGCATCGGTCTGCGCGTCGAGCGTCTTCTGGATGTCGGCGTTCAACTGCTCGCGCTCGGCCAGCAGCGCATCGAGCTCGTGCTTGCCGAGCACCGAGCGCAGCGTCGTCTGCGAGAGCTGGCTCGTCGCGTCGAAGAAGCGCGCGACCTGGATCACGGCCTTCTCCGGATCGACGACGCGGAAATACACCACTGCATTCACCTTCACCGACACGTTGTCGCGCGTGATCACGTCTTGCGGCGGCACGTCGAACACGACGGTGCGCAGGTCGATCCGCACGACCTGCTGGACGATCGGGATGATCAGCACGAGCCCCGGGCCCTTCACTTTCCAGAACCGGCCGAGCATGAACACCACGCCGCGCTCGTACTCGCGGAAGATGCGGATCGACGACGCGACGAGCACCACGACGAAGACGATCAGGACGCTGCTGAAGCCGAAGGTGTAGCCCATCATGTTGGTTCTCCGTGGTGTTGTTGTTCCTGAACCGGCACGTCGTAGAGCGGTGAGACGGTGAGCAGCAATCCCTGGCGGCCGGTGACGCGCACGCGGCAGCCCGCGGCGAGCGGCACGCTGCTCGCGACGCGCCAGCGCTCGCCATGCACGCGCGCCCAGCCCGCGGCCGATGGCGCGGGGCCGGCCGCGCCGTACGGCTGGTCGGCGCACAGGCCGTCGTCGAGCACTTCGCCGATGCTGCCGACCATCGCCTCGGCGCCCGTCACGACCGGCCGCCGCCGTGCGCTCAGCGCAACGCTCGACACGCCCGCGACGAGCAGCCCGCCGCCGAGCGCGAGGCTCGCGATCACGGGCCACGGAATCCCGTAGCCGGGCACTTCGGTATCGATCAGCATCAGCGCGCCGATCGTGAACGACACGATTCCGCCGAAACCGAGCACGCCGAAGGTCGGCAGGAACGCTTCGGCCACCAGGCAGCCGAGACCGAGCAGCACGAGGCCGAGACCCGCATAGCTGATCGGCAGCAACTGCATCGCGAACAGCCCGATCAGCAGGCAGATCGTGCCGGCGACGCCCGGCAGCACGAAGCCGGGGTTCGCGAATTCGAAGAACAGGCCGTAGATGCCGATCGTCAGCAGGATCAGCGCGACATTCGGATCGGTGATGATCGACAGGAAGCGGCTGCGCCAGTCGGGTAGGACCACGACGAGCGGCGCATGCGCGGTCGCGAGCCGCAGCGTGCCGGCGGTGGTCGTCGCGCTGTGGCCGTCGAGCTGGCGCGCGAGGTCGGCCGGATCCTGCGCGATCAGGTCGACGACGTGCTGCGCGCGCGCCTCGGTCGCCGACAGGCTGACGGCCTCGCGCACCGCGCGCTCGGCCCATTCGGCATTGCGCCCGCGCAACTGCGCGAGGCCGCGGATGTAGGCGGCGGAGTCCTGCATCGCCTTGCGGATTTCGGTCGATTGCGTGTCGGTCGGCAGCGCGACCGGCAACGTGCCCGAGGCTCCCGATGCACCCGGCGTCCCGGCCGGCGGCGCTCGCGGCGCAGCGGGGTTGGTGCCCGGCGCCGGCGCGCCGCCGCCGATGCCGAACTGCACGGGCGACGCCGCGCCGAGATTGGTGCCGGGCGCCATCGCCGCGAAGTGGCTCGCATAGACGATGTAGGTGCCCGCGCTCGCGGCCCGCGCGCCGCCCGGCGCGACGAACGCGGCGACCGGCACCGGCGAGCCGAGGATGGCCTTGATGATCTGCCGCATCGACGTGTCGAGGCCGCCGGGCGTGTCGAGCTGCAGGATCGCGAGCGGCGCGTGCTCGTGCGCGGCGCGATCGAGCGAGCGAACGATGAAGTCGGCGCTGGCCGGCCCGATCGCGCCGTTGATGGGGATCACGACGACCGGGCGCACGGCTGCGGGTGCCGCGGCGGGCGGCGCTGCGGCGACGGCCGCACATACGACGAGCAGCGCCGCGAACAGCGCGGCGCGCGCGACCCGCGCGGGCAGCGGGTGAAGGGGGCGGCCGTCTGGCGCGGCAGGCGCCGGCGGCGGCCCGTGACGGTGGAGGCGCATCGGGGCGTCCGGGCGGTGCACATGCGCACGCCGTCCGGCTCGCGGAAAGGGCGTTGGCCCGATGCTTAAAGATTAGGCGGTTTCGGCGGAAAGCGCGAAGGCGGGGCCGGATTCAGCCCGCGCCGCCGCCCCGCGCGAGCACTTCGTCGCGATAGTCGGCCGGGCTGCGCCCGCTCCATTTGCGAAACGCACGATAGAACGCGCTCGGCTCCGCGAAGCCGGTCGCGGCCGCGACGTCGGCGATCGTGCGCGCGGGGTCGGCCAGCGCCTCGAACGCGAGATCGCGCCGCAGCGCGTCCTTGATCGACTGGTACGCATGGCCTTCCTGGTGCAGCTTGCGGCGCAGCGTGGCCTCGGCCACGTGCAGCCGCGCGGCCATCCCGCCCGCGCCCGGCCACGCGGCGGGCGGCATCCCGCGCAGCACCGCGCGCACCCGCTGCGCGAGCGCGTTCGGGTTGCGGTACTTGACGATGAAGCTCGCCGGCGCGTTGCGCAGGAACGTCTTCAGCGTCTTCGCGTTCTGCACGACCGGCAGCGTCGCGAATTCGGGATCGAAATCGACATACGAATCGGGTTCGTTGAAACGCATGTCGTCGCAGAACATCGACGGGTATTCGTGATCGGCGGGCGGCGTGTCGCAGCGGAAGCTCGCATGCAGCAGCGGGATGCGCCGCCCGATCAGCCAGCAGGTCAGCCCGTAGACGATGATGAAATAGGTCGCGTACGTGAACATCGCGGGCGTCGCGCCGTTGTTGCGGTGCACGAAGCGCAGCCGCACGCGCTGCGGGTTCGCGTCGAGTTCCGCATGCAGGTCGTCGAGCACGCAGTGCATGAAATTCACCGCGCGCGCCATTGCATGCAGCCCGTCGCGCGCGGACAGCGCGGCCTGGCTCATCGCGATGAAGCTGCCGCTGCGCATCGGGTGGCGATCCTGCCCGAAAAACTCGTCGTCGAGCGCGCGCGCAATTGCGTTCCACAGCGCGCCGTATTGCTGCGCGGATACACGTGCGCGCGGCTGCCCGAGCAGCGCGGGCGCGATGCCGGCCCGCGCGAGCAGCGGCTCGGCCGCGACGCCGCGCCGGGTCGCGAGCGCGACGCTGTAAGCGACGAGGCTGATCGCGACGGTTCCCTTGTCTTCCTGCTTCATCGTGCCGCCGGTGTGGCAAAAACGCTCAGTGTAAATGAGCGACGCGAGCATCGAACAGTCGCGCGCGCTTGCCTACACTTGTTGCATCGAAACGCAAGGACGGTCGCGCCCGGCGGCCGCGGGAGACAGCAGCACCATGGACGAGCTTTACACCGAAGACCAGCGGATGATCCGCGACGCCGCACGCGCTTTCGCCACCGAGATGCTGGCGCCGAACGCCGCGCAGTGGGACCACGATGCGCAGTTGCCCGACGCCGTCGTCGCGCAGCTCGGCGAACTCGGCCTGCTCGGGATGATCGTGCCGCAGGAGCTGGGCGGCTCGTATACGGACTACGTCGCGTATGCGCTGGCGATGGAGGAAATCGCCGCCGGCGACGCCGCGTGCGCGACGCTGATGAGCGTGCACAACTCGGTCGGCTGCGGCCCGATCCTCGGCTTCGGCACGCCGGCGCAGAAAGAGCGCTGGCTGGCCGACATGGCGTCCGGCCGCGTGATCGGCGCGTTCTGCCTGACCGAGCCGCAGGCCGGTTCCGAGGCGCACAACCTGCGCACGCGCGCGGAGCTGCGCGACGGCAAATGGGTGCTGAACGGCGCGAAGCAGTTCGTGACCAACGGCAAGCGCGCGGGTGTCGCGATCGTTTTTGCCATGACCGACCCGGAAGCCGGCAAGCGCGGCATTTCCGCGTTCCTGGTGCCGACCGACACGCCGGGCTTCATCGTCGGCAAGCCCGAGAAGAAGATGGGTATCCGCGCATCGGATACGTGCCCGATCACGTTCGAGAACTGCGCGATTCCGGAAGAGAACCTGCTCGGCAATCGCGGCGAAGGGCTGAAAATCGCGCTGTCGAATCTCGAGGGCGGCCGGATCGGCATCGCCGCGCAGGCGCTCGGCATCGCGCGCGCCGCGTTCGACAAGGCGCGCCGTTATGCGGGCGAGCGCGTGCAGTTCGGCAAGCCGATCGCCGAGCATCAGGCGATCCAGCAGAAGCTCGCCGACATGGCCACGCAGATCAACGCCGCGCGCCTGCTCGTGCATCACGCGGCGAAGCTGCGCACGGCCGGGCTGCCGTGCCTGTCGGAAGCGTCGCAGGCGAAGCTGTTCGCATCCGAGATGGCCGAGCGCGTGTGCTCGGACGCGATCCAGATCCACGGCGGCTACGGCTACCTGGTCGATTACGAAGTCGAGCGTCATTATCGCGACGCGCGCATCACGCAGATTTACGAAGGCACCAGCGAAGTGCAACGGATGGTGATCGCGCGGCAGCTTTGAGTCGCGGCGGTCGCGTCGACAGAACGGAAGCATCACGCAGGGCACGAGGGCAGCGCGGTGAACGCGGCACGCAACGACGTGACCGTGCGCCGCGCGACACGGAATCGGGCATGGGCATGCTGCGCATGCGCCGGTTGACCGCGAGGCATGGAGACTGGAGGAAACGATGACGGTACAGGCATTCCTGGACGCACGCGACTTTCTGCTGCGCCATCGCACCGACTACGAAACCGCGTATCGCGATTTCGAGTGGCCGGTGCTCGATGCGTTCAACTGGGCGCTCGACTACTTCGACCCGATGGCGCGCGGCAACGACCGGCCCGCGCTATGGATCGTCGACGCGGCGACCGGCACGGGCGATCCGTATTCGTTCGCGCAGATGTCCGAGCGTTCGGCGCGGATCGCGAACTGGCTGCGCTCGATCGGTGTCGTGCGTGGCGATCGCATCCTGCTGATGCTGCCGAACCGTGTCGAGCTGTGGGACGCGATGCTCGCCGCGATGAAGCTCGGCGCGATCGTGCTGCCCGCCACCACGCAACTGTCGGCCGACGACGTGCGCGACCGCGTGCAGATCGGCGGCGCGAAATACGCGATCGTCGACGAGAACGAAACCGCGAAATTCGAACAGCCCGACCTCGGCCTCGCGCGGAAGATCGTCGCCGGCGCGCCGCGCGCGGGCTGGCTCGCGATGAACGACGGCTATGCGGCGAGCGCCGCGTTCGAGCCGGACGCCGTCACGCACGCAAACGATCCGATGCTGCTGTACTTCACGTCGGGTACGACGTCGAAGCCGAAGCTCGTCGAGCATACGCATCGCACCTATCCGGTCGGCCATCTGTCGACGATGTACTGGGTCGGCCTGCAGCCAGGCGACATCCACTGGAACATCAGCTCGCCGGGCTGGGCGAAGCACGCGTGGAGCTGCTTCTTCGCGCCGTGGAATGCGCAGGCGTGCGTGTTCGCATTCAACTACGCGCGCTTCGAGCCGAAGGTCGTGCTCGATGCGCTCGTCAAATACCAGGTGACGACGCTGTGCGCGCCGCCGACGGTATGGCGGATGCTCGTGCAGCAGCCGCTCGCGTCGTTCGACGTGAAGCTGCGCGAGATCGTCGGCGCGGGCGAGCCGCTGAATCCCGAGATCATCGAACGCGTGAAGAAGGCGTGGGGCATCACGATCCGCGACGGCTACGGCCAGACCGAGACGACCTGCCTGATCGGCAACTCGCCGGGCCAGCCGGTCGTCGCGGGCTCGATGGGCCGGCCGCTGCCCGGCTACCGGATCACGCTGCTCGATCCGGACGGCGCGCCCGTGACCGAAGGCGAGGTCGCACTGCCGATCGGCCCGGACGTCGCGCGCCCGGTCGGGCTCATGAACGGCTATGCGAACAACCCCGACGCGACGGCCTATGCGATGCGCGACGGCCATTACCGCACGTCGGACATCGCGATGCGCGGCGACGACGGTTATTACGTGTATATCGGCCGCGCGGACGACGTGTTCAAGTCGTCCGACTACCGGTTGAGCCCGTTCGAACTCGAGAGCGTGCTGATCGAGCATCCGGCGATCGCCGAGGCGGCGGTCGTGCCGAGCCCCGACCCCGTGCGGCTGTCGGTGCCGAAGACCTTCATCACGCTGCGGCAGGGCTACGAGGAAAGCCCCGCGCTCGCGCTGGAAATCTTCCGCTTCTCGCGCGAGAAGCTCGCGCCGTACAAGCGCATTCGCCGCCTGCAGTTTGCGGAGCTGCCGAAGACGATCTCGGGGAAGATCCGCCGCGTCGAGCTGCGCCGCCGAGAAATCGAGCGCGGCGACGACGCGGCCGCGCGAATGCCCGGCGAATACTGGGAAGAAGATTTCGCCGCCGAACTGAAATGAAATGACCGACCGCGGGCCGCGCGCGCTGCATTCCGCGGCCGCCGCCCGCAGCCGAATTGAACCGGCCGCGCGGCGGGATTGCGCTTCGCGGCCCTCTGCAAGGAGAAACGATCGATGAACGCGAATCCGACGCCCCGAACGGGGCAAGACGTGCCGACGGTCAAGCTGCTGATCGACGGCGCCTTCGTCGAGTCCGCCACGAAAGAGTGGCGCGACATCGTCAACCCGGCCACGCAGCAGGTGCTCGCGCGCGTGCCGTTCGCGACCGTCGAGGAAGTCGACGCGGCCGTGCAGGCCGCGCACGCCGCGTATGCGACGTGGAAGAACACGCCGATCGCCGCGCGCATGCGCATCATGCTGAAGTTCCAGGATCTCGTGCGTACCAACCAGCAGCGCATCGCGAAGACGCTGACGGCCGAGCAGGGCAAGACGATTCCCGATGCCGAAGGCGACATCTTTCGCGGCCTCGAAGTAGTCGAGCACGCCTGTTCGATCGGCTCGCTGCAGCTCGGCGAATTCGCGGAGAACGTCGCGGGCGGCGTCGACACGTACACGCTGCGCCAGCCGCTCGGCGTGTGCGCGGGCATCACGCCGTTCAACTTCCCCGCGATGATTCCGCTGTGGATGTTCCCGATGGCGATCGTCTGCGGCAACACGTTCGTGCTGAAGCCGTCGGAGCAGGACCCGATGTCGACGATGGAACTCGTCCAGCTCGCGATCGAGGCCGGCGTACCGAAAGGTGTCCTGAACGTCGTGCATGGCGGCAAGGAAGTCGTCGATGCGATCTGTACGCATCCGCTCGTGAAGGCGATCTCATTCGTCGGCTCGACGGTGGTCGGCACGCACGTGTACAACCTCGGCAGCGCGCACGGCAAGCGCGTGCAGTCGATGATGGGCGCGAAGAATCACGCGGTGGTGTTGCCCGATGCGAACCGCGAGCAGACGATCAATGCGCTCGTCGGCGCCGGCTTCGGCGCGGCGGGGCAGCGCTGCATGGCGACGTCGGTCGCGGTGCTGGTCGGCGAAACGCGCGACTGGCTGCCCGATCTCGTTGCGAAGGCGAAGCTTCTGAAGGTGAATGCGGGCGCGGAAGCCGGCACCGACGTCGGCCCGGTCGTGTCGAAGGCCGCGAAGGAACGCATCCTGTCGCTGATCGAAGCGGGCGTGAACGAAGGCGCGAAGCTCGAGCTCGACGGCCGGGGCGTGACGGTGCCCGGCTACGAAAGCGGCAACTTCATCGGCCCGACGATCTTCTCGGGCGTGAATACCGACATGTCGATCTACACGCATGAAATCTTCGGCCCGGTGCTCGTCGTGCTCGAAGCCGACACGCTCGACGAAGCGATCGCGCTCGTCAACCGCAACCCGATGGGCAACGGCGTCGGGCTGTTCACGCAAAGCGGCGCGGCCGCGCGCAGGTTCCAGAGCGAAATCGACGTCGGCCAGGTCGGCATCAACATCCCGATTCCGGTGCCCGTGCCGTTCTTCAGCTTCACCGGTTCGCGCGGCTCGAAGCTCGGCGATCTCGGTCCGTACGGCAAGCAGGTCGTGCAGTTCTACACGCAGACGAAGACGGTCACCGCGCGCTGGTTCGACGACGACACGACGGCCGGCCCGGTGAATACGACGATTCGGCTGCATTGAGCGGCGGAGGACACGACCATGAAAATCGGATTTATCGGCCTCGGCCACATGGGTGCGCCGATGGCGCTGAACCTGTTGAAGGCCGGCCACGAAGTGCATGCGTTCGACCTGAGCGCCGATGCATTGCGCGCGCTGCAGGACGCCGGCGCGCAGGTTGCCTCGTCGCCGCGCGACGCTGCGTCGGGCGCGACGTTCGTGATCACGATGCTGCCGGCCGCGCCGCACGTGCGTTCGGTGCTGTCCGGCGAGAACGGCGTGCTGGCCGGCCTCGACGCGGGCGCGACCGTGATCGATTCGAGCACGATCGACCCGGCGAGCGCGCAGGCATTCGGCGCGCTGGTGCGCGAGCACGGCGGCGCGTTCGTCGATGCGCCGGTATCGGGCGGCACCGGCGGCGCGGCGGCCGGCACGCTGACCTTCATGGTCGGCGGCAGCGACGCCGATTTCGAGCGCGTGAAGCCGGTGCTCGCGGGCATGGGCAAGAACATCGTCCACTGCGGCGCGACGGGCATGGGGCAGGTCGCGAAGGTCTGCAACAACCTCGTGCTCGGCATCTCGATGGCGGCCGTGTCGGAGGCGATGTCGCTCGGCGTCGCGCTCGGCATCGACCCGAAGGTGCTGGCCGGCATCGTCAACACGTCGACGGGCCGCTGCTGGAGCTCGGACACGTACAACCCGTATCCGGGCGTGATCGACACGGCGCCGTCGTCGCGCGGCTATTCGGGCGGCTTCGGCACCGACCTGATGCTGAAGGATCTCGGCCTCGCGAACGACGCGGCGAAGCAGGCGCGCCAACCCGTCTATCTCGGCGCGCTCGCGCAGCAGCTGTACCAGACGATGAGCAGCCGCGGCGACGGGCAGCTCGATTTCTCGGCGGTGATCCGCCTGTACCAACCGGCAACGAAGAAGGACGCGACATGATCGAACTGGACTACGTCGACGACGGCGCGATCGCGTGCGCGACGCTCAAGCGTCCGCCCGCGAACGCCTTTACCGCCGACGGGCTGCAGCAACTGCAGGAAACCGTCGCCGAACTGAATGCGAACCCGCGCGTGCGCGCGCTGGTGATCACCGGCGACGGCCCGAAGTTCTTCAGCGCGGGCGCCGACCTCAACACGTTCGCCGACGGCGACCGCGCGGTCGCGCGCGCGATGGCGTCGCGTTTCGGCGCGGCGTTCGAGGCGCTGCACGATGCGCGCGTCGTGACGATCGCGGCGATCAACGGTTATGCGATGGGCGGCGGCTTGGAATGCGCGCTCGCGTGCGACCTGCGGATCGCCGAGGCGCATGCGCAGATGGCGCTGCCCGAGCCGTCGGTCGGCCTGCTGCCGTGCGGGCTCGGCACGCAGACGCTGCCCTGGCTCGTCGGCGAAGGCTGGGCGAAGAAGATCATCCTGACCGGCGCACGCGTCGACGCGGCGACGGCGCTCAGGATCGGCCTCGTCGAAGACGTGGTGGAAAGCGGCGCCGCCCGCGACGCGGCGCTGGCATTGGCGCGCAACGTCGCGCGGCAAAGCCCGCACGCGGTTGCATACAGCAAGGAGCTGATCGGCCTCGCGCGCCGCGGCGTGCCGCGCAGCGCGGCGCTCGCGGTCGAGCGCGAACGCTTCGTCGACCTGTTCGACACGAACGATCCGCGCGAAGGCGTGGCCGCGTTTCTCGGCAAGCGCGCGCCGCAATGGCACACCGACGGAGAGCCGCAACGATGAGCACGCCGGTCACGAATCACGACGCGTTCGCGGAAGCCGCGCCCGAGGTGCTGTTCCGCGTGGTGAACCGCGTGGCGCTGATCACGCTGAACCGTCCGGCCGCGCTCAACGCGCTGTCGTACGCGATGATCGGCGAGCTGGCCGCGCTTTTCGAGCGCTGCCGTCACGACGACCAGATCGTCGCGGTCGTGCTGCGCGGCGCGGGCGAGAAGGGCTTCTGCGCAGGCGGCGACGTGCGCGCGCTGTACCGGATGGTGGCGCAGCGCGACACCTGGCTGCCGTTCTTCGTCGACGAATACCGGCTCGACCATGCGATCCACACGTTCCCGAAGCCGGTGGTCGCGCTGATGGACGGCGTGACGATGGGCGGCGGCATGGGCCTCGCGCAAGGTGCGGCGCTGCGCGTCGCGACCGAGCGCAGCAAGATCGCGATGCCGGAAACGCGCATCGGCCTCGTTCCCGACGTCGGCGCGACGCATTTCCTGTCGCGCATGCCCGTCGAGCTCGAGCTGTACGTGGGGCTGACCGGTGCGATGCTGTCGGGCGCCGACGCGCTGACCGCGAAGCTCGCGGACCTGTGCGTGCCGTCCGCGTGGCTCGACACGTTCGAGACGCGCATCGAAAGCGTCAAGTGGGACGGCGACGTGCTGCCGGCGCTGCGCAAGGTGTTCGAACCGCCGTGCAATGTAGTGCCGCATGCGGCGCTCGACAGCCAGATGCCGTGGATCGTTCGTCACTTCGACAAGCGTTCGACCGTCGAGCGGATCGTCGCGACGCTGACGCAGGAGTTCGCACGCGACGAGCTGACGCGAGAGCACCGTCAATGGCTGCAGGCGACGCTCGATGCGCTCGCCGGCCATTCGCCGACGATGCTGCAGGTGACGCGCGAAGCGCTGCTGCGCGGCCGGCAGATGACGCTTGCCGAATCGTTCCGGATGGAGCTCGGCATCGTCGCGCGCGCGATCGAGGAAGGCGACTTCTGCGAAGGCGTGCGCGCGCATCTAGTCGACAAGGATCGCAAGCCGCGCTGGGCGCCCGCATCGCTCGTCGAGGTGCGTGCCGAACGCGTGCGGCATTTCCTGACGTCGCCGTGGAAGCTGTTCGCGCATCCGCTCGCCGATCTCGGCGTGGCGTGATGCACCCGACGCGCCGTGCGGCGCGTCGGTTTCATTTCATCTCGTTGAGCTCATCGCGGCGCTCGATCATCGGCGGAATCGCCTGTGCGAGCGCGTCGATCACGCAGCGCGTCTTGCGCGGCAGGTAACGCGTCTTCGGCCAGATCGCGTGAATGTCGCCTTCGCAGACGAAACAGCGGTCTAGCACGACCGCCATTTCGCCGCGCTTCACGTAGTAGTCGAGCAGCCAGCTTGGCACCCATGCGATCCCGAACCCCGCCGCACCGGCCGCCGCGATCGCCTGCACGTCGTCGAAACTCAGCTGGTGCTGCATGTCGACGCGCACCGTCGAGCCGTCCGGCGCGCGCAGGTCCCACGGCTGCGGCACGCCCGAGCGTGAATACGCGATGGTCCGGTGGTGCTTCAGATCGTCGAGCGACTTCGGCATCCCGTAGCGCGCGAGATACGACGGCGCTGCGCCGAGGCTGCCGTATTGCGTGCCGAGCCGCCGCACCGCGAGGCTCGTGCTGTCCGCGAGCGTGCCGATCCGCACCGCGAGATCGATGCCTTCCTCGACGAGATCGACGAAGCGGTCGGTGATCGACACGTCGATCCGCAGATGCGGATAGGTGCGCGCGAGGTCGAGCACGATCGGCGTCACGCAGTGATGCCCGAACGCGAGCGGCACGCTCAGCCGCAGCTTGCCGCGCGCCTCGTTGCGGCCGCAGTCGAGATCGGCTTCCGCCGCTTCCAGTTCCGCGAGCGCGCGCACGCAGCGGTCGTAGTACGCCTGGCCATCGTCGGTCAGGCTCTGGCTGCGCGTCGTGCGCTGCAACAGCCGTGCGCCGAGCCGCTTTTCGAGCCGCGCGATCGCCTTGCCGACGGCCGAGCGCGTCATGTCGAGCCGCTCCGCGGCGAGCGCGAAGCTGCCCGATTCCACCACCTGGACGAAGGTCGTTACGCCGTCGAGTCTGTCGGTCATGACTGGTTGGGTTGATTGGGTCCTGTAATTCCCCAGTTCGTGGAAACGTGTGCGTCAATGGGGAGTGAAATTCTCACTATAGTACCGATTCCCGTTCAGCGTGCGTCGCCGGCCGCGCGCGGCGAACCCTTCTCACCTGGAGGCGCGCGGCCTGTTGCCGGGCCGCCGCGCAATACGCATGACGCTATCCGACTCCCGCAGGAATGCGGTCGCGCTCGCGGCCGTCTGTCTCACGTCGCTGATGTTCGGCCTCGAAATCTCGAGCGTGCCGGTGATCCTGCCGACGCTCGAACACGTGCTGCATGGCGATTTCAACGGCATGCAGTGGATCATGAACGCGTACACGATCGCGTGTGCGACGGTGCTGATGGCGGCCGGCACGCTCGCGGACCGGTTCGGCCGCAAGCGCGTGTACGTGATCGGCACCGTGCTGTTCGGCGCGACGTCGCTGCTGTGCGGGCTCGCGCCGAACGTGCCGGTGCTGGTCGCGGGCCGGCTGCTGCAGGGTGCGAGCGGCGGCGCGATGCTGATCTGCCAGATCGCCGTGCTGTCGCATCAGTTCCGCGAGGGCCGCGAGCGCGGCCGTGCGTTCGGGATCTGGGGGATCGTGTTCGGCATCGGGCTCGGCTTCGGGCCGATCGTCGGCGGCGCGATCGTCGCGCTGGCGAGCTGGCCGTGGGTGTTCCTCGTCCATGCGCCGCTCGCGGCCGTCGCGCTCGCGCTGATCGGCGGGGCAGTGCAGGAGTCGCGCGATCCGCATGCGGGCACGCTCGACGTCGCGGGTATCGTCACGCTGTCGCTCGCGGTGCTCGGCCTCGCGTTCTACATCACGCAGAGCGCGGAGCTCGGGCTGACGAGCGCGGCCGGCCTCGGCGTGCTCGGCGCGACCGTGCTGGCGCTCGTGGGTTTCTTCGTTGCGGAACGCGCCAGCGCGCGGCCGATGTTCGATTTCTCCGTGTTCCGGATTCGCGCGTTCACCGGCGCGATCTTCGGGTCGATGGGGATGAACTTCAGCTTCTGGCCGTTCATGATCTACCTGCCGATCTGGTTCCAGGTCGCGCTCGGCTACGACAGCGTGACGGCCGGCGTCGCATTGCTCGCATACACGCTGCCGACGCTGGTCGCGCCGCCGTTCGGCGAACGGCTCGCGCTGCGCTACGGGCCGGGCGTCGTGATCCCGGGCGGCCTGTTCACGATCGCGGCCGGCTTCGCGCTGATGCGGGTCGGCAGCGCGGCCGAACACGCGAGCTGGCTCACGATGCTGCCCGGCTGCGTGATCGCCGGCATCGGGCTCGGGCTCACGAACACGCCGGTCACCAACACGACGACGGGCGCGGTGCCGAGTTCGCGGGCCGGGATGGCATCGGGCATCGACATGAGCGCGCGGATGATCTCGGTCGCGCTGAACATCGCGACGATGGGCTTCGTGCTGGTCGCGGGGATTGTCGCGAGCCTGAAGGGCGGCGCTGCGGGCGCGATCGGCGACGCAGCGCTGCGCCGGCTTGCGCAGGAGATCGCGTCGGGCCGCACCGACGGGCTGCAGCAGATCGCACCGGCGCTCGCGCAGGCCGACCCGAGCGGCGCGGCGCTGCACGCGGCGCTCGTGCACGGGTTCGGCTGGGTGATGGTGTACGGCGCGGCGGGCGTGGCCGTGCTCGCGACCGCGAGCGCGGTGGCGTTCGCGCCGGCGCGGCGCAGGGCGGCCGTGTGCGAGTGATACGGCCGGCCCGTTCCGCGAGCGCGGTGGCATTCGCGCCGGCGCGACGCAGGGCCGCCGTGTGCGAATGACGCGGCGTGCCTATTGCGGCGTTTGTACGCCGGTCAGGACGTGCCGCCGCCGAGCGCGCGATACAGCGTCATCTGGTTGTTGAGCCGGTTCAGCCGCGTCAGCTCGTCGGCGCTTTGCGCGTCGCGCAGCCGCTGCTGCTGGTCGAGCCACGGCTGCACGGCGGTCGCGCCGGCCGCGAACCGGGCGGCGGCAAGCTGCTCGGCGCGCTGCGCCTGGGCCAGCGACAGCGCGCGCTGTTCGGCCTCGCGTTCGAGCTGCACGCGCGCCGACAGCGCATTCTCGACTTCCGCGAGCGCCGTGTAGAGCCGCTGGCGGAACCCGACCACCGCTTCCTCGTACTGCGACTTCGACACCTTGATCTGCAGTTGCATCGTGTTCCACTGGATGAACGGCAGTGCAAGGCCGAGCCCGAGCGTGCCGACCGGATTCGTCAGCACGCGCTCGAGGCTCGTGCTCGTCGTGCCGGCGCTGCCGGTCAGCGTGAAGGTCGGGTAGAAGCTCGTGCGCGTCGCGTCGACCTGCGCGAGCGATTCGCGCAGCCGGAATTCCGCCGCGCGCAGGTCGGGGCGCCGGCCGAGCAGGCTGGCCGGCAGGCCGGCGGCTACTTCCGGTGGCGGCGCGTCGGGCAGCGCCGACGGTTCGGCCGCGAGTTGCTGCGGCGGCCGGTCGAACAGCAGCGCGAGCGCGTGGCGCTTCTCGGTGCGCTGCTGGATCAGCTGCGTCTGCGCGGCGCGTTGCGCGGACAGGCTCTGCTCGGCCTGCGCGAGATCGAGCCCCGACACGGCGCCGGCCGCATGCCGCGACCGGACGACCGCGAGCGTGCGCACCGCATACGCGATGTTCGCGTCGCCGAGCGCGATCTGCCGGTTCAGATAACCGATCTGCCAGTACAGCGACGACGTCGTGCCGATCAGCGACAGCCGCGCGGCCTCGAGATCGGCGGCCGTTGCGTCGGCTTCCCAGTGCGCGGCATCGCGCAGCGCGGCCAGTCGGCCCCACAGGTCGATTTCATAGCTGAGCGAACCGTTGATGCCGCTCGACCGGCTCGTCCGGTGCGTATCGAGCGTGCGCGACACGGCGCCGTTCGCGCCGAGCGATACGGCGGGCGTCAGGTTCGTGTCGACGAGCCCGGCCTGCAGTTGCGCGCGGTACACGCGAATCGCCGCGATCGCGAGGTCGTTGTTGGCGCGCAGCGCGTCGTCGATCAGCGCGTCGAGTTGCGGATCGCCGAAGCTGCGCCACCAGTCGCGCGTGGTGGCCGGCGCGTCGGCCGCGACCGGCGCGGCCCAGTTCGCGGGCATCGCGACGGCCGGCAGCGGCGCGTGGCGCGCGGATGTGCAGCCGGCCAGCAGGGCGGCCGCGCATGCGAATGCGCCGAGGCGGCGAAGCGGTGAGGAATGCGTCATGGCAGGGCTTTCGTCAGTCGCGCGCGAGCGCATCGATCGGATCGAGCCGCGACGCGTTGCGCGCGGGCATGAAACCGAATATCACGCCGGTCAGCGTCGAGCAGACGAACGCCGTCACGATCGCGCCGACGGAGAACACCATCTTCCATTGCGTGACGAACATCGAGAACACCGCGCCGAGCCCGAACGACAGCACGATGCCGATCGTGCCGCCGAGCAGGCAGACGAGCACGGCCTCGACGAGGAACTGCTGCAGGATGTCGGACTGGCGCGCGCCGACCGCCATCCGGATGCCGATTTCGCGCGTACGCTCGGTGACCGACACGAGCATGATGTTCATCACGCCGATCCCGCCGACGACGAGCGAGATCACCGCGATCAGCGACAGCAGCAGCGTCAGCGACTGGCCGGTTTTCTCGACGGTCTTGACCACGCTGTCCATGTTGTACGTGAAGAAGTCCTTGCGGCCGTGGCGCTGGATCATCAGCTTTTCGAGGCTTTTCTCGGCGGCGGCGCTCGGCTGCCCGTCGCGCACGCGCACGGTGATGCTGTCGAGATGGCGCTGGCCGAACAGGCGCCCGCTCGCCGTCGTGTACGGCACCCATACGTTCAGGCTCTTCACGCTGCCGAACGCGCTCTTCTTGTCGGCCGTGACGCCGATCACGACGCACGGCACGTTGTCGACCAGGATCGCTTCGCCGACCGGATTGCGCGTCGCGCCGAACAGCTTGCGGCGCGTGTTCTGGTCGATCACGGCCACCTGCGCCTGGCGGCGCACCGCATCCTCGTCGAACGCGACGCCCAGCGCGAAACGCATCCCGCGCGCCTGGAAGAAGCGGTCGCCGACGCCGCTCACGAGCGCGTTGACGTCGATGTTGCGGTAGCGCAGCAGCAGCGTGCGCGACGTTTCGGGCGTCGCGCTGTCGACGTACGGCTGCTCGGCGAGCGCGGCGACATCGGCGGGCACGAGCGTCTGGATCGCGTCCGCGCGGCTGTCGCCCCAGTCGGTGCCCGGATAGACGTTGATCGTGTTCGTGCCGATGCTGCCGATCTCGTCGAGCATGTAGCGCTTCGCGCCTTCGCCGATCGCGACGATCGACACGACCGACGTGATGCCGATGATGATGCCGAGCATCGTCAGCAGCGTGCGCAGCCGGTGCGACACGAGCGCGATCCACGCCATCCGGCAGGCTTCGGCGAAGCGGCCGGTGCCTGCCGCGAAGCGGCGCGCGCGCGTGTCGGTATCGGCATGGGCGTCGGCGGGCGGCCCGTCGTCGTGCCGATCGTGCGCGGACGGCGCGCCGGCCGTCGCTTCGGCCGCGTCGACGAAGGCTTCCGCGAGCGCTTCCGCATAGTGGCGATTCCGCCGGTCGGCGACGATTGCGCCGTCGCTGATCTCGATGATGCGCCGCGCATGGCGCGCGACGTCCTTGTCGTGCGTGACGATGACGATCGTATGGCCGAGCGCGTTCAGCTCGTGCAGGATGCGGATCACGTCCTGGCCGCTTTTCGTGTCGAGCGCGCCGGTCGGTTCGTCGGCGAGGATCACTTGGCCGCCGTTCATCAGCGCGCGCGCAATGCTCACGCGCTGCTGCTGGCCGCCGGACAGTTGCCCGGGCCGGTGGTGCGCGCGATCCGCGAGCCCGAGGCGCGCGAGCAGCCCGCGGGCGCGTTCGTGCCGCTCCGCGCGCGTGGTGCCCGCGTAGATCGCCGGCATTTCGAGGTTCGCGGCTGCGTCGACGTGCGGCAGCAGGTGATAGCGCTGGAACACGAAGCCGAAGTGCTCGCGGCGCAGCTGCGCGAGCTCGTCGCTGTCGAGCATGTGCGTGTCGCGTCCGCCGACCGTGTAGGTGCCTTCGCTCGGATGATCGAGGCAGCCGAGGATGTTCATCAGCGTCGACTTGCCGGAGCCCGACGCGCCGACGATCGCGACGATCTCGCCCGCGTCGATCGACAGGTTGACGTTGTTCAGGACGACGACATCCTTGTCGCCGGCCGGAAAGCGCCGCGTGACGCTCGAGAGTTTCAGCAGGGGCCGGCTCATCGTCACACCACGTCCGCCAGCGGCGCGTGCTCGTCCGCGGCGGCTTCGCCGATCACGACGCGCTCGCCGTCCTTCAGGCCGGCCAGCACCTCGACGCGTACGTTGTTGTTGATGCCGATGCGGATGTTGCGCGTTGCCGTGCTGCCGTCGGCGCGCAGCACGCGGACCGCATAGGTGCCGTCCTTGCGCTTCTCGCCGAGCGCGGCGGCCGGGATGCTGAGCGCGTTGCGCGCGTTGCCGAGCACGATGCTGACCTGCGCGGTCATCGCGATGCGCAGCCGGTGCTCGGGATTCGGCACTTCGAACAGCGCGTTGTAGAACACCGCGGCGTTCGGTTTCGTGCCGCCGCCCGTGCCGCCGCCGAGCGTGCTCTGAGCGTCGGCGAAGTTCTGCGGCGCCGGCTCGATCGCGCGCAGCCTGCCGTAGTGGCGCTTGTCCGGTTCGCCGAGGATCGTGAAATACGCGGTCTGGCCGGCGCTCACGCGGATCACGTCGGCTTCCGACACCTGCGCCTTCACGGTCATCGTGTCGAGATCGGCAAGCTTCAGGATCACCGGCGCCTGCTGCTGCGCGATCACGGTCTAGCCTTCCTGTGTGACGATCGCGACGACCTCGCCATCGATCGGCGCGACGATGCGCGTGTAGCCGAGGTTGGCCTGAGCGGTCTCGATCTGGATGCGGGCCGAGCGGATCTGCGCGGCGAGCGACGCGAGCGTCGCGCGCTGCACGTCGAGCGTCGCACGCGCGGCCTCGAACGACTCGCGCGACGTCGCGTCGTCGGGCAGCATCGCCTGCTGGCGCCGGAAGGCGAGTTCCGCCTGCGTCAGTTGCGCGGCGGTCGATTGATGCTGCGCGCGCAGGCTTTCTTCGCTCGCGCGCGCCTGGCGCAGCGCGTTTTCGGAGATCACGGGATCGATCTCGGCGAGCCACTGGCCCTTCGCGACCTTGTTGCCGAGCTTCACCTTCAGCGACTTCAACTGCCCCGACACTTGCGCGCCGACGTCGACCTGCTTGAACGCCTGCAGCGCGCCGGTCGCGAGCACCGCGTTCTCGAGATCGCCGCGCGTGACGGGCGCGGACAGGTACTGCGGATGCTTGTCGGGCGCGAATACCATTAACGAGACGCCGGTGACGATCGCGACGACGGCGATGATGGCCAGCACGATGCGCCGGCGGCGATGGGGCTTCTGAGTCATGAGAATGCGGCGAGGGTGAAGCGATGCCGGCGATGCGTGCGGCCGGGCGGGACGATCCGGTCGGCGTCGCATGCCGGGCGTGTTGCCCGCGACGGCATCCGCGTACGCATCGCGCGGGCGTGCCGAGTCGAATCAGGCGCTCATGGTAAGCGAGGATTTCGCGACAAATCGTGTGGAAATTGTGCTGAATTGTGCGAGCGCCGTGCCGGAGCGGGGGGCGGGCGATGCGTCATTGTTGCGATCTGTGAAAAGGGGCGAGCGGTGCCGCGCGCCCGATTCCGCGAGCTTATGCGCGCGACCCGCCTGCGTCGATCCGGCGTTGCGTGTCGGCGTCGACGATGTCGCGGATCGCGCTGAACAGCGGCGCGGCATCGGTATAGCGCCGGCCGTAGCCGAGATTGAACGCGTAGTCGAAATCGGGCGGATTGCTGCCCTGGTTGTGCTGCAGGATCGTCTCGAGCTTGTCGAGCGCCTTCGCCGCGCGGGCTTCCGGCGACGCCGCTGCCTCGTATTCATCCCACAGCGTGACGATCTCGTCGCGCAGCGTGCGATCGAGCGACGCTGTCAGCGTCAGCAGGTCGTCGCGTTCGTGCGCGCTTTTGTCGGGGTGCGCGGCCTGCTCGATCGCGGGAATGTCGCCGTGCAGCGCCTCGCCGAGATCGTGGACGACGCACAGTTTCAGCAGCTTCAGCGTATCGATGCCGGGCAGTGCGTCGGCGAACACGAGCGCCATCAGGCACAGCCGCCAGCTATGCTCGGCCGTGCTTTCCGCGCGCCCGGCCGACGTGTGGCCGCTGCGCAGCACATCCTTCAGGCGTTCGGCTTCGCGCAGGAAATCGAGCCGCGCGTGGATCGTGTCGGGGTTCATGGTCGGCGTCCTTGCGATGAGTCTTCGAGCGTAAGGTGGCCAGGCGAGGTTCGTCCACGCATGAAATATGCGCGGTGCGCTAAAGCGTTTCCACCAGCCGCGCAGCCGAACCGTCCGACAGCGTCATCCGCGTCCACCGGCACCTGCTGCCGCGAATCGGCACGACGCGCGACGCATTCGCGCCGGTATCGAATTCGACGCTCGGCGGCCCCGCGCGGTCGTGCCAGCCGAGCGTGTCGAGCGCGGCTTCCATGCGGACGATTTCAGGCGTCGCGTAGCGCCACAGCGACGTGCCGAGCAGCATCGAAAGCGGCTGCGAGAACTCGGCCGCGCGCGCCGGCGAGCTTGCGAGCAGGCGGTGCGTGAGGTCGCACACCAGATGCATGCGGCCCGCGCTGCCCGCGATGAGCCGCGCGAGCGCGTGGTCGCCCGCGGAATCGAGGCGCGCGGCGAGCAGCCGCTCGGCCGTCGCGCGCTCGTCGGGCGACATCTGCTGGATGCCGGCTTCCCAGCGGGAGATCGTCGATTGCGCGACGCCGAACAGTTCGGCCGCGTGGCTTTGCTTCACGCGGTGCAGCGCGCGCCAGCGCTTGAGCTGCGGGCCGAGAGGTGGCGTGTGAAGCGGTGAGGCGGGCATGGCGATGCTCCGGTTGCGGTCGTTGTGTGCGCTCGCGTGTCGCGGGTTGCTGCCGCCGGCGCTGCAGGGGCGCCGCGCGCCTTTACATGATCCGGATGCCGCCGTTTGCCTGGATTGCGATGGCCGCGAACGGCACGAGCACGATGCCGCCCAGCACAAGCACGCCGTCGGCGGCAACCGTGATCGGCGTGGCGAGAATCCGCAGACCCATGCCGACAACGGATGGCGACTCCTTGATGTAAACCGAGTACGGCCGGTTGAACGGCTGCGCGGCCGCCTTGTCCTTCGCGGCGAAGCCTTCCGTCGAATAGCGCTTGCCGTCGATGTCGCCTTCGAGCACGAGGCCGGCCGGCGCAGTGGTGAATCCGTCGGTTGCTGCTGCCTGTCGATCGTCTTCCGACGCGTCCTTCGGCAACACGATCCGGTAGTGGCCGGTGACGCCGCCGCCGCTCGCATGAAAGCCGGCAAACGTCGTGCGCAGCGATTTCCGGTAGCCGGACTGCAGTACCGGCCGCAATTGGGCCGGCAGATCGAAGATGTAGTGGTAGCGCGTGCCGAGGACGACCAGCTTCTTGCCGTCCTCGGTGATCATGAATCCGGACACTTCTTCGCTGTATGCGTCGTCCTTGTACAGCTTCGGCGTGAAACAGCCCGACAGCGCGACGCTGCTCGCGGCGATGCCGGCGGCCAGCAGGCGCCGGCGCGTGATCGATATGCTCATTCTTGTTGTCCCGTCTGGTGCGGTTCGGTTCAGTGGCTTTCGCCCTCGGAAGCAGGATTCTGGCGCATCCGCCGCGTGTTGTCGAACGGGAAATCTGCCATGGCAGCGTTGTCGATCGCACCGCATCCGGCGGAGCGCCGGGACGCCCGGGCCCGCCGAAAACGTTTTCGGCAGGCTTTCACCCGACTCCGCCATATCTTATTATTCGGCCAGAGCGGCGTGCGCCGGCCGCCATCGGTCATGTCGACAGCATGACGCGCCGGCAACGATTGCCGCGTTCCGACAGGCGCGTCGCACAACGCACGGTCGACAAGACAGGAAACGCGAGGCCGCGCGTTTCCCAAAAATGACACGAGGGCACGATGGTACGACTGATCTTGCTGCTGCTGGGCATCGAATACCTGCGAACCCGCTGGCGCGGGCTGACCGTGCTTGGCTGGCTGTGGGTCGTCGCGGGCGTCGTCATCTTCGTCGACGCGCTCGACGGCGCGCTGCATTTCCCGATCGAGCTGTTTGCGTGGCTGTTCCTGATCGAGGGGCTCGCGACGCTCGCGGTGGCCGGCAGCGGCGTCGGCGGGCAGCGCATCCTGCGCTACGTGAAAGGCATCGTGGTCGTGGCGGCCGCGGGGCTCGTGTTCGCCGGGCATCACCATGGCCACTTCCTGCTGTCGATGATCTTCGGCACGCTGTTCCTCGTCGACGGGCTGCTGCAGTGCACGTCCGCATGGATGGTCCGCTACCGCCGCTGGAACGTCGCGTTCGCGTGGGGTGTCGTCGAGATCCTGCTGGCGATCTTCTTCTTCCAGCCGTACCCGACGCACTACGTGGGCACCGTGCCGTACTGCCTCGGCCTCCTGCTGATCTTCGGCGGGATGCACATGCTGAACCTCGCCGCGCGCGTGCGGCGGCTCACGCGCAATCCCGCGTTCGCGACGTCGCCCGCACCGGCACTCGCGCCCGACCTCGACGATGCGCGCGGCCAGCCGAGTTTCGCGCAGTCCGAATGGGACGGCCCGCCGGCCGACGGCGAGCGCGCGCTCACCGTGCACGTATGGACGCCGACCGGCACGTCGAAGGCCGAAGCGCAGCGCTATCCGGTGATCGACCGCTATATCGCGGCAGTGGACGTCAACGGCGTGATCTCGACCGGGCACGCGGCGCTGGAGTCGCCGGAGGGCATCTATATCAGCCTGTATCCGGGCGTCGAAATCGATCGTTCTCCGGACGAATTCACGCGCATCCTGCGCGCCACGCGCGAAAACGACGTGCCGGGCCTGTTCCAGCCGGACTACGCGACCGAGTCGAAGGCGTGGTGCCCGTCGACCGTGCGCGTGCGCATCCGCAACTACGATCCGGCGAAGCTCGACGCATTCTGGTCCGCATACCGGCAGAACGTGACGTACAACCTCACGCACCGCAATTGCTCGAGCACCGTGTCGAACGCGCTCGAGGCCGCGCTCGACGGCGCGGTGTGGCGGCTCAAGGGCGCGCGGGCCGGGTGGGGCGCGTTCGTGCGGCTGCTGCTCACGCCCGAGCTGTGGGTCGCCGCGCAGATCCGCAAGCGCGCGGTGACGATGGCATGGACGCCCGGCCTCACGCTCGACTATGCACGCGCGCTCAGCATGCTCGCCGACCCGCGGCCGTTCGCGTGGTGGAAGGTCGCACGCTCGGCGGTGAAGGCGATCGTGGCGTCGCGCCGCGCGTGGCGCGAGCAGGACAGCGCGGCGCTGTCGTCCGGCGGATCGGAAGCCGCGTCGATGAAGTGATCGCGTGGCGCCGGACGAGGGCCCGGCGCCGCAGGAGCCGCGACCGTGCGGCCCGGCGAGGTTGCCCGCCATCAGAACCCACAGACAAACGACGATGAACAAGACGAGCGCTTTCCGCATCCTGATTCCCGCTGCGCTGGCGCTGGCAAGCGCCGGCCTCGCGCAGGCGAGCACGGACGAAGTGCCGCGCATGAGCAACGACGTGTACCGGGTTTCGGTGTCGTTCTGCTCGAAAGTCGCGGCCGCCGAGAAGATCGAGTGCCAGGGCGACATGATCGCCTCGGGCAGCCGGATCGTTGCGGCGATGGGCGGGCTGCCGCCGGCGTCCGCCACGTCCATCGACGAAGGCGCGCGCAGCAAGCTGCCGGAGGCGGAGCGCAACGGGCTCGCACCGGTCGAGCCGGGTGCGATCGACAAGGACGACGACGCGGCCGGCCTCGCCGGCATGGTGCGTCTGTGCGACGTCTACGAATCCGGGCCGGCGTCGCGCGCGCGGCATCACGCGGCGCTGAAGCAGCAGGCGCCGGATGCCGCGCCGCGCGTCGAGGCGTTGCTGGCGGATGCGTCGACGGCGGCGCGCCGGCGCATCAGCATCGGCGTGTGGCAGATCCTCGTGCTCGAAGGTCCCGAATCGGTTGCGCGCGCATGCAAGCAGCTGGGGGCTGGATCGTGAGCAACGGCGTGCGGCGGCCGGAGTCGCGGCACGCGTCGGCCGTGAGCGATATCGGGAAGGCCGCGCCCGTGCCTGCTTTTCTCGATGGTTCCACGCGACGTGACGGTGCGTGCCCGCGCCACCGCACATAATTCGTCCACCTTCACATTCGTGCCACGTTGCGGCAGCAACAATCGCGGGCAGACATTCGACAATCTTGCGGCGCATCCCGCGACCGCAAGCCTTTTCCGAGGAAACGCCATGCTCAAGACGCTCGCCCGCGCCGTTGCCGCACTCGCCGTCGCTTCCGCTTCACTGCACGCCACCGCGCAGACCAGCTACGACTACCTGTTGCTCGCCGCGTCGTGGGAGCCCGGCTTCTGCGCGTCGCACGACACGCCCGAATGCACGAACCTCGCCGGCTCGTATGCGGCGACGAGCCTGTCGCTGCATGGCCTGTGGCCGAACCGGTACGACGGCAACCAGCCGTTCTACTGCGGCGTGCCGCAGAACGACGTTGACCTCGACAACGCGCACCAGTGGTGCAGCATGGATGCCTACCCGATCAGCAGCGCGACCCGCAACACGCTGTCGACGTACATGCCGGGCGTCGCGTCGTGCCTCGACAAGCATGAATGGTTCAAGCACGGCACCTGTTCGAATTCGGCGTCGCCCGATGCGTACTGGAACCAGGCGTCCGGCATGATCAGCCGGCTCGGCAACACGTCGTTCAATGCGTACCTGCAGGCGAACGCGGGCAAGACGGTCACGCGTAACCAGTTGCTGTCCGCGTTCGAAGGCGCGTTCGGCAGCAATACGCGCAGCGCGGTGTCGCTGAAGTGCACGAAGACGAATGGCGTCAGCTATTTTACGGAAGCGTGGATCGCGGTGAAGACGAATGCGACCACGCAGTTCCCGAGCGCCGCGTCGCTCGTGACGGATGGCAATACGCAGGGCACGTGTCCGACGTCGGGGGTTTATATCGCGAAGTAAGAGGGAAGGCGGTCGACGTGCGTGATATCGCGCACGTCGTCGCCCGTTGCGGTTTCGACGGGATGACTGACCACGCAGCAGCCGGGCCGGTTCCGGCGCGTCGAGTGGTGCTCGTGGTCGTCGATCATGTCGGGCAGCGCATGTCGCGACACCGCCCCATGAGACATCCGCGACGCGCTGCTGGCCGGCGGTCGGTACCGTTCCCGCCAGCAGCGAGCTCTACGTGACGAACAATCGGTCCGCTACCCGAGCAGCCGCAACGCATCCGCGAGCGCCAGCACCGTCGTGCGCGATTCGAACGCGGTGGAGAACAGATGCTCGTGGACGATCGGGTCCGGGTCGTAGCAGCAGTCCTTGACCGTATACAGGCGGAAGTCCGCGTCGCTCGCATGCGCGATCGACGACAGCATCACGCCGGTCGACGCGATGCCGACCATGATCAGCGAATCGACGCCTTGCGCGACCAGCCGTGCCTGCAGATTGGTGCCGAAGAACACGCTCGCGCGATGCGCGGCGATCAACGGTTCGTCGGGCTGTCGCGCAAGCTCCGGGCACGTGTCGTCGTCGACGAACAAGCCGAGCTGTTTGATGCCTTGGCCGTTCTTGTTGCGCGGGCTGACTTCCGGATAACCGGGGCTGAACCGGAGATTGGCGAACCAGACGCCGATGCCGCCGGCCCGCGCCGCGTCGCACAGCCGGCGCGTATTGGCGAGCAATTCGAGGGCAACCGACGGAAAGAGTCCGAGGATGTCCGTCTGGTAATGCATGACGAGCAGCGCGGTTTGGGACGGCACGATGGCCGTTGCGTGATCCGATGTGTTTTCCTGATTCATGACTGACGGCCCTCGATCATTGTTGGTTTTACCGCTGCATTTCTCGGTATCTGCGAATGCGTGCATCAGCATAGCAGCGGTCGCCGTCGCGCGAGTTCCGACTGGCGATCGATCCGCCGTGCGTTGACCGGGCTTGTCGAACCATCGCGTCACAGCCCGAGCGGCATCTGAAGCGTTCTGCTTCGCCTCTCGTGGAAGCTGGCGTTTCGCGCCTCAAAAGATCGACCGTCCCGAATAGGTCGTCAACCACTCCAGCGCCAACGTGCTGGAACTCCGGCAATATAAACTGACATGTAATCCGTCCTGCACTGACCGCGCGCAAGTGCCACGCCTCTCTCGATGACCGAATTCGGCTGCGGATTCAACCCGAGCCGTTGGAAGGTCATTCGAGAGTCCGTTTTCGCGCCGGTCGCAGACGCTATAGGGGACGCGTTGTGGCGCCTATGCCGAGGATTGTCCGACGACGTTCTGTCAAAATATCCGCCTAATCCTTCTGACCGGTCACGGAATGGAACTCAGACAGCTACGCTATTTTCTCAGCGTCGTGGAACACGGAAGCATGGGCAAGGCAGCGCTGGAACTCGGCGTGGTGACCTCGGCATTGAGTCAGCAGATCAGCCGTCTCGAAGGCGAACTGTCCACGCGTCTGCTGCAACGCACCTCGGGCGGCGTCGTTCCGACCGACGCAGGTCTGGCGTTCTGGCGTCAGGCGCAACTCGCGCTGCGTCATATCGACGATGCAGCGCTCGCTGCACGCTCAGCACGTCTTTCGGGCCATGTCAGCGTCGGCATGGCGCCGAGCACGGCGAGCGTGCTAGGTGTCGCATTCATGCAGGCCATGCGCTCGCGCTATCCCGATGTGCGGCTGCACATGGTCGAAAGTCTCTCCGGCTATCTTGCGTCCATGCTGAGTGCGCGTCAGATCGATCTCGCCGTGCTGTTCCGTGAGGAGTCCGCGCAACGCTGGAGCGTGCTGCCGCTGCTGGACGAGCGGCTGTTCCTGATCGGCATGGGCGATCTCGATGGCATGCCGACGAGCGCATCCGTCCGGCTGAAAAATCTCGGCAGGCTTCCGCTCATTCTTCCCAGCGGCACGCACGGGCTGCGTTCGCTGCTGTTATCAGCGTTCAGGCGCGCCGAATACGAGCCGAACATCGTCGCCGAAGTCGATGGCCTTGCGCTCCTGATGGACTTCGTTCGCACCGGCATCGGCGCGACGATACAGCCGGGCGCGGCGCTCGCAAGGCCCGAGAATGTGATACTGACGAGCGTGCCCGTCGCGGAGAAATACGCCACGCGGCCCAACATGCTTGCCAGCATCTCCGACGACGAACTGTCTCCCGCCGGTCTCGCTGCGCGCGTGGTGCTCGCCGATGTCGCCCGTCAACTGGTGCGGGAAGGCCGTTGGCCCGGTGCGCGGCTGCGGGAGCCTCCGCCTTCACAAAAAGTGAAGACCCCTTGACGGCTGGCTGGTAGCGACGCGGGCACGAGACCTTTACGATTTGTCCAAAAGGAGACAAGTCTGATGGTCGATGTGCTCGTAATCGGAGGAGGCAATGCCGCGCTGTGTGCCGCATTGATGGCGCGCGAAGCGGGCGCCTCGGTCCTGCTTCTCGAATCCGCGCCGCGCGAATGGCGCGGCGGCAACTCGCAACACACGCGCAATCTGCGCTGCATGCACGATGCGCCGCAAGACGTTCTCGTCGATGCCTATCCGGAAGAGGAATTCTGGCAGGACCTGTTGAAAGTCACCGGCGGCATCACGAATGAGCATCTCGCACGCCTGACGATCCGCGCGTCGTCGTCGTGCCGACCGTGGATGCAGAAGCACGGGGTGCGCTTCCAGCCGCCGCTGTCCGGCGCGCTGCACGTGGCACGCACCAACGCATTCTTCATGGGCGGCGGCAAGGCACTCATCAACGCGTATTACCGCAGCGCCGAAGCGCTCGGCGTCGATATCCGCTATGAAACGCCCGTCGATTCGCTTGAACTCGACGGCAGTCTCTTCATCGCGGCGCGCAGCGGCAGCCAGCGCTTCGAGGCGCGCGCCTGCGTGCTAGCGGCGGGCGGCTTTGAATCAAATCGCGAATGGCTGCGCGAAGCGTGGGGGAAAAACGAGCGCGGCGAGTGGCCCGCTGACAACTTCCTGATTCGCGGCACGCGCTTCAACAAGGGCGTGCTCATCAAGCATATGACCGACGCCGGTGCGGACATGATCGGCGACCCGTCGCAGTCGCACTGCGTCGCCATCGATGCACGCGCGCCGCTGTATGACGGCGGCATCTGCACGCGCATCGACTGCGTGTCGCTGGGCGTCGTGGTGAATCGTGACGCCGAGCGCTTCTACGACGAAGGCGAGGATTTCTGGCCGAAGCGCTATGCAATCTGGGGACGGCTCGTTGCGCATCAGCCGGGGCAGATCGGCTATTCGATCATCGACTCGAGGGCAATCGGCCGCTTCATGCCGCCGGTGTTTCCGGGCGAAAAGGCCGACACGCTGCCGGAACTCGCGCGCAAGCTCGGCCTGCCGGAAGCGCGCTTCATGGAAACGCTTACGCGCTATAACGATTCATGCCGCGACGGCACCTTCGACCACACCGCGCTTGACGACTGCCACACCGAAGGCCTCGCGCCGCCCAAAACACACTGGGCGCGCCGCATCGAGACGCCGCCGTTCTACGGTTATGCGTTGCGGCCAGGCATCACGTTCACGTATCTCGGACTAAAGACCAATGACCGCGCGCAGGTGCACTTCGGCGGCAAAGCCAGTGAGAACCTGTTCGTGGCCGGCGAAATGATGGCTGGCAACGTGCTCGGTAAGGGCTATACAGCGGGCGTCGGCATGTCGATCGGCACGGCCTTCGGGCGCATTGCCGGGACGCAGGCCGCGCGCGCCGCACTCAAAACAACGGAGGCAACCAGTGCAGCAGTCTGACCCGCTCGCGCCCGAACGCACGCGCACGGCGTTATCGGTCGATACGAAAAAAACTTCACACGGCAGCACGGCGCGCGTGATCCCCATTGTGGCGATGAGCGCCGGCGAAACCGAAGTGGCACGGCAGATGCAGATCTGCAACGCCTGCCGCTACTGCGAAGGCTTTTGCGCCGTGTTCCCGGCCATGACGCGCCGCCTGGAATTCGGCAAGGCGGACGTCAACTATCTGGCGAATCTCTGCCACAACTGCGGCGCGTGCTATCACGCGTGCCAATACGCGCCGCCGCACGAATTCGGCGTGAATGTGCCGAAAGCGATGGCCCAAGTCCGGCTCGAAACCTACACCGAATACGCGTTTCCCGCGTCGTTCGGTGCGCTGTACAAGCGCAACGGCCTGACTTTGTCGGTTGCACTGGCGGCCGGACTCGCGCTGTTTCTGCTGCTCGGTACTGCATTGCACGGCGGCTTGTCGGGCGATGTCGCACCAGCGAACTTCTACTCGATCTTCCCGCACAACCTGCTCGCGGCGATGTTCGGCATCGTTTTCCTGTTCGCCATTCTCGCGCTCGGTATGGGCGTCACGCGCTTCTGGCGCGACGTGTCGGCAGGAACGGCGAGCGCGAGCGCGCCGGCCGTCGCGGAAGCGGCCAGGAACGCGCTGACGCTCAAGTACCTGGACGGCGGCCACGGCGACGGCTGCAACGAAGAGAACGATGCCTTCACGCTGGCGCGGCGCCGTTTCCATCACCTGACGTTCTACGGCTTCATGCTGTGCTTTGCGGCAACCGCAGTCGCGACGCTCTATCACTATGCATTCGGTCTGGAAGCGCCGTATCCGTTTCTGAGCGTGCCGGTGCTACTGGGAACGGTGGGCGGCATCGGACTGATTGCGGGGCCGGCGGGACTGCTGTGGCTGAACCTGAAACGCGTTCCGGAGCGGGGCGATACCCGTCAGCGTCCGATGGACCGCGGCTTCATCGCGCTCCTGCTGCTGACGAGCGCATCCGGTCTCGCGCTGCTCGCGCTCCGCACGACCTCGGCGATGCCGTCGCTGCTCGCGATTCATCTCGGCATCGTGATGGCGCTGTTCGCCACGCTGCCTTACGGCAAGTTCGCGCATGGCATCTTTCGCTCGGCGGCGTTGCTCAAATCGTCGATAGAAAAGCGGCAACGCAACACACTGAGCCTCAGTTCGGATTAGCAGTCACTAGGGCGCCTTGGGGCGCCCATCACTATAGACAAGAACCAGGAGACGAAATGAACCGCACAGAATCGATCGCCGCTACGCCCGGCGTTTCGCCCATGACGAGGGCCGCCGCCGTGTTGCGCGTGACCAGCGGCAATTTCATCGAACAGTTCGATTTCTTTCTGTTCGGCTTCTACGCGACATCGATCTCGAAGATCTTTTTCCCGTCCACCAGCGAGTTCGCCTCGCTGATGCTCACCTTCGCCGTGTTCGGCGCGGGCTTTCTGATGCGTCCGCTCGGCGCAGTCTTTCTCGGCGCGTATATCGACAAGGTCGGACGGCGCACCGGGCTGATCGTTACGCTGTCGATCATGGCGAGCGGCACTATTCTGATTGCCTGCGTGCCGGGGTACGCGACCATCGGCCTGCTCGCGCCAGCGCTCGTGCTGCTCGGGCGTCTGTTGCAGGGCTTCTCGGCGGGCGCGGAACTTGGCGGCGTGTCTGTCTATCTCGCGGAAATGGCGACGCCCGATAACAAGGGCTTTTACACGAGTTGGCAGTCGGCGAGCCAGCAGGTCGCTATCGTCGTAGCGGCGGCCATCGGTTACGCGCTGAATCAGTGGCTGTCCGCGCAGCAGATCAATGCATGGGGCTGGCGCGTGCCGTTTTCATCGGCTGCGCGATCGTGCCGTTCCTGTTCATGCTGCGCCGTTCGCTGCAGGAGACCGCAGCGTTCGAAGCGCGGCGGCATCATCCGCAGGCGCGCGAGATTTTTGCGATGTTGCTCGGCAACTGGCGCACCGTCATCGGCGGCATGCTGCTGACGGCGATGACCACCACCACCTTCTATCTCATCACCGTCTATACGCCGACCTTCGGGAAGTCGGTGCTGAAGCTGTCCACCTCCGACAGCCTGATGGTGACGCTGCTCGTGGCTGCATCGAATTTCGTCTGGCTGCCGATCGGCGGCACGATCTCCGACCGCATCGGCCGCAAGCCGCTGCTGCTCGCCATTTCCGTGCTGGCGATCTTTACGGCTTATCCGGCGCTGTCCTGGCTCGCCGATGCACCGAGCTTCGCGCGCATGCTGATCGTTCTGCTGTGGTTCTCGTTCTTCTTCGGCATGTATAACGGCGCGATGGTCGCCGCACTCACCGAAGTGATGCCGGTCGAAGTGCGCGTCGCGGGCTTCTCGCTGGCGTTCAGTCTCGCGACGGCGCTGTTCGGCGGCTTTACGCCTGCGGTATCGACGTATCTGATTCAGGTCCTGCATGACAAGGCCGCACCAGGCTACTGGCTGAGCTTCGCTGCGCTCTGCGGCTTGTGCGCGACGCTCAGGCTGTACCGTCGCCGCGCGGGCAGCAACGCGTCGTCGGCATCGTCGGCCTGATAGCGATTGCTTCGGCGCGTTTACGTAACCCCGGCTTCGCACAGGGCTTTCGCATTTCCAGCGGCGACAAGAAGGGTCGATGCGGTCCAGCTTGCGCAGCAACGCAGGCCACTCCATCTTGCCGTAAGAGCGGCGCGTCTGCGGCTGATAGCTCATGTGCCCGGCGCGCAGATTATGGGTTGAAGGCCTATTCGACTGACCGACGAGTGGGCTTGCCGGGAATTTTTCATCTGCATGTCGGCAAACGATCATCGGAACGTGCGGCTGGCATTGGCCGCATTTATCGATCACCTGTTGACGGGCTGATTTTACCGGCTCACATGCCAATGGCTGAGCGCTTTCATCAATTCGTTGCATCGACGGGTTGAATCCGCAGTCGATTGCTGCCGATGGCCGAATTCCCCATTGAGCGCGCCGGCGCGCGCCGATATTCACCAGCCGCCGTTGCGCCAGATGAGTCGCGCTTAACTTCGCCCCTTCAAAAAATCGACCTCCCCGTATAAGTCGTCAACCACTCCAGCGCCAACGTCCCCGCCAGCGAATTCCCATTAGCATCGAGCCCCGGCGCCCACACGCACACGGCCATCTCCCCAGGCAGCACCGCCACGATCCCGCCGCCGACGCCGCTTTTCGCGGGCAGCCCGACGCGATACACGAAATCGCCGGCCGCATCGTAGGTGCCGCAGGTCAGCATCAGCGCCGACAGCCGCTTCGCGGAACTCGAATCGACGATCCGCTCGCCGGTCACCGGCGCGACGCCGCCGTTCGCGAGGAACAGCGCGGCGCGCGCCAGCTCGACGCAGTTCATCGTGATCGCGCACTGGCGGCAATACGCGTCGATCACCGTGTCGGGCGGCATCTGCATGTTGCCGAAGCTCGCCATGAAGTGCGCCATCGCGCGGTTGCGCTCCGCGTGCTGCAGCTCGGACAGCGCGACGCGCGAATCGTAGTCGATATCGGTCGCGCCGATCAGCCGCCGCACGAATTCGACGAGCGCCGTCTCGGCCTTCACGAAGCGGCGGCACAGCACGTCGGTGACGACCAGCGCGCCGGCATTGATGAACGGATTGCGCGGCTTGCCGCGCTCGCTTTCGAGCTGCACCAGCGAATTGAACGCGGTGCCGGACGGCTCGCGGCCGACCCGCTCCCACAGCGCATCGCCCAGCAACTGGAACGCGAGCGTGCAGGCGAACAGCTTCGAGATACTTTGGATCGAGAAGCGCTCGTGCGCGTCGCCGACCGTGTAAACGTTTCCGTCGAGCGTCACGACGGCCATCCCGAACTTGTCGGCAGGGATTTTCGCGAGTTCGGGAATATAGTCGGCAACCCGCCCCTGGCCGATCCAGGGGGCGAGTTCGGTGTGGATGCGATCGAGGATGGTCTGGTAATTCATCACGTCAGGCAGGGTAGATGCGTGGCCCGGATTCCGGCGAGCCCGTATGGAACCGTCCCGGCGCCGATTCGTCAAGCGTGGCCGGCATCGCGCCCTTATTTTCAAGACCGGCAAACGGGCAAGCGGCGGGCGCAGTATCATGCGGTACGTTTCGGCCGATGGCCGGCGTCCGGCATCGGCCGGCGCCGCCGCGGCTACCCCGATGACCCGACCGCTGCCCATGTCTTTTCGCATCCTGCTCGTCGAAGACGACACCCGCCTGTCCACGCTGATCGCCGGCTACCTGCGCAAGAACGACTATGAAGTCGACACTGTGCTGCATGGTGACGCCGCGGTGCCGGCGATCCTGTCCGTTCGCCCCGATCTCGTGATTCTCGACGTGAACCTGCCGGGCAAGGACGGCTTCGAGATCTGCCGCGAGGCGCGCAAGCAGTACGACGGCGTGATCATCATGGTGACGGCGCGCGACGAGCCGTTCGACGAGCTGCTCGGCCTGGAATTCGGCGCGGACGACTACGTGCACAAGCCGGTCGAGCCGCGCATCCTGCTCGCGCGGATCAAGGCGCAGCTTCGCCGCGCGCCCGCGCGTACGGTCGAGAGCGCCGCGTCGCAGCCCGAACGCTATGCATTCGGCAAGTTCTCGATCGACCGCACCGACCGCAGTGTCGTGCTGCCCGACGGCAGCACGCCCGATCTGACGTCGGCCGAATTCGACCTGCTGTGGGCGCTCGTGTGCCATGCGGGCGAGGTCGTCAGCCGCGACGACCTGATGCTGCAGTTGCGCGGCGTCGAATTCGACGGCCTTGATCGTACGATCGACGGGCGCATCTCGAAGCTGCGCCGCAAGCTGCGCGACGACGCGAGCAACCCGCAGCGGATCAAGACGATTCGCAGCAAGGGTTACCAATTCAGCAAGCACGCGTGGGAATGACGCCGCCGTCAGGCGACGCCGTCACGTTCCGCGCCAGCAATCCGCCCGCCAGCCGGGAGCCGCGATGATCCGACGAACCCGTTCGCACCCCGATGCACTGCCGTTGTCGACGCTGCGCTATGTCAAATGGCGCTGGCTGCATTTCCGTCGCGCGTGGACCGATACGCGCGCCGACCGCATTCCGAGCTGGTCGCGCCTTTACGTGCGCACCTACCTGCATCTGCTCGGCCTCGTGCTGCTGACCGCGCTCGTGCCGGCGCTCGCGCTGTGCGTCGAATTGTCGCCGCAGGTGGTGTGGCATGCGTTCGACGCGCTGCCGGGCGATATCTGGATCGTGCTCGCGTTCGTGTTCGCGGCGCCCGCGCTCGCCGCGTACCGGTGGATGCGGCCGGTCTGGTCGGATCTCGTGATGGTGCGCGAACGCGCGATCGACTTCACCGGCGGGCGCTTCAACACGCGTGCGCGCGAATCGCACAGCGTGATCATCGGCCCGCTCGCGCGGACGCTGAACGCGCTCGCGATGCGGATGGAGCGGCTGATCGCCGCGCAGCGCGATCTCACGAACGGCATCTCGCACGAGCTGCGCACGCCGCTCGCACGCGTGCGCTTCGCGCTGGAGATGCTGCGCGAGCCCGCTTCTGCCGCGGAATACCAGGGCGCGCTCGAGAGCATCGCGCAGGACGTGACCGAGCTCGAGGAATTGATCGACATGAGCCTCACGTTCGCGCGGCTCGAATACAGCTCGCTGCAGTCGAACCTCGAGATGACCGCGCCCGTCGCATGGTTCGAGCACCAGGTCAACGACGCGCAGCTGCTGTATCCGGAGTGCACGATCGAGTCGCGCGTCGCGCTCGAGTCGAATCTGCGCGTGAAGATGGACCGGCGGCTGATGTCGTACGCGATGCGTAACCTGCTGCGCAACGCGAGCAAGTATGCGCAGTCGCGGATCGTCGTCGGCATCGCGATGGAGCACGGCAACATCGGGATCTTCGTCGAGGACGACGGCCCCGGCGTGCCGGAGCAGGAGCGCGAACGGATCTTCGACGCGTTCGTGCGCCTCGACCGCCGCACGGGCGGCTACGGGCTCGGCCTGTCGATCACGCGGCAGGTGCTCCATGCGCACAACGGCCGGATCGCGGTCGTCGATCCGGTGGAGCTCGGCGGCGCGCGCTTCGAGATCAGCTGGCCGATCGGCACGGCGCGCGCCGCGGCCGGCCCGTCGTCCTGACGGCAGGCGCGACAGGCCGTTTCGCGCGGCGCCGGCGCATCAGTAAGTGCGGCCGAGCTGCAGATAGAAGTTGCGGCGGCCGCCGGGCGCGAGCGCAACGCCGATGTAGACGGGCCCGAACGCGGTCGACAGGCTCGTGAAGAACGTATAGCTCTGCTTGAGCGCGCCGCCGCCGATCTGCTGGCCGCTCGACCAGACGTTGCCGACTTCCGCGCTGGCGCCCACCGACAGCGCCTTGACCGGCGACGCGTTGAACGTCATCAACTGATTCATGTAGGTGATCTGGCCGTACGCGAGCTCGTTGCCGTTCAACTGGTCGGCCGCATAGGCGGACAAATGCTGGAAGCCGCCGAGCGTGAAGTTGAAGGCATTGATCAGGTTGGTGCCGCCGATGCTCTTGCCGCCTTCGATCGTCGCGCTGACGCTGTGCCGGCCGAACTGCTGCGCAATCATCGCCTTGCCGTAGATCTCGGTGTAAGGCGCGTCATTGATCCCGTCGTCGAACTCCTGTGCCGATCCTCCGTTGCGCGATACCAGCGAGCGTTCGACGCGCAGTTCGGTGAAATAGCCCTTGCGCGGGAACATCGGATCGTCGAGCTGGTCGATGACGAGCCGCGCACGCGCGGTCAGCGCCCGCGACGTGAAGCTCGGCCACAGCAGCGCCTGGCTGTTGCCGTCGTCGAACGGCAGGTTGTAGGTCGGCGAGCCGTGCCCGGTCACGTAACCGAGACCGATCCGGAAATCGCCGAGCCGCGCGATCGGCAGGCCGAGATCGAGCCCGGCGCGCGCGGTCTGCATCAGGTACTGCGTGACCTTCACGTCGCCGGTGTTGTCGTACAGGTTCGCGTAGCGGCGCTGGTATTCGGCGTAGGGCGCGACATAGACGCCGTACGCCATCGGCAGCGGCTGGCGCAATTCGACGCGCGCCGACTGCAGGTCGCTGCCGATCGTCGTATCCGCGCGGAACTCGAGGCCCGATTCGGTGAGCCAGGGCCGCCGGTAGCCGACATGCAGGCGGAAGCCGCCCTCGTCGGTCGAGCTGCTCGACATGCCCAGGCCGAACAGCAGGAAATTCGGCCCCCAGTATTTCTCGCGCGCATTGATCTCGAGCACGTTGTCGTTGCCGTGGCTCACGACCTGCTGGGTGACGCTCTCGAAATTGCCGCCCGTCGTCAGCCCGAGCAGATCCTGGCTGACGGACTGCGGATCGTAGAGGTCGCCGGGCTTCACGTGCAGCGCGTCGCTGACGACGCGCTTCGGCACGCCGCCGCTCGTCTTGATCTCGATGCGCGTGATCCGGACCGGCGGCGGCAGCGGCTGCGCATGCGCGGAGCGGTAGGCGGCGTATTCGTCGGGGGGCAGCGCGTAGCGCTTCAGACGCGGCAGCGCGGCGGTGGCCGCCGCTTCGCCGGCGGAGATGGCCTGGCGCGCGTTCTGGAAATCGGTGAAGCCGAGCGAGCCGAGCTCGGGCGTGAGCAGCACGTCGTTCGCGGTGATCTGCCGGCGCTGGGCCGACACGTTCTGGCGAATCAGGATACCGACCATCTGCTGCATCACGTCGGCGGGCGACGCGAGCGCGTCGAGCGGGCGCAGCTGCGAGCCGATGTCGACGGCGATCACGACGTTCGCGCCCATCTGCCGTGCGGTGTCGACCGGCAGGTTGCTGACGAGGCCGCCGTCCACCAGTGCGCGGCCGTTGATCTCGGCCGGCGCGAACAGGCCGGGCATCGCCATGCTCGCGCGGATCGCGAGCGGCAGCGAGCCGTGGTCGAGCACGACCATCTGGCCCGTCTGCAGGTCGGTCGCGACCGCGCGGTACGGAATCGGCAGCCGGTCGAACGGCTGGTTGGTCGGCACGGAGGCGGTCCAGTCGGCGAGCAGCGCCTGCAGCCGGTTGCCCTGCACGAGGCCGACCGGCGCCTTCACGCCGCTCTTGCCGAAGCCGAGCGTCAGGCCGTTGATGTACAGGCGTTCGTCTTCCCGGCTGGTTTGCGGCAGGTCCGCGCGGTCCGTCACGTCGAACGCGATATCCGCGAGGTTGACCTCCGACAGGCGCTTCTGCATGTCGTCGGCGGCCATCCCGCTCGCGTACAGGCCGCCGACCACCGCGCCCATGCTGGTGCCCGCGATGCAGTCGACCGGGATGCGGTTTTCCTCGAGCACCTTCAGCACGCCGAGGTGCGCGTAGCCGCGCGCGCCGCCGCCGGACAGCACGAGGCCGATCGACGGGCGGCCGGCCGGGCCGCCGTCGGCCGTGCAGTCGTGCGTGGCAGCGGGCGTCGCGGCGGAGGCAGCGGCCACCGGCGTGCCGGCCGCAGCGGGGGCGGGCGCGGTGGCGGTGGCCGGCAGCGGCTGCGCGGCCACCGTGCAGCACCAGAAGGCGACGAGCGTCGTGCAGAGCGGGCGCACCCGCGCCCAGCGGGAGGAAACGTTCGCTGTCATTGAGGAAATACCTGGCGTGATCGGGCGTCTGAAGCCTGCCGGGAGCAGGCAAGACCGAGAGATTACCGTGTTTTACAGGCGCAACGCGAGAGACCGTTTCGGAGTCCGACACCCTCGAAGTACTGGTTTCGGCAATTTCGTCGCGAAATAATCATCGGAATTGGCTAAAGTATCGGCACGATTTGCCGCTAACTTCATGATGGGGCGGCAGGCGCGCCGCGGGGATGCGGCGGGGCCGTCCCGGCCCGATCGTTCAAAAAGGCTTGATATGTCGACACCGCTGTTCGGAAAGTTGTTTGCGCAACCCGTTGCGATCGACCCTGGGACGGCGAGTACGCAGATCTATACGCACGAGCGCGGCGTGGTGCTGAACCAGCCGTCGGTCATCTGTTTCCGCAAGGCCGGTGCGAACGACGCGCGGCCGACGCTCGAGGCCGTCGGCGAGCGTGCGAAGGCGCTGCTTGGCCGCGAACCGGGGCATCTCGAAGCCGTGCGGCCGATGCGGCACGGCGTGATCGCCGACGCGCACGCGGCCGAACAGATGATCCGCAGCTTCATCGACATGTCGCGCACGCGTTCGCGCTTCGGCCGCCGCGTCGAGGTCACGCTGTGCGTGCCGTCCGATGCGACGGCCGTCGAGCGCCGCGCGATCCGCGAGGCCGCATTCGCGGCCGGCGTATCGGAGGTCGAACTGATCGAGGAATCGCTGGCTGCCGGGCTCGGCGCGGGCCTGCCGGTGACCGAGCCGGTCGGCTCGATGGTCATCGACATCGGCGGCGGGACGACCGAAGTCGCGGTGATCGCGCTCGGCGGCATCGTCTACCGCGAAGCGATCCGCGTCGGCGGCAGCCAGTTCGACGCGGCGATCGTGAACCATGTCCGCAACCTGTACGGCGTGCTGCTCGGCGAGCAGACGGCCGAGCACGTGAAGAAGACGATCGGCTCGGCCACCAGCGCGGTGCCGCGCACGACGACGCGCGCGGTCGGGCGCAGCATCAGCGACGGCCTGCCGCGCTCGGTCGAGCTGTCCAACCACGACGTCGCGGACGCGCTGGCCGCGCCGCTCAAGCAGGTGATCGGCGCGGTGAAGTCGGTGCTGGAAAACGCGCCGGCCGAGCTCGTGACCGACATCGCGAATCGCGGCGTGGTGCTGACGGGCGGCGGCGCGCTGCTCGCGGATCTCGAACGCCTGCTGTACGACGAGACGGGGGTGATCGCACGGATCGCCGATGAGCCGGCCACCTGCGCGGTGCGTGGCGCAGGCGAGGCGATGGGGCGGCTGGCGATGTGTCCGGCCGATTGACGCGGTTCGATTCGGGCCGGGCCGGGCATCGCTGCGCAACGCAGCCATTCACATTCTTTCGATCTCCGTAGCGCCGGCCCGCCCGCCAGCGCAAAGCGGGTCGGTCTTCTTTCCAGCAGGTCGGTAACGGCCCGGCATCGGCCGGCCGCGTGGACACGCGCGAGCGCGCCGTGCTAGCGTTACGCGCCCATGCCGGGCCGGGCCAGCCGATACGCCCGACGACCTGAGAGACCGAAAACCTTGAATTACCAAACCAAACGGGGCTTTGCGGCCCGGGCGGGCCGCCTGCTGGCCGTCGTCGCATGCATCTGGGTTGCCGCGGCCGTCGCGCTCGTCGCGTACGGGATGCGGATGCCGAGCGAGCCGGCCGACGTCGCCGTGATCTTCGGCAACGCGCTCGACGACACGGGCGCGCCGAAGCCCGTGCTCGCGGCCCGGCTCGACGTCGGCGTGCGCTGCTACCGCACGGGGCAGTGCCCGGCGTTTCTGGTCAGCGGCGCGATCGACGGCCCCGGGCTGAACGAGGCGACGGCCATGCGCGACTATCTCGTGGCGCGCGGCGTGCCGGCCGACCGGATCGCCGTCGACGACCAGGGCGACAACACGCTCGCGACCGCGCAGCACACGCTTGCGTACCTGCAGGCGCACCGCCTGTCGCGCGTGCTGATCGTCAGTCAGTATTACCACCTTGCGCGGGCGCGCCTTGCGTTCGAGCGCGTCGGCATCGCGCGGGCGAACATCTCCGCCGCGTATCCGCGCCGCTTCCAGTTGCGCGACGTCTATTCGAGCTGGCGCGAGGTGCCGGCCTACGCGGTATATGCAGTGCGTCTGTCGGCGAATCCCGACGCGCGGCCGGTCTCGTTCCGGCCGATGCTTTACCTGATGAGCCTGTTTTCATAAGACGGCGCACGGGGGCAAACGCGTCCGGCGCCTGATTTTCTCCTTCCTTCGGGCTTCCTGCCGTTTCACGCCGGATGCGGCGTTGTTTCCATTGGTTTCTCGCCGGCCGCACGGATGTCATCGGTGCCGGACAGGCGATAACGATTCGCGTTTCAGCTTTGATGCAAGACGGAAATCGAAACGATTTGGCCGATTGCATGCAAGTCCGTTTTTTATCTGTTGTTAAACGGATGCTGATTATCGGTATCGGCGATTCGCCGGCATGGAAATACTGCGCCGCAAAATTCGTACGCGTTGAATTGAAGCCGCGTATTAGCGTTTTTACGGATGCCGCGATTCCGGTGTTTTTGCGAAAAATCAAAATAAACAGGCGAAAAACATGCGGAGAACCGCAGAAAGCATGTGGCGGCGGGTAAAAAATACATCCATCTTGGCCCTGATCCGATGGGTAAACATCGACTGGAAAATGGCGTGAGTTTGATATAGCCTTGTCTGACAAAAAGCAGGGAAGTAATCAAATCAACCAAAAATTCGCTGCAGAGAAACAGGGGCCACCATCATGTCATTCGACTAGTTTCGCGTCCGCAACCCGGGGCTGATTAAAAACTTATTCATGAATATGCCGACGTCGCATTGCGACCGCCGGTGTGCACGCCTTTATTCGCGATTTTCTGCTGCGTGCCGTCAGGTGCAGGCGCAATACCAAAACCAATATTGAGGGAAAGCATGAATCTTGCGCGTTCGAAAAAAGCCGGCGAGCCGTTTCCGAGACTGCTGTTGCCGACGGGTGTTTTCCTGGCGCTGTCCGGCGCCGGCGTCGTTCCCGCCCATGCGACCTGCAGCACGGCAGGCACCACGGTGACCTGTTCCGGCGTTGCGAACCCGCTGGCTCCCAGTTACGCGAACAGCGCGAACAACCTGAACGCGACGGTCAACCCCGGCGCGAGCGTCGGCGTGCTGCTCGGCGTCGGCGGCACGGCGATGTCGCTGACCGGCAACAACAACACGCTGACCAACAACGGCACGATCGATCCTTCCGTGCTCGGCTCGGGGCTCGGCGTGCTGTCGAGCGGCGCGGTGGTCGGCAATGCATCGGCGAGCGCGAACACCACCGTCGTCAACAACGGCACGATGAACGGCTCGACGGGGGTGGCGATCAGCGGCGTGACGGGCATGGCGCTGTCGGTCCAGAACGGCACCGGCGGCACGTCGAACATCACGAATACCGGCACGATCGGGTCCAACCCGCTGGTCGGCGCGACCCTCGTCGGCGCGGACGCGCCCGTGGTTGCCGCATATGGCGGCGGCACGGTCAACATGAGCAATAGCGGAACGATCAACGGCCGCGTGTCGTTCGGCACGAACGGCACGCCCGGGCAGGGCAATACGTTCACCAACTCCGGCACGATCAACGGCGGCGTGTCGATGGGCGCGAACAGCACCAACACGTTCAATGCCGTGACCGGCTCGTCGGTCAACACGGCGGGCGGCACCGGCGGCGCGTTCAACATCACGGTCGGTCCGAACACGCTCAACGTGGCGGCGACCGGTATCGTCGACGGCGGCGCGGGCGGCAACAACACGCTCAATCTGCAGCAGGGCGCCACCCCGAACGGTACGATCGCGGTCAACAACTACATCAACTTCAACCACCTCGACGTCAACAGCGGCAACTGGGCGATCAACGGTGCATCCACCGCGCAGGATGCGACGCTGAACGGCGGTGTCGCGATCATCGGCGACAACGCGTCGCTCGGCACCGGCACCATCACGGCCAATGGCGGCGCGCTGCAGGCGGGCACGGCAGGGCTCAACGTCGCCAACGGCGTGACGCTCAATGCCGGCGGGCTGACGGTGCAGGGCGCGACCGGGCTCACGCTGTCGGGTACGGTGACGGGCACCGGCGCGCTGACGAAGAACGACGGCGGCACGCTGACGCTGTCCGGTGCGAGCACGTACTCGGGCGGCACGAACCTGAACGGCGGCGGTTTGGTCGTCGGCAACAATACGTCGCTGGGCACGGGCGCGCTGAACGTCAACACGAACGCGTCGCTCGACACGAGCGCAAACGTGACGCTCGACAACGTGGTCAATCTCGCCACCGGCACGACGCTGACGATCGGCGGCAGCAACGATCTCGGGCTGGCCGGCACGATCGGCGGAGCCGGCGGCCTCGTGAAGAACGGCGCGGCGATCACCACGCTGACCGGCGCGAATACGTATACCGGCGGCACGACGATCAACAGCGGAACGCTCGCGCTGGGCGCGGGCGGTAGCCTGGCGGCGACGGGCACGGTCAACCTGGCCGGCGCGGGCGCGACGTTCGACGTGAGCAGCGCATCGGGCGCGCAGACGATCGGCTCGCTGGCCGGCGCGGCCGGCACGAACGTGAACCTCGGCGGCAATTCGCTGACGCTCAACGGCAGCGCCAATGCGACCTATGCCGGCACGATCGGCGGGGCGGGCAGCGTGACGCTGTCAGGCGCCGGCACGCAAACGCTGACGGGCACGAACACGTATACGGGCGGCACGAACCTGAATGGCGGCAACCTCGCCGTCGGCAGCAATACGTCGCTCGGCATCGGCGCGGTGAACGTGAACGGTTCGTCGACGCTCGATGCGGCCACCAACGTGTCGCTCGCGAACGACGTCAATATCGCGACGGGCACGACGCTGACGCTCGTCGGCAACACCGGTCTCGGCCTGAGCGGCGTGATCGCCGGCGGCGGCGGTCTCGTGAAGAACGGTGCGGCGGCGGTCACGCTGTCCGGCGCGAACACCTATACGGGGGGCACGACGCTGAACGCCGGCGGCCTGGTGCTCGGCAACGGCTCGGCGCTCGGCACCGGCGCGCTGACCGTCGGCGGCGCGGCGACGCTCGATACGACCACGAGCCTGACGGTCGGCAACGCAATCGATCTCGGAACGGCCACTACGCTGACGCTGGGCGGCAGCAACGCCCTCGGGTTGAGCGGTGCGATTTCCGGTGCGGGCAGCCTCGTGAAGGACGGCGCGGCGACCACCACGCTGACGGGCGCGAACACGTATACAGGCGGCACGACGATCAACGCGGGCACGCTGGCGCTCGGCGCGGGCGGCAGTCTCGCGGCAACGGGCACGGTGAATCTCGCCAACGCCGGTGCGGCGCTCGACATCAGCACGGGCGGCGCGCAGGCGATCGGTGCGCTGTCGGGCGTGGCGGGCACGAACGTGAGCCTCGGCGGCAACGTGCTGACGCTCGGCGGCACGGCCAGCGGCACCTTCAGCGGCGCGATCTCCGGCACCGGCGGCCTGACGCTGGCCGGCACCGGCACGCAGACGCTGAACGGCGCGAGCACCTATACGGGCGGCACGAACCTGAACAGCGGCGGCCTCGTGCTCGGCAACGCAGCGGCGCTCGGCACCGGCGCGCTGAACGTCGGCGGCGCGGCGACGCTCGATACGACCACGAACCTGACGCTCGCCAACGCCGTCAATCTCGCCGGCACCGGCTCGACGCTGACACTCGGCGGCAGCAACGCTCTCGGGCTGGCCGGCTCGATCGGCGGCGCCGGCAGCCTCGTGAAGAACGGCACGACGACGACGACGCTGACCGGCGCAAACACGTACTCGGGCATCACGACGATCAACAGCGGCACGCTCGCGCTCGGCGCGGGCGGCAGCTTCGCGTCGACCGGCGCGGTGAACCTGGCCGGCGCGGGCGCCGCGCTCGACCTGAGCGGTGCAACGGGTGCGCAGTCGCTCGGCGCGTTGTCGGGCGTCGCGGGAACGAACATCAGCCTTGGCGGCAACGCACTGACGCTCGGCGGGACCGCCAGCGGCACGTTCAGCGGGACGATCGGCGGCGCGGGCAGCGTGACGCTGGCCGGCACCGGCACGCAGACGCTGAACAGTGCGAATACCTATACCGGCGGCACGAACCTGAACAGCGGCAGCGTCGTGCTCGGCAACGCCGCGGCACTCGGCACCGGCGCGCTGAACGTCGGCGGCGCGGCGACGCTCGATACGAACGCGAGCCTGACGGTGAGCAACGGGGTCAATCTCGGCACGGGTGCGGCGCTCACGCTGGGCGGCAGCAACGCGCTCGGGCTGAGCGGTGCGATTTCCGGCGCGGGCGCACTTGCGAAGAACGGCGCGGCGACCACGACGCTGACCGCTGCGAACACCTACACCGGCGGCACGACGATCAACGCGGGCACGCTGGCGCTCGGCGCGGGCGGCAGCCTCGCGTCGACGGGCGCGGTGAACCTCGCCGGCGCGGGCGCGACGTTCGACGTGAGCGGTGCGGCGGGCGCGCAGACGATCGGCGCGCTGGCCGGCGCGGCCGGCACGAACGTGAATCTCGGCGCGAATGCGCTGACGCTGAACGGTGCCGGCACCGCATTCGGCGGCACGATCGGCGGCACGGGCGGCGTCACGGTGGCGAGCGGCACGCAGGTGCTGACCGGCAGCAACACGTACACGGGCGGCACCACGATCGCGGCCGGCGGCACGCTGCAACTCGGCAACGGCGGCACGTCGGGCAGCATCGCCGGCAACGTCGTCGACAACGGCGCGCTGGTGTTCAATCAGTCCGGCAGCGTGACGGTTGCAAGCGTGCTGTCCGGCACCGGTTCGCTGACGCAGGCCGGTAGCGGGCAACTGACGCTGACGGGCACGAATACGCTGAGCGGCCCGACCACCGTCAGCGCCGGCACGCTCGCCGTCAACGGTTCGCTCGCCCAATCGGCCGTGACCGTGCAGAACGGCGCGACGCTGACGGGCACCGGCACGATCGGCGGCCTCGTGGTGCAGGGCGGCGCGACGGCCGCCGCGTCGCAGCCGGGCGCGGCACTGAACGTGGCCGGCAACGTCACGTTCCAGCCGGGTTCGACGTTCCAGGTCGCGGCCACGCCGCAGCAAAGCGGCAGCGTCGCCGCGACGGGCACGGCGACGCTGAACGGCGGCACCGTGCAGGTGCTCGCGAACCAGACCGGCTATCAGCCGGGCACCACCTACACGATCCTCACCGCCTCGTCGGGCGTGCAGGGCGCATTCAGCCAGGTGACTGCGAACTACGCGTTCCTGATGCCGACGCTCAGCTACGATCCGGATCACGTGTACCTGCAACTGGTCGGGAACGGCACCGCGCTGCCCGACGTCGCGACGACGCCGAACCAGCGCGCGGTCGCGACCGCGCTCGGCGGGCTCGGCGCCGGCAACCCGCTGTACGACGCGGTCCTGACGACCGACGCGGGCACCGCGCGCCGTGCATACGGGCTGCTCGACGGCGAACTGCACGCGAGCCTGAAGAGCATGCTGCTGCTCGACAGCCGTTATGTGCGCGATGCCGTGACCGATCGCGTCCGCCAGGGTCTCGCGCCCGGATCGGGCCCGCTCGCGGCGCTGTCGTCGGGCGGTGCCGCGCTGTGCGGCGACAACACGGCCGGCGCGGTCGACCCGACGCTGCCGCCGGAACGCCGGATCGGTTCGCGCGACGGCTGCTACGGCGGTACGCCATACCAGCCGGTCGTCTGGGGGCAGGCGTTCGGCGGCCGCAGCCGGCTTGCCGGCGACGGCAACGCATCGACGATCAAGCGCAGCATGACGGGCTTCATCGCCGGTGCCGACATGGCGTTCAACGACAAGTGGCGCGCGGGCCTGGCCGCGGGCGTCACGCACGGTTCGCTCGACAACGACTTGAGTTCGTCGGCGTCGGTGAACAGCTACTACCTGTCGCTGTACGGCGGTGCGCAGTACGGTGCGCTCGGCGTGCGCGGCGGCGCGTCGTACACGTGGTACCGGATCAACAGCGACCGTAATCCGGGCTTCGCGGGCTTCTCCGATCACGACTCGGCCGGCTACAACGCGAATTCGGCACAGGTGTTCGGCGAAGTCGGCTACGCGCTGCCGGTCGGGCCCGTCGCGATCGAACCGTTCGCGGGCATCGCGTACGTGAACCTGCATACCGACGGCTATACGGAAAGCGGCGGCGCGGCAGCGCTGCGCGCCGGCGGCGAGACGACCCACGTCGGCTTCTCGACGCTCGGCCTGCGCGCGGCGTCGCAGCTCGGCTCGATCGCGAGCGGCACGTTCACCGCGCGCGGGACGGTCGGCTGGCGCCACGCGTTCGGCAACGTGCGGCCGTCGTCGACGTTCGCGTTCGCGAACGGCGGCACGTCGTTCCAGGTGTCGGGCGTGCCGATTGCTCGCGACAGCGCAGTGCTCGAGGCCGGCATCGACGCGAACATCACGAAGCGCCTGACGCTCGGCCTCACGTACAGCGGCCAGTACGGCAGCGGCGTGCGCGACAACGCGGTGCTCGGCAACATCCTGTGGAAGTTCTGACCGGCGCGTAATACGCCCACGTCGGCGCCGGCCTCGGCGCTAGCCCGCGACGCCATGCGGCGACGGAAACGTCGCATGGCGTCGCGGCCGTTTCGTCGCTGCGCGCGTCCCCCGTTCTGGCCTATCCTGTGCGAAACACGCGACGCGCGCCGCGCGTTGCGCCTCGACACAGGAGCATCGATGCCGAATCACGCCGAAGCCACGACGACGCAGGCGCCGCAAGTCGCGCCTGTTGCCCCGACCCCAGCGTCAGGCCCTGCATTCATCGCACCCGAAGCCGATCCGCAGGCGCTCGCGCGCGGCAACCAGTACGTGCTGAAATCCGGCGACGCATTCGTGGTCGGCGATGCGCTCGGCGACATCGGCGGCCACGACGACGGCCTGTTCGTCGACGACATGCGCGTGCTGTCGAAATGGCGCCTGACGTTCGGCGGCCGCGCGCCGTCGCTGCTGTCGGGCGCGACGAGCGCCGACAACGCATCGTTTACCGCACACCTGACCAACCGCCCGCTGCCGCCGCTCGGCGGCAAGGAGACGCCGGAGGGCGTGATCCATATCGAACGGATGCGCGTGCTCGCGGGCGACATACTGTACGAAGCGCTGACGCTGACGAACTACGGCGCGAGCGAAGCCGAGGTGCCGCTGTCGCTGTCGTTCGCGGCCGATTTCAAGGACATGTTCGAGGTGCGCGGCACGCAGCGCCCGAAGCGCGGCACGGTGGCTGCGCCGCGCGTCGACGCGGGCGCGGTGCGGCTGCGCTACGACGGCCTCGACGGCGTCGAGCGCAACGTGACCGTGCATTTCTCGCCGGCGCCCGACGCACTGTCGGTCGATCGCGCCGACTACACGCTGACGATCGCCGCGCAGGCGTGCGTGTCGATCTACCTGACCGTCGACGCGACGCTCGGCCCGGCGCACATCGAAGGGCCCGGGTGCGGCCGCGTCGCGCTGCGCACCGCGCTGGTCGGCGTGCACCGCGAGATGCGCGCGCGGCGCGAGTCGATGGCACGCGTGAACACCGGCAATCCGCTGTTCGACGCATGGCTCGACCGTTCGCTCGCGGATCTCGGGCTGCTCACGACGCAGCTCGACACGGGGCCGTACCCGTATGCGGGCATTCCGTGGTTCTCGACGCCGTTCGGCCGCGATGCGGTGATCACGTCGCTGCAGATGCTGTGGCTGCAGCCGTCGCTCGCACGCGGCGTGCTGCGTTTCCTGGCCGAGCATCAGGCGCGCGAAACGTCCGCGTTCCGCGACGCGGAGCCCGGCAAGATCATGCACGAGTTCCGCCGCAGCGAGATGGCCGCGACGGGCGAGGTGCCGTTCGCGCTGTACTACGGCGGCGTCGACACGACTCCGCTGTTCATCGTGCTGGCCGGCGCGTATGTCGAACGCACCGGCGACGATGCGCTGATCGACGAGCTGTGGCCCGCGCTCGAGCGCGCCGCGCAATGGGTGATCGACAAGTGCGACCGCAATCCCTACGGACTGCTCGATTATCAGCGCACGTCGGAGCGCGGCCTCGCGAACCAGGGCTGGAAGGACAGTCACGATTCGGTGTTTCATGAGGACGGCCGCTTCCCGGACGGGCCGATCGCGCTCGTCGAAGTGCAGGCCTATGCGTGCGCGGCGCTCGATGCGATGTCGGCATGCTCGCACCGGCGCGGCCACGCGGCCGACGCCACGCGCTACGCGCTGCGCGCGAAGGCGCTGCGCGAGCAGGTCGACGCGCTGTTCTGGATGCCGGAAGGCGATTTCTACGGGATCGCGCTCGACGGTCATGGCGACCTGTGCCGCGTGTTCGCATCGAACGCGGGCCACCTGCTCGCGTTCGGCCTGCCCGACGCCCAGCGCGGGGCGGCGGTCGCCGGCGTGCTCGGCTCGACGCTGTTCCAGACGGGCTGGGGCATCCGCACGCTGGCGGCCGGCCAGCCGCGCTTCAACCCGATGGCGTATCACAACGGCTCGGTGTGGCCGCACGACAATGCGCTGATCGCACGCGGCCTCGCGCGCTACGGCGACAAGACGGCTGCGGTGAACCTGCTGCGCGCGCTGTTCGAGGCGGCGGTGAGCTTCGAGATGCGGCTGCCCGAGCTGTTCTGCGGGTTCCCGCGCCGGCGCGGCGAACCGCCGACCGCGTATCCGGTTGCGTGCCTGCCGCAGGCGTGGGCGGCCGGTGCGCCGTTCATGATGCTGCAGGCGTGCCTCGGCGTGAGCATCGATGCATCGCGCCACGAGGTGCGCGTCGAGCGCCCGACGCTGCCGGAAGGTGTCGACTGGCTGCGGATCGATGCGCTGCGCGTCGGCGACGAAACCGTGTCGCTGACGTTCCGCCGCGTCGACGGCCATGTTGTCGCGTCGGCCGAGCAGCCGGGCCGCGTGAAGGTGGTCGCGGTGCTGTAGTGCGGCGACGTGCAAACGTTGCGCGATGTCGCGCCACGTTTGCACGCAGCGGCATAGAATCGTGACATGACCCTTGAACGATGGCGGAGGTAAACGATGACGACCGACAACCGGCCCGACGACGGTGAACAGAAGCTCGAGAATCTGGAGGCGGCGGTCGACCACCTGCACAAGTCGATCGAATCGCAGAGCATCGCGGTCGGCGCGGCGAAGGGCATCCTGTTCAGCCTGATCGAAACGCTCGGCGCACTGATCGGCGATCCCGACCTGCCCGAGCATGCGCGTTCGGGTTACGAGGCGCTGCGCGACAAGGCGAGCGAATTGCGCGGCGGGCTCGACCGGCATTGACGCGCGGATTGCGCCGGCGCCCGCCGCACGGGCGGCGCCGGCGCTGCCCGATTCTGCAGACGAAGCACAAATTCCCTTGCGCTCAATGAGTTAGGCGGCCGATGCGCAGGATATCCACAAGCTTGCCAACACAATCTGTGGAGAACCGGCCGAGGGCACGGCACGCGCCCGGCGTGCGGTTCGAATGACCTTGCGCTGCCGCATCATTGACCCGTCAAGGTCCGTAAATCGAATCCCCTTGTGTATCAATGTGTTACGCGTCCGGTCTGGCGGATATCCACAGGCTTGCCAACAAAATCTGTGGACAACTCGCAATCGATTGCGTCGCAATGGTTGAGGATCCGGCCTGAACGCGATCGGCTTGCCAGGCCCGTGCGCACGGGCTGCCCGATGTCTGCGTCGCGGCGGTAATTCGTGCGCGATCAAGGGCTTAGGTCCCGGGTACCCAGGATATCCACATCCTTGCCAACACTTTCTGTGGACAAGCGCAGCCGCGTTACGCGGCCGGTGCCGTGTCGGCCGCTTCGGCCGCGATCCAGTCGCGAAAGAGCGTCATCGCGGGCGTGAGCGGTTTCGACTTCAGCGACGTGAGCCAGTAGCCGCCCGCGCGCACGTCGATGTCGAGCGGCCGCGCGAGCAGGCCGAGCTGCAGTTCGCGCGCGAACATGCAGGCCGGCGCGAGCGCGACGCCCGCGCCCTGCATCGCGGCCTCGACCATCAGCCGCGACGAATCGAACACCGGCCCGTTGACCGCCCACGGTTCGAGCTGCGCGGCGTCGAACCAGCCGAGCCATTCGTCGGTGCGGTACGAGCGCAGCAGCGTTTCATTCGCGAGATCGGCCGGCTGCGCGAGGCGCCGCGCGATTTCCGGCGCGCACAGCGCGGTGAGCGGCGCATCGAGCAGGCGCTCGTTGCGCGTCGCCGGCCAGTTGCCTTCACCGAAACGGATCGCGAAGTCGAGACCCTCGGCGGCGAGGTCGACGACGTTGTTGTTGGTCCGCAGCCGCAGCTCGACGAACGGGTGCGTATCGCCGAACTGCTTCAGCCGTGGCATTAGCCAGCCTATGGCAAAGGTGCCGACGACACCGAGCGTCAGCACCTCGTGGAAACGCCCGCCGTCGAACTGCTTGAGCACCGTCTCGATGCGGCTGAACGCATCGCTCAGCACGGGCAGTAGAGCGCGCCCCTCGTCGGTGAGCCCGAGGCCGCGCGGCAGCCGCGTGAACAGCGTGCAGCCGAGCCGTTCCTCGAGCGAACGCACCTGCTGGCTGACCGCGGCCTGGGTCACGCTCAGCTCGAGGCCGGCGCGCGTGAAGTTCAGGTGGCGCGCGGACGATTCGAACGCGCGCAGCGCATTGAGCGGAAGATGAGGGCGGAGCTTAGTCATAAGATTTTCTTTTGTCAGCGCTCAATTATCGTTGCTTGTCAGGCAACCGTAAAGTCCCGATAGTGCTGTCTCGGCGGCCGGCCGTTTTCAACACCATTTCGCGTCCATTCCATCACGAGACAACCGACATGACCTACTCATCGAAACGTCGAACCCTGTTGCTGGCCGCCGCGACGGCGCCGCTCGCCCTGACCGTCGCGGCGTGCGCGTCGTCGCAGGCCGCTGCGCCGAACGAGGCTGCGACGCCGGACGTCGCAGCCGCTGCCGCCGCGGCGGCGCTTGCCCATCTCGAACGCGACGCGGGCGGCCGTCTCGGCGTGTGCGCGATCGACACCGCGAGCGGCCGGCGCGTGGCGCATCGCGCCGCCGAACGCTTCCCGTTCTGCAGCACGTTCAAGGCGATGCTGAGTGCGGCGGTGCTTGCGCAGAGCGTTGCGCGTCCGGGATTGCTGCAACAACGCGTGACGTACGGAAAGGCCGATCTCGTCAACTATTCGCCGGTGACGGAGAAGCATGTCGGCGCGGGTATGACGGTTGCCGAACTGTGCGAGGCCACGATCCAGTACAGCGACAACTCGGCCGCGAACCTGCTGATGAAGCTGATCGGCGGCCCGTCGGCGGTGACCGCATATGCGCGCTCGATCGGCGACGACACGTTCCGGCTCGATCGATGGGAGACCGAACTGAATACTGCGCTGCCGGGCGACCTGCGCGACACGACGACGCCGGCCGCGATGGCCGCGAGCATGCGCGTGCTGACGCTCGGCGATGCGCTGCCGGCCGCGCAGCGTGCGCAGCTCGTTACGTGGCTGCGCGGCAACAAGGTCGGCGACAAGCGGATCCGCGCGGGCGTGCCGGCCGGGTGGACGGTCGGCGACAAGACGGGCACCGGCGACTACGGGACGACGAATGATGCGGGCGTCGTGTGGGCGCCGTCGCGTGCGCCGATCGTGCTGGCCGTGTACTACACGCAGGCGCGTGCCGATGCGCGGGCGAAGGACGATGTGATCGCCGACGTCGCGCGCGTCGTGGTTGCGGCATTCGGTTGAGCAGGGCGGTGCGGCGTGCGCGACGGGATGCGCATGCACGCCGTGCCGCAGTCGTGATCCGTGCGACCAAACGTTGCGCGATCAACGACTTAGGTCGCGCATGCTCAGGATATCCACATGCTTGCCAACAAAAATTGTGGACAAGCTCGCGGGCGGTCGCGTTCGTCGTGACGCGCGCCGTCGTGCCGCGTTTGAAGCGGCGCGGACAAAGTCTTACGGATCAAGCGGTTGGCCTCGGTATGCGCAGGCTATCCACACGCTTGCCAACAAAATCTGTGGACAAGCGGGTACGCCGGCGCGGCAGGCTGCCCGTCACGCGTCGAGGCGATGCGCGAGCGGCGATTTGCCGGCCGCGTGCCGTATTCGAAGCGGCGCGGACAAAGTCTTACGGATCAAGCGCTTGGTCGCGGTATGCGCAGGCTATCCACATGCTTGCCAACAAAATCTGTGGACAAGCCCGAGCGTCCGCCGTCGCGGTGTTCAGCCTTGCCGATCGTCGACGGCGGGCCAGCGCGCGAACGCGAACACCCACAACATGATGAAGTTCAGGACCGGGACGAACATCGCCAGGATCCACCAGCCCGAATGCCCGGTGCGCCGGACGATGCGGACATACGGATAGACGACGACAGCGACGAGCACGAGCGAGACGAGCAACTGCCACGCGGTGAAGTGTTCCATGGCCTTCCTCGGAGTGATGTGTCGTGGTGTGCGCCGGCGGAACGGCCGGCACGTTGCGCCGACGCGCGAAGCCGGCGATGCGCGGCCGCGTGCGGCTCGCGTGATAGTGACGCGCGGCGGGCGCGAGCGTCAAGGCGCGGGTGGTGCGCTGGTGTCGCGCCGGATCATTCCGTATTCGGGCATGCTCGCGCCGCATGTTGCCGAAACGCTGACGCGGCGCATGAACCTGAGGCGGATCAACGGGTTAGCGCGCGCGTGCGCAAGATATCCACAAGCTTGCCAACAAAATCTGTGGGTAAGTGGCGCGGCGCATGGCCGGCACGCGTGTGGCGATCGCGACGTGCATCGCCGTGGCGTCGTGATGCGAAGTATGGCGATGCGATGCGCGCGAAGGTCATTGCACGCGCCTCGTCTGCATCACGCGTGCCAAAGTCCATCGGATCAAGGGTTTAGCGCTGCGGTGCGCAGGATATCCACAAGCTTGCCAACATTTTCTGTGGAGAACTGCGCGTTCGCGATCGGCGGGCACGACACCAACCTGTGCCACGTGTTGCCTCGATTCGCGCGGGAACTCACGCAGTGCAAATACCGGCCACGCCGACTTTCTGGAACAGGTGCGGGCTGGCGACGGCGGACGACGGATAGGCCGAGAGCTTGGCGACGAACTCGGGATGCGTGAAGGCCGCACGAAACGCGTGCGTCGATTCCCAGATCGCGTAGTTCAGGTAAGTCGGACTGTCGCCGAGCGCGCGATGAAGCTGGGTCGAGATGAATCCCGGCTGCCGCTTCATGAATTCGGCGTCGTCCTTCCACACGGCCAGAAAGTCCGCTTCGTCTGCGGGATCCAGCGTGAACACGTTGACGAGGACGACGGGCTCCGCGTCGATGGCGATCTGTTGCTGGATCGGAAAGGCCGGATCCATCGGCTTGAACTGAGGCATGGGAACTCCTGAGGGGCGTGCGGCAATCGTGCGGTTACGCTTGGCCATCCTGGTCATGCGCGACGGACATCGCCGACAGCACGCGAATCGCCGCATCCAGGTCAGTTGAACTGAAGTCGCCGGCAATGTCGCGAACGTGCTGTTGCCATTGCCCGACCACGGCCTGATAGGCCGCGTCGCCGCGAGGGGTCAGCGCATACAGCGGCGAGCGCTTGTGCGCCGGGTTCGGCAGCGACCGGACCAGCCCTTCGTCGACCAGCACGTTGATCTGTTTCAGCACGGCCTGCCGGGTGATACCCATCGCGTCGGCGATCTGCGGGATGTTCGGGGCTTCCGGCGCCATCGAGATCGCGCCGAGCACTTGCCAGCGCGCACTGGTCAAGCCGTGCGGCCCGGCAAAGGCGTTGCCCCATTCGATCAGCAGACCGTTCAAGCGGAATACGGACAGCGCGACGGCGGTCAACTTTTCGGATTTCGTCATATTCGATCCGCGTGATGAATTGACAACTACTTTACGTAAACGACAACTGGTTGTCAAATGTGCGTGTATTTGCAACCGCATGGCGCATTTGCCGCGCACGCGTGACAAACCCTTTCCGATCAATGGCTTGGTGCCGTTAATGGAAGGTTGTCCACAAGCTTGCCAACATAATCTGTGGAAAAGCCGCCTGTCACGCACGCATCAGACTGGTGCAGGGAAGCGCACCGTAACAGTCAGCCCGCGCCCGCCGCGCGTGGTACCGAGCGCGACCGTCGCGCGATGCTGTTCGGCGATCCGCTTGACGATCGACAGCCCGAGCCCGCTGCCCGACGACGTGACGGCCTGCGCACCCTCGCCGCGATAGAAACGTTCCCACACGTCGGTGCGCTCGGCTTCCGGGATCCCGGGGCCGTCGTCGGCGACTTCGAGCACGGGCGTCGTGCCGTCGATGCGCGCGGAAACGTCGACGCGCGCGCCGTCGCCCGCATAGCGGATCGCATTGTCGACGAGGTTGTTCAGCAGCACGCGCAGCGTGTCGATATTGCCCGCGGCCATCACGGGCGTTGCGACGATCGCGCCGAGATCGATCCGGTGCGCGTCGGCGACGCGCGCGCGGTCCGCGACCACCGACCGGCACAACGCGGCGAGATCGACGGGCGCTGACGCGGACGTGGCCGCTTGCGCATCGGGTTCGAGGCGCGCGAGCGTCAGCAGCTGTTCGGCGAGGTGGCCGAGGCGCGTCGTGCCCGCATGGATCTGCGCGAGAATGCGCTCGCGCTCGTCGTCGGTCGCCGCGCGCCGCAGCAATTGCGACTGAATCGACAGCCCCATGATCGGCGTGCGCAACTCGTGCGCGGCATCGGCGATGAAGTGCCGCTGCAGCGTGAACGAGCGGTCGAGCCGCGCGAGCAGGTCGTTGATCGCTTCGGCGAGCGGCCGGACCTCGTTCGGCATCGATGCGACATCGACGGGTTCGAGATTGTTCGCATTCCTGCGTTTAAGGCCGGATGCGATCGTGCGCAGCGGCCGCAGCCCCGCGCCGATGCCGAACCACAGGCCGATCGCCAGCACCGGCAGCATCGAGAACACCGGCCACAGCAGGTGCACGGCGATGCCTGCGATCGCTTCCCACCGCGCATGACGCGCCTGCGCGAGCCGGATCGTCGTGCCGCCGCGCTCGGTCACATAGGTGCGCCACGGCTGGCCGCCGACGTCGATGCTCGCGATGCCCGTCTGCGCGGGCGGCGGCAGCTTCGAATCGCGGTCGGTCGAATACATGAGCGTGCCGTTGCGCCAGACCTGCAGCAGCACGGCATCGGGATCGCTGGCCTCGAAGCCGTGCTTGCCGTTGGCGCGGTTGCTGAACGACAGCTCGCCGTTCGGGCCGACGACGATCTGCTTCGACATGCTGCGCATCTGGTCGTCGAGCAGGTCGTCGAGTTCGCGCAGCGCGCCCCAGTAGGTGCCCGCGCTCGCGACCAGGCCGATCACGCACGCGGCCGGCAGCAGCCACATCAGCAGGCGCCGCCGCAGCGACGCGCTGCGCCAGCGCTCGATCGCGCGTTGCACGCGCATCATGCGCCGTCACCGATCCGGTAGCCGACGCCGCGCACCGTGCGGATCATGTCGTGGCCGAGCTTCTTGCGCAGGTTGTGGATGTGCACCTGCACCGCGTTGCTTTCGATTTCCTCGCCCCAGCTGTACAGCCGCTCCTCGAACTGCTCGCGCGAAATCACCGCGCCCGGCTCGCGCATCAGCTCGTGCAGCAGCACGAACTCCTTCGGCGACAGCGACACTTCTTCGTCGTCGAGCCAGACGAGGTGCTTGACGGGATCGAGCCGCAGCGGGCCGATTGCGAGCGTCGTCTGCGCACGGCCCGCATGGCGGCGGTTGACCGCGCGGATGCGGGCGAGCAGTTCGTCGAGCGCGAACGGCTTGACGAGATAGTCGTCCGCGCCGCTGTCGAGGCCGGCGATGCGGTCCGGCACGCCGTCGCGTGCGGTGATGATGATCGCGGGCAGGGTTTCGTCGCGGCGGCGCAGCGCGGCGAGCACCGACAGGCCGTCGCGGTTCGGCAGCCCGAGATCGAGCAGCAGCAGGCCGTAGCCGGTCGAGCGCAGCGCGAGCGACGCGGCGTCGCCGTCCTTCACCCAGTCGACCGCGAAGCCTTCCTGTTTGAGGCCCTGTTCGAGCCCGCTGCCGATCAGCGGATCGTCCTCGACGAGCAGTACGCGCATGAATTCGTGTCTCTTCAGCAGGGCGCCGCGGCGCCCGGGGTTCCCATGATAAGCGCACGCATCTTAGGCCGAGCTTAAATGCGGGCGGCGTGCGTCGGGCTTTCGACCCCGCCCGATGCGGCACCGTGTCGCCTCGGCGCGACCTTCAGGTTTGCTTAATCTTACGGTCCGTAATCTGGTGCCGTCGCGTTCAACGGGGCGCGGCATCACATCGAAGAAGAGGACCGACATCATGAAACAACTGGCCAGAATCCTGACGGTCGCGCTCGCCACGCTGCCTGCCGCCGTCTACGCGCAATACACGGGACCGTCCGCGCTGACCACGACGACCGTGAAGGAACTGCTTGCGAACGGCAAGGACGATCAGCACGTGCAATTGCAGGGCCGTATCGTCAAGCATGCCGGCGGCGAGGATTACGAGTTCGCCGACGCGACCGGCACGATCCGCGTCGAGATCGACAACAAGCTGTGGGCGGCCGGGCAGCCCGTCAGCGACAAGAGCGAAGTGAAGCTGACCGGCGAATTCGAGCGCAAGTGGTCGGGCAAGGTGAAGGTCGACGCCGACCACGTCGAAGTGCTGCGCTGACCGGTGCGCGCGGGGCCGGTGATACCATGAACGACCGGTTCCCGTTCCCACCAAGATGGCCGCCAATTTCGACGAACTCGCGTCCCGGATCCGGGCGCAATTTTCCGAGCTGAGCCCGCAATTCCAGGCGGGCGCCGCATTCCTGCTCGATCATCCCGACGAGGTCGCCACCGCGTCGATGCGCAAGGTCGCGCAGCGTGCGCAGGTGCAGCCTGCGTCGCTCGTGCGGCTCGCGCAGCAATTCGGTTTCCCCGGCTGGAACGAGTTGCGCGACCTGTGCGTCGCGCGCGTGCGCACGCGCCCCGAGCCGCTCACGCAGCGTGCGCGCTCGCTCGTGCGGCCCGACGCGAAGGCATCGCTCGCGCACGACCTGCTCGCCGCGCAGCAGCACAACCTGTCGGCCACCGCCGCGCAGAACGAGCACGCGCTCGCGGATGCGGCCAAACTGATCCGCAAGGCGTCGCACGTGCATGTCGCGGGGTTCCGCTCGTGTTATCCGGTCGCGTTCGGGTTCGTGTACGGCTACCGGCTGTTTCGTCCGACCGTGTCGCTGCTCAACGGCGTCGCCGGTTCGCTCGAAATGGAGCTGCGGACGATCGCGAAGCAGAGCGTGACCGTGGTCGTCAGCTTCGCGCCGTATTCGGCGGAAGCGACGCGCGTCGCGCAGGCCGCGAAGGCGCAGGGCAGCCGGATCGTCGCGATCACCGACAGCGCGGTGTCGCCGATCGCGCTGCATGCGGACGCGCAACTGATCTTCACGCACGACAGCCCGTCGTTCTTCCCGTCGCTGGTGGCCGCGCATGCGATGGCCGAGGCGCTGGTCGCGCAGTTGCTCGCGCTCGAAGGCAGCGATGCGATCGCCGCGCTCGAGCGCACCGAAGCGGAGTTGCATGCGAAGGGCGCTTACGTCGTCTGACGCGGCACGTGCGGCTTCGGCCGTCCGTCATTCACGATTCAACCCGACTTCAACCCGACGCAACCGATGACGTTCACATACGAGGTGACCGACGCGGGCGATGCGAACGCGCGCAAGCAGATCGTCGCGCCGCTCGTCCGATTCAACGAAAGCCAGGCCGGCCCGGCCGACTTCCGTCCGCTGGCCGTGCTCGTGACCGATGTGCAAGGCGCGGTGGTCGGCGGCCTGTGGGGTGGCACGGCGTTCGGCTGGCTGCACGTCGACCTGCTCGTGGTGCCCGAGGAAGCGCGCGGCCAGGGCGCCGGCACGCGCATCATGGACCTGGCCGAAGCGGAGGCCGTCGCGCGCGGATGTCACAGTGCATGGCTCGATACGTTCGACTTCCAGGCGCGGCCTTTCTACGAGAAGCGCGGCTATGTCCGCTTCGGCGAACTGCCGGATTATCCGGTCGGGCACACGCGCGTTTTCCTGACGAAGAAGCTCGCGGGCTGAACGGTGGTACCTGCCCGTTTGCTGCCAGTTGCCGGATACCGGCACGCCCCCGACTTTTCCCTGTCGCACGGCGACATTTCGGCCATCGCTGAAACGTCGCGCGCACGGCCGGCGTAAGCTCACCCGTCAACACCTTCCGGGAGTCCGCGATGACCCGTTCCGACCTGCAAGCCCGCCAAGCCGAAATTTTCCGCGCGCTGCATACGCGCCCCGGCGCCTTCATCATCCCGAACCCGTGGGACGCCGGCACCGCCCGCCTGCTCGCGATGGCCGGTTTCGAGGCGCTCGCCACCACGAGTGCCGGCTACGCGTTTTCGAAAGGGCAGCCCGACAACGCGATCGACCGCGACGCGATGCTCGATCACATCGCCGATCTCGTCGCCGCGGGCGGTCTGCCGGTGAGCGCCGATCTCGAGAACGGTTTTGGCGACGCGCCCGACACGGTGGCCGAAACGATCCGGCTGGCGGCCGAGGCCGGCGCGGTCGGCGGCTCGATCGAGGATGCGACGGGCCGCGCCGATGCGCCGATCTACGCGCACGACGCGGCAGTCGAGCGCATCGCGGCGGCCGTCGACGCGGCGCGCGCGCTGCCGTTCCCGTTCACGCTGACCGCGCGTTGCGAAAACTACCTGCACGGCCGTCGCGACCTCGCCGACACGATCGCGCGGCTCGTCGCCTATCGCGACGCGGGCGCCGACGTGCTGTATGCGCCGGGCATCACCGACGCCGCCGAGATCGCGGCGGTGACGCAGGCGGTCGGCGCGCCCGTCAACGTCGTGATGGGGCTGCAGGGCGGGTTGCTGAGCCTCAATGAGCTGGCGGCGCTCGGCGTGAAGCGCGTCAGCGTCGGCGGCGCGCTGGCGCGGGCCGCGCTCGGCGCGTTCCTGCGCGCCGCGACGGAAATGGCGCGCGACGGCACGTTCACGTTCACCCAGGCGGCCGTGCCGGGGCGCGATATCAATCGCTGGTTTGCGGCGCCCGATAATTCGCCGGTTTCATTCGGGGAATGATCGCCAATAAAACGTGGGATCGTTTCCAGTCGAAGCATTGATTGACAATAATCAACCGATTTCGCGTCGGGTTTAAACGCCGATGACGACGCGAAAACCATCGTTTATTCTCCGCATTCCGCCGGTTCGACCGGATTCGGCGCGCAAGCCGCGCCGAATCTGGCGGTCAGCCTTCCGCCGCGCGCGCCGATGCCGCGCATTGTTGCATTTTTCCGATCAGCGAATTTTCGTACGCGGGAGTTGCCGGTTATTTTTTTGATTGTTAATCTGCGGCATATTCAAATGACCGGTTGTGCGGGCCGCCGGGAATATCAATATATTCAATATATAAAAATCGAGAGAGCGATGACGATCCGAGAAAATCAGCGCGTCAGGTTTCGCGTCGGCGATGTCGTGACGCTGAAAACGGGCGGGCCGCGCATGACCGTCACTTATGCCGGGCCGGTCGTGTTCGACGACGCCGACTGGGTCATCTGCCAGTGGTTCGACGAACACGGCGAGTTCCGGCAGGAAATGTTCCATCACGACACGGTGGTGCTGGAGCCGCGCGCGATTTCGGCCGGGCGCGTCCGGATGCGCATGCAGTCGCAACGCTACCGGTCGGCTGCCTGACTGGAGCCGGCCTGTCGTTGCGATGCTGCAATGCATGCGATACGCAGCGCCGGCGCGACGACATTTCACGCGAACCCGAAACATGCGGCAGCGCGCTGCGCCGATACTGCTCGCATGAACCCGAACCCGACCGATCCCATTGCCGCGGTGACGCACCGCGATCCCTATCCCTACTATGCGGTGCTCGTCGACGGGCCGCCGCTCGCGTTCGACGCCGCGCTCGGCCTGTGGGTCGCGAGCCGCGCGGCGGCCGTGACGGCCGTGCTCGGCCATCCGGCCTGCCGCGTGCGTCCGCTGGACGCGCCCGTACCGCCTGCGTTGCGCGGCACGACGGCCGGCGCGCTGTTCGGCGAGCTGGTGCGCATGAACGACGGCGCGTTGCGGCACGACGTGCCGAAGCAGGCGCTGCGCACGGCGTTCGCGCCGATCGACACCGGCGCGCTGCGCGCCCGCGCCGCGCAGCTTGCCGCGCGGCGGCTGCCGGCGCCGGGCGATGCCGACGCGCTGAATGCGTGGTGCATGACGGTGCCCGTCTGCGCGGTTGCCGATCTGCTCGGCTTCGACGAGACGCAGCTCGACGACATCGCGGCGCGGGTCGTCGACTTCGTCGCGGCGCTGTCGCCGCTGTCGGACGCGGCCGCGCTGGCCCGTGCGAGCGACGGCGCGCGGCAACTGCTCGAGCGGATGACCGAGCGCGTCGCGCAGACGCACGCGCACGACGGCACGCTCGTCGCTGCGGTGCAGCAGGCGGCCCGCGCGTCGGGCTGGCAGGCGAGCGGCGCGCTGGTCGCGAATCTGGTCGGGTTGCTGTCGCAGACCTGCGAGGCGACGGCCGCGTGGCTCGGCAACACGCTGGCGGCATGGAACGGGGAAGCGGAAACCGCGCGCGACGCGCCGGACGACGCCGCGCTCGACGCTTTCGTTGCAGAAGTCGGGCGCTTCGATGCGCCGGTGCAGAACACGCGCCGCTTCGTCGCGTCGCGCACGACGATCGAAGGCGTGACCGTCGAAGCCGGCGACGCGATCCTCGTCGTGCTCGCCGCGGCGAACCGCGACCCGGCCGCGCATCGCGACCCGCACCGGCTGATGCCGGGCCGCGCCGCCGGGCCGAATTTCGGCTTCGGCACGGGGCCGCATGGGTGTCCGGGCGAGCGGATCGCACGGGCGGTGACGGCGGGGGCGTTCGCGGCGTGGTTGCGCGCGGGCGGCTGGCCGCCGCGCGACGGGCTGACGTGGAATTACCGCGCGTCGACCAACGTCAGAATGCCGATGTTCGACGCGGCACGGTGAAGGGGAAAGAGGGACTTAACGGCAGCCTTGCTTCTCCGCCCATTGCTCCTGGGCGGCGACGCGGCGCTGCACGCGTTCGACGAGGCCGGTCGAGAAGGTCCGCATGCTGATGCCGCGGCGCTTCGCGAGGATCGTTTGCGCGACATCGGTGCGCGGGTTCGGCTGGCACGCCCAGTACAGCGTCATCAGCCAGCCGATGCCGGTCCACCCGAACAGCGCGTTGAACATCGCGATCGTCAGCTTGTCGTGCCGGCCGCGCCGGTCGGCAATGACGGCCGGCAGGAAATAGAGCGCGATCGCAACGACCGAACCGGCCACTTGAATCAGGACTGCATCATTCATTGTGCTGCTCCGTCCGAACTGCAATGGCGCCGATTGTCGCGCTTTTTCCGTTTGTGTGCCGGCAATTGATTGTTGCGTTTTTAATAACGGTCAGCGGGCTTCGGCGTCCGCCGGCTGCAGTTCGTTGCTCAACGCGAAACCTTCGTCGAGCCAGCCCGTCACGCCGCCGATCATCAGCTTGACGGGGCGGCCGAGGCGCGCGAGTTCGATCGCCGCGCGCGCGGCGCCGTTGCAGTGCGGGCCCGCGCAGTAGACGACGAACAGCGTGTCGGCCGGATAGCCGGCGAGCTTGCCCGCGACGATCTTGCGACGCGGCAGGTTGCGCGCGCCGGGCACGTGGCCGGCGGCGAACTGGTCGGGGCCGCGCACGTCGAGCAGCACGAAATCGGGCGCGCCGGACGCGAGCGCGTCGTGCACGTCCCAGCAATCGGTCTCGAATCGCAGCGATGCCTCGAAATGCGCGAGGGCGGCGGGGCTGTCGGCGGCGGGCACGTCGGTGACGAAGGACATGGGCAGGCTCTCCTGGATGAACGGGCGCGGAATGCGCCGGGATGGAGGGCAGTATCGCGGTTCGGCGCGGTTCGCGGCAGTGGCGCGATCGACAAGTTCCGGTAACATCGCGCCATGCACAATCATCTCGTCGTCGCGCTCGCCTACGATCGCCTCTGCACGTTCGAATTCGGCTGCGTGGTCGAACTGTTCGCGCTCGAACGCCCCGAACTCGGGGTCGACTGGTATCGCTTCGCGGTGTGCGCGAGCGAGCCGGGGCCGGTGCGCGCGGCGGGCGGCATCACGGTCGCCGCGCCGTACCGGCTCGCGACACTCGATCGCGCGGATACCATCGTGATTCCCGGCTGGCGCGATTCCGAAGAACTGCCGCCGGAGCCGCTGCTGAAGAAGCTGCGGGCCGCGCATCGGCGCGGCGCGCGGCTCTGTTCGATCTGTTCGGGCGTGTTCGTGCTGGCGGCGGCCGGCGTGCTCGACGGGCTCACCGTGACGACGCACTGGCGTTACGCGCCGCGCCTGCAGGCGCGTTACCCGGCGCTGCGCGTGAATCCCGATGCGCTGTACGTCGACGAAGGGCAGATCGTCACGTCGGCTGGGTCGGCGGCCGGGCTCGACATGCTGCTGCATCTGGTGCGCCGCGATCACGGCGGCGCCATCGCGAACCGTGTCGCGCAACGCCTCGTGCTGCCGCCGCATCGCGACGGCGGGCAGGCGCAGTTCGTGCCGCGTCCGGTCGCGCCGGGCGGCAGCGACCGGCTCGCGAAGCTGATCGACTGGATGCGCGCGCACGCGGCCGAGCCGCATACGCTCGCGTCGCTTGCCGCGCAGGCTGCGATGAGCACGCGCACGCTGCAGCGTCAGTTCGCGGACGCGACGGGGATGTCGCCGCTCGCGTGGCTGATCCGCGAACGCGTGAACGTCGCGAAGGACATGCTCGAAGCGCAACCCGCGCTGCCGCTCGCGCAGGTCGCGGCGCGCGCGGGGTTCGGCTCCGAGGAATCGTTGCGCCGGCATTTCCGGCGCGTCGCGGCGACGAGCCCGGCCGCGTACCGGCGCGGGATGGATCGCGGCGGAAGATAGCAGGCGCCGGGTCGATGCCGTCGCTCACGCGCGCGGCCTGAGCACGACGATGCCGGGCGTGTTCTTCACATACTCGACAAAAGGCGAATCGACGACTTTCATGTTGGCCTTTTTCGACGACGCATTGCGCAGCATCGGCCCGTCGGGCGTGTCGATGAAGAAGCCGACGTGCGTGACGTCGAGGCCATCGGCCTTCGCGTAGATGCCGATGTAGTCGCCGGTCCGGAGCCGGCTGACGACATAGTCGTCGACGAATTCGCTCGGGATATGGACGATGTCCCGGCTGACGACCGGCAACCCCGGCAGGTATGCGCCGCCGTCGGCTTTCCTGTTGAGCTGCTTCGTGACCGTGACGGCATGCACGCTGATCGTGGCGGTCACGTCGTCGGCCAGCACCTGCGGCCGGTAGGCCCAGTCGGTGAAGAAATGGCGGCGATGCGTGAAGCTGATGTCGCCGTTCACGTAGCGCGTCGGCACGAGGCGGCTCGCGTAGTCGGCTTTCGTCGTCGCCTTTCTCGCGGCTTCGACGTAGTCGAGGTAGGTATAGCAATCGAGCCCGCTGAAGTCGATCACCAGTTGTTCCGGCATCGTCGACGAGCCCTTCAGCATGTCGCCTCGATAAGGCATGCCAAGAAATTCGCGCGACAAGGCTTCGATGAGCGGGCCGGTGCCGCTGTCCGGCTGCGCGGCGCGTATCGCCAGCAACGCGTCGAGCTTGCCGGAGGTCTCCGGATTCAGGTTCGCCAGCGCGGCTTGTTGCTGCACCGTCGTTGCATCCGGCGGCGGTGACGACGAGACGGACCCACCGCCGTCGCAGCCGGCCAATGCAAGTGCGACGACGAGCGGCAAGCATTTTCTGAAGTTCGTTTCAATCGACATAAGCGGGTTCGGGTTGGAAGTTTCAATCCATCGTCAAAGGTGGGTGAAGATCGATCCGGCCGGCTCGTCAGGCATTCGATGACGGACAGACATCGCGGGACGTGGCTTGCGGTGGACGATATTGAATAGACGAGCGAACCTCAAGAAATCTCAACGAAATCTGAATCAACGAGATGGCGATGGCGGCGCATCGCGTTCATGGTCGTTCGCGTATCATCGTTGCTTCCGTTACTCCCGTTCCGGTTCCCGCCATGACTTCTGCCGCCGCCGTTGCCGGCCACGACACACGCGTCGCATCGGGTGCGCCGCTGCCTTCCCGCCTGCCGTTAATTCAGGCGCCGATGGTCGGGTCCTTCAGCCCGCTCGCGATCGCGGTGTGCGAAGCCGGCGGGCTCGGTTCGCTGGCATGCGCGGCGCTCGGCCCGCAGCAGTTGCGCGAGGAGATCGCGGCGATCCGGGCGCGCACGCCCGCGCCGTTCAACGTGAACTTCTTCTGCCATACGCCGCCGGCGCCCGACGCGGAGGTCGACGCGCGCTGGCGCGCATCGCTCGCCGGCTACTACGCGGAAGCCGGGCTCGATCCGGCCGACGTGAAGGGCGGCCCCGGCCGCGCGCCGTTCGACGATGCGATGTGCGCGGTCGTCGAGGAGTTGCGGCCGGCCGTCGTGAGCTTCCATTTCGGGCTGCCGGACGACATGCTGCTCGACCGCGTGCGGCGCACCGGCGCGCGGGTCGTTTCGTCCGCAACGACCGTCGAGGAAGCGCGCTGGCTCGATGCGCGCGGCGTCGACGCGATCGTCGCGCAGGGTGCGGAGGCCGGCGGCCATCGCGGGATGTTCCTGACCGACGACATCCACGCGCAACCGGGCCTGTTCGCGTTGCTGCCGCAGATCGTCGACGCGGTGCGCGCGCCGGTGATCGCGGCCGGCGCGATCGCCGACGGGCGCGGCATCGCGGCCGCGTTCGCGCTCGGCGCGCGTGCGGTGCAGATCGGCACCGGCTACCTGCTGACACCGCAGGCCGGCCGCTCGGCGCAGCATCGCGCGGCGGTGCGTGCGGCGCGCGACGACGGCACGCGCGTGACCAACCTGTATACGGGCCGTCCGGCGCGCGGGCTGCTGACGCGCTTCATGCGCGAGCAGGGGCCGATGAGCGCGGTCGCACCCGCGTTCCCGCTCGCGACGGCCGCGGTCGATCCGCTGCGCGGTGCGTTCGAGCGGCAGGGCCGCGACGATTTCTCGCTGCTGTGGTCGGGCGAGGCCGCGGCGCTCGCGCGCGAAGAGGATGCCGGCGAACTGACGCGGCGCCTGTGGGATGACGCGCTGGCCTGCGCGGCGGGGCTGCGCGACGCGTTCCCGCAGGCGGTCTGAACGCACGCGGAAGGGGCGCGGACGGCGGATCAACGGCGTATGATCTGGATTTTCGTCAGCCCGATCCAGGCCCCCCACCATGACCTCCGTCGACACTACCCCCGTCCTCGACCATGACAAGCTCGTTACCTTCATCGAGCGCAAGTGGAACGATGAAATCCTCCACGCACTGACCGACTACATCGCGATCCCCGCGAAGAGCCCCGCGTTCGATCCCGACTGGGAGAAGCGCGGTTATCTCGAGCGCGTCGTCACCGATGCCGCGCAGTGGGCCGAACGCCAGCCCGTGAAGGGCCTGAAGCTCGAAATCGTGCGCCTGCCCGGCCGCACGCCGGTGATCTTCTTCGAATCGCCGGCCACGCGCCCGGGCAGCACCGACACGATCCTGCTGTACGGCCATCTCGACAAGCAGCCCGAATTCGACGGCTGGCGCGCGGACCTCGGCCCGTGGACGCCGAAGTTCGAGAACGGCAAGCTGTACGGCCGCGGCGGCGCGGACGACGGTTATGCGATCTACGCGAGCCTCGCGGCGCTCGGCGCGCTCGACGAGCAGGGCATCGAACGGCCGCGCTGCGTCGGCCTGATCGAGACCTGCGAGGAATCGGGCAGCTACGACCTGCTGCCGTACGTCGACGCGCTGCGCGACCGGCTCGGCCAGGTGTCGCTCGTGGTGTGTCTCGATTCGGGCGCCGGCAACTACGACCAGATGTGGCTCACCACGTCGCTGCGCGGGCTCGTGTCCGGCGACCTGCAGGTCGAGGTGCTGGAAGAAGGCATCCATTCGGGCGTCTACGGCGGCATCGCGCCGTCGAGCTTCCGCGTGATGCGCCAGTTGTTCGAGCGTCTCGAGGACGCGAAGAACGGCAACCTGCTGCCGGGCGTGTTCCATTGCGAGATCCCGTCGAGCCGCGTGCGCGAAGCCGACGCGGCCGCCGCGATCCTCGGCGATGCAGTATGGAAGGGACTGCCGTGGGCGTGCGGCGCGGACGGCAAGCCGGTGCTGCCCACCACGACCGATCCGCGCGAGGCGCTGCTGAATTCGACGTGGCGTCCGTCGCTGTCGGTGACGGGCGCGGCCGGCATGCCGGCGCTTGCCGATGCGGGCAACGTGCTGCGTCCGCGCACCGCGTTCAAGCTGTCGCTGCGCCTGCCGCCGCTCGTCGATGCCGCGCAGGCCGTGCAGCAGCTGAAGGAACTGCTCGAACTCGATCCGCCGTACAACGCGAAGGTCACGTTCAAGCCGGACGCGGGCGCCGCGACGGGCTGGAGCGCGCCGGATCTCGCGCCGTGGCTCGCGTCGTCGCTCGACGCCGCGTCGCGCCGCCATTTCGGCGCGGACTGCGCGTACATGGGCCTCGGCGGCACGATCCCGCTGATGAACGTGCTGCAGGAAGGCTTCCCGTCCGCGCAGTTCATGGTGTGCGGCGTGCTCGGGCCGAAGTCGAACGCGCACGGGCCGAACGAGTTCCTGCACGTGCCGTACGCGAAGAAGCTGACCGCGGCGGTTGCCGACGTGATCGCGACCGCGCGCTGATCGTCGCGACCGTTCGACGTCCCGATTGCCCAACCCGATCCGACCTGACGGAGCCTTGCCGATGACCGCACTGCCGACGCCCGACACCGAACCGCTGCGCATGCGCGCCGAACCGCTGCACGCATTCGTCGCGGCACTCTGGGAACGGGCCGGCAGCAGCGAGCGCGAAGCGCGGCTCGTCGCCGATCACCTGATCGGCGCGAATCTCGCGGGCCACGATTCGCACGGGATCGGGATGATCCCGAACTACGTCGCGTCGTGGCGGGAAGGGCAGTTGCAGTTGAACGGGCACGCGTCGATCGTCCGCGACGGCGGCGCGGTGCTGACGATCGACGGTGGGCGCGGGTTCGGCCAGGTGATCGCGTTCGAGGCGATGGTCGAGGGGATCGAGCGCGCGCGGCGCATGGGCATCTGCGCGATCGGGCTGCGCGACGTGCATCACCTCGGCCGCATCGGGCACTGGGCCGAGCAGTGCGCGCGCTCGGGGCTCGTGTCGTTTCATTTCGTCAACGTGCCGGGCGACCTGCTGGTCGCGCCGCTGCACGGCACCGATCCGCGCTTCGGCACGAACCCGTTCTGCGCCGCGTATCCGCGTGCGGGCCGGCCGCCGCTGCTGCTCGATTTCGCGACGAGCGCGATCGCGTACGGCAAGACGCGCGTCGCGCACAACCAGGGCAAGCGCGTGCCGGCCGGGTCGCTGATCGACCATCGCGGCCAGCCGACCGACGATCCGGCCGTGATGCACGAGCAGCCGTTCGGCGCGCTGCTGCCGTTCGGGCTGCACAAGGGCTATGCGCTCGCGGCGATGTGCGAGATCTTCGGCGGCGCGCTCGTCGGCGGGCATACGACGTACGGCGACACGCTGCAGAAGACGAGCGCGATCGTGAACGGGATGCTGTCGGTGCTGATCGATCCGAAAGCGTTCGACGCAGCCGATGCCGAGCGCGAAGCCGATGCGTTCGTCGCATGGGCGAAGGCGTCGCCGCAGACGGGCGATGTGCCGGTGCAGGTGCCCGGCGAGCCGGAGGAAGCGAGCCGCGCCGCGCGCGGCGCCGGCGGCATTCCGGTCGATCGGGCGACGTGGCGGCAGATTCGCAGCAGTGCGGCGGCCGTCGGTTTCGACGACGCGGCGCTCGACGCATGGACGCAGCGCTGTATCGGCGCTGCTTGACCGACAAGGGCGGCCGATGAGCTGGCAGGCGGACAAGGCGCACGGCGAGGAGATCGCGTACCAGATCGCGAGCCTCGGCCATATCGACGTCACGCGGTTTTTCAGCGGTGCCGCGCTGCGGCTCGACGGCGTGATGTTCGGCTTCCTGGCGCGCGGGTCGCTGTTCCTGCGTGTGGACGACGTGAACCGTCCGGCGTTCGTCGCGGCGGGAATGGGGCCGTTCTCGTATTCGGGACGCACGCGCACCATCGCGCTCGAGGGCTACTACGAAACGCCGGCCGACGTGCTCGAGGATGCGGGCGCGCTGTTCGACTGGTGTCGCGGCGCGTATCGCGCGGCGCTGCTGGCGGGGCCGCCGAAGCGCAAGGCGAGGGCGGCGCAGAAGACAGCGCCGAAACCGGCATCGAAGGCGGCGCCGAAAGCGTCGCCGAAACCCGCGCCAAAATCGACGACGGGGCAGAAATCGAAGCCGGCATCGAAACGGACTGCAAAGCCGTCTCTCGAAACGGCGCCCAAATTGGCTTCGAAATCGTCATCGACACGTAAGAAATCCTAGTGCCGACCACGCGAAGCAACGGCTTCGTGATTTCTGTTCTCCTTTCTTTCTCACCACTCGGTCGCCGGGCGATTCGCGCGTCGCGCAGCGGCTGCCGTACGCTCGCCTGCATCGTCGCCTCCGCGCCAATGCGTCGAATATCGACGCAGCAGGGGGCACCGACGGCAAACGTGAGGGTACCGGGGCGACCGCGGATCGAACGCACAAAAGCGTAAGGCTTGCCGCACCGCACATTCTGCATGCTTCACAACGGCGGCCCCGGCGTTTATGATCGGCGCGGATCGCGCTCATGCCCGGCGCGACCCGCGCCGGCCTCGCCGCCGGCTCCGCGAACGGCGCATCGTACGCCGCGCGGCACGCTCCCCCACTCATCATTCCAGACGGAGACAGCCGATGCTCGTCCTGATTCTCGGTTTAGCGATCTTCCTCGGTGTGCACTCGATCCGGATCGTCGCCGCCGGCTGGCGCTCCGCGATGATCGCGCGAATCGGCGAGAAAGGCTGGAAGGCCGGCTATGCGGTCGCGTCGATCGTCGGCTTCGTGCTGATCGTCCGCGGTTACGGAATCGCGCGCGAGGGCGCGGCGCTGCTGTGGGTGTCGCCCGTCGGCGTGCGCCACCTCACCGGCATGCTGACCGCAGTCGCGTTCGTGCTGATCGCTGCGTCGTATGTGCCTGCGAACCGCATCAAGACGCTCGTCGGGCATCCGATGCTGGCCGGCGTGATGGTCTGGGCGGTTGCGCACCTGCTCATGAACGGCACGGTGCACGCGGTCGTGCTGTTCGGCGCGTTCTTCGTGTGGGCGCTCGTCGATTTCGTCGTGTCGCGTACGCGCGATCGCCGCGACGGCGTTCGTTATCCGGCCGGCAAGCTGTCGGGCGACGCGGTGGCGATCGTGGCCGGGCTCGTCGTGTGGGCCGTGTTCGCGCTGTTCCTGCATGGCCCGCTGATCGGCGTGCGGCCGTTCGGCTGAACGCTCGCGCCGGCCCGGACCGGCAGCCACGGCAGGAAATCATGGAGGATCGCGCCGAGCAGCATCGCTTGGTGCCGGGCCGCCGGCGTTGAACCGGAATGACTGCCGCAGCGGCGGCAACGGTGTGCGTGTATCAGATCGGCTTGACGAACAACCCGACGGTGAGCAACGCGCCGATGCAGACGATCCCGATCCGCAGCACGCGTTCGTTCACGCGATGCAGCGCCCACGTGCCGAGCAGCCCGCCGACGATCGCGCCGCCGCCGAGCGCGAGTGCCGCGCCCCAGTGCAGCTGCGGCGACGTCACGAACAGCACGACGGCCGATGCGTTCATCACACCCGCGAGCGCGTTTTTCGTCGACATCGCGTGACGCGGCGACAGGCCGGCCATCGTCAGCGTGGCCATCATCAGGAAGCCGAGGCCGCCGCCGAAGTAGCCGCCGTAGATCGCGATCATGAACTGCGAGATCGCGGCGGGGACGGTGCCGAGGTGTGCGGTGCCTTCGCTCGGCTTGCGGAAAAAGCTGCCCCACGCGAACACGATCGTCGCGAACAGCACGAGCCACGGCACGAGGCGCGAGAAGATCGACGAAGGCGTCTTCAGCAACAGCAGCCCACCGAGCGCGCCGCCGACCACGCTGATCGCGAACAGCGCGCGAAACGACAGCTTGCCGGCGCCGCGCACCATGTTTCGGCTCGCCCAGCCCGTCGTGACCTGCGCGGGAAACAGCGCGACCGTCGACGTGATGTTTGCCGCGAGCGGCGACATGCCCGATACGATCAGCGCGGGCAGCGTGATGAACGAGCCGCCGCCCGCGAGGGTGTTCTGCAGGCCGGCCCAGAGGCCGGCGAGGATGACGAGGGCGAGCATCGGTGCAGGAACGGGGAGGTGGCTGGGCTCGCTTGCCGGAAGCAGGCAGGCGCGACGGACGCACGATGGTAATGCAGGATCGCGGGCGCGGGAAGGAAGAGCGCGCCGGGATAATCCGGGGAGCCGATGCGGAACGTCCGTCGCGTCGTGGCGCGGGCGAACGTGCCGGCCGGATTCGGCTCGGCGGCGGTTCCTGCCAGGCGAACGCCCGATTTAACGCTTTATCACGATGGGCCTACCTGAAAGATGCTAAATTCGCCCACCGATATCTCAGAAATTGGAAAGGGCAGACAGATGCTGAAGAAATTGGCCGGGATGGCAGTGGTGGTCGGTGTGACGGCGGTGGCGTCGCTGCCTGCCGTGGCAGGCGACACGAACAATGCACTGGGCGGCGCGCTGGGTGGCGTCGCGGGCGCGGCGGTCGGCAACGCGGTCGGCGGGAGCACGGGTGCCATCATCGGCGGCGCCGTGGGCGGCGGCGCAGGCGGTGCGGTGACGTCGAACAAACGCGAACGCACGGGCGCCGTCGTCGGCGGCGCGCTGGGTGGCGGCGCAGGTGCCGCCGCGGGCAACGCGATGGGCGGCACGGCCGGCAGCCTCGTCGGCGCCGCGGTGGGCGGCGGCGCGGGTGCGGCGCTGGGCGGCCACGTGTCGCGCAACAACTCGCGTTCCAACGACTACTACCGCGGCAACAAGCACAAGAACAAGAAGCGCTACAAGCACGACGACTGATCGGCGGGTCTCCGTCGAGCAGCAGTGGGGCGAGCGCACGACGGCGAAGCGCACATCGTCGCGACGTCGTCCCGCGCTTCCCCGGCAAGCGCACGACGGCGAAGCGCATATCGTCGCGATGTCGTCCCGCACCTCCCCGGCGAATGCTGATCCTGCCGGGTAGCCGGGCACGCCTCCGTGATCGCCGCGCATGTGGCGACGGAGGCGGTCAAGCGGTCATTCCTTCGTTCCGTCTTCGGTTATCAGCGCGTTGAGCACCAGGCCCGAGATGGTGCGATAAGCCGCGTCGAAATCGTCGCTTCCCAGCGTGCGCTTGCCGAGCACCAGCAGCATCTGGGGAGCGAAATCCGCATACGCCTGCGTGGCGGCCCAGATCAGGAAGAACAGGTGCTCCGTTTCGACCTGCCTGACCTTGCCTGCGTCGATCCAGCGTTCGAGCACCCGGATGTCGTCGCGCAACACCGGAATCAGTTGCTTGCGGATTTCCTTTCCGTAGGTCTTTGCGCCGCCGATGATCTCCAGCGCAAAAACCCGCGATCCATGCGGGCGATTTCTGGAGAATTCCAGTTTGGCCCGGATATAGGCCGACATCGCTTCCGCGGGCTCGCGATCGGGCGCCGCAAACTCCCGCATCCTGCCCAGCCAGTCGCGCAATACGTCGTCCAGCACGCGTTTGTAGAGCGCCAGTTTGGTGGGGAAGTAGTACATCAGGTTCTGCTTCGACAAGCCGGCGGCCGCCGCGATCGTCGCAACGGAACTCCCGTCGAAGCCGTACGTGGAAAACGATTCCTCGGCAGCGGCGAGAATGGCCGCCTCGAGCGTGTCGCGCAGCGCTTCCCGCCGGCCGTGGGGCCGGACGGGCGTTCCTGCAGTCGGCCCGGACGGGTTCATCGCTTTTCTTCGACCAGCTTGTCGGACCGGCGTCGTCGTTGCCCGCTCAACGCGTGCCCGCTTCAGGATAGGTGATGCGTTCAGGCGCGCGCTGCATGATGACCTTCCCGGCGCGGAGCGACATTCGCACCTTTGCCTGTTTGCGTATCACTTCATAGTCGCAATCCGCGTCGAGGATCAGCAGATTGGCCGGCCGCCCGACGGCGATGCCATAACGATCGCCCAGCGACATCGCATGTGCGCTGTGCTCGGTGACGAAGTCGAGGCATCGCTGCAGGTCGTCATAACCGAGCATGTGACACACGTGCAGGCCGACGTCGAGGATGCGCAGGATGTTGCCGTTGCCGACGGGATACCACGGATCCTTGATCGAATCCTGTCCGAAGCACACGTTGATGCCGGCGCGATCGAGTTCCGCCACCCGCGTAATGCCGCGTCGTTTCGGGTAGGTGTCGAAACGCCCCTGCAGGTGGATGCTTTCGGTCGGACACGAAACAAAATGGATCCCCGACCGCTTCAGCAAGCGGAACAGCTTCGAGCAATAAGCGTTGTCGTAGGAACCCATCGCGGTCGTGTGGCTGGCGGTGACGCGCGCGCCCATCCCGCGAACCCGCGCTTCCTCGGCGAGCACCTCCAGGAAGCGCGAATGCGGATCGTCGGTCTCGTCGCAATGGACATCGACCAGGCAGCCCTTGCGTTCCGCGAGATCCATCAGGAACTTGATGGAACTCACGCCCTGATCGCGGGTGTTCTCGAAATGCGGAATGCCGCCGACGACGTCGGCGCCCATTTCGATCGCGCGCTCCATCAGCGCACGTCCGTTCTCGAACGATTCGATGCCTTCCTGGGGGAACGCGACGATCTGCAGGTCGATCAGATCGCGCGCCTCGTCCCTGACCTCGAGCATTGCCTTCAATGCGGCAAGCGTGTGATCGGTGACGTCCACATGCGTGCGCACGTGCTGGATGCCGTTGTCGCGCAGCATTCCGATCGTGGTGTGGGCGCGGGCTTTCGTATCGTCATGCGTAATGGTGGCCTTGCGCTGGCCCCACCGCTCGATGCCTTCGAACAGCGTGCCGCTCATGTTCCACTCGGGCTCGCCGGCGGTCAGCGTCGCATCCAGATGGATATGCGGCTCGACCAGCGGCGGGATGACGAGATTGCTGCCTGCATCGATGACGTCGTCTCCTTGCGGCGTCAGCGGCGACGGCTGGAGGTCGATGCCGCGAACCGTGCCTGCATCGATGTCTATCGTGAAGAGGCCGCTATGGCCGCGCAATCTGGCGTTGACGATTTTCATGAGGATTCCTTTTGTTCGTGGGGGCCGGGCGGGCGTGAAGCGAAATCATTCACCCTGGACGGACGGTTCGCGGGAGAACGCACGGGAAATCTGCAGCAGCGCGATGTAGGCGGCGGCGGACGCCGCGATGCCGACGATCGGCGCGATCCACGGCGACGTATAGGCGAGTATGGCGCCGATCGCATACGCGGCCAGACCGACCAGATTGAAGCGCGGCAGGCGGGCGGCGGCAAGCGACGGGTATTGCCCGCGATGGCGGTACCAGTAGTCCGCCATGATCACGCCGCCGACGGGAGGAATGATCGAGCCGAGCAGCACCAGGAACGGAATCAGCAACTCGTACATCCCGCCGACCGCGAGCACGATGCCGATCGCCGCGCCCACCAGTACGAGCGTGCGGCGCCGTTCGGTGCGCAGCAGATGGCATCCGGCGGCCGCCACGTTGTACATCGTCGGCCCCTGGATGGTCCAGAGATTGAGGCACAGCATCACGACCGCTGCGACCGACAGGCCTTGCAGCATCATCACCTCGACGATGTCGGCTTGCTGATAGACGATGGCACAGTATGCGCCCGCGACGATCATCAGGCCGTTGCCCGCGAAGAACCCGATCATGCTTGCCCACACGGCGCTGCGCGCGCTGCGTGCGAGGCGCGTCCAGTTGGTTGCCTGGGTGGCGCCGCTGGCAAAGGTGCCGATGACCATCGTCACGGCAGCCGAGAACTGCATCGGATGAGACGGCACGACGTGCGTGAGGCCGGCCCAGCCGCCGATATCGCGGGTGGCGATCCACATCGACGTCATCAGAAGCACGAACATCAACGGCACGGAGACGCGCGACAGCACGTCCATGCCGCGATATCCGATGATGGCCGTGATGGAAAATCCGAATCCGAAGAGGATCATCAACGGCGTGGTAACGAAGGCCGGCCACCCGAGCAGCTTGACCAATACGATGGCCACCGTTGCGGTTCCCCATGCGTACCAGCCGAGTTCCGCGAAACCCAGCAGAAAATCGGACAGCTTGCTGCCCACCTCCCCGAAGCAGAATCGCCCCATCAGCACGGCATTCAGGCCGCTGCGGGCGGCAATCAGCGCGAGCGACGCCGCATAGGCGGCGAGCAACAGGTTTCCGATCACGGCGATCTGGATCATGCCGACGGCGTCGAAGGCGACGCCGATCTTGCCGCCGGCAAACATCGTTCCGGTGAAGAACGTGAAACTCAACAACACCATCGTGATGGACAGGAATCCGGTGCGTTTCTCGGGCGGGACTTCGCTTAGCGAGAATTCTCCGTGATCCGATTCGTCCGTCGGGCGTGAATCCTGGTTCGTGGGCATCTGGGCTCCCGTCAGCGATTGGGTTGGGTCCGAAAGGGTTTGCGAGGGCGATGTGTGGACAGGCGACGCTCTGTTTCAGCGCGTCATTCTCTCCGGCCAAAATTTTTACGAGCGTAAAAATTTGGGACGGGCGGATGGGGCGAAACATCACCGGACTGAGTGAAATGCCGATCGAGTCGCGAAAGGGGCATGCCGGACAATCAAGCGGGTTTTCTCGGATCGCGGGAAGACCTGCACGAATCGCCCGATCGCGATTTGTTTTGTGAAACGTATGCGCGCCAAAACGGAATGTCGGTGTGAAAGTCAATAGAAGAGTCTAAAAGTTCTGTAATTCGATCCCGATGCGCGGAAGCCGTGCCGGCGGGCCCGGCCGCGCAGCGCCCGGTGAGGCTCTCGCGGGCTTTGCTGCGGCGGGCTTTGCTTCACCGGCCGGCTTGCGTGCGCGATGCGCGGGTCGACGCAATCGAATCGGTTTGTTTTATTGTTCATTCGCGTGCATCGTTTCATTTAAACCGGATGTGCCGTGCATCCAGTTGCGATTTATTGCAGCGCGGTGCACAATCGTTCACAAGTGCAATAAATCCGCAGCGGATTTTCTCAGCGGCACGAATACTCCCCGCCATTCACTGCACGCCATTTCGGCGGGCGCACGATCGTGCGTCAGGCTCGGCGGCGCGACTGCCGATTTCCGGTACATCGCGAATCACGGAGCACATACGCCCGAGGCACGATGCCGTTGGCCCATCGGCCGGCCGGTCCCGACAGTACAGCATGGGCGCAACATGGCGACTTCCATCGACCTCAATCTTCTCGTCGTTCTGGACGCGTTGCTGTCCGAGAACAGCGTCGTGGGCGCGGCCAACGCGCTCGGCCTGAGTCCGTCCGCACTCAGCCGCTCGCTTGCGCGGCTGCGGGTGATGACGGGCGACCCGTTGCTGGTGCGGGCAGGGCGCGATCTCGTCCCGACCCCGCGCGCGCTCGAGTTGCGCGACAGGGTGCATGCGCTCGTCATGGAGGCGCATTCGGTCATGTGCCCGTGCGAACGGGTCGACATGAGTACGCTCAAGCGCACGTTCTCGATTCGCGCGAACGAGGCGTTCGTCGAGACGTTCGCGCCGGCGCTGCTCGAACACGCGTCGCGCACCGCGCCCGACGTGCGGCTGCGCTTCGCGCCCAAACCCAACAAGCATGTCGATGCGCTGCGCAACGGCGACATCGATCTCGAAGTCGGCGTGATCGGCCAGGCCGGCCCGGAGCTGCGCGTGCAGGCGCTGTTTCGCGACCGCTTCATCGGCGTGGTCCGCGCGGATCATCCGCTGGCGACCGGCGAAATCACGCCGCAACGCTTCGCGTCGTTTCCTCAAGTGGGCGTGTCGCGCCGCGGGCAGTTCAACGGCCCGATCGATACGCTGCTCGATTCCCTCGGCATCGCACGCTCGGTGACCACCGTCGTGTCGAGCTTCCCGACCGCGCTGTCGCTCGCGCGCAGCTCGGACTTCGTCGCCAGCGTGCCGGAGCGGCAGACCGAGCGGTCCCGCGTCGGCATGTACAGCTTTACGCTGCCGCTGCCGATCGCGGACCTGACCGTCTCGCAGATCTGGCACCCGCGTTTCGATCGCGACCCCGCGCATCGCTGGCTGCGCGATTGCGTGCGCAGTATCTGCGCGCCGCGTGTTGCCGATGCGATCGCCCGCTAGCCGCGCGGTCGCTTCGATATGACGCGCCATGCAACCCTGGTGGCGTGCGTCAACGTCATTGATATATTGCGTTTCGTGCATCTTCCGAAGCGTAAATCGATTCGGTATGCTCGATTCCGTTCGGACAACACTGGAGATAATGGGCAGGGCAATTTTCGCTTTTGAATTCGCCGAACATTCGTGACGCCTTTAAATAATAAATATCCAATCCGAGGGGTATGTGAATTGAGGTGAACATTGGAAATCGTGAATCTGACATATTGGCGTCTTATTCTGGATGGGGATACGAATGGTTCAGTTTGCAGCGAATATAGCGACTCCCGCGGATGTCACGTTGAGTATGCGCGAATGCGAGGTATTGCGATGGGCGGCGGAAGGGAAGACCGCGTATGAGATCGGCGTCATTCTCGGCTTGACCGAGCGCACGATCAATTTCCATATTTCGAGATCGATTGTGAAGCTCAACGCGTCCAACAAGACCAATGCGGTCGTGAAAGCCGTGTTGATGGGCCTGATCGTGTTTGCATGAACGGCACCGGGGCGTCCGTCCGTGGACCCCCGGTTGCGGCATCAGATCGCGCCCTGGAACGACAGCACGCGCGTCCTGAACTCTTCCGGCACCGGCACCGTGGTCTTGCTGCCGTAGTCGAACATCACGTGCGTGGACAAGGCCCGCGCAACCACCGCATGATCGTCGGCCGAATCCCCGGCGTCCGCCTGCCCGTCGCGCACCATCAGGTATTCCAGTTCGAAGCTCTTCGAGCCGAAGCGCGTGACGCTGCTGCGGACCGTGATCGTATCGCCGTACTGCGCGGGCTTCAGATATTCGCACGAGGTCTTGACCATGATGTGCGGCAGCTTTTCCGAATAGGGCAGCTCGAGCAGATCGTGCATGTAGGTCAGGTACGCGTGCTGCAGATAATCGTAATAGACGGGGCTGCTCACATGGCCCATCGCGTCCGTTTCCCGATACTTCACGTCGATTCGGGTTTCAAAATATTTTCTTGTCATTACCAGGCTCCTTGGCAGAACGGCGGGTGAGAACGGGTTTGTGCAGGAGTTAAGTTAGACGCGATCCGCATATCGGAATACTGTCGGAAATCACAGATATCCACTATGTGAAATGCTTCTGAGATAAATGACAGTATCACCGGGGATTTGACCGCGCTCTAATTGCCTCCGTAAATCGGCATCCGATCAGCGAGAGTGGAGCGTTAAATGGAAAAATCCGTTGGGGCAGCGTTGACGCAAGGCGTGGCGGTGATCAGTGCGCAGCGGTTGCGCGCCGAATTGCCGTGCGATCCCGGCCTGGCACGGTCGATCGGCGATGCGCGGCGCGCATTGGCGCGCATCATCGCGGGCGAGGACGACCGGCTTGCGCTGATCGTCGGCCCGTGTTCGATCCATGACGCGGAGGCCGCGCTGGCGTTCGCGCGCCGGCTCGCGCCGCTGCGCGAGCGGTACGCCGATGTGCTCGAGATCGTGATGCGCGTCTATTTCGAAAAGCCGCGCACCACGGTCGGCTGGAAAGGGCTCCTGAACGACCCGTATCTCGACGGCAGTTTCCGGATCGAGGACGGCCTGCGCGTCGCGCGCAAGGTGCTGCTCGGCGTCAATGCGCTGGGCCTGCCGGCCGCGACCGAATTTCTCGATCCGATGACCGCGCCGTATCTCGACGACCTCGTGTCCTGGGGCGCGATCGGCGCGCGGACGACCGAATCGCAGATCCATCGCCAGGCGGCATCGGGGCTCGACCTGCCGGTCGGCTTCAAGAACGGCACCGACGGCAACGTGAAGGTCGCGATCGACGCGATCCGCGCGTCGCGCGTGTCGCATAGTTACCTGAGGTCGTCCGTCTCCGGCAGCGTGGAAATCGCGACCACGCGCGGCAATCCCGACACGCATATCGTGCTGCGCGGCGGCAAGACCCCGAACTACGACGCCGCCAGCGTCGCGGCCGCCTGCGCCGCGCTGCGCGATGCGCATCTTCCCCCGTATGTCGTGATCGACGCGAGCCATGGCAACAGCGGCAAGCAGACGCGCGCGCAGATCGACGTGTGCGGCAACCTCGCCGCGCAACTGCATCGCGGGGAGCGCGCGATCGTGGGCGTGATGATCGAGTCGTTCCTCGTCGAGGGGCGGCAGGACCTGGTGCCGGGCACGCCGCCGGTGTTCGGCCAAAGCATTACCGACGCATGTCTCGGCTGGGATCACACGGCCGAGCTCGTCGAGCAGTTGGCTGCCGCGGCGGTTGCGCGGCGGCGTTCGCCAGCCGGCTTCATCGCGCACGGCGCCGCCGTCGCGATGCAGGCCGCTTCTTACTGAAAGGAGCTCTCTTGAACTCACCCATCGACATCGCCCGCGCGCTCGACTGGAAAGGCGACGGCGCCAGCCGCACGCCATACGAGGCGTACACGAGTGAAGCGCTGTACCAGCGCGAACTCGAGCGCCTGTTCTACGCGAATCACTGGTGCTACATCGGCCTCGAAGCCGAAGTGCCGTCTCCCGGCGATTTCCAGCGCACGGAAGTCGGCGAGCGATCCGTCGTGATGACGCGCACGGAGGACGGCGAAATCGTCGTCTTCGAAAACGCGTGCGCGCACCGCGGCATGCAGTTCTGCCGCGAGCGCTCGGGGACAGCGAAGGATTTCCACTGCCCGTATCACCAGTGGAACTACGACCTGAAGGGCAACCTGATCGGTGTGCCGTTCCGGCGCGGCGTGCGTCAGGGCGGCACGATCAACGGCGGCATGCCGGCGGATTTCGATCCGGGCAAGCACGCGCTGCGGCGCCTGCGCGTGTCGACGCGCGGCGGTGCCGTGTTCGCGTCGTTCGACGAGAACGTCGAATCGTTCGAGGATTTCCTCGGCCCGCGCATCCTGCCTTACTACGATCGCCTGTTCCACGGCCCGAAGCTGACCGTGCTCGGCTACACGCGGCAGCGCGTGCCGAGCAACTGGAAGCTGATGGTCGAGAACATCAAGGATCCGTATCACGCGGGGCTGCTGCATACCTGGTTCGTCAACTTCGGCCTGTGGCGCGCGGACAATCCCGCCAGGCTCGTGACCGATGCGCATCACCGGCACGGCGCGATGGTGTCGATCCGCAGCGGCGGCGGCGGCGGCGAGGTGACCCACAACGTGACGAGCTTCAAGGAGCGCATGACGCTGCACGACGACCGCTTCCTCGATGTCGTGCACGAACCGTGGTGGGGCGATCCGACCGTCGTGATGCTGACGCTGATGCCGAGCGTCATCATCCAGCAGCAGGTCAATGCGCTGTCGACGCGTCGCATCCGGCCGATCGGCCCGGGCGTGTTCGACTACGTGTGGACGCATTTCGGTTTCGAGACCGACACCGAGGAGATGACGCGGCGGCGTCTGCGCCAGGCCAATCTGTTCGGACCGGCCGGTTTCGTGTCGGCGGACGACGGCGAGGTCATCGAATGCGTGCAGCAGAGCTTCGAGCAGATCCAGCACGGCAACGTCTACAACGAACTCGGCGGCCGGCAGATCGACGAGCAAACCGACCATATGGTCAGCGAAACGCTGGTGCGCGGCATGTACCAGTACTGGCGCCAAGTGATGGAGGCCTGAATGAGCACGATCACGACACGAACGGACCGGCTGGCCGCCGTGCCCCACGCGAGCGGCGCGAGCTTCGAGGATTTCTACGCGCTCGTCCAGCTCAACGCGCGGTATGCGGCCGTGCTCGACGGCGGCGACTGGGATGCGTGGCCGGAATTCTTCATCGAGCAATGCAGGTACACGGTGGTGCCGCGCGAGAACCACGAGCGCAGCCTGCCGCTCGCGGTGATGGATTTCGAGAGCAAGGGCATGCTGAAGGACCGCGTCTACGGGATCAAGGAGACGCTGTTTTTCGACCCGTACTACCAGCGCCACGTGATCGGGCTGCCGCTCGTCACGTATCTCGACGACACGGCGATCGAGGCGGAGACGAACTATGCGGTGCTGCGCACGAAGACCGAGCAGATGAGCGACGTATACAACACGGGGCGCTATCTGGACCGGATCGTGCGCACGCCGCAGGGGCTGCGTTTCGAGTCGCGCATCTGCGTCTACGACAGCGAGATGATTCCGAACTCGCTGATTTATCCGATCTGAACGAGGTGCCGAAAGTGACTACGGAATGGATCGACGCGGTCGCGCCGGAAGCGGTGCGCACCGACGGAATACTCGGCGTCCGGGTGGGCGGCCGCGACATCGCGCTGTATGCGGTCGGCGACGAGATCTTCGCGACCGAGAACCAGTGCACGCACGGCGACGCACGCCTGAGCGACGGTTTCCTGCTCGACGACGAGATCGAGTGCCCGCTGCATCAGGGGCGCTTCAGCGTGCGGACCGGCATCGCGCTGTGCGCGCCGCTGACGACGTGCGTGCGCACCTATCCGGTGAAGATCGAGAACGGCCGCGTGTTCGTGCAGCTCGCGCCGGCCGATGCGGCGGCACAGGCGGAGGTGCGGTCATGAGCGCGTACGTGGTGTTCGATATCGACGTGCACGACGTCGACGCATACCAGGCGTACCGCCGGCTCGGCGCGCCGACGGTGGCCGCGTACGGCGGGCGCTTCCTGGTGCGCGGCGCCGAAGTCGAGACGCTGGAAGGAGACTGGGCGCCGAAGCGCGTCGTCGTGCTCGAATTCGAGTCGGCGGAGCGTGCCCGCGAGTGGTATCGGTCGGAGGGCTATCAGGCCGCGAAGCGGTTGCGCGAGCCGGCCGCGCGGACGCTCGGCATCCTCGCCGACGGATACGTGCCGGCCGCCGGCGATCCACGTTAAGCGGTGCAGGCGAAGGGGCTCCGCGCCGTTTCGATCGGCGCGGAGCCCCTTTTTCATTTGGGGTGCCGTCGAGCGCGACCGGCACAATCGATTCATCGGCGATGGCGATGCGATCCGGCAGATGTTTTCGCCGCCTTTCGGCGGCCCGGTTACCCGGTCGGTCGCGCCCGTCGGGCGAGGCGGGTTCCGGATATTTCCCCTCGCACGTTTTCACACATGCCGTTGCCCGGCGCACGCAGCGGCTGTGCATGCGCGGGCGTGCTTTGCCGTCAGGAACGCATCACGCATGGCGGTAGCGGATCGACCAGACCGTCAGCAGCGTCGCGCCGAACAGCAGCAGGCAGCCGAACGAGAAGTCGTTCAGCGCGAGCATGTGCGCTTCGACGTCGATCGCATGCGAGACAGACGCGAGCGCGCCGGACGGCGACAGCCCCGCGTGATCGAGCCGCGCGAACCAGTCGCCGGACGCGAAATCGTACGGCGTGATGTGGTCGACGAGATAGGTGTTGTGTACGCGGGAGCGGCGCTCGAAGTAGGTCGGCGCAACCGATGTCGCGACGCTGGTGCCGATCCGCCGCAGCGCGTTCTGCAGCCCGGATGCCGCGGGCAGCCGCTCGCGGGGCAGCCCGGCGAGCGACAGCGACACGAGCGGCGTGATGAAGAACGCGGTGGCGGCGCCCATCAGCAGCGAATTGGCGGCGATGTCGCCGACCGTCACGTCGCTGTTGAAGTGCATGCGCCAGAACGAGGCGGCGCCCCAGCCGACGAGCGCGACGGTCGCGAGCAGGCGCGGGTCGGTGCGGCCCTGGAAGCGGCCGAGCAGCGGCGCGATCACGATCCCCGCGAGACCGAGCGGCGCGGTGGCGATGCCGGCCCAGGTGGCCGTGTATCCCTGCTGCGTCTGCAGCCACAGCGGCACGAGCACCAGCGCGCCGAAGTAGAGCCCGAAGCCGACCGTGATCGCGAGCGTGCTCGTCGTGAAGTTGCGGTCCGCGAACAGCCGCAGGTCGACGATCGGATGGCTGTCGGTCAGCTCCCAGAGGATCAGCGCGACGAACGACACGACGCCGACGACCGCCAGCATGCGGATTTCGTCGGAGGCGAACCAGTCGAGGTTCTGGCCGCGATCGAGCAGCAGCTGGAACGAACCGAACGCGGCGGTGAGCAGCAGCAGCCCGACGACGTCGACCGGCAGCCGTCGCGTCGCGTTGTCGCGTCCCGCCAGCAGCCGCGCGAGCACGCCCAGCACGAGCACGCCCGGCGGCACGTTCACGTAGAAGATGTACGGCCAGCTCAGGTTGTCGGTGATCCAGCCGCCGGCGATCGGCCCGAGCACCGGCGCGACGAACGTCGTGGTCTGCCACACGGCCAGTGCAACGTGGCGGCGCGTCGACGGGAACACCGCGAGCAGCAGCGCCTGGGACAGCGCGGTGATCGGGCCCGACGCGGCGCCCTGAAGCGCGCGAAACAGCAGCAGCGACTCGAAGTTCGGCGCCATCCCGCACAGGATCGACGTGAGCACGAACAGCAGCACCGACACGCGGAACAGCCGCACCTGGCCGAAGCGCTGCGTGAGCCAGCCGGTGAGCGGCAGCGTGATCGCGAGCGGCGTCGCGAACGAGGTCAGCATCCACGTGCCCATGTCCGGTGCGACGCCGAGATCGCCCGCGATGGTCGGGACGGCGACGTTCGCGATCGTCAGGTCGAGCGTCTGCATGAAATTCGCGACGCTGACCGCGATCGCGACGAGCGCCAGCGGCATGCCGGCGAGCGGCTCCAGCGGCAGTTTCGGCGCCGCGTTCCGGGCGAAGAAGCGCATCGTCAGGCTCCCGGTGCGAGCGGGCGCGCGCCGCTGTTCGCGCGAATCGTCTCGGCGACGAGCGCATCGCCCGCTGCGTCGTCGTCGCGATAGATCGACGTGGCGTCGATCGACCGGCGCGCTTCGGGCGCACGGGCGGGCGGCGACGCCGATGCGGTGCCGGGGCCGTGATCGACCGGCACCGATGCCGTCATCGACAGGCCGATGCGCAGCGGGTGCGCGCGCAGCTCGGCGGGATCGAGCGCGATCCGGACCGGCACGCGCTGGACCACCTTGATCCAGTTGCCGGTCGCGTTCTGCGCGGGCACGGCCGCGAAGGCGGCGCCGGTGCCGGCTTCGAGCCCGACGACGCGCCCGTGGAACACCACGTCGCTGCCGTACAGGTCCGAGAACAGGTCGACCGGCTGCCCGGCGCGCATGCCGCGCAGTTGCGATTCCTTGAAGTTGGCTTCGACCCACACGTGATCGAGCGGCACGAGCGCCAGCGACGGCGTGCCGGGCGAGACGTGCTGGCCGACCTGCACGACCCGGCGCGTGACGAGCCCGCCGAGCGGCGCGCGTATTTCGGTGCGGCGCAGCGCGAGCGCCGCGCTGCGGACCCGGGACGCCGCCGCGCGCACGAGCGGATTCGTGTCGATCGACGTGCCGTCGGTGCGCGCGAGCGTCGCGTCGTACGCGGCCTGCTGCGCGTTCAGCGCGGCTGCCGCGCCGTCCATCGCATCCCGCGCATGGCGAAGATCCTCGCGCGACACGCCGCCGTCTTGCGCGAGGCTCAGCCGGCGCTGCAGGTCGTCGTTCGCCTTGGACCATTCGGTGCGCCGCACCCGGATCTGCGCTTCTTCGCGCACCGCGTCCGCATGCGCGGTGCGGTATTGGCGCACCGCGTGCGCGAGTTGCGCGACCGCTTCGTCCAGCGCGAGCCGGGCATCGGTCTTGTCGACGCTGAACAGCAGGTCGCCCGGACGGACCCAGTCGGCGTTCTGCACGCGCACCGCGTCGACGGTGCCGCCGATCTGCGGCGAGATCTGCACGACGTCGCCGGACACGTACGCATCGTCGGTCGTCTCGGTGCCGCGCGTGGTGGCCCACGCGACGGCGGCGAGGCCGGCCGCGCCGGCGAGCGCGATGAAGAACCAGCGGAAGTAGCGCCGTCGCGCGCGTTGCAGCGACGGCTCGGCGACGGGGGATTCAGGACGGTTCATTTCGTGACTCCAGTGGAAGTGGTGCCGCCGAGCGCGGCGATCAGGCGGGCATGCTCGATCGCGAACGACGCGTCCGCACGCGCGACCGACGCGCGATCGTCGAGCAGCCGGCCTTGCGCGAGCAGGACGTCGAGGTAGCCGGAAATGCCTTTCCGGTAGCGCTGCGTCTCGATGTCGTAGGTCTGTTGCGCACGCGCCAGCGCTTCGCGCTGAAGCGCGCGCTGCCGGCCGAGCGTATCGATCTGGACGAGGGTGTCGCTGACCTGCGCGAGCGCGTTGACGACCGTGTCGTCGTACACCGCGACGGCGGCGTTGTAGGCGGCGGTTTGCGCGCGCAGGCCGGCGCGCAGGCGGCCGCCCTCGAAAATCGGCAGCGTGATCGCGGGGCCCGCGCCGAACGTGCCGCTGTTGCCGTGGAACAGCGCGCGGAAGCCGAAGCTCTGCACGCCGGCGAAGGCCAGCAGGTTGACGTCCGGATAGAACGCGGCGCGCGCCGCGTCGATGTTCGCCGCTTCGGCCTCGACCCGGTAGCGCGCGGCCAGCACGTCCGGCCGGCGGCCGATCAGCGCCGCGGGCAGGACGGCCGGCATCGGCAGCCCGGCCGCCGGCGGCGCGACAGGCTTCAACGCATCGGCGTAACCGGGCCCCCGGCCGACGAGCGCGGCGAGCCGGTGGCGCAGTCGGGCCGACTCGGCCGCATGCGTGTTGATGTCGGCCTGCGCGTGCGGGATGGGTTCGCTCGCCCTGAGCACGGCGACCTGCATGTCGAGACCGGCATCGGCGCGTTGCGACGTGAGGCGGAGCAGATAGCTGTGCTGCTGCAGCGTATCGCGCGTGATCGCGAGCAGTTGCTGTTCGAGCGCGAGCTGCAGATAGGTTTCGACGATCGCCGCCTGCAGCGACACGGTGGCCGCGTGCTCGAGCGCGCGCTGCTGGTCCGCGCGCAGCGCGGCGGCGCGCGCCAGCGCGTGCTGCCGGCCGGCGATGTCGAGATCCCACGACGCGCCGAGGAGCGCCTGCGCGTCGACCTGCCAGTGCCCGGCCGCGGGCGGTGGCGTCCGGTAGCTGCCCGGCAGGCGGGTCGGCACTGCGCTGGCCGTCGCGCCCAGCTGCGGCAGCAGCGCGGCGCTTTCGACGTCGGTGTCGGCCAGCGCCTGCGCGACGCGTTCGCGCTGTGCCTGCAGCGTCGGTGCGCCGGCCAGCGCATCGTCGACGAGACGATCCAGCTGGGCATCGCCGAACGCGCTCCACCAACGTTCGGCGATCGTCGGCGCGCCGGCGCCGGCGGAGCGGATCGCGGCACCCGCATCGAGCTGCTCGACGGGGGTGATCCGGGCCGCCGGGCGTTGCGGGCCGAACGGGGCGCAGCCGGCGAGCGCGAGCGCGGCGAGCGCGGGAACCAGGCGGCGGGCGCCGCGCGCTCGGTCGATGAGGAAGGGCATGGTCGGTTTCCTGTGACGCGATGGCGAACGATTTATATCTAAAAATATATCTTTAGATATTATTTGACGATCGGCAACTGTCAGAAATGGCAGTCGGCCGAATCGGCCGGCACCGTTGAAACCGCTGAAGGGGACGGATAAGGTCGCGCGGGTTACGCCATCGCGAGCGCGTCGAGCGCTGCCGCGAGCGTTTGGGCGACGGACTGGCCCGACGTGTCGATGCGGCAGTGCGCGCAGGCGTGGTACAGCGATTCGCGCGCGTCGTGCAGCGCGGCGAGCGCCGCGCGCGGGTCGGCGACGTTCAGCAGCGGGCGGGACGCGTCGTCGCGCGTGCGGTGCCACAGGGTGTCGAGATCGCTCGCGAGATGGATCACGAAACAGCGCTGGCCGAGCCGGTCGCGCGTATCGGCTCGCAGCACGGCGCCGCCGCCGGTCGCGAGCACGAGCGCCGGCCCGCGCGTCAGCGCGTCGATGACGTCGGCTTCGCGCGCGCGGAAGTCGCCTGCATGGAATTGCGCTGCGACGGTCGCGCCGAAGCGGCGTTCGAGTTCGCGGTCGGCGTCGACGAACGGTAGCGCGAGCGCGCGGGCCAGTGCGCTGCCGAGGGTCGTTTTGCCGGCGCCGGGCATGCCGACGAGCGCGATGCGCGTCGGGCCAGCCTGCGGGCGCGGGCTCACAGGCGGCTCCGCAGCGACGGGGCACGGCGCGTCACGGCGGCGATGCGCTGCATCCGGACGTAATTGGCGAGCGGGTCCAGCGCATCGGTGACGAAGGTGTGAGGCGCGCCTGGGGCCGTGTCCAGCGCGATGCCGGCGACCACGAGCGAGCCGTCGCACAGTGCGTCGGTGAATGCGCCGATCCGGGCGCCAAGCGCCGGCGACGCAGCGCCGAGATCGGCAACGACGCGGCGCGAGCGCGGCCAGTCGACCGGCTCGGCCGCGCGTGCCGGCCAGCGCGCCAGCAGGCCGCCGGGCAGCGGCGTCGCGGCCCGTGCAGCGGACGTTTCGAGTACCCGCCAGGTCAGCGGCGCGACGGGCAGGCACGCGCGCCAGCGGCTATAGGCGGACGCCGCGGTGTCGCCGATCGCCACCGCCGGAAGCTGGAGCCGCGCGCAGCGCCGCAGCAGGCACGCGGTGTCGGCGGCATCCGGCGTGCCGCGCACGAACGGCAGCAACTCCAGTTCGTCGTCGTATTCGGCGCGCAGCGCGCGCAGCCATCGCCCGGCGGCGAGTGGCAGGCAGCCCGCCGCGGCGATGCCGCACAGCACGAGCAGGCGATCGTCGCGACCGTCGCGAATCGCGCGCAGCCGGGCGGCGACGCGGGACGAAGCCGGCGCCGTCGTCATCATGCGGCCGGGTCGTCGGCGTGCCCGTCCGTCTCGCCCGCGGCACGCGGATAGGCGCCGAGGACGCGCAGTTCGGAAGCGGCGAGCGCGATTTCGTCGAGCGCCGCGCGCACGTTCGGATCGAGCGGGTGTCCGCCGAAGTCGATGCAGTACCGGTACGCATGGCCGGCCGCCCGTGCCGGGCGCACATCGACCCACAGCAGCGGTGCGCGGTGGTGGGCGAGCGCATCGAATATGCGCGCGAGCGCGTCGGGTGCATCGGTCGGCCGCAGCACGATGCTCGTGCGGTCCTGGCCGGTCGGGGCGGGCGTCTGGCCGCCGACGATCACGAAGCGCGTGCGGTTGTCCGGGTGATCCTGGATCGCGCGGGATACGATTCGCAGTCCGTAAAGAGCGGCTGCCGGTTCGCCGGCGATCGCCGCGCAGTCATACAGGTGCGCGGCCTCGCGCGCGGCCACCGCGTTGCTGGATACCGGGATGCGGCGCAGGCCGGGCGCATGCGCGTCGAGCCACGCGCGGCATTGCGCGAGCGCCTGCGGATGGCCGACCACGCTGTCGACGCCGGCGAGCGATCCGCTGGCGCTCAGCAGGCAGTGCGAGACCGGCAGTTCGATCTCGCCCGTGACGGGCGCCGCTTGCGCGATCAGCAGGTCGAGCGTGCGGGTCACGCTGCCTTCGGAGGAATTCTCGACCGGCACGACCGCACATTCCGCGTCGCCGCGCGCGAGCGCTTCGAATACCGCGTCGATCGTTTCGTGCGCCTGCCCGCGGGCGAATTCGCCGAAGTGGCGCAGCATTGCGGCTTCGGTGTAGGTGCCCGACGGGCCGAGGAACGCGACCGACGGCAGCGACTGCGCATCGCGGCTCGCGCGGAACAGCGTTTGCCAGATGGCTCTCAGGTCGCGGTCGCGCAGCCCCCACGGCGCGCGCGTGCACAGCTCGGCGACGATCGACGCTTCGCGGGCCGGCTGCCGCACCGCGAGCCCCGCATGCCGCTTGAGATGGCCGATTTCGGTCGCGTGAACGATGCGCTGGCCGATCAGCGCGAGAAGTTCGTCGTCGATCACGTCGATCTGCGCGCGGCGGCGCGCGATCGCATCGTCGACGGACGGCGGGGCGGCAAGCTCGGAAGGCGTCATGGCGTTTCGATCCGTGAAGTCGAGGAAACGGACGGGCGGCGTGCGGCGACGTGCGCGGCAGCGCCCGGCTGCACACGCGCGACGGCGCGGTCGTATTCGGCTTCGAGCCGCTCGACGATCTCGGCGACGCTGAGCACCGCGTCCATCGCGCCGACGCCCTGGCCGGCCCCCCAGATGTCGCGCCACTGCTTCGCGCCGCCATCCGGCGAGAAATCGAGCTGCGCGCCGTCGACCCGCGCGAGACGGCGCACGTCGAGCCCGGCCGCTTCGATGCTCTGGCGCAGGTAGTTGCCATGGACGCCGGTGAACGCATCGGTGTAGATGATGTCGGCCGCGTTGGCTTCGACGATCGTGTCCTTGTATCGCTGCACCACGTTCGCTTCGTGCGACGCCAGGAAGCGCGTACCGATATACGCGAAGTCGGCGCCGAGCGCGCGCGCGGCGGCTATCGCGTCGCCCGTCGCGATCGCGCCGGACAGCGCGAGGAAGCCGTCGTAGAAGCGCCGCACTTCGGCGACCAGTGCGAACGGCGACAGCGTGCCGGCATGGCCGCCCGCACCCGCCGCGACGAGAACGAGGCCGTCGACGCCGGCCTCCAGCGCCTTCTGCGCGTGCCGCACCGTCGTGACGTCGTGCAGTACGATCCCGCCGTACGCGTGGATCGCATCGACGACGTCGCGCGACGGCGCGCGCAGGCTCGTGATCATCAGCGGCACGCGCCGGTCGATGCAGATGCGCAGATCCTGTTCGACGCGCGGATTCGACGGATGGCAGATGTGATTGACCGCATACGGGCCGACCGGCGCGTCGGGATGGGCGTCCCGGTACGCGCGCAGCGTGCCGTCGATGGTGTCGATCCAGTCGCCGAGCTGCGCGCTGGGCCGCGCGTTGAGCGCCGGAAATGCGCCGACGATCCCGCTCTTGCACTGGGCGAGCACCATCTCGGGATAGCTCGCGATCAGCATCGGAGACGCAATCACCGGCAGCCGGAGACCCTGCAGAGGAAGCGGAATCATGGTCGGGCTCCGGCTCGTCAGCGCGCGAGCGCCGCGCTGTCGCGCCGCTCGTCGAGGCGGCGGTGGAAGCCGTCGCGGCTGACGGCGCAGCGCGTATGCACGCCTTCGCCGACGACGCCCACCGCGTCGCGCACCTCGACCCGGTACGTCATCATGCGGCCGTCGACCTCGATCAGTTCGGCGTCGATCGTCACGTCCCATTCGGGCGGCGTCGGCGCGAGATGCTTGATCTCGAAGTTGTAGCCCACCGTCATCTGCCCGGCCGGCAGCAGATGGTCGGTCGCCTGCATGCAGGTCTGTTCGATGAAGATGATCATGATCGGGCTCGCGAGCGCGTGCGCTTCGCCTCCCCATTGATCGGCGAGCGAAATCGTGTCGACGCGGTGGGTGGCGCGGGCACGCAGGCCAGTCTGGATAGTCAAGGGCAGCTCCTGAAGGGGTGATGGAGGGGTGAGCGGTTACGCCGTGCGCGCCGTGGCGGCCGCGCGTCGTTGCATCTGGCTGAAGATGTTCCGGTAATGCATTTCCTCGGTGCCGCCGGCCGAGCCCATCGCGAGCGCGTCGGCGACGAAGGTGGCGAGCGGGCCGCGCCGGTAGCCGTCGCTGCCGTGAATCGCAAGCAGGTGCAGCGCGGCCTGCGCGAGATCGCGCGCGCCTGCGAGCTTCGCGATCGAGCAGTTCGCGAGCGCCTCGGGACGTTGCCCGACGAGTTGATCGAGCGCTGCGCGCGCCGTCCAGCGCGTGCGTTCGATGCCGACCTGGACGTCGACCAGCCGGCGCTGCACGTGCTGGTGGGTGTCCAGCGCGACACCGAGCGTCTTGCGGGCGCCGGCGCGCGCGAGCGCGTCGGCGAGGAACGGCTGGGTGACGTTCGCGCACAGCAGGCCGAACAGCGCGCGATTCATCGACGCGATGTCCATCAGCAGGCGCAGCCCATCGCCGGGCGCGCCGAGCAGTTCGTCGGCATCGACGCGCACGCCGGACAGCGCGAGATCGCCGATCGGAAGATCCGCGACGCCGAGCGTCGCCTGCGGGGCGCTGCGCCGCACGCCCGCGCGTTCGGGATCGATCAGCACCAGCGCGGTGGCCGGCTTGCCGTCGCCGGTCAGGGTCGCGACGATCATCATCAGGCGCGCTTCGGGTGCGTGGCTGATGTTGTACTTGTGGCCGTCGAGCCGGTAGTGGTCGCCGTCGCGCACGAGGCTGGTTTCGAGCGCGCGCACTTCGGTGCCGGTGCCTTTCTCCGAGATCGCCGTGGCGCCGATCGCGCCGGACAGCAGCGGCGGCAGATGCCGCGCGCGCTGCGCGTCGGAACCGTACGCGACGATTGCGCGAATCAGCGTCGCCTGATTGGCGAGCGCCATCGCGAAGCCGACGGAGCGCTGCGCTGCGGCGACTGCTTCGAATGCGTCGACGAAGTCGTGCCACGTGCGCCCTGCGCCGCCGAGTTCGCGCGGTACGGGCAGGCGCCACAGTCCCGCGTCGGACAATGCATCCCATGCATCGCGATGGAACGCACCGGAAGGGGCGGACCGCGCATGGCGTTCGGCGATGTCCCGGTACGTGGCTGTCGTCGTGGGCTGTGCTTCGCTGGCAGTGAGAGTCATGTCGGTGAGCGAGACCTTGCATGGATCGTGTCGCCAATCTAATGAAAAGCCCCCGGACGAGAAACTGTCAGTTATTGCACTTCGAGACGGCGCGCAGCGGCGGATGATTCGAGCGTAATCGGCGATGCGACGGGCGGCGGGGGCGCGATTGCCGAACGTGATCGTGACGCCCGTCGCGCACGGCGGCGCGAGCGATTGCTGTCGGACGACAACCGGACGACAACCGGACGATGGCGGTCACGCCGTGCCGTCGGCGGTGGCGTCATGGCGCTTCGATGACGGGAGATGATCGCGCGCCGGTCGGTGAAAGATCTGCCGCGCGTCGATCGTGATGACGACACGATGTCGGGTTGCCGACGCTTCGTCGTTCAGGTCGAGTCGATTGATTTCGCATTGCAGATCATTCGGATGACGTGCGATGAGATCGCATCGAATTTCCGGTGCTCGTCGGTGGAGCGTGCGACAAATGATTGGTCATACGATTCGGAAGGCCCGATCCCGTCGCTCCGACGATCGGCGAAATCATGTTCCGCCTTGCTCCCATGAAATTGTCGTGCTAGTTTTTCATGAAATTTATCGGCGAAAATTTCACGGGAGTCCGCATGTTCGTGCAGTCCGACCGTCACGTCGCAAGCTACTACGCCGGCACCTACCCGGCGCCGATTCCGCGTCGTCCGGAACTGGACGAGCGTATCGACGCCGACGTGCTCGTCGTCGGCGCGGGCTTCAGCGGGCTGCATACGGCGTTGCGCCTTGCGCTCGCCGGCAAGCGCGTCGTCGTGCTCGAAGCGAGCCGTGTCGCGTGGGCCGCGTCGGGCCGCAACGGCGGGCAGGCGCTGCTCGGCTGGTCGTGCGACATGCAGCCGCTCGAGGATTCGCTCGGCCGCGACGGCGCGCGCCTGCTGTGGGACAGCATGCGCTGGGCCGCGGCCGAGGTGCGCGAACTGCCGGAGCGGCACGGTTTCGACATCGACTACCGGCCCGGCAGCCTGTGGGCCGCGGTGCGGCCGCGTCGCGTCGCGATGCTCGCGCAGGCCCGCGACGAAGCGGCCGAGCGCTGGGGCTATGACCGGCTGCGCGTGATCGGGCGTGACGAGATGCCCGAATGGATCGGCGGCACGCGTTATCTCGCCGCGCTCCACGATCCGGAGGCTGGCCACCTGAATCCGCTGAAATTCGCGCTCGGCCTCGCGCAGACGATCGAGCGCGCGGGCGGCCGCATCTTCGAGCAGAGCCGCGTGCTCGACTGCCGCGAGACGGCCGGCGGCCACATCGCCCGCACGGTGCGCGGCGAAGTGCGCGCGGACGTGCTCGTGCTTGCCTGTAATGCATACGTCGACCGGCTCGATCGCGATCTGGCGCGCCGGCTGCTGCCGGTCGGCACGTACCAGGTCGCGACCGCGCCGCTCGCGGCCGACGTCGCGCGTTCGCTGCTGCCGCAGAACAGTTGCGTGATCGACAACCAGTTCGTGCCCGACTACTTCCGGCTGAGCCCCGACAACCGGCTGCTGTTCGGCGGCGGCTGCACGTATCTCGGCGGCATCCCGGCCGATATCGCGGCGGCGACGCGTCCGCACCTCGAACGCGTGTTTCCGCAACTGGCCGGCGTGCCGCTCGATTACGCGTGGGGCGGCCACATCGACATCAGCATGCGCCGCACGCCGGACATCGGCCGCGACGGGCAGCGTTTCTGGCTGCAGGGCTTCTCGGGGCACGGAGTGCTGCCGACGCTCGCGGGTGCGCGCGCGGTCGCCGACGCCGTGCTCGGCGACGAGCGCCTGCTCGCGCAATACCAGCGCATTCGCAACCCGCGCTTCCCCGGCGGCGACCGGCTCGCCGCGCCGCTGGAGGCGCTCGGCAAGGCCTGGTACCGTTTGCGCGACACCGTCTGACCGTTTCGGAACTCATCATGAACGAACAGGAAGAGATAGAAAGTCTGGCGATCCTGATCCGCGACCTGCGCAAGCATCGCAAGGTCACGCTGAACGACCTCGCCGAGCGGATCGGCCGCTCGGTCGGCTTTCTGTCGCAGGTCGAGCGCGGGCTGTCGCGTCCGACGGTCGCGGATCTGACCGCGATCGGCGAGGCGCTCGGCGTGCCGACCACGTATTTCTACAGCCTGAGCAAGCCGCGCAGCGTGCCGTGGGTCACGCGGCCCGACGAGCGGCGTACCGTGTATTACGCGGCCGGCATTACCGACATCCTGGTGTCGCCGAACATGCGCTCGCGCTTTTCGGTTCTCGAAAGCCATCTCGCGCCGGGCGCGAGCAGCGGCGAGCGGCCCGTCGACGACAGTGACGAGCAGGGTGGCTTCGTGCTCGAAGGAGAACTGACGATCTGGATCGACGGCGACGACACGCCCGTCACGCTCGGCCCGAACGATGCGTTCCAGCTGCCCGCGCACAAGCGGTTCCGTTATGCCAACCTGACCGACGCGCCGACGCGCGTGATCTGGGTGTTCACCTGAGTTGTCGGCGGGGCGGGCGGTGTCGCAGGCCGCCGCGCCTCGCAGCATGTTTGCAGTACTGATTTAAAGCGGCATGCGTTGTCCCGTGTGTCGCATGAATCCGGTTCGCCGCGCCGCGGCACCGCCATACAAGACATGGAAAGGATGAGACATGGATGACGTCGTTCCCGCGCTGGTCGGTGAAGTCCGCGCATTCCGGCAGGCGCACCCCGAGATTCGTTATGTCGACCTGATCTGCCTCGACCTGCCCGGGCACTTCTATGGCAAGCGCTACCCGATCGATGCGCTCGAGAAGGTCGCGTCGGGCTCGCTGCTGAAGCTGCCGCAGAACTGCGTGCTGCTCGGCACGCAAGGCGGCCTCTACAAGATCGGCGACTACTGCTTCAACGACGGCGACCCCGACGCGCCGCGCCGCCTGATCCCCGGCACGCTGAAGCCCGTGCGCTGGGAGCGGCAGCCGCTCGCGCAGATGCTGATCAGCTCCGACGGCACCGATGCGCCGATCGAGTTCGAGCCGCGCGAGGTGCTCGCGCGCGTGCTGCGGCGCTTCGCGGCGCGCGGCATCCGGCCGGTCGTCGCGTTCGAGCTCGAGTTCTACCTGTTCGCCGCGCAGCTCGCGGAAGGGATGCCGCAGTACCCGCGCGATCGCCTGAGCGACGACCGCGACGATCAGCCGAACATGCATATCGAGCGGCTGTCGCGCTTCTCCGACGTGCTGCACGAGATGGTCGAGGCCGCGTGCGAACAGGGCGTCGATGCGACGGTGATCACCGCCGAGCTCGGGCCGGGCCAGTTCGAGATCAATTTCGGTCATACCGACGACGGGCTGCGCGCGGCCGACTGGTCGGCGCTGTTCTGCCGCAGCACGCGCGGCGTCGCGTTGCAGCACGGCTATCGCGCGAGCTTCATGGGCAAGCCCTACCTGCATGCGCCGGGCAGCGGGATGCACGTTCACGTGAGCCTGTACGACGACGCGGGGCGCAACCTGCTCGCGGCGGACGGGCAGCGGCCGCTGCGGCATGCGGTGGCCGGATGCCTCGCGCTGTTGCCGCATTGCATGCCCGTGTTCGCGCCGAATCACAACGCGTTCCGGCGCTACGGATCGATGGTGAACGCGGCGAGCCGCGCAAGCTGGGGTTTCGAGGATCGCGATGCGTGCATCCGGATTCCCGAGTCGGATGCGCGCAACCTGCGGATCGAACACCGGCTCGCGAGCGCGGATGCGAACCCGTATCTGGTGCTCGCGGCGATCCTCGCCGGGATGGAGCACGGGCTCGATGCACGAATCGAACCGATCACGCCGCTCAACGAGGATCGCGGCAGCGGGATCGATTTTCCGAAGGAGATGCTGTCGGCCGTCGCGGCGATGCAGGATCATCCGGCCGTGCGCGAACGGCTCGGCGGCGAGTTCGTGATGGTGTACTGCGAGAACAAGCGGCAGGAGGAGCTGGATTTTCGTAACGAGATCGGCGCGCGGGAGTATCGGTGGTTTTTGTGATTGCCGCGCGCGTTGACGAAGCAAACTACGGAAGTGCGCGCCAGTAGCGCACTTCCTCGATCGGCATACCGTCGATCTCGAAGGTCTTGATGTCGTGTTCGGCGACGAAGCCCTCGCGTTCATAGAACGCTCTTGCACGACGGTTTTCGACGAGTACCCAGAGCGACACCCATGCATGGCCCGCGTCATGCAGCGATCGGCATGCATGCTCGACCAGCGCCGCGCCGATGCCTTGCCCGCAATGCGACGGGTGCAGATAGATCGCTTCGATTTCTCCCCACGCGCGATCCTTGTCGGTGTCGCGCGTCGGACCATAGGCGATCCAGCCTGCCGCGTCATTGCCCGTGAATGCGAGCGCGACGCGTGGGCGGCCGGCGTCGAGCGCACAGCGCCAGAAGGTCGTGCGTTTTTCGACCGAGAGGCCGGCGAGGAACGGGGCCGGCATGATGTCCGTGTAGGTCGCCTGCCAAGACGCGACGTGGATGTCGGCAATGGTTGCGGCATCGGCGGACGTGGCAGCGCGGATGTCGATCGTTGTCGTATTCGGTGTCATGCGTGCTCCGCCTGATCGAACGATTCTCGATGCGCAGCGCATGCCGTGCCGCGAACCGCTTCGCGACACGGCACTTGCGAAGCGCTTACTCGCCGAGCTTCGACGCCACGCACCCCGTGCTCGTGCATTCACGCTCGCGCTCGCGCAGGAACGACAGTCGCGACTGCGTCATGTCGTTCGCGCACTGGATATCCACGAGGTAGCTGTTGTTGCGCGTCTCGCTGCACTGGGCATCGCGTTGCTTGAGCCACGCGAGCTGGCCGGCCTTCAGCGTGGCCTGCTGGTCGCCGCTCAGTTGCTTGCGCAGACGGCCGTACTCGTCATTCAGATCGCGATCGGACTGCGAGAACTGCGTGCTGGTGCAGTACACCTGGTCGAACGCGCTGCGCGGCTTCCCGCAGCCGGCCGCGTGCGCGGCGAACGGAACGGCGAGCGCGAGCAGCGCGCAGGATGCGAACAGATTCTTCTTTTTCATTGTGATGCTCCTGACTGGGTGAAAACCGTTGAGCCCGATGGGCGATATCGTCACTTCGGCGCCGTGCACGCGTCGATCCCGCCCGCGATCGCGGCGGACAGGCGCTGGATCGTCCCGCGTTGCGCGAGCCGCGCTTCCTCGTCGGGATTGACGATCACGCCGGCCTCGACGAGCACCGCCGGAATCGGCGCGGTGCGCAGCACGACGAGATCGTCGAAGCGGTGGATGCCGAGTTGCGGGTCGATCAGCGGGCGATTCTCGCCGCGGATCGGCTGAGCGTGATACAGCGACGGCCGTTCGCCTGCCGCGACCAGCCGTTCGCCGATCGCCTTCGCGCAGCGCAGGCTTTCCGCGTAGTGCGGATTGCGCTCCGACACGAACACCGAGAAGCCGCGGAATTCGCGCTGCCGGCCGGCGTCGATGAATTGCTGCTGCATCGAGTCGTGATGGATCGACACGAACAGGTTCGCGTCGGGCGCCTGCGTCGAACGCTGGTCGAGCGCGATCTCGCGGCCGTCGGCCGACGTGCGCCGCACGCGGTCGCCGAGCGCGGCGAGCTTTTCCGCAACTGCGGCGGACAGATCGAGGTTGTACAGGTATTCGACTCGGCCGCTCGCGCCGGTGGAACCCGGGTGAGCCGGCGTATGGCCGGTGTCGACGACGATGTAGCGCGAGGATGCGGGTTCGGTGCCTGCGGTGTCGGCCGCATGCAGCGCCGGCGGCGCGCCGAGCAGCGGGGTGCACGCGAGTACGCGCGCGGCGGCACGCACGAACCGGCGAAGGCGTCGAATGGTTCGGTTCGTCATTGTTGTTGTCGAGGAGGGCATGCGGCGCGTCGCACGGCGCGGCACCGTCGGCCTGCTCAATGCAGTCGGAATGTCGCGCGATTATAGCGGGTGATGGCGGCGCCGCAATGACGAATGGCGACCGTCAGGCAAGCACGCGCCGGGCCGCGAGCACGCCCCAGTACGACGCTTCCTCGAACAGCGATAGCCCGGACAGGTCAGCGTGCGCGAACACGACGGGGCCGTCGGCGTCGCGCAGCGCGAGCAGCCCCGGCCGGCTCAGGAAGCCGACGTCGGGTGTCGCCATCGCATGGCCGCGCACGGTGATCTCGAGCGCCGTCGCGTGTTTCCACAGCTCGCGCCCGTAGACGGCCTGCAGGTCGATCGCCGCCTGTTCGCGCAACGCGTCGGGCTTCGCCTGCGCGAGCCAGCGGCGCGTATCGTCCGGCGCTTGCGTGCTCAACGCCTGATATGCGGAGAACACCGAGCGCGTCGGCGGCGACATCCGGATCAACTGGTGCGTCGACACGACATAACCGAGCCCCGTGCCGTCGTAGACGACGTTGTCCCACGCGAGCGGCACGCCCGCTTCCTCGGCCGGCATGCCGTCGAGCAGGAAGTTGGACACGAGCCACGGCGCGCGCGGCGGCAGGTCGCGCGCGGGTTCGAAACCGTACGCGGAAAGCTGCGGAAACACGCGCGCGGCGACGAACAGCGGCATCGCGCATACGACGCGCCGCGCCTTCAGCGTGAACGTCGACAGCGCGCCGTCGTCGCCGATGCGCGCGCACAGCACGTCGACGCCGCCCGCGCGTTCGGTCGCGCGCACCGCGAAGCCGTCCCGCGACCACGCATTCGAGGCGGTGCGCGCGGTGATCGAGTCGGTCAGCTTCGTCACCATCGTGTGCAGCCCGTCGGGCCAGGTCAGCACCGCGCCGTCGCTCGCATCGCCTGCGTGGCCGCCGCGCGACGAGAAGTAGTGCAGCCCCGCCCATGCGGACACGTGCTCGTATCCCGCGCCGTAGTCGTCGCGGCAGCAATAGTTCAGGTACCAGTGCAGCGCCTTCGCGGTGTAGCCCTCGTCGAGCAGCCATTGGCGGAACGAGCGCCGATCGAGCGCGCGCCAGCGCGGGTCGCGCGACGATTCCGCGATCGGGATGCAGAACACCTTGCGGCCGTCGGCACCGCGCGCACTGCGCAGCCCGTCCGTGTACGCGAAGAAGCGCGCCTGCTGCGCGAGTTCGTCGGCGCCGAGGCCGGCCGTCGGCACGATGCCGTCCTGCCACTGCCCGGCGATGAAGAGCCGTTCGTCGGGCGCGTGCACGAGCGCACGCTCGTCGTACACGGGGCGCGCGGACAGCGGTGCGGATTCGATCACGCCGAGATCGGCGAGCATGTCGCGCAGATGCGCGGATTCGAGCGACGGCAGCGGCAGGTAGTGCGCGCCTTTCGGATAACCGAGATCGCCGAAGCGGCCGCCGGCCGCATTGCCGCCGAATTCGGGGCCCGCGAGCACCGCGAAGCGCTTGTGGCCCGCGCGTGCGAGCTGCCATGCGCACGACAGCCCGGCCGCGCCGGCGCCGAGGATCGCGACGTCGGTTTCGAGCGTGCCGGATGGTGGCGGCAGGGTTGCATGGTCGCGCAGCGCATGGCCTTCGCGCATGCCGGGATAGCCGACGCGCGGCGTCGTCTCGATCCAGCCGGTGCGGCCGCATGCGGCGAGCGACGCGGCCGCCGACGCGACCAGGAACGTGCGGCGGTCCATCAGCGCAGCACGTGCTTCCAGTCGTCGTCGAAGCGGCGCACGAGCGGCTGGTCGTTGAGTTCGTTCGGCGACATCGGCAGCGCCGGCATGTCGGCCGGGAAGTGGAACATCTCGGCGGCCGTCTGCGCGTCGAGCCAGCGCGTCGGCACCGAGTAGTGCGTCGGCACCGTGAAATCGCGGCGCTTGCCGGCGATCACGAAACCCCAGTCGCCGAACGACGGCACGTAGCAGTGGTACGGCCACGTGTTGAGCCCGGCTTCGTGCAGCGTCGCGATGATGGTCCAGTACGCGTGCGGCGCGAAATACGGCGACGTCGACTGGATCACCGCGTAGCCGTTCTCCGACAGGTGGCGCGCGAGCAGCCGGAACACCGGCACCGAATACAGGCGGCCGAGCCCGAAGTTGGTCGGATCGGGAAAGTCGACGACGATCGCGTCGTACACGTCGGCGTTCGATTCGAGCCAGCGCACTGCGTCGTCGTTGATCACCTGCACGCGCGGATCCTTCAGCGAGCCCTGGTTCAGCTTGACGAGCGGCGCGGACGTCGAGAACAGCTTCGTCATCGCGGGATCGAGATCGACGAGCGTGATTCGTTCGAGGTTGCGGTGCTTGAGCAGTTCGCGCACCGCGAGGCCGTCGCCGCCGCCGAGCACGAGCACGCGCTTCGCCCATGGCAGCGCTTCGATCGTCGGGTGGATCAGCGCCTCGTGATAGCGGTGCTCGTCGCGCGACGAGAACTGCAGGTTGCCGTTCAGGTACAGCCGCATGTCGTCGTGCCATTGCGTGAGCACGATGCGCTGGTAGGGCGTCGTTTCCGAATAGATCGTCTCGTCGCCGTACACGCCGTGTTCGGCCCAGTGCGTGATGCGGTCAGACAGCGCGAAGCCGGCGACGAGCAGCCCGATCACGAGCGCCGCGCGCATCAGCTTGCCGCGCACGTTGCGGATCTCGTCGCGGAACAGATGCGTCGTCCACAGTGCGACGAATGCGTTCAGGATCCCGAACAGGAAGCTCGTGCGCAGCAGGCCGAGACGCGGCGCGAGCACGAGCGGGAAGATCAGCGACACGGCGAGCGAGCCGAGATAGTCGAAGGTCAGCACTTCGCTGACGGTATGGCGGAACGCCTGGCGCCGCTGCTGGAATGCGCGCATCACGAGCGGGATCTCCATCCCGATCAGCAGGCCGAGCGCGAGCACCAGCGCATAGAGCGCCGCGCGGAACGGCGCGGCGAGCCACGCGAACACCGCGAACAGCAGCGCGGCCGACACGCCGCCGAGCAGGCCGACGAGCAGCTCGATGTCGACGAAGCGGTCGAGCACGTCGTCGTCCTCGACGAACTTCGCGAGCCACGAGCCGATCCCCATCGCGAACAGGTAGCAGCCGATCACCGACGAGAACTGCAGGATCGAATCGCCGAGCAGGTAGCTCGACAGCGCGCTGCTGATCAGTTCGTAGCCGAGCCCGCACGACGCGAGCACCAGGATCGACAGGACGAGCGCACGCTTATGCAGCATGGTGCATCCGTTGTGCAGCGGTCGGCAATGTGGATATACTGGCGCGGATTTTCGTGGGTCGGCCATTGACGGGCCGGCCGGCGACGGGGCGGCGAACCGAGCACAAAATCCGAGGGAAAGAATGAATAGTGCCTATCTTTATGCGGTTCATTTACTGTCGGCGTTCGTGCTGCTTCTCGTGTTCGCGGCAGTGTACCTGAAGGTCACCCCGTTCGACGAACTGGCGCTGATCCGCGACGGCAACGCCGCCGCGACGCTGTCGTTCGGCGGCGCGCTGATCGGTTTCTGCCTGACGCTCGCGTCCAGCATCGCGCACAACTCGACGCTCGGCGCAGTCGTGATCTGGGCCGTCGGCGCGATGATCGTGCAACTGATCACCTATGCGGCGCTGACGCGCCTGATACCCGGCATGAATCATGCGATCGAGGATCGCAACGTCGCGATGGGCGGCCTGATGGGCACCGCGTCGCTCGTCGTCGGCATCATCAATGCCGCCTGCCTGACCTGACGCGCCACGCGTCCGAGGAGACCGACATGAGTCTGGGTTCATTCATCCGCAAGCAGTTCATCGACGTCCTGCAATGGACGGAAGACACCGACGGCGTGCTGGCCTGGCGCTATCCGATGGAAGACCAGGAAATCCAGTACGGCGGCAAGCTGACCGTGCGCGAAACGCAGGTCGCGATCTTCGTGAACGAAGGCAAGATCGCCGACGTGTTCCAGCCGGGGCTGTACACGCTGGAAACGAACACGCTGCCGGTGCTCACGTACCTGAAGAACTGGGACAAATTCTTTCAGTCGCCTTTCAAGTCGGACGTCTATTTCTTCAGCACGCGCTTGCAGCTCGGCCGGCGCTGGGGCACCGCGCAGCCGGTGACGATCCGCGACCGCGAATTCGGCTTCGTGCAGGTGCGCGCGTTCGGCATCTACTCGTACCGGATCGTCGACGCAGCCGCGTTCCACCGCGAGGTCAGCGGCACGCGCGCGCAGTACACGGTCGACGATCTCGAACAGCAACTGCGCAACCTGGTCGTGACCGCGATGAGCACGACGTTCGGCTCGGCCGACGTGCCGTTCGTCGACATGGCCGCGAACCAGTCGCTGCTGTCGCAGCGCATCGCCGACGCGCTGGTGCCGGTGTTTACGCGCTACGGCCTGGCGCTCGATGCGTTCGCGGTCGAGAGCGTGTCGCTGCCGGCCGAGCTGCAGAAGGCGCTCGACCTGCGGATCGGCGCGGGGATGGCCGGCGATCTCGCGCGCGCCACGCAATACCAGACCGCGCAGGCGATTCCGCTGGCCGCGCAGAATCCGGGCGGCATCGCCGGTATCGGCGCGGGGCTCGCCGCGGGCGCGGCGATCGGGCAGGCGATGGCCGGCCAGATCGCGGGCGCAGCGCAACCGGCGCCGGCCGCACCGCCTGCTCCCGTCGCAGCGCCGGTGGCTGCCGCTCAGCCGGCCGCGCCGGCCGACGGCACCGATTACGTGCAGCGGCTCGAACAGTTGAAGGCGCTGTTCGACAAGGGCCTCGTGACCGAAGACGAATATTCGCGCGCGAAGGCCGAGATCCTCGCGAAGCTCACGCGGTAAGCGTCGCGCATGTTCAGTACTTCGTGCCCCCAGTGCGGCGCGCCGGTCGAGTTTCGCTCGGCGGCGGCGGTGATGGCCGTCTGCGCGTTCTGCCGCAGCACGCTGCTCAAGCGCGGCACCGACGTCGAGCGCATCGGCGAGCTTGCCACGGTGCTCGACGATGCGTCGCCGATCCAGATCGGCACGGCCGGCCGCTACGGCAAGCGCATGTTCACGGTGCTCGGGCGCATCCAGATGACCTACGACGCCGGTGCGTGGAGCGAATGGTATGTCGTGTTCGACGACGGCGCATTCGGCTGGTTGTCGGATGCGTCGGGCCAGTACGCGGTCACGGTGCGCGAGCCCGACGATGCGTCCGGCGGCGCGTGGCCCGCATTCGGCACGCTCGAACCGGGCATGCGGATCGACCACGGCGGCCGCGCGTATCTCGTGTCCGACGTGCGCACCGCGCGCTGCACGGGCGGCGACGGCGAGCTGCCGTTCCGCGTCGATGCCGGCTGGGAGGCGCGCGTCGTCGATCTGCGGACCGGCAACGCGTTCGCGACCTACGATTATTCGGATGCCGATTCGAACGGCGGGAGCCCGGCCGTCTATTCGGGCGAGGCGCTGGAATTCGATGCGCTCGCGTTCACGGGGCTGCGCGATACGGAAGCCGATACGCGCGAGAAGCGCGGCGCGGAGATGGTGCCGTTCGCGTGCCCGAGCTGCGGCGCACCGCTGTCGTATGCGCCGAACGTGGCCGATTACGTGGTGTGCGGCAGTTGTCACGCGGGCGTGCAGTGCACGGCCGAGCAGCAGACCGTGTTCGCGGCGCAGCGCAAGCTCGAATCGGTGAAGGGCGCACTGGAGCTCGGCGCGATCGGCACGTTCGACGGCGTGAAGTACACGGTGATCGGCATGATGCGCTGCCGCGTGCCGGGCGACGACGAGACGTGGGACGAATACCTGCTGCTGAACCCGAAGCGCGGTTTCCTGTGGCTCGTGCAGAGCGAAGGGCGCTGGGAGCGCGTGCAGGTGCTCGATCATTGGCCGACGATCGGCAGCGAGTCCGACGTGACCGACGGCGGCAAGACCTACCGCCTGCGCGAGGAATATGAATCGGAGGTCGTCTACGTGGTCGGTGCGTTCAACTGGCGCGTGCAGGTAGGCGATCGCACGTCGATCATCGACTACGGCTGGCAGAAGGACAAGCTGACGCGCGAGCGCAGCGCTGCGGAGATCGTGTGGTCGCGTGCGCGGCCGCTGTCGGGCAGCGCGCTCGCCGAACGCTTCGGCACGCCGGCGCTCGCGACGGCCGCGGCCGCAACGGGCGCCGCCGCGTCGACGGGCCTGTTCGGCGGCAAAGGCCCGCACAGTTTCGCGCCGCTGCCGTGGGTGTTCAGCGCGCTGCTCGTGATCTTCAACATGGGCTCGCTGTTCTCGTTCAGCAGCCGCTCCGTCTACGTGCTGGTCGGCCTGATGGTGCTGTGGCTGCCTGAATGGCTGTGGAAGGGCTTTGCATCGGACGGGGGCAACTCGTGATCCGGTACATCCTCTACGGCGTCTATGGCCTGATCGTCGTCACGCTGTTCAGTTGCGCGTCGATCGGCGGCAGCGGTTCGGGCGGTGGCGGCTGGGGCAGTTCGTCGGCGCGCAGCGGCTACTCGTCGTACGGGTCGCACAAATGACCGCACGCGACGCGATTGCACCGCCGAGCGCGACGCTCGGCTCGCATGTGCTGGCCGACCTGGCCGGTATCGATGCGGCGCTGCTGCGCGACGCCGCACGGCTCGAAGCGATCCTCACCGAAGCGGCGCAACAGGCAGGCGCGCGCGTGATCGGCGCGCACTTCCATCATTTCGGCGGCGAGCATGGCGTGACGGGCGTCGTGCTGCTCGCCGAATCGCACATCACGATCCATACGTGGCCCGAGCATCGCTTCGCGGCCGTCGATGCGTTCATGTGCGGCGCGGCGCGTGCGGCCGATGCGGTCGATGCGATCGCCGCCGCGCTCGGCGCGCAGGCGCAGGCCCGGCAGCAGGTGGCGCGCGGCGCTGCATCGACCTGAGCGGGCATTTAACGAGGACGCGTCCTCATCGGGTTGGAGCAGTGGCTGCTATGCAGCCGTCACGTAGTGCCGCGGCGCGCGCGGTTCGAGAAGCTTCGAGCCCGCGCGCCGCACGATCGCGTCGCAATCAGCGATTGATCTGGTCCGCCGAGATCAGTTCGGCCACCAGCACTTGCGCCGGCCCCTGCAGGTAATACTCGTGTTCGAGCGGTTCCCGCAGCTTCATGAACGTTTCCGAACCGACCTGCATCGTTTCGCCCGCATGCATGCGCGCACCGCTTTCCAGCAGGTAGTGCATCACGTTGTTGAAGATGCCCGAATAGCGTTCGCCTTCGTGATGGCCTTCCGTGAGCGCCGCAAAATCGGGCAGGCCGAACACGTCGGCGCCATAGGTGCGCATCCACACGCCTTCGACGCCTTCGACCTCGTATTTCACGAAGCCGCAGAAGAACAGGTTCAACGGGATCTCGCGCAGCACTTCGAGGCTTTCGGCACCGAGCTCCTTCGCATCGAAGACACCGGCCGGCAGCGACGTGCGCGCGTGTTCGTTCAGCACCGCGAGGCCGTTCTGTTCGGCCAGCGCGCCGGCGACGGCCGCCAGCGCGACATACTGGTCGAGCGGATCGGGTTCATGTCCGGCGTAGTAGAGGATCACGTGGCTGCGGCTCGCGCGCACCTGCTGCTTCAGGTCCTGCCCGTAGTGGGCGGGCGCGACGCATGCTTCCAGCGCGTCGGACGGATAGGGCGCATCGAAGCCGACCAGCCGGACGACGTGGTTGCCCCAGCCGGCGAGCCCGAATACCTGCTCCAGCGTGGGCTCGGTTTCGACACGCGCGTGCTTCATGCTCGGATGGTACGCACGCAGCGCGGCCGTCAGCGAAGCGATATCGACCTGCAGCGGCCCGTCGAAGACGACCGTCACGCTCAGCGGATGCTCGACGTCGGACGCAGCGACCAGTGCGGCGGGGTTTTCGGGTTCTTCCTTGCGGCCAAAGAATCGGGATATCAGGCTCATGGGATTGTGTTTGTATCGACGCCGTTTCAGGGAGGAGTGCCCTGTTCTCTCGGTCAGGGCTCGCCGTCAGGGTGACGGCCGCCCGTAGTTTCCCCGGGTTCGGCGGATCTGGCAAATGCCCGATGAAGCGGCCATGGCGGGTTCGAACGTATCCGGAGGGAGACGGCGCAGACACGCCGGACCGCACGGCAGTGCGTATCAGCGCGGCAGCGCTTCCGCTTCGGCCCAGCGCTTGAACGAATCGAGACGCCGGCGCGTCTGCACGAGATAGAACGCGCCGATCAGCGGTTCGAGCAGCCAGCGCAGCCAGGACGGCTGAGCGCGGAAGTTGTACGTGAACTTCACTTCGGTCGAACCCGGTGTGTGTTCGGTGAAGTTCCAGCTGCCGCTGAAGCGTTCGAGCACCTTCGGCCCGTCGACCATTTCGACGGCAGCGACCTGCGGCGGGCGGTACGAGATGTAGCGCGACACCATCGTCGCGCCCGACTGGCTGCGGCAGAACGCGTCGACGCCGACGTCGGCCGTCGTTTCGTCGAGCAGATAGGCGTCGACGAGGAAGCTGTCCCACACGAGCCGCCGCGCGTAATCCTGCGACCACGTGAAGAGGCGTTTGCGATCGACGCCGACGGTCCGGCTGACTGAGATCCTCATGATGGCGGGCGCAATGGTGCGGATTGGGATGAAATCGAGTGTACCCCGCCAATACCGCGCATTTCGTCAGACTTGGTCAAGTCGAGCGTGTGCTCGATTGACGCACTCCGGGATTTCACCTAGGATTCATTCCAACCCTTCGGGAAAGACCCGAAGCGTTTCAATCTCTTGAGGGAGCCTCATGAGTACGCAACAGAACCGGCGCTTCGACGCGCTCGTTTTCATTGGTCGTTTCCAGCCTCCGCATCGTGGTCACCTGAACGTGCTGAAGTCGGCACTGAGCCGGGCCGAGCGCGTGTGCGTGCTGATCGGGTCGACCGACAAGCCCCGCACCATCAAGGATCCGTTCTCGTTCGACGAGCGCCGCCAGATGCTGGCTTCGCTGTTCGACGCGTCCGAGCGCGACCGCGTGACGATCGCGCCGTTGCAGGATTCGACGTACAACGACGGCGACTGGGTGCGCTGGGTGCAGGACGCCGTCGCGTCCGCGCTCGGCGAAGTCGCGCAGCGCAAGGTCGGGCTGATCGGCCATGAGAAGGACGCCACGTCGTATTACCTGCGGATGTTCCCGCAATGGGAGCTCGTCGACGTCGATGCGACCGAAGACATTTCCGCCACCGAGATCCGCGACCAGTATTTCGCAGAACGCACCAACAGCTTCGTGCAGTGGGCCGTGCCGGAACCCGTGTTCGGCTGGCTCGAGCGTTTTCGAACGCAGCCGGAATTCGCGCAACTGAAGTCGGAAGCCGAATTCATCGCCGCGTATCGCAAGGCATGGGCAGCCGCGCCTTATCCCGTCACGTTCGTGACGGTCGACGCGGTGGTCGTGCACTCGGGTCATATCCTGCTCGTGCGCCGCCGCAGCGAACCGGGCCGCGGCCTGTGGGCACTGCCGGGCGGGTTCGTGAACCAGGACGAGCGGCTCGATGCGGCTTGCATCCGCGAGCTGCGCGAGGAGACCGGCCTGAAGCTGCCGGAGCCCGTGCTGCGCGGCTCGATCAAGGATCGGCAGGTGTTCGATCACCCGACCCGCTCGCTGCGCGGCCGCACGATCACGCACGCGTGCCTGTTCAATTTCCCGACCGGCGAGCTGCCGCGCGTGAAGGGCAGCGACGACGCCGACAAGGCACGCTGGGTGCCGCTCAACGAATTCGCGCAGATGCGCAACGTGATGTTCGAGGATCACTTCGACATCGCGTATCACTTCCTGGGGAAGCTGTGATCCGCTGATTCCCCGCATTCCGGTCCGCCGCGACAGACGCGGCGGCACTTCAACGGCCTAGAGGAGCTCTAGCCATGCAAAACGATCCCGGCGGCTTTGCCGCGGTTCTCGCCAATCCGATCCTCAACACGGATTCGTACAAGGCTTCCCACTTCCTGCAATATCCGCCCGACGCGTCGGCGATGTTCTCGTACGTCGAATCGCGCGGCGGCCGCTACGACCGCACGCTGTTCTTCGGCCTGCAGATGCTGCTGAAGGAATATCTGTGCAAGCCGGTCACGCACGCGATGATCGACGATGCGCGCGATTTCTTCACGGTGCACGGCGTGCCGTTCAACGAAGCAGGGTGGCGCTACATCGTCGAACGCTACGACGGCTATCTGCCCGTGAAGATCCGCGCGGTGCCGGAGGGTTCGGTCGTGCCGGTGCACAACGTGCTGATGACCGTCGAATGCGACGATCCGCAGGTGTTCTGGCTCGCGTCGTATCTCGAGACGATGCTGTTGCGCGTCTGGTATCCGGTGACGGTCGCGACGCGAAGCTGGCACCTGCGGCAGACGATCCGCCGTTTCCTCGAAAGGACCGACGACGATCTCGCGCAACTGCCGTTCAAGCTGCACGACTTCGGCGCGCGCGGCGTGTCGAGCGCAGAGTCGGCCGCGATCGGCGGCGCGGCGCACCTCGTGAATTTCATGGGCTCGGATACGGTGCTCGGCGTGCTGGCCGCGAACCGCTTCTATCGCGAGCCGATGGCGGCGTACTCGGTGCCGGCGGCCGAGCACAGCACGATCACGTCGTGGGGGAGGGAAGGCGAGGCCGATGCGTACCGGAACATGATCCGCCGCTTCGGGCTGCCCGGCGCGATCGTGTCGGTCGTGTCGGACTCCTACGATCTGTTCGCCGCGCTCGATCTGTGGGGCGGCGAACTGCGGCAGGCCGTGATCGATTCTGGCGCGACGCTCGTCGTGCGTCCCGATTCGGGCGACCCGGTGAAGATCGTGATGCAGACCGTGCGCGCGCTCGACGCGTCGTTCGGCTCGACCTTGAACGGCAAGGGGCGGCGCGTGCTGAACCGCGTGCGCGTGATCCAGGGCGATGGTGTCGACGAGTTGTCGATCGACGCGATTCTTTCCGCACTCGACGACGCGGGTTATGCGGCCGGCAATGTCGTGTTCGGCATGGGCGGCGCATTGCTGCAGCAGGTGAACCGCGATACGCAGCGCTTTGCGATGAAGTGCTCGGCGATCCGGCGCGGTGGCGTGTGGCACGACGTCCGCAAGGATCCCGTCACCGATCAGGGCAAGCGCTCGAAGAAGGGGCGGCTCACGCTGCTGCGCAATCGCCGCACCGGAGAGTATCGGACGACGACACTGCCCGTTGCGTGGGACGATCGGGCGCTGGAAGGCGAATGGGACGAGGCGCTCGAAACGGTGTTCGATACGGGGCGGCTGCTGGTCGATACGACGTTTGCCGAGGTGCGGGCGAGGGCGCACGCGGGGGAGGTTTGAGGTAGAGAGCGGGGTGGCGCGAGGCGTTCGTGTCACCCTGACGCTGGCGAGATCGGTGGCGGCTTCGTCGAAGGCGGTCAGGGTCGACGGATTGCCCGGGATGTCGGTGTGATGCGAGGATCGTCGCAAAGATGCCGGCATCCGTCTTTACACAGCGGAACCAGTGTCAGTCCGATCTGAAGATAACCCTCGTAGCCGGCGCTGTCTTTCGGATACGGTTTCGAGATCATGTGTGTGTCCGACCATATGTTCTCGTCCTTGATGCCGAGCTGGACGAGATATTCCCTCAGATTGGCCGCTCGATGCAGCGCAAGCGCTTGTGGGTCCCTTTCACCGACATACGCGCCGGCTGAGATGATGCCGCGGATGTCGGCATCGGGCCACTGACGGGCGCGGATAACCATGTCCGCAATCTTGACTCGATCCTCATTTGGAATGTCGGAAGAGTTGAGCGGGACACTGTCCAGCATGTCTTCGGAAACGGTACATGCCGCGAGCGGCGGCGAAAATGCCAGGCATAACCCGAGCGCGATGCTCGTCAGATGCGCGAGAGATCTCACCACAGGACCCTGTCGTCAAAGAATGAAATATAGCAAGCGAGGCTGTCGGCGTTATTGATCGCCAGATCCCGATGATCTCGTGCCCAGTATTTAAGGCCGGTCCCGAATCCGTAGATTTCGTCGTTCGAGTCGAAGGTGTCGACGTAGTGCGTACACTCGTGAATCAGGACCTTCAACTTGCAATTGGAAGAGAGTCGAGCGTCGGGAAGCGTGCAGAAGTGTGGATAGATTGCGATGATTCGCTTGTCCGAATCGGGTTTGCATACGGCGGCATCGGCGATTCCGTTGTCGGGAAACACGGTACACGTGATGTTTCGCTGTTTCTGCTCGTCCCACCGGATGACATTTTCCGGTTTCAATTCCTGCATGACGCGCAGAAGCTTCGGTAGCCCGGTCCGTAGGTGGTGTCGAATTGCCTCATCGGATCGCCCGAACCAGGTCTGGACGCGTTCCTGTTCTCCTTGATCCCAATGTGCAATCCCGTGAATCCGATCCTGAATCAATGAAATCGCCGCGTCACGCAACCGCACGATCAGTTTCCGGAATGCCTTGTTCGACATGTTCTCGCAGATCGGTGTCAGGTCGAGGTCGATAACATGAACGGATCCTGGCGTCGTGTTCGTGTAGGTGGTTCCAACGAAAACCCATTCGTCGTCTTCGTCTTCGGCAGCGTCGTGTGAATTCAGAATCCCGCTCATTGGCTCGATAGATCCCGGCAAAAAAGTTGGGAAACTATCGGTTGTCGGGAGCGTGCTCGTCTATGGGACGAGTACGATTTTTCGTCCCGTCGACCAAGAGCCAGAGTGACGTTACGGATGCCGAAAGAGGCCGATCACCGCACCGCTCAATTACCGTCTGCGCATCCGCCCGCCATCACGGCTCTCCGGGCAGCAAGCGTCCGCCCGCATCCGCCTGCACGCGCGCGTGCTCCGCCGCCCGAGCCGCCTCCATCGCCCGCGCAAGCGCATCGAACACCGCCGGCCCCTTGCAGCGCGACACGTTGAAGCGCAGGTACGACGTCGCGCTGCGCGACACGCTGAACACGTTGCCCGGCGCCAGCACGACGTCGTGGTCAAGCGCGTGGCGCGCGACGCGCGCGGCGTCGAGCCCGTCGGGCAGTTGCGCCCACACGAACAGGCCGCCGCGCGGCTCCGTCCAGATTCCGAGCCCCGCGCGCGCGAGGCGCCGGATCGTCTCGCCCATCGCGTCAGCAAGACGCGCGCGCAGGCTGTCGAGGTGACGCCGGTACGTGCCGTCGATCAGCAGCCGGTGCACGATGTTCGCGCCGATCTGCGCGTTGCCGAACGACGTCGCGAGCTTCAGGTCGACGAGCGCCTCGATCCATTCCGGGCGCGCGGCGACGTAGCCGCAGCGGATCGCGGCCGACAGCGTCTTCGAGAAGCTGCCGATCGACACGACGCGCGACAGCCCGTCGAATGCCGCAAGGCGCGGCGCGGGCGCGCTCTCGAAATCCGCGAAGATGTCGTCCTCGACGATCAGCAAGTCGTGCTCGGCCGCGAGCGTCAGCAGCCGGTGCGCAACGGGCGGTGCGAGCGTCGCACCGGTCGGGTTGTGCAGCGCAGCATTGGTGATGTACAGGCGCGGTCGGTGCTCGGCGAGCACCTGTTCGAAGCGCACGAGATCGGGACCGTTCGGCGTGTACGGGACGCTGACGATCCGCGCGCGATGCGCGCGCAGCAGCGCCTGGAAGTTGAAGTAGCACGGATCGTCGAGCACGACCGTGTCGCCCGGCTCCAGCAGCAGGCGACATACGAGGTCGAGCGCATGCGTGCCGCCGTCGGTCAGCATGATCTGCGCGGGTTCCGCGTGAACGCCGTGCTGCGCGAGCCGCCACGCGAGCTGCTGGCGCAGCGCGGGCAGGCCGAGCGGCGTCGCGTAGTCGGTCAGCGCGTCGGATTCGTCGCGCGACACGGCGCGCAGCGCGCGGCGCAGGCTCTCGTCGGGCAGCCACGACGACGGCAGCCAGCCGCAGCCGGGTTTCACCGTCGTCGGCGCCGCCTCCAGCGACTGGCGCGACAGCCACAGCGGATCGAGTTCGCGGTCGAGGCGCGGGCCGAGATCGGCGAGCGCGAGCGGCGGTGCGTGGCCCGACACGTAGAAGCCCGAGCCGCGCCGCGCGACGAGCACGCCTTCGCTCGCGAGCCGCTCGTATGCATCGACGACCGTCGATTTCGACACGCCGAGCGCGTCGGCCATCATCCGGATCGACGGCACGCGCGCGCCGGGCATCAGCGCGCGGCTCGCGATCCGCGCGCGCAACGTATCCATCACGGTTTCGACGCGCGTGCGCGACGGCGCGGGCGGAACGGGAATCGGGGCGGAATGGTTCATGGCGAAGAGTGAACTGTACGGCCGGTTGTCCAGTACAGTTTGTCCGGATTGTATTGGGGTGTAGCTTACGCGTTTTTCGCGGGCGGCGGATCATCGTTCATCCACCTTTCCCCGTTCAGGATTTCCCGTGCAAAAGACAACCGACGGATGGCTCAGCGGCCTGCTGGGCGTGATCATCTTCAGTGGCTCGCTGCCTGCGACGCGTGTCGCGGTGCAGGGGCTCGACCCGCTGTTCCTCACGTTCGCGCGCGCGACGATCGCCGGCGCGCTCGGCCTGCTGCTGCTCGTCGTGCTGAAGCAGAAGCGGCCGTCGCGGGCCGAGGCCGTGTCGCTGGCGATCGTCGCACTCGGGGTCGTGGTCGGTTTCCCGTTGCTGACGGCGCTTGCGCTGAAGCACGTGACGTCGGCGCACGCGATCGTGTTCGTCGGGCTGCTGCCGCTCGCGACCGCGCTGTTCGGCGTGTGGCGCGGCGGCGAACGGCCGCGGCTGCCGTTCTGGATCTTCTCGATCGTCGGCAGCGGCGCGGTGGCCGCGTTTGCGCTGCGCAACGGCGGCCAGGCGTCGGTGGTCGGCGATGCGCTGATGCTGGCCGCGATCGTCGCGTGCGGGCTCGGCTACGCGGAAGGCGCGCGCCTGTCGCGCGATCTCGGCGGCTGGCAGGTGATCTCGTGGGCGCTCGTGCTGTCGCTGCCGCTGATGCTGCCGCTCACGTGGCTTACGTGGCCCGCGTCGTTCGACGGTGTCGATGCCGCCGCGCTGTGGGGGCTCGCGTATGTGTCGCTGTTCAGCATGCTGATCGGCTTCGTGTTCTGGTATCGCGGGCTCGCGCTCGGCGGGATCGCGGGCGTCGGCCAGTTGCAGCTGCTGCAGCCGTTCTTCGGTTTCCTGCTGGCCGCCGGGCTGCTGCACGAGACGGTGCCGCCGGCGATGGTCGTCGTGACGGTCGTCGTGGTCGGCTGCGTGGCCGGCGCGAAGTACTTCTCGAAAATAGCGCCGGTGCAGCGCGCGGGGTGACGCGCATGCCGTTCCATGCCGTCGCTCGACGGCACGGAGCGGCATGCTTACGCGACGTGCGCTACGCCATACTGCGAAGACAGATACCGACGGATATCGGCCGGCGAATCGATGAAGCGCCGGCCGCTGTGCTCGCGAATCGCGAGTGCGCCGTCCTTCGGCGCTTGCCCGTCGCCGAGCACGAGCACGGGGGCCGACTGGTTGTCTGCGCCGATCAGCGCGACGATAGGCTGGCGCGGCCGCGGCGCGTCGATGTATTCGACATCGACGGCGTCGCGAAGCTGCGGGTAGAAGCTCAGCAACCCTTCGACGGAAACGGAATCGCCGCAGTAGAACGGACCTTCGGAGTCCTTGAAAAAACCGGGGCGAAGAATGAACAGCGTGTCTTTCATGATTGTCTCGCTATGAGAGAGGGACGAACGTTGAAGAAAACGTAAATCTGAGTGGCGTGTACTACGTCGCGGAATTGCACGCTTCCGTGAGCGCGGCGGCGCGCATCCTCGCGAAACCGGCAGCGAGGTCGGCGATCATGTCGTCGGGATGCTCGAGCCCCGCGTGAATCCGCAGCAGCGGGCCGGCCGCCGCCCATTGCGTGGCGGTGCGATGGCGCGACGGATTGGACGGGACGATCAGGCTTTCGAAGCCGCCCCAGCTATACCCCATGCCGAAGCACGTCATTCCGTCGAGCAGCGCGCGCACCGCATCGTCGGGCTGCGGATGCAGCACGATGCCGAACAGCCCGCACGCGCCGGTGAAGTCGCGCTGCCACAGCGCATGGCCGGGGTCGCCGGGCCGCGCCGGATACAGGATTTGCGCGACCTCCGGCTGTTTCGCGAGCCATTCGGTGAGCGCGTGCGCGTTGCGCTGGTGCCGCTCGAGCCGGACCGACAGCGTGCGCAAGCCGCGCAGCGCGAGATACGCGTCGTCGCCGCTGACGGTCATCCCGAGTTGCCGGTAGAAGCGCGTCACTTTCGGCGCGAGCGCCTCGGTCGTCAGGATCGCACCCATCAGCACGTCGGAGTGTCCGGCAATGTATTTCGTGGCGGCATGAATCGACACGTCGACGCCATGCGAAAACGACCGGAAATTCAGCGGCGTGCCCCAGGTGTTGTCGAGCAGCACGACCGCGCCGTGCCGGTGCGCGACGCGGCTGATGGCCGGGATGTCCTGCACTTCGAAGGTCAGCGAACCCGGCGATTCGGCAAATACCGCGCGCGTGTTCGGCCGCATCAGCGATGCGATGCCGGCGCCGATCGCCGGATCGTAGTACGTCGTCTCGATGCCGAGGCGCGCGAGCGTCTCGTCGCAGAACGAGCGGGTCGGGTCGTACACGGAATCGGCCATCAGCAGATGGTCGCCGGGGTTCAGCACGGCGAGCAGCGCGGTCGTGATCGCGCTGAGGCCGCTCGGCGTCAGCAGCGCGGCGTGCGCGCCTTCGAGGCGCGCGAGCGCTTTCTCGAGCGCGCGCGTGGTCGGGCTGCCGTGACGCCCATACGCGAGCGGCGTGCCGCGCACCGCGTCGAGCGCGTCGGTGTCGTGAAAGAGCAGCGTCGACTGGCGGTACACGGGCGGGTTCACGGGCGAACCGGGCTGGCCGTGCGAGCGGCCTTCGTGGGCGAGTACGGTTTCGGTCGAATGCAGGTGGTTCAAGGTGTCGTCCTTTGAGGGGCAATCAATCAGTCAATCGAAGCGGTGCGAGGCAGTCGCCGCGCGGTCAATGCAGGATCTTGTCGAGGAAGTCGCGTGCGCGTTCGGAGCGCGGCGCGGCGAAGAACCTGTCGCTGGCCGCATCCTCGACCACCGCGCCCTGGTCCATGAAGATCACGCGATGCGCGACCTTCCGCGCGAAGCCCATTTCATGTGTGACGCATACCATCGTCATGCCGTCGCGCGCGAGCTCGACCATCACGTCGAGCACTTCGTTGATCATCTCGGGGTCGAGCGCCGAGGTCGGTTCGTCGAACAGCATCGCGACCGGGTTCATCGACAGTGCGCGCGCGATCGCGACGCGCTGCTGCTGCCCGCCTGACAACTGCCCCGGATACTTGTGCGCATGCGCCTTAAGGCCGACGCGATCAAGCAGCTTCATGCCGTTCTCGACGGCCTCGTCCTTGCGGCGGCCGAGCACCTTGATCTGCGCGAGCGTCAGGTTCTCGGTGATCGACAGGTGCGGAAACAGCTCGAAGTGCTGGAACACCATGCCGACGCGGGCGCGCAATTGCGCGAGTTTCGCGCCGGGATCGCCGAGCCGCGTGCCGTCGACGGTGATGCTGCCTTTCTGGAACGGCTCGAGACCGTTGATCGTCTTGATCAGTGTCGACTTGCCGGAGCCCGACGGCCCGCACACGACGACCACTTCGCCTTTCGAGACCGCCGCGCTGCATGCCGAGAGGACCTGATGCTTGCCATACCATTTCGATACGTTGTCGAGCGTAATCATGTTCTGTCCGTCGTTGAGGTTCGGGATGAAGGTCCGGCACGCGCTCAATGCGCGGACGGCAGCGCGAGGCGCGTCTCGACGCGGCCCTGAAGCCGCGTGAGCAGCGTGCTCAGCACCCAGTAGATCGCGGCGGCGGCGAGATAGAGCGGCAGCGGCTGGAACGTCGCGGCGATCACTTCCTGCGTCGAGCGCAGCAATTCGGTGACGGTGATCACCGAGACCAGCGACGTGTCCTTGATCAGGCTGATCAGCGTGTTGCCGAGGCTCGGAACCGCGAGGCGCAGCGCTTGCGGGCAGACGATGTAGCGCAGCGTCTGCACGTGCGTGAGGCCGAGGCTGTGCGCGGCCGCCCATTGCCCGCGGCCGATGCCGAGGATCGCGCCGCGCATGCTCTCCGACAGATAGGCGCCCGCGTTGAGCGTCAGCGTGAAGATGCCGGCCGTCGTCGGATCGAGCGTGATGCCGAGATCGGGCAGCCCGTAGTAGACGACGAACATCTGCACGAGCAGCGGCGTGCCGCGCATCAGGCTGACGTAGCCCTGCGCAAGCCCCGCTGCGAGCCGGTTGCTGCCGATGCGCATGATCGCGATCACGAGCCCGACGACGAGGCCGAGCGCCATTGACGCCACCGCGAACTTCAGCGTGAGCACGGCGCCCTTGACCATCACGGGCAGCGTATGAACGACCAGATCGAGTGCTTCCATCACGTGTCTCCTGATTGTGTGCCGGACGGCCCGCGCGTTCGTGCGCGCGGGCTCGGGGCGGGCTGCGTTATTGCGTCACCGGCTTGGTCGTGTCCGTGCCGAACCACTGCATCGAGATCTTCTTCAGCGTGCCGTCCTGTTGCAGCGACGCGACCGCATCGTCGATCGCCTTCGCGAATTTCGGATTGCCCTTGCGGAACGGGATGCCCATCCGGTCCTCGCCGCCCGCGAGCACGGAGCCGGGGCGCAGCGGCAGGTGCGAGTTCTTGATCAGGTAGCCGAGCATCAGGCGATCGTTGACCGCCGCGTCGATTCGACCGGCCGCGAGGTCGCGCAGGTTTTCCGGCGTGCCCGGATACACCTGCAGGTCGATCGCGGGCACGGTCTTGACGAGATCGACGTAGTTGCTGCCCATCGTCACGCCGACCTTCTTGCCCTTCAGTTCGTCGAGCGACTTGAACGCGCGCGTGTCGTTCTGCCGTTGCAGCAGTTGCGCGGACGAATACACGTACGGTGCGCTGAAGTCGAGCGCCTGCTGGCGCGACGGCGTGATCGCGACCTGGTTGACGATCACGTCGAACTTGCCGGCCTGCAGGCCGGCGAGAATCCCGCTCCATTCGGTCGTGACGAATTGCGGCTTCACGCCGAGGCGTGCGGCGACGGCCTTCGCGACGTCGACGTCGAAGCCTTCGAGCTGGCCGTCGGCATTGCGGTAGTCGAACGGCGGGTAGGTGCCTTCCAGCGCGATCTTCAGGACTCCGGCCTGCTTGACGGTGTCGAGCAGGTCCGCCGCGTGCGACGTCGCGGTCGCGATGCAGAGGAGGGCGGCGGCGATGCCTTGCTTGAGCGTCGGGGTGAAGTGCTTCATGGTTGTCTCCGTGGTTGTTGTCGAAAATTCAGGGTGTGCGAAGCCGCGGCGACGGGCGGTGTCGCCGGGGGCGGGAAATCGGTGGAGCGCGCGGCGGCGTGTGTCGTTAGCCGCCGTGCGTGATGCCGTGCGTTACGGCATGCGTTCGCGCGCGCTGGTGGATCGGCGCGAATGCGGATGAAGGCGCGAGAAGCGCGAGCGGTCGCAGCGTGACGCGTGAGCGGGCCGCGCGGCACACATGTCGAACGTGTTCCGGTGTGCGGCGAAGAGTTCAAGCATGCGGATCATGATTGCCCGTGCAGCGTTGCGAGAGTGGTAGGCCGGTGCATCGTCGATGCGTATCCGGCGACAAGAATGCTGAGCGACTGAGGGCAATCTTAGGTTTGTCAAAAAGGAAAGTGTTTCCAAAGATGCCCGCACTTTCTACGCGCCGTGGAATGTTTTTCTCCGCATGCGAAAGGTGGCGCAAGCGATCTGCTGCGGTTGCGCGTGATGCGAGGCATCAGGTGCTACGGTGCGGTCGTGCGGTTGCTCCGGGCCGCGACCGGGCGAACCTGCAGCACGCCGAAAAGCAAAACGGCCAGGCTTGCCGGTAGCGGCAAGCCTGGCCGTTGGCCTTCGTCACGCCGAAAGCGCGTTACTCGAACGTCTCGAGCGCGAGCAGTTCGCCGATCGTCTGCCGGCGGCGGATCAGCCGCGGCGCGCCGCGATCGACGAGCACTTCCGGCGCGAGCGGCCGGCTGTTGTAGTTCGAGGACATCGACGCGCCGTACGCGCCTGCGTCGTGCAGGAACAGCAGGTCGCCGATCTGCGGCTGCGCCAGCTTGCGGTGCGTGACCACGCCGCCCGCGTCCTGCGTGAACACGTCGCCCGATTCGCACAGCGGCCCCGCGATCGCGAGGTCGACGAGCGGCCGGCCGGCCGGCAGCGCGCCGTCGTGCGTGTGCACGGATACCGCGTGGTAGCTGCCGTACATCGACGGGCGCATCAGGTCGTTGAAGCCCGCGTCGATCAGCACGAAATCGTGCTTCGGCCGGCGGTTGACGGCCTGCACTTCGGTGACGAGCGTGCCGGCTTCGGCGACGAGGAAGCGGCCCGGTTCGATCTCGATGCGCACCGCGTGGCCGAGATGCCGTTCGATCCGCTTGCGCGCGGCGTCCCACTGGCTGAAGTAGTGACCGACGTCGACACGCGGCTCGCCGTCGCGATACGGAATCGACAGGCCGCCGCCGGCCGAGATCGCGTCGATGTCATGGCCGAGCGACGTGACGAGATCGACCATCGCATCGCACACCTGCGACAGGTGGCCGTAGTCGACGCCCGAGCCGATGTGCATGTGGATGCCGACGAGCTTGAGCCCGTACTGGCGCACGATCTCGATCGCGCGCGGCACGTCGTCGATCCAGATGCCGTGCTTGCTTTGCGGGCCGCCGGTGTTGGTCTTGTTGCTGTGGCCGTGGCCGAAACCGGGGTTGACGCGCAGCCACACGCGGTGGCCCGGCGCGTGCTCGCCGATGCGCGCGAGCATGTCGAGCGAACCCGCGTTCACGGTCACGCCGTGCTTCAGTACGGCCGCGAGCGTCGGGCGGTCGATCAGGTCGGCCGTGAACACGACGCCTTCCGGCTCTCCGGCCGGACTGAACCCGGCCGCAAGGCTGCGCTCGATCTCGCCGAGCGACACGGCATCGACGCACGCGCCTTCCTCGCGCATCAGCTTCAGGATATGGACGTTCGAATTCGCCTTCTGTGCGTAGCGGATCACGTCGAACTGGCGCAGTTGGGCGATGCGGTTGCGGATGACGTCGGCGTCGTACACCCACAGCGGGGTGCCGTATTGCTGCGCGAGCGTCGCGAGCTGGCGGGAATCGAGGGACATGGCGGATGAATCGTGTCGAATGAACGGATAGCGTGGATGATGCGCCTGTTCGGCTATACAGTAAAATGCCTGTTTATCGATATTCGATTCATTCCTGATATAGAACCATGCTCACGCACCGTCATATCGAGGTCTTTCGCGCGCTGATGGTCACCGGCAGCACGACGCGCGCGGCCGAGATGCTCTATACGTCGCAACCGACGATCAGCCGCGAGCTCGCGCGGATGGAGCAGGTCGTCGGCTTCGCGCTGTTCGAGCGCGCGCACGGCCGGCTGCGGCCGACGATGGCCGCGCTCACGCTGTTCGACGACGTGCGGCTTGCGTATGTGGGGCTCGAGCGCGTCGCGGCGACGGCCGCGCGCCTGCGCGAGTTTCGCGACGGCCAGCTTTCGGTGATCGCGCTGCCGGCGTTCTCGCACGCGATCCTGCCCGGCGCATGCCGGCGCTTTCACGCGGATCATGCGGGCGTCAGCGTGTCGGTCGCGACGCAGGAGTCGCCGGTGCTCGAGGAGTGGCTGACCGCGCAGCGGTACGACCTCGGGCTGACCGAGCACGACGTCGCGCCGGCCGGCACGCTGCTTACGCCGCTGCTCGAAGTCGACGAAGTGTGCGTGCTGCCCGACGGCCATCCGCTGCTCGCGCAGGACGCGATCGATCTGCTGGATCTCGCCGATCGCCCGTTCGTGAGCCTGTCGCTGAACGATCCTTATCGCATCCTGATCGACGAGGCGTTTGCGCAGTTGGGCGTCGCGCCGCGCTCGGTGGTCGACACGCCGTCGGCCGTGTCGGTGTGCGCGTTCGTGCGGCAGGGGCTCGGCGCCGCGATCGTCAATCCGCTGACTGCGCTCGATTTCGTCGGGCGCGACCTGCACGTGCGGCCGCTCACGCGGTCGTTTCCGTATCGGGTCAGCATGATCGTGCCCGAGCACCGGCCGAAGAACCTGCTCGTCGATGCGTTTGCCGACGCGTTGCGCGGCGAGGCGAAGGCGATCCGTCGCCGGCTTGCCGCGCTTCTCGGCTAGCGGCGCCGTATGATGGCCGTTTCGCCGCCATCGTCCTCACTTTCCGGAACCTTGTCATGACCGACGCTTCGCTTTCCATCGAACCACCGACCCTCACTGGCGAGCGCGTCGAACTGCGGCCGCTCGAAGCATCCGACCGGCAGGTGCTGCTCGATGCCGCCGCGGACGGCCGGTTGTGGAACCTGAAGGTCACGGTCGTGCCGGGCGCGGAGACGATCGACGCGTATATCGACACGGCATTGCAGGGGCGCGCGGCCGGCACCGTGATGCCGTTTGCGATCGTCGATCGCGCATCGGGCCGCGTGATCGGCAGCACGCGCTTCTGGAAGATCGATCGCAAGAATCGCAAGCTCGAGATCGGCCATACGTGGCTGAGCGAATCGGCGCAGCGCACGCGCGCGAATACCGAAGCGAAGTGGCTGTTGCTGACCTACGCGTTCGACACGCTGCACTGCGTGCGCGTGCAGTTCACGACCGACGAGCTGAACGAAAAATCGCGCGCGGCGATTCTGCGGCTCGGCGCGAAGCAGGAAGGGATCGTGCGTCACGAACGAATCATGCCGGACGGCCGCAAGCGCAATTCGGTGCGCTTCAGCATCATCGACGAAGAATGGCCGGACGTGCGCGCGCGGTTGATGGCGAAGCTCGCGACGTAACGCATAACGCGTGACGTGCAGCGCGCGCGTTCGCGGATCGTCTGGTCAGACGTGCATCGCGCAGCCGGCAGGGGAGGCGGCTGCGCGATGACAGGGGAAGCGGTGCGCCGCGCACGACGCGCGGCGCTGCATCGTTACTGCGCCGATGCGAGGTGGTGACGCTCCGCGAGTTTCTGCGCGTCCGCGTAGTGCTTCTGCAGAATCGGCAGCGACTGGCGTGCGACTTCCTTCAGCTTCGTGTCGCGGCCCGACGCGATTTCGGCCTGGAAGGCCGAGATCGTCTTCTGCTGGCCGGCGAGCGCGACCTGCTCGATATACGCCTTGTCGAACTCGGCGCCGCGCAGGGTCTTGATGCTGTTCAGCACGGTCGTGTCGGGGTCGTTGGCCGGCACGTCGACGCCGCGCGGGCTTGCCGCGCGCATCGCCTGGATGATCTTTTCATCGTCGGCCGACACGCGTTGCGCGAAAGCCTTGACCTGGCTGTCCGACGTGCGCGCATCGGCGATGCGTGCCGCGTCGTGCTGCGTCGACACGGTTTTCGTGCCATCCGTGATGAAGGCCTGGTCGGCTTCGTGGATGCGCGTCGCGGCAGCGGCCGGCGCGGCGGGCGCTGCGGGTGCCGGTTGCGCGGTTTGCGCGGTCGCCGTCACGGCGACGAGAAGCAGGCCAGCGGCAGACAAGGCAAGGCGCGAGATGTGGGGAAAGCGGTTCATGGGACCTCCTTTCGATCGGGGCTCTGGTTAAAAATACGGATGACGTGATCCGTAGCTGTGCGAGAGACCGGGCGCGCCCGGGCCGGATTCGACCGCCGCTCTGCCGCGGCGCCGGTCGAAGTGTTTCCCGGCCCGACTGATTCTAGGAGAGCGGTCGGGTAGCAGGTGCAACCGCGCTGTGGTTTGTGTAACGGTTGGTAAGACCCATCGATTGGCAGGTGCGCGTACCGGTATTGCGTACCTGGTGCACGCGTGGCGGCGGCAATTTTTGCGCGTGTGCGGCGTGCGGGATGCACGTGCGTGTCATCTGCATTTCATCGTCGTGCTGCTGTTGCCTTGTCGTGTGCATCGAGCGACGTGACGACTTGCGCGTGCGATGCGCTTGAACGTGTCACACGCGATCGAGCAGTGCATCGAGGCGCGGCAGCAACGGCGTCGCGCAATGCGCCTGCAATGCGTCGGGTGCGGTGTAGCCCCACGCGACACCCTGGAATGCGATGTGCGCGCGTCGTGCGGCGTCGGCATCGCGGATTTCGTCGCCGACATACAGCACTTCGTCGGCGCGCACGCCGGCCTCGCGAACGAGCGCGCGCAGACGCCGCGCCTTGCCGAACAGCGGAATGCCGCACGCGAAGGTGTCGACGCGGCTGCTGGCACGCGGGCCGAGCCGGTCACGCACGATTTCCTCGGTATTCGACGTGGCGATCGCGATGCGGATGCCGCGCGCGGCGAGCGCGTCGAACGTGTCGTCGACGCCGGGAAACAGCATCACTTGCGCGACGCGCGGCTTCATCAGGCGGCGCATGTCGATCGTCACGCGCGGCACTTTCCACATCGGCACGTCGAGCGCACGGATGATGTCGCGCGCCGACATGCCGCGCAGCGCCGGGCGCAGCTCGGGCGTGGCGTCGCGAAAGCCGTGCAGGCGCGACGCTTCCGACAGCGCCGCGAGAAAGCTGTCGAGCGAATCGGCGAGCGTGCCGTCGAAGTCGAATGCGATGAGGCGGTAGGACATGACGCGATGTGACGGGTTTATTGAGCAGGCGACATTGTCACCGAATCGAGGCCCGTCGCCTGCACGGTCGCGCATCTGGTGTCGCCTTCCGGTCGGTCGTCGGGAGCATGCGCGGTTGTAGAAGGCCGGCACGGGCTACATCATCCACCGAAATGCGTGTGCGGGTAAGCGGGCGAGTGCCGCAAGCGTTGCCGGCCGGCGCGCGCGCCGCACGAAAACCCGGCCGCTTCCGCTGAAGCGTTGCAAGGCCTGCCGGGCGCTGCCGGCGCCGTGAGGCGGAGAGGGTAGTGCTCCGGAGGGGAGCTACTCGTAGTGATAGCGACAGGACACGATGCTGATCTGAAGGTCGTCAGCCTCGTAGACCAGGCGGTTCGTGTCGTCGATACGGCGCGACCAGAAGCCGGAGAGATTGGCCTTCAAAGGCTCGGGTTTGCCGATGCCTTCGAACGGCGTTCGCTGGGCTTCGCGAATGAGCTGGTTGATGCGCTTGAGCGTCTTGCGATCCTGGCCCTGCCAATAGACATAGTCGTCCCACGCGTCGGAAGTAAAGAGCACGCGGCGTATGCTCATTCATCATCCTCGGCGAGCTTGCGTTCTTTCGCCTTGCCCTTGCGCAGTTGCGCGATCGAACGTTCGAGATGGGCGACGTTGGCCGGCGAGCGCAGCAAGTGAACCGTCTCCATCAGGCTGTCGTAGTAGTCCTGCGACATGATGACGGCGTTCGGTGCATCGCGGCGCGTGATGAGCGTCACGTCCGCATCGTCGACAACCTGGTCGATGACGGTCTTCAGGTTGCCGCGGGCATCCGAAAAATGAATCGTGCGCATGATTTGCCTCACTTGTACACATAACCGTACAAGTATAGCACGATTGATAAATATGTACGGGTTGCTGTACAAGTTTCCCGGTGAGTGTATGTGGTTGCGCGCCACAGTCCGGCAAGAGGATTCTCACCTGTCGTGCCGCAGCGGTGTGGTGGTGCCGCTTGTAGCCCGCCGCACAGCGCGGTATCGTCGATGCTCCGCCTCCCGCCCCCCACCGGAGAACAGACGTGCCCGCAGCCACCCCCGCCACGCTGAGATTTTCCACCGACAAGCGCGAACTCGACATAGACGCGATCTTCGACTTCCTGCATCGCGACGCGTACTGGTCGCAGGGCATTCCGCGCGACGTGGTCGAGCGTGCGATCGAGGGTTCGCTGTGTTTCGGTGCGTATGTCGGCGACCGGCTTGTCGGGTTCGCGCGGCTCGTCACCGATCACGCGACGTTCGCGTATCTGTGCGACGTGTTCGTGCTGCCGGCCGAACGCGGCAACGGCTACGGCCGCGCGCTGATCGATCACGTATTCGCGCAGGAGATGGTGCAGCGCCTGCGTCGCATCATGCTCGTGACGACCGACGCGCACGAACTGTACCGGCCGGTCGGCTTCGGGCCGTCCGCGAATCCCGAGCGGCTGATGGAGATCCGCCGTCCCGACATCTATACGAAACGCTGACGCGCGGCGCAGCGCATACAATACGCGCTTTCCGTTTTTGCCGAAGAGAAGCCCATCATGACCGAACAGGAAGCCGAACAACTCGCGACGCATCGCCACTACAAGGGTGGTTTGTACCGTTATATCGGCGTCGCCCGCCATTCCGAAACCGAGGAATCGGTGGTCGTGTACGAGCATCTGTGGCCGCATGCGCGCGGCCTGTGGGTGCGGCCGGAAGCGATGTTCAACGGCAATCTCGAAGACGGCACGCCGCGTTTTCGCAAGCTGCGCGACTGAGCGGGCAACACCGGCGCCGGCACCTAGCCTGCGCCGCCCGGGTTGTCGTGCGACGCCTGTTGCCGCAGCGCCATCGTGAAGAAGCGCCGGATTTCATCCATCAGTTCCGCGCGGGCCGACGCGAAATCGAACGCGCGCCGGTTTTCGTGCGCGTAGCGCCGGCGCCAGTCGTCGGCCGCATGCCGCGCCTCGCGTGCGCGCAGATCGTCGAGTTCGGGCGTGCGCAGCGCGTGATCGGCGATCAGCGTCACGCCGTCGCGGCCGACCTCCAGCACGCCGCCCGCGACGAGCAGGCGACGATGCTCGCCGGTCGGCGCGTCGACGAGCGTCACGACGCCGGGCCGGATCCGCGTGAGCAGCGGCGCGTGGTGCGGATAGATCCCCAGTTCCCCGCTTTCGCCCGGGACGACGACGAAATGTGCGTCGCCGGCATACAGCACCGCTTCCACGCTCAGGATGTCGAGCCTCATCGACGTCGTCATGCGCGCCCCCTTCAGACCGCCGCCGCGCCGGCGACGATTTCGCACAGCTCGGTGGTGATCTGCGCCTGCCGCGTCTTCTGGTACAGGTGCCGCAGTTCGCGCAGCACGCGGTCGGCGTTGTCCGTCGCGGTCTGCATGCTGAACATCCGCGCGCATTGTTCGCACGCATAGTTCTCGACGACCGCCTGATAGAGCGTTGCCTCGACGTAGCGCAGCAGCAAGGTATCCACGACCGGTTTGGGCGCGGGCTCGTAAAGATAGTCGGATGCCGCCGCGCCGTCGGCCGGCGCGCCGGTGTCGATCTTCGCGATCGGCAGCATCGCATCGATACGCGGCTCGTACGCGAGCGGGCTCGTCAGCCGGTTGTAGGCGACGTGCACTTCGTCGAGCTCGCCGTTGACGAACGCGGTCAGCGGCACGAGCAGCGCGCCGAGCAACTGGTCGAAGTGCGGCTCGGCGGCCAGGCCGCTCGCGCGCGCCGTGATGGTCGCGCCGTGGCGCATCAGCGGCGCGATGCCGCGCGCACCGATCACGCTCAGTTCGCACGCGACGCCGGCCCGGTCCCAGCGTTCGAGCGCATCCACGCATGCGACGAGCAACCGCGCATTGAGCGGGCCGCACAGCCCGCGATCGGTGCTGACGACGATCAGGCCGACGCGGCGTACGGGATCGCGCCGCGCCATCAGCGCCGACACGTGGTCGGGCCGGTCGCGCAGCACGCGTTCGGCCATCGCCCCGATGCGCGCCGCATACGGGCGGAACTCGCGGGCGCGTCGCTGCGCGTTCGCCATCTTGGTGCGCGCCATCATTTCCATCGCCTTGGTGATCGTGCGCGTGGACGACGTACTGGCGATCTTCGAGCGGATTTCGCGTATGTGCATGTCAGGGGGGCGCCGCGGCCATCCGGATGTCATCGTGTGGTTTCATGCTATCGGGACTTCACCTGAAACGATTGACAAGGGTCAAACGATTTCGCCCGGTCTCGCACCAGAATTCTTTTACGTAATCCTCGCGAAGGGGTATTCGATGACCGATTTCCGCCAGCACCAGAAGTACGACGCGCTGATTGCGCGTTGCCGCTCGCTACGCCCGGTGACGGTCGCGGTTGCGCATCCTTGCGACGAGGTATCGCTGCGCGCGGCCGTCGCCGCCGCTCGGGCCGGTATCGTCGTGCCCATCCTGGTCGGACCGGCGGCGCGCATCACGGCGCTTGCCGCGACGCTCGGCGTCGACCTGTCCGGCTACCGGCTCGTCGATGCGCCGCACAGCCACGCGTCGGCCGCGCGCGCCGTCGAGCTGGTGCGCTCGGGCGACGCGCAGGCGCTGATGAAGGGCAGCCTGCACACCGACGAGTTGCTGGAGGAGGTGGTGCGCGCCGATACGGGGCTGCGCACCGGGCGGCGCCTGAGCCACGTGTTCATCATGGACGTGCCGACTTACCACAAGCCGTTGTTCATCACCGACGCGGCGGTCAACATCCGTCCGACGCTCGAGCAGAAGGCCGACATCGTGCAAAACGCGATCGATCTCGCGCACGCGCTCGGCATCGGTCAGCCGAAGGTCGCGATCCTGTCGGCGATCGAGACGGTCAGCTCGAAGCTGCCGTCGACGCTCGACGCGGCCGCGCTGTGCAAGATGGCCGAGCGCGGCCAGATCACCGGCGCGCTGCTCGACGGGCCGCTCGCGCTCGACAATGCGATCAGCCCCGAAGCCGCGCGGCTCAAGCATCTCGGTTCGGCGGTCGCGGGCGACGCGGACATCCTTCTCGCGCCCGACCTCGAGGCGGGCAACATGCTCGCGAAGGAGCTGACGTTCCTGGCGAACGCCGATGCAGCCGGCATCGTGCTCGGCGCGCGCGTGCCGGTGATCCTGACGAGTCGCGCGGACAGCGAACGCACGCGCCTGGCGAGCTGCGCGGTCGCGGCGCTCGTCGCGGAGGCGGCGCGCACCACGGCGGCGCTCGCTGCCGCGCCGGCCGTTGCGGCCGACGCACACTGACGGGGCCGCGATGCGACATCCCGTTCTGGTACTCAATGCCGGCTCGTCGAGCCTCAAGTTCTCGGTCTACGACACGCGCGAGGATCGCTCGCTCGATGCGGGCCTGCACGGGCAGGTCGAGAACCTGCATGGCACCCCGCATCTGTTCGTGTCCGACGCGCACGGCGCGACGCTCGCCGACAGCCCCGTCGCGCGACCGGGGCACCAAGGTGCGATCGAAGCGCTGCACGCGTGGTTCGCAGCTCACGTCGGGCGGGAGGCCGCGTTCGACGGCGTCGGGCACCGGGTCGTGCACGGCGGCCCGTATTTCACCGCGCCGGTGCGGATCGACACGCGCGTGCTCGATGCAATAGCGTCGCTTTCGCCGCTCGCGCCGCTGCACCAGCCGCATCACGTCGACGCGATCCGCGCGGTCGCCGCGGTCGCGCCGAACCTGCCGCAGGTCGCGTGCTTCGACACGGCGTTCCATTCGACGATGCCGGCGCTCGAACGGGAGTTCGCGTTGCCGCGCGCGCTGACCGAACAGGGGATCGTGCGCTACGGTTTCCACGGGCTGTCGTACGAATACATCACGACGGCACTCCCGGCGCTCGATCCGTCTTGGGCGCAGCGCCGGACCGTCGTCGCGCACCTCGGCAACGGCGCGAGCCTGTGCGCGCTCGCGAACGGCCGCAGCGTGGCGACGACGATGGGGTTCACGGCCGTGGACGGGCTGCCGATGGGCACGCGCACAGGCGCGCTGGACCCGGGCGTGATCCTTTACCTGCAGCGTCACGAGGGCCGGTCGCTCGACGAGGTCGAGCATCTGATCTATACGGAATCGGGTTTGCTCGGCGTGTCCGGCGTATCGAGCGACATGCGCACGCTGCTCGCGAGCGACGCGCCGTCGGCCGCGCACGCGGTCGAGCTGTTCGCGTACCGCGCGGCTCGCGAACTCGCCGCGCTGGCCGGCGTGCTCGGCGGTCTCGACATGCTCGTGTTCACGGCGGGCATCGGCGAGCACGCGCCGCGCGTGCGTGAACGGATCTGCAGCCGCGCGGCGTGGCTCGGCATCGCGCTCGACGACGCGGCGAACGGCGCCGGCCTGCCGGTGATTTCGAGCGACGCGTCGCGCGTGACGGTGCGCGTGATCCCGACCGACGAGAACCTGATGATCGCGCGGCACACGCGCCGCGTGCTGGACGACGCGATCCCTTCCACGCCGTATCCGACTCGGTGAAACCTTCCATGACAGCACGCGACACGTCTTCCCCTGCCGTCAGCGCCCCCGCGCTGCCGATGTTCTGGCCGATGGCCGCCGCCACGGCGATGTTCGCGGCCGGTTCCGAGATCGCCGCGCGCAATCTCCGCTTCCTCGCGGAAGAGGAGAAGCTGCATTTCGAAGTGCATCCTGCGCTGGCATCGACGAACCGGCCGTTGCTGGAGCTGCGGACGATGACGTTTCGCGATTATTCGGCCGCGCCGGCGCACGGGCTGCCGACGATCGTCGATGCGCCGTACGCGGGGCACAGCGCGATGATCGCCGACTACCAGCCGGGGCAGAGCCTGATGCAGACGCTGCGCGAGCACGGCGTGACGCGCCTGTACCTGACCGATTGGCGCTCGGCCACCGAGGACATGAAGGACCTCGAGATCGACCAGTATCTGGCCGAGCTGAACGTGTGCGTCGACGAGCTCGGCGGCCGCGTGAATCTCGTCGGGCTGTGCCAGGGCGGCTGGATGTCCGCGATGTACGCGGCGCGTTTCCCGCACAAGGTCGCGAGCCTCGTGCTGGCTGGCTCGCCGATCGACACCGACGCGGGCGACGGCCCGATCAAGCGGATGGTGCATACGTATCCGACGTCGTTCTACGAGGAACTCGTTGCGATGGGCGGCGGGCTGATGCGCGGGCGCTTCATGCTGCGCGGCTGGAAGAACATGCATCCCGACCAGCACTATCTCGCCGAGCACGTCGACCTGTACGAGCATCTCGACGATCCCGAATACCTGCGCAAGCGCGAGGTGTTCGCGAACTGGTACGAAAGCCCGATCGACCTGCCGGGACGCTGGTACCTGCAGGCGATCGTGCAGATCTTCAAGGAGAACCGGCTCGCGAAGGGCACGTTCGTCGCGCTCGGGCGCACGCTCGACCTGAAGGACGTCGCGTGCCCGGTCTATCTGCTCGCCGGCGAGGCCGACGACATTACGACGCCGGAGCAGGTGTTCGGGGCACGCGAGCGTCTCGGGACGCCCGCTTCGCGGATCGAGAGCCGGCTCGTGCCGGGCGGTCATATCGGCCTGTTCATGGGGTCGCGCACGCTGAAGACGGTGTGGCCGGAGATCGCACGATGGATTGCGGCGCAGCGCTAGGCCGGCGCGGATCGACACGGGGGGCGGCATGACGCTGCGACACAAGCGGGGGCTCGTCGTCGGCATCGCGAACGAGCAGAGCATCGCGTGGGGATGCGCGCGTGCGTTCTGCCGGGCGGGCGCCACGCTCGCGGTGACCTGGCAGTCGGAGAAGACCTTGCCGCACGTCGAGCCGCTGTTCGCGCAACTCGACGCGCCGATCCGGATGCCGCTCGACGTCGGGCGGCCCGACCAGATGGCGGCGGTGTTCGACGCGATCGCGATGCAATGGGGCGCGATCGACTTCGTGCTGCATTCGGTTGCGTATGCACCGAAGGCCGATCTCCAAGGCCGCGTCGTCGACAGCTCGCCGGAAGGCTTCTCGTTGGCGATGGATACCTCGTGCCATTCGTTCATCCGGATGGCGAGGCTTGCCGAGCCGCTGATGACGCAGGGCGGGAGCCTGATGGCGATGAGCTATCTCGGTGCGGAGCAGGTCGTCGCGAACTACGGGGTGATGGGGCCGGTCAAGGCCGCGCTCGAATCGAGCGTGCGGTACCTGGCGGCCGAACTCGGCGGCACGGGCATTCGCGTCAACGCGATTTCGCCGGGCGCGCTGCCGACGCGCGCGGCATCGGGCCTGCCGGACTTCGACCGCCTGCTCGACGACACCGCGCGCCGGGCGCCGCTGCATCACGCGCTGGACATCGACGACGTCGGCGCATTCTGCGCGTTCCTTGCGAGCGACGGCGCACGGGCGATCACGGGCGGCACGCACTATATCGACGCCGGCATGCACATGCTCGGCTAGCGTGCCGGCGGCATGCGGCGTCAGGTGCGCGCGAATGCCTGCACGAGGGCGGGGGGCGCGTGTGCGACCGCGACCTCCGGCGTGCCGTGCCACGCCGCGAGCTTCTTCACGGCCTTCGCGACGTCGGCCGCGAGCCCCGTACCGAACCGCACGCCCGGCTCGACATGCACGGCCTTCAGTTCGAACGTGCCGAGCGAGCGATGCGCTTTCGCGTCGACGCGGCCGACCAGCCGGCCGCGATGCAGCACGGGCAGGCAGAAATAGCCGTAGCGCCGCTTGTGCCCGGGCGTATAGCACTCGATCGTGTAGTCGAAACCGAACAGCGTCGACGCGCGCCGCCGGTCCCATACGACGGGATCGAACGGCGACAGCAGCGTCGTGACCGTCGAGCGCAGCGTGTCGGCCGCGGCGGCCGGCAGCAATGCGTCGAGCGAGCGATGCACGTAGGCTGGCTCCTTCCAGTCGTCGATCTGCACCGGAATCAGGTCGCCCGCATCCGCGAGCCGTTCCAGCTCGTCGCGATACGAACGGCGCGGCAGCCGATAGTAGTCGGCCACCCAGTCCGCGCGCACGACGCCGAGCGCGCGGCACGTGTAGTCGAGCAGCGCGGGCAGCACGGCTTCGCGCGGCGGCAGGTCGCGCGTGTCGTCCCAGCCGGGCAGCACGCGCTCGCGCACGTCGTACACGCGCTGGAAATTGCGGCGTTCCGACACCATCAGGTCGCCCGTCGTGAACAGCACTTCCAGGTGACGCTTCTCGGGCTTGCGATCCCACCAGCCGTTGCCCTTCACGCCATCTTCGCGGACGAAATCGGCTGATCGCACCGGGCCGTCGTCACGGATCCGCGCGAGCAGCCGCTCGATCTCGTCGCGATTCTGCGCGTGCCACTCGGCCGCGTATTTCCAGCCCATCCCCGACGGATCGAGCATCTTGTAGCGCATCAGGCCGAACTGCTCGATCGGCAGGAAACACGCTTCGTGCGACCAGTATTCGAACAGGCGCGCCTCGGCGAGATGTTCGTCGAGCCACTGCGGCGAGAAATCGCCGAGACGGCTGAACAGCACGAGATACGGGCTGCGCGCGACGACGTGAATGGTGTCGATCTGCAACTGCGCCATCCGGCGGATCGTGTCGAGCACGTCGGCCTTGGTCGCCTTGCGGCGGGGCGGCGTCAGCAGACCTTGTGCGGCGAGATGCAGCGCGCGGGCGGCGGCGGGCGAGAGCGTAAGCATCGGAATGGCGGCTGAGGGTGGCGGTCGGCGATCACTTTAGCGCGAAAGCGGCGCGCGTGTGCGACGCGCCGATGCAACGCGTCTGACAATGCTTGACAGATGCGTTTCGCAAGTTTCCCTATAGTGCAGAGCATGGCGCGACGACAAGTGCGCGCAACGATTCCGCTTCCGACGCACATATGTCCATGGCACGCAGGAAGCGAATCCGGGATTCTCAACCCCCATCGGGAGACCCGGAGCCCTGAGCGGACATCCATGCGGCTGTGCACCGGCCCCGTGTGGATGTCCGCTGATTTTTTTGTTTTTCCGGTTTTTCGCAGGCTGCCGCGCGACGTGTGATGCCGCGGCGCGCGTTTCCCCAGGCCGTAGCGTGCGGAACAGGCCGTCGTGTCTTGCCGCGCCGCAACGCGGCGAACCGAAGTGCTTCCCGCTTATTGCCGCTTGCCGCGCGCGACTTCGTCGCCGGCGCCGGGCGGCAGCCGCCGCGTGATCGGAATCGACGCGAACGAGCACAGCCCGACCACGACGAACGCGGGCCAGAAATCCGACCAGACCATCGTCTGGTGGCCCTGCAGCCAGTGCGACACGTGCAGCACGATGCCGGCCACCGTCACGCCGAGCCCGAGCGACATCTGCTGCACGACGCTGCCGAGGCTCGTGGCACGGCCCGCGTCGCGCGGTGAGATGTCCGCGTAGATCATCGAGTTCAGGCTCGTGAACTGCAGCGCGGGGAAGATGCCGCCGACGAGCACGATCAGCCAGATCGCCCAGGTCGCCATGCCGGGATGGAACACGCCGTACGCGGCGATCGCGAGCCCCGCGAATGCCGCGTTGTAGATCAGCACCGTGCGAAAGCCGAAGCGGCGCAGCGTATGCGTGGCCGTCGAGCGGCTCATTGCGCCGCCGAGCGCGGACGCGCACGTGATGAGCCCCGAATGGAACGCGCTCATGCCGAGCCCTTCCTGCAGCGCGAGCGGCAGCAGGAACGGCACCGCGCCGAGGCCGATGCGGAACAGCGACCCGCCGACGACGCTCGCGTGGTAGGTCGGGATCTTCAGGAAACTGAGGTCGAGCACCGGGCGCTCCTTGCGGCGCGCGTACGGCACGTAGAGCGCGAGCAGCACGGTGCCGGCCACGCACATCACGATCGCGTTCGAGCGCGAGGTGAGCGAGCCGTCGAGCAGCGTGAGGCCCATCAGCAGCAATGCGGCGCCGCTTGCCGACAGCAGGAAGCCGAACCAGTCGAGCGGACCCGGATCGGGCTCGTGCGTGTTCGCGATGTGCTTGCTCGCGAGATAGATCCCGTAGATGCCGATCGGCACGTTGATGAAGAAGATCATCCGCCAGTGCAGGTAGGTCGTGATGAAGCCGCCGACGAGCGGCCCGACCGTGGGCCCGAACAGCGCGGGAATCGCGAGGTAGTTCATCGCGCGCACGAGATCCGAGCGCGGCACCGCGCGGAAGATGATGATGCGGCCGACGGGCACCATCATCGCGCCGCCGACGCCTTGGATGAAGCGTGCGAACGTGAGCACGCCGAGGGAACTGGAGGCCGCGCACATCAGCGAGCCGACGACGAAGATGCCGATTGCCGTACGGAAGACGGAACGTGCGCTGAAGCGGTCGGCGAGCCAGCCGCAGATCGGGATGAACACGCCGAGCCCGACCACGTAGGCCGTGATCGCAACGTTCAGCGTGACGGGGTTGTGCCCGAAGTCCCTCGCCATCGCGGGCAGCGCGGTGACGATGATGTTCGCGTCGACGCTTTCCATGAACAACGCACAGGCAACGATGAGCGGTGCTAGAAAGACGGGCGACATGGGCTGGGCGCGCGGTAAAGACGCCATTATGCCCATAATGTTGCCGATGCGTCACGCGCGACAACACTTGTTCCGCATGTTGCAACAGTCGTTCCTGCTGCCGCGCGCGAAAGAAGAGACGACCGCCGCGCCGGCTGCGGCGCATGACACGACACATGACATTACCCCGCCGCAGCGACTGCGAAACTTGCGTGCGGCGCACGTTTCATGCGACAGTCGGACCCACTCGCAACACAACATATGACGCGCATCGATCGAGGGCCATCGAGACGAGCGCGCGCGCGAACGAGACCTCGTGCCGAGCCACTCACCATCGAAAGGAGGGGACACGCCATGACGTCACGTCGTGCCGCATCGATTGCATCTCGCTTCTCACGTCATCACGCACTGCCCGCACCGCCCGCGCCGCGTCTGCGCTGGGCCGCCGCACTGGCCGTCGCGTATCTCGCCGTCGCCGGCTGCGCCGCGCAGGCCGACAATGCGAACCAGGCCGCCGTTCAGGCGGCCAGCCAGTCGGCCGTGCCGACCGCGGCCGCGATTGCCGGCCCCGCGTCGGGCACGCTGCTGCCGCCGCCGAGCCAGCTCTACGGCGACCTGTTCGTCGCGGTGCAGACCGCACAGATCTATCCCGACCAGAAGACCTTCGTCGACGCGACGCCCGATACCGATCCCGCGACGATCGTGCAGTTGTATCAGCAACAGAAATCGCAGTCGGGCTTCTCGCTGAAGACGTTCGTCGGCCAGCACTTCACGCCGCCCCCGGAAGGCGGCGTGACGCCGCCGCCGAACCAGACGCTGCGCCAGCACATCGACTGGCTGTGGCCGCAGCTCACGCGCACCAGCGCAACGGTGCCGCAGTACAGTTCGCTGATTCCGATGCCGAAGCCATACGTCGTGCCCGGCGGCCGCTTCCGCGAAGGCTACTACTGGGATACCTATTTCACGATGCTCGGGCTGCAGGTGTCGGGGCGCGAGGATCTCGTCGACGACATGCTCGACAACTTCGCGCACCTGATCGACACGATCGGGCACATCCCGAACGGCAACCGCACGTACTACGCGAGCCGCTCGCAGCCGCCGTTCTTCGCGTATATGGTCACGCTCGCCGCGCAGGCCGAAGGCGACAAGGTCTACCAGAAATACCTGCCCCAACTGCGCAAGGAACATGCGTACTGGATGCAGGGCGAAACCACGACGCCGCGCGGGCAGGCCGCGCGCCACGTGGTCGCGATGCCCGACGGCGCGGTGCTGAACCGCTACTGGGATGCGAGCGACACGCCGCGCGACGAGTCGTATCTGGAGGACGTGACGACCGCGAAGTCGGCGCCCGGCCGTCCGGCGAACGACGTGTACCGCGACCTGCGCGCGGGCGCCGAAAGCGGCTGGGACTACAGCTCGCGCTGGTTCGGCGACGGCAAGACGCTCGCGACGATCCGCACGACGTCGATCGTGCCGGTCGACCTGAACAGTCTGATGTTCCATCTCGAGACGACGATCGTGAAGGGCTGCGCGGTCACGCGCGACGTCGCATGCGTGACCGATTTCGCGGGGCGCGCGGCGCGGCGTGCGGCCGCGATCAACCACTATTTGTGGAACCGCCGCGGCTACTACGGCGACTACGACTGGCAGTTGCGCAAGCCGCGCGACGCCGTGACGGCGGCCGCGCTGTATCCGCTGTTCGCGGGCGTCGCATGGCCCGAACGTGCGAAGGCGACCGCGCGCGAGGTGCGCAAGACGCTGCTGAAACCGGGCGGCCTCGCGACGACGACCGAGAATACCGGCCAGCAGTGGGACGCGCCGAACGGCTGGGCGCCGCTGCAGTGGATCGCGATCGACGGGCTGCGTCGTTATGGCGAACCGGCGCTCGCGAAGGACATCGGCACGCGTTTCCTGTCCGACGTGAAGCATGTGTATGCAACCGAAGGCAAGCTCGTCGAGAAGTACGTGGTCGAAGGCGCGGGCACGGGCGGCGGCGGTGGCGGCGAATATCCGCTGCAGGACGGCTTCGGCTGGACCAACGGCGTCACGCTGAAACTGCTCGGGCTGTACGGGGAGTGATGCGCGGAGAGTGATGCACCGCGACGCACCGCGCGCGGCAAACGCACGGGCCGGACTGTCGCGCAAGCGGCCGTCCGGCCCGTTTTCGTTTCCGCTTCCGTATGCGGCTTGCGTCAGAACGTGATCGTCGTGCGCACGCCGACCACGGTTTCGTCGCCGATGCGCGCACCCGCCGCGTTCGGGTTCGGGATGCCGCCGCCCGGACGGAAGAAGTGCTGCAGGTCGGCCTGCAATTGCCACCACGGTGCGACCTGGTACTGGTAGGTCGCCTCGACGACCGTCTCCGCCCGGCGCACCGGATAACCGGGCGTCGTGTAGGTGCCGGTGTCGCCGTCCAGGCCGCGCGCATGCGAGCCGATCTTCGCGTAGCCGACCGCGATGCCCGCGACGTCGTTGTCGCGCCCCTTGAACGGCGCCTTCAGCGTCACGCCTGCATTGGCGGCGAAATCGACGATATTGCGATCGCCCGGCGCGCCCATCACGCGCGCGAACACGCCGACCGAGCGCGGGCTGTCGTCCGACGGCCGCCAGACCATCTGGTCCGCGACCGCATAGAACCCGTAGTTGCCGCGATGCGTGGCGGGAATGCCGTTGCTCGCCGGATTCGCGAGCGACAGGCCGTCGGTGCCGTAGCGCGGATCGTTCGCATGCTGCGACTGATACCAGAAGCCGAGCTTGTAGGTGCCCGGCAGGCCGGCCGGTTGCGGCGCCTTCGGGTCGTCCGGCGGCGCGTTCAGCGCGTACTGCACTTCGCCGATCACGAACGCGCCGCTGCGCAGGTTGAAGTTGGTGCCGTGCGCGTTCAGCACCTGCGCGTCGCCGTCGGTGCGGCCGGCCGGGTTGCCGTCGAATACGCCGACCATCGCGGTCCATGCATCGGCCGGCTTCACGCGCAGCCGCACGCCGAGCGACGACAGCGGATACGCGGGGCCGCCGGACGGCAGATCGGTGGAAGGCAGCACGGGCCAGCCGAACGTGGCGTTCATGAACGTCGCCGCGTTCTGGCTCACCATGAACTCCTGGTCGACGCTCTGCTGGCCGACCTTCACGTCGACCTTGCCGTCGAGCAACGACTGCTGGTACCAGAGCTCCCACAGGCGCGTGGTCGAATTCGCTTCGATGCCGGTCGCGGTCTGCAGCGTCTGCAGGTAGCGCTGCGTGGCGTTGGTGCCGTGGATCTGTAGCGCCGACACGTTGAAGGTGCCGCCCGGCAGGCCGATCGCCTTGCCGGTGTCGACGTTGAAGCCGAATTGCGTGAGCCCCTGGTAGGCGCCGCCGCGCTTCGTGCCGCCGGACGTGTTGTACAGGTACTCGCTGGTTTCCTGCAGGCTCAGCGTGACGCCGTGGTCGCCGAGCAGGTCGCGCAGGCCGCCCATGTTGCCGAACAGGTTCGAACGCTCCCACAGGCCGGTGGGGGCGGGCGCGGCAGCATCGGCGGCCTGTCGTGCGGGCGCGGCGGCGTCGCTCGCGCCGGCCGCCGGTTCGGCCGCGGCCGGCAGCGCCGATTGCGCGAGCGCGGGCGCGGCGGCGAGCGACAGCAGCAGTGCGGCGAGCGCATTGACGCGCGGCTTGCGCGGAACGGGTTCGAGATGGTTCTTCATGCGGATTCCGTTGGCGATTCGATTAGTTAGACTGAAGAAAAGAATACGTGATGCGGGAAGCGTGGCGAGGCGGTCGCGCGGCGGCACATGGCGCGTGGCGCCCCCGCGCGTCGAGGGCTTACGGCAGCCAGCCGCCGACGCGCCACACTTGCGCGAAGCCGAGGCGCGACGCAGCCGAGCATAGCAGCGCGGCGAGCGCGACCGCGGCCGCCATCGCGGCGACCAGCATGCAGTCGAGCGGGCGCGGTGCCGCCGGCACGTGGGCGAGTGCCGCGCCGCGCCAGTTGCCGAACGCATGGGCGAGCGGCGAGAGGCCGGCAACGAACGAGCGGTCGCACGCGACGTGCACGATGCGCTTGAGTTTCACCGCGAACGATTGAATGAACATGACGCTGCCTCCGTCTGGTCCGGCGGATGCCGGACGACGTGATCGAGCGCGGGCGCATGACATGGCCTGCGATCGGAGGTTGGAACATAACGGAGCGTGCGACTGACGAACCGGCGATGGCCGGCCCGGGAGGAAGCGCGCTAACCCGACGAATGCGAGCTAGCGGCGAAAGACATGCGTCTGGCTGCTATCTCGCGATGGCTTGGCCGGCCTGGACCGGCATCGAACTGCAACTAGAGCATGTGTCCACGGAGGGACTCCCTTGATGAATTGGGGCGGATTGTAGTCGCGACTTTTGCTGCGGTGCAAGTGAAAAACGCAGAAAAGACGACGTGTGTGGCGTGCGAGTCGCGGCGGCACACGATCGGCAAGCAGAGGGCGCTGCCGGGCGCCTGCCGTTGTTCGCACGCATCGACGCGTGACCGCATCGTGACGTGCTGAAAGGTTTCGGCACGTCATTTCAAGGGCAAATCTTTCAGCGTCGCAAGGCGGGAAGTTTATTTCGGGAAATGGGGTTTGGAGGGGTTGACTTCACTTTCGGGCGGTTCATAGAATTCGGCATCTTCACTCTTGGGGCCGCCGCCTTGGACGCCTGCAGTAGTCGATCTTCGAACGAAATTTCCGCCTGAGCGACCGACGTCCGCGCCTCATCGAAGCCGCCGTTTGTCCCCCGGGCAAACGGTGCGCGCAGCAGTATTCCGCAGTATCTCCCTACGTGCACCCTGATTCGCGCCGGTTAGCGTGATGCGTTTTCGCATGCGTTGTCCGGCTTCATCGCCGCCTGGCAGGCGGCCGCGTTCGCGCATGCCTCGTTCAGGCATCGCGAATGCCGGCCCGCAAGCCGGACGGCGGTCAACCGTGTTCCCCGGAACACCGCACAGGAGCCGCCGTGAACGACAGTGACAGTTGTCCCATATGCCCGTTGCACGCACCGACCCTTTTGAACCCGGGTCGCAGGGACACTCCGGCCGACTAGCCTGACACGTCGTTCAGGCCCCGGACTGGCCCCGCGCCCACCACGCGGCCGGCACGCCTGCCGTCGCCGCACGGAGCCTGACCATGAACTTCGGCCTTCTGCTGTCGAACCTGCCGCACGTCGCGGAATCGCGCAACCAATACGATGCGATGCTGACGCTCGATGCCCGTCCGCGGGTGTTCTCCCGCCTGCTGAACCAGCTGAAATCGTTGATCCGCCACTGAAGAAGCGCCGAGCGCGCCTCGGCATGCGCACGCGCGGCTGCCTGCGGGCAGGCCCCGCGTACGCATCCCAAGGTCACACGCTCATCGGATAACCATTAGCCGTACGGAACAAATCATGTCCACGCCATCCAACGTCTCTCCACCGATCGCCGCGGAACGCAGCGCCGTGCTCGACGAAGCCCATGTCGGCGACATCCGCGGCGCGCTCGGCACGATCGCGCATCACGACACCGCCGCGCGCGGCACATGGTGGGCGCGGCTGCGCACGCTGCTCGCGATCATCGGCCCGGGCCTCATCGTGATGGTCGGCGACAACGATGCCGGCGCATTCGGCACCTACACGCAGGCCGGCCAGAACTACGGCACGACGCTGCTGTGGACGCTGCTGCTGCTCGTGCCCGTGCTGTACGTGAACCAGGAAATGGTGCTGCGCCTCGGCGCGGTCACGGGCGTCGGCCATGCACGCCTGATCTTCGAGCGCTTCGGCAAGTTCTGGGGCGCGTTCAGCGTGATCGACCTGTTCCTGCTCAATGCGCTGACGATCGTCACCGAGTTCATCGGCATCACGTTCGTGCTGGATTTCTTCGGATTGCCGAAGGTGGCCGGCGTGTGCGTGGCCGCCGCGCTGACGATGGCCGCGGTGAGTACCGGCGATTTCAGGCGCTTCGAGCGGTTTGCGATCGGGCTGTGCGTACTGAGCCTGCTGCTGGTGCCGGTGCTCGTGTCGATCCATCCGCCCGTCGCGCAGATGACGCGCGATTTCCTCGTGCCGAACTGGCCCGTGCACGCGAAGCTGTCGGACGTGATGCTGCTCGTGATCGGCATCGTCGGCACGACCGTCGCGCCGTGGCAGCTGTTCTTCCAGCAGAGCTACGTGATCGACAAGCGCATCACGCCGCGCTTCATGAAGTATGAAAAGGTCGACCTGTGGATCGGCATCGCATTCGTGCTGATCGGCGCGGTCGCGATGATCGGTTTCAGCGCCGCGCTGTTCGGCGGGCATCCGGAAGCCGGCAACTTCACCGATGCGGGCGGCATCATCGCGGGCCTCGAGAAGTATGCGGGCCGCACGGGCGCGACGCTGTTCGCGGTGGCGCTGCTCGACGCGTGCATCATCGGCGCGGCGGCCGTGTCGCTGTCGACCGCGTATGCGATCGGCGACGTGTTCAAGATCCGCCATTCGCTGCACCGCGGCGTGTCCGACGCGAAGGGCTTCTATCTCGTGTACTTCGGCATCGTCGCGGCCGCGGCCACGCTCGTGCTGATCCCGGGCAGCCCGCTCGGCCTGCTGACCGAAGCCGTGCAGACGCTCGCGGGCGTGCTGCTGCCGAGCGCGACGGTGTTCCTGCTCGTGCTGTGCAACGACCGCCAGGTGCTGGGGCCCTGGGTCAACTCGACGAAGCTCAACGTGTTCACGGGCGCGGTGATCTGGGTGCTCGTGCTGCTGTCGATCATCCTGACCGCATCGGTGATGTATCCGGACATCAGCGGCGAAGCGATCGTCGACGTGCTGGTGGGCGGCACCGTGCTCGCGATTGCCGGCTATCTCGCGACGGTGCTGATTCGCCGCCACAAGCGCGTCGTCGAACCGGCGCTCGATCGCTCGCTGCGCGACACGTGGCGCATGCCGCCGCTCGACACGCTCGAGCCGCAGAACATGACGCTCGCGACGCGGATCTGGATGGCCGTGCTGCGCGGCTACCTGGTGATCGCGGTCGGTCTCGTGATCGTCAAGGTCGTGCAGATGACGCTGCTGAAGTAACGCGGATCGTCTGCCAGGAAGCGGCGCCGGACCCGGCACCGCGCCGCAACCCGTGCAAGCCGGCCCGTCGAGGCCGGCTTGTGCGTTTACGCGCGCGCCGCCGTCAGATCAGCTCGAGCTTCGACGTCAGGTACGTGAGCTGGATCCGGTTCGCGACGCCGAAGCGCTTGCGCAGTTTGCGCAGGTGATAGTCGACGTTGTGCGCGCTGGTGTCGAGGCGCCGGCCGATCTCCTTGTCGGATGCGCCTTCGGCGATGCCGAGCAGCAGTTCCTGCTCGAACGGCGTGAGCCCGTTTACCGTACGCTCGCGCGACGTCGCGATCAGTTGCGGCGACGCGAACTTGTGCACCGACAGCCCGATCGACAGCGCCTGCTCGATCGTCGCCGGCGTGATCCATTCGCGCGTGCGGCGCGGCGCGGTGAAGCTCATGAACGCATGCAGCCGCGTGCCGGGCACGGCCATCGAATACATGATGCCGCTGCACATCCCGTCGTCCTGCATCGTCTGCAGGAAACCGTCGAGCGCGGCCGGCGTCACGCACGGGCCGGCGTCGCGCTCGCGGTGTTCGCGGCGCAGCTGCTGCAGGTCCCACACGATCGGCATGTTGCACACGCGCGCGCCGAGCGTGCGCGGATCGACGTCGTGATGGTTGTGCCGCACGTAGTCGCCGCGATAGGTGGCCGGCGTGAACGCTTCGTGCAGGTAGAGACTTTCGACACGCTCGCGCGCGAATTCGAGCGCGAAGTACGCGAACGTCGAGAAGCCTGTCAGGTGCAGCAGGCTCGTGACGATCCGGTTGCGCTCGGCGGTGCTCTGCGCATGCGCGAGCGTATCGGCGACGCCGAGCGTCGGCGCGTGCGGCTGCGCGACTTCGCTGCGCTTGACGTCGTCGCACCAGACGACCTGCACGGTACGCTCCCGCAGCGCGTCCGCGCATGCGCTCGACCCGCGCGACGGGCGGGAAAAGGTCGGGGCGACCGCTTCTTCATGCAATGCAATATCGGACATGAGCCATCCCTCGGAATCGACGCGCATCGCCTGGCGGCGGCCGTATCGTGTACGGCATTCGCGGCGGTGCGATCGAGCATCGTTTTTGATCTGCGCCGATCGTCATCCCTGACGAAACGCGGGGGCATTGTACAAAAAATGCCTGTGTGCGCGTAATATGCCGTAATACTAATTGCGGCGAAAGGTTCATATTCGCACGCATATAACGACGACCAGAAAATCATAAAGAAAAGACCAGATCGTGACGGGGCGCAGTTTCACATATTGGGAAAGGGCGGGCTCCTCATGACATATGCTGACGGCGCACCACGCGTCGAATGGTTTTCACAGGCCGATATAGCGGCCGCTGCCGCTTATTCGAACGAATATCAGGCAATCGACCGCGACGTTTTTACCGGCATTCAAATTGCACTCGGTAAAACCGACCTTGCTTCGGCCGATTTCGCGCAATGCCATGCGCGATTGCGGCAAATCGGTTTCAGTACCCTCGGTTACGGCGCCTATGAAATGATCGGGCGGCGCATCCTGTGCGCGCATCTGCTGCGCGACCTCGCGCCGGCGACGTTCATGCAGCCGTTTATCGAAGGGATGCTGTACGAGAGCGACCCGCGGTTCGCGCAGGTGCGGCAGAGCGGCTTTCCGGTCGCGTGGCGGCTCGACGAGATCGAGGCGGCCGCGCAGGGCAGCGGCGACCGCAAGGTGCTGGCGCTCGCCGGCCATCTGCGCGCGCACGCGATGAACAGCGGCGTGATCTTCAGCCTGTCGGCGCCGCGCCTCGACCTGCGCGTCGCGGTGAACGTGACGTCCGAGACGCACGGCACCGAATGGATCGACGATCGCGTGATCGGCGGCGCGCTGGCCGTGAGCCTCGCCGTGCATCGTGTCGCGCTGCCGTTCCTCGAGGCGCGCATCGCGCGGATGCGCGGCTTCGCGCTCGGCGACGAGCAGCAGCAGGTGCTCGACCGTCTCGTGCACGGGCTGTCCGACCAGGAGATCGCGAGCGCGCTGCGCACGTCGCTGCACAAGGTCGGCCACCATATCCGTTCGCTCGAAAAACTCTTCAACGTGCAGAATCGCGCACAGCTCGCGTACCTCGCCGCGCGGCGCCTTCAGCCCTGACCTGACGCACGCGCCGGCGGCCCGCCGCGCGATGGAAGCGGTTCCGGCGGCGTGTGCCCGAGCGCGCCGCCGGGTTTCGTAGTCCGATCCGATCGCCGCCGGGAAACGCGCTTTCGCGCTACGAGGTGCATCCCTTTTTCCATCGGTTCGCGTCGCTACACTCGTCCCATTCAACGGTCCGTGCGGCACGGGGCAGGGTTGCCCGTGCCGGCCGGCGATAACGACGACAGGACACCGGCACGATGGCAGAACCGAAGGCGCTCCCCCGCGACTGGCAGCGGTTGTTTTCCGCTGGCCGCGGCGTGTCCGGACGGCGTCTCCGGGGCGCATCGCCGCGCGCCGACCTGTTCATCGCCGCGTTCATCGTCGCGGTCGTCGCGCTGTTCATCCTGCCGCTGCCGCAGGCCGCGCTCGACGGGATGATCTCGCTGAATCTCGCCGTGAGCGTGGTGCTGCTGACGGTATCGACCTACGTGCCGTCGGCGGTCAGCTTCTCGTCGTTTCCCGCGCTGCTGCTGTTCACGACGCTGTTCCGGCTCGCGCTGAACATCGCGTCGTGCAAGCTGATCCTGCTGCACGCGAACGCCGGCCACGTGATCGACGCGTTCGGGCGGCTCGTCGTCGGCAACAACGTCGTGGTGGGCGGCGTGGTGTTCCTCGTGATCGCCGTCGTGCAGTTCATCGTGATCGCGAAAGGGTCGGAGCGGGTGGCCGAAGTCGGCGCGCGCTTCTCGCTCGACGCGATGCCGGGCAAGCAGATGAGCATCGACGCGGACCTGCGCGCGGGCATCATCAGCGCCGACGAAGCGCGCGAGCGCCGCGAGAAGCTCGAGCAGGAATCGCAGATGCACGGCGCGATGGACGGCGCGATGAAGTTCGTGAAGGGCGACGCGATCGCGGGCCTCGTGATCGCGTTCATCAACATCGTCGCGGGGATCGCGGTCGGCACGCTGATGCACGGGATGGATATCGGCGCGGCGCTGCAACGCTACGCGATCCTGACGGTCGGCGACGGCATGGCGTCGCAGATTCCGTCGCTGCTCGTGTCGATCGCGGCCGGCATCGTGACGACGCGCGTCGCGACCCGCGATGCACGGCAGCGCCAGCTCGGCGAACAGCTCGGCGAGCAACTGGGCGCGCATCCGCGTGCGCTGCTGATCGCGGCGCTGGTGCTGGCCGGTTTTCTCGTCGTGCCCGGCTTTCCGAAATGGTCGTTCGCGCTGATCGCGCTCGGCCTCGGTGCGGTCGGGTTCTCGCAGATCAAGCACAAGACGACCGCGCCGAGCTTCAACCTGATTCAGATCGCGGGGCGCGTCGGCACGGCCGACGACGGCCAGCCCGCGAAGGTGTCGCACGCAGCGGGCGTCACGTCGCTGATCGCGGTATCGCTGTCCGACGACCTGCGCACGAGCCTGAACCTCGCGCAACTGCAGGCCGCGCTGTCGAGCGCGAAGGCGCGTGTCGACGCGGATATCGGCACGGTGTTCCCGCGCATCACGCTGAACGACGACGAAGGTGCGGCGGCCGGCACGTACCGGATCTACCTGCAGGACGTGCTCGCCGCGCACGGCGCGCTGAAGCCGGGCTGGCTGCTGTGGGACGGTGTCGCGCCGCTGCCCGAACGCGCGGAGCGCCAGCCGGCCGAGGCGTTCGGCCCGTTCGCGACCGCGTTGTGGATCAAGCACGACGGCGCCGCGCCGGACGGCAAGTGGCTGTCGAGCGAAAGCGCGCTCGCCGCGCACGTCGAGCAGATCGTGCGCCAGCATGCGGACGAACTGCTGGGTATCCAGGAGACGCAGGCGCTCGTGCATCTCGTGCGCCGCGAACACCCCGAACTCGTGGGCGAGCTGACGCGGCTCGTGCCGCTGCAGCGCGTGACCGAAGTGCTGCGCCGGCTGCTCGCCGAACAGGTACCGATCCGCAACCTGCGCGTGATTTTCGAGAGCCTGATCACGTGGGCGCCGAACGAACCCGACGACGTGATCGCGCTGGTCGAGCTCGTGCGCGTCGACCTGCGCCGGATGATCACCGACCGCCATGCGGGCACGACGCGCCAGCTGCGGGTCGTGCTGTTCGAGCAGAACCTGCAGGAGCGGATCGAGAGCGCGGTGATGCGCACGAAGCAGGGCAATTTCCTCGCGCTGTCGAGCGCGATCAAGCAGGACATCGGCGAACAGGTGCGCGCGATCGTGCAGGCCGCGCAGGCGGCCGGCCCCGGCGGCCACGGCAACGCGCAGGGCGCGGCGCGGCTCGCGGTGATGGTCGCGCTCGGCGCGCGCCGCTATGTGAAGACGATCCTGCAGCCGGTGCTGCCCGAACTGGCGGTGCTGTCGTACCAGGAGGTCGAGGAGGACGTGCAGCTGCACACGATCGGCTGGGTGAAGAACCCGCCGGACGACGGCTCGGTCGGCGCGGGCGCCGACGTGCGCGTGCCGGGAGCCGTGCAATGACGAGCTCGACGATCCTCGACCTGACGCGCCAGGCGCTGATGCTCGTGCTGCTGCTGTCGCTGCCGATCGTGCTGATCGCCACCGTCACGGGCCTCGTCGTCGCGATCCTGCAGGCCGTCACGCAGGTGCAGGACGCCAACATCGGCATCGCGGTGCGATTGATCGCCGTGATGGTCGCACTCGTGCTGCTGTCGGGCTGGCTCGGCGGCGAAGTGCTGCGCTTCGCGCAGCAGGCGCTGGAACGCATGTTCGTTTCTTCCACAGGAGTCCTTTGATGCGTCGACGCGTCGCCCCGATCCGGTTTCAACCGCGCAGCCTGCAACGGGCCGCGCTTGCCATGTGCGCGACCGCGCTGCTGACGGCGTCGCTGTGCATGGCGCCCGCGCAGCCGGCTCGCGCCGCGGACCTGCGCTGGCGCAACAAGCCGTTCACGATCGTCGCGAACGGCAAGAAGATCGGCGACTTCATTCGCGAACTCGCATCGTCGCAGGGCGTGACGGCGGTGGTCGACCCGAAGGTCGACGGCGTGATCAGCGGCCGTTTCTCGGGCACGCCGCAGCAGACCCTCGACACGATCTGCTCGACCTACGGGCTCACGTGGTACTACGACGGCTCGTTCCTGTACGTCGATCCGGCCGACCAGTCGCAGACGCAGATGATCCCGATCCCGCCGAATGCATCCGGCGAAATCGGCCGCGCGCTGCAGGCGATGCAGATTCCCGACAAGCGCTACACGCTCGTGATCAACGATCGCGCGAACAGCGTGTACGTGGCCGGCCCGCGCCGCTACGTCGAGCTCGTGCGGCAGGCGGTCGGCTCGGTCGGCGATCCGGCGGCGAACGGCGCGCATGCGGACATCCGCGCGTTCCGGCTGAAGTACGGCTGGGCGTCGGATTTCACGATCAACCGCTCGGGCAAGGAAGTGACGGTGCCGGGTGTCGCGACGATCCTGAGCCGGCTGTTCGGCAAGGGCGGCGGCACGAACGCGCTGCCGTCGAGCACGTCGCTCGGGCAGGCCGCGCGCCAGGTGAAGCTCGGCTCGGGGCTGACGATCGCGGTGCCGCGCCTCGATTTCCCCGATATCTCCGGCGGCCCGCGTTCGGGCGGCTATGCCGGCGACGGCAGCGCGACCGGCGGGTTCTCGCCGTTCTCGAACGGCGGCGGCGGCGACGCGCTGCCGCAGATCGTCGCCGATCCGGCGATCAACGCGGTGATCGTGCGCGACCTGCCGGAGAACATGTATCGCTACCAGTCGCTGATCAACCAGCTCGACGAGCGGCCGCGCATCGTCGAGATCAACGTGACGATCATCGACATCAACGAGGATTCGCTCGACAGCCTCGGGATCGACTGGCGCCTGCACACGACGCACGGCGACGTGCAGATCGGCAACGGCGCGAATCCGCTGAACGGCAACACGCAGTACAACGGCTCCGGCAATCCGCCGCTGACGTTCGGCGTCGGCACGTCGGAAACCGGGCAGACGGGCACCTTCCTGCCGACGGGTATCGCGCTGACCGCATCGATCGGCGGCTCGCTGCGCAACTACCTGCTCACGCGCGTGAACGCGCTCGCGCAGAAGGGGCAGGCGCAGTTGCGTTCGAAACCGAAGGTGCTCGCGCTCGACAACACCGAGGCGATCCTCGAGAACCTCACGCAGTTCTACGTGCAGGTGCAGGGCTACCAGGATTCGTCGCTGTACAGCGTGACGACCGGCACGAGCATCAAGGTGACGCCGATGATCGTCGACGAGGCGATCCGCAACGCGGCCGCCGTATCCGCGGTAGCCGTTCGCAATCCGCAGAGCGTGATGATGTCGATCGACATCCAGGACGGCAACGTCGTGCAGGGGCAGGCCGTGTCGAACATCCCGGTGATCCAGCAGCGCAATATCGTCACCAAGTCGATGATCGACGAAGGCAAGAGCCTGCTGATCGCCGGTTTCAACGACGACGAGGTGAAGCTGAACAAGAGCGGCGTGCCCTGGCTGTCCGACATCCCGCTGATCGGCAACCTGTTCAAGTACACCGACAAGTCGGGCAACCACATGGAGCGGTTCTACCTGCTGACGCCGCGCGTGGTGACGACCGCGTCGATGTACGCGCCGGACGGTTCGCCCGTGAACCCGGGCGCCGACGGGCCGGCGAACCAGGAAGGCATGTCGATGTATCGGCCGCCGGACAACGACGTCGCGGTGCCGCTGACGCCGAAGCCGCTGCCCGGCACGAAGTTCGGCCCGCCGGCGCTGCCGCCGCCGCCGAAGGATGCGGCGTCGCAGCCGGCGGCGACGACCGCAGGAGCCACCACCCATGTCGACGACCATCATTGACCCGCACGGCGACGGCGCATTGCCCGGCGGCGCGGGAGGCGCGGGGGCGGGCGCTGCCGCGCTCGCGTCGCCGTGGAACCTGTGCTTCCTGAGCGGGCCGATGTACGGCCGCACGATGTCGCTTGCGCGCGGCGCGAACTGGGTCGGCACGGCGGCGGATTGCGAAGTGATCCTGCCCGATCGCGAGATCGGCGCGAAACAGGTGTGCCTGCAGGTCGGCGCGCTCGCGGTGACCGTGCAGAACCACGGTGGCGACGCCGGCGCGCCGGTGCTGTTCAACGACGAACCGCTCGGCAGCGGCCGCCGCTCGATGACGCCGCACGACGTCGTGACGGTCGGCTCGATCCGGCTCGGCATCGCGCGGCACGCGCAGGCGAGCGTCGCGGTGCCCGACGAAACCGACGCGCCGGATGCCGCGCGCGAGGCCGCGTGGCTCGGCTGGCTCACCGGCGGGCTGCGCCGGCTCGGCAGCCGTCGGCTCGTGATCGCACTGGTCGCGCTGTGGATCGGCGTGCTGCTCGGCGCGCTCGGCTACGGCTTCGTCGCGTGGTCGGGGCGCCTGCCGTGGCAGCACGAATCGGTGCTCGCGCGCACGCACCGGCTGCAGCAGCTGCTGCACGCGTATCCGGAGCTGGCCGTCGCGCCGCGCGACGACGGCGTGATCGTGTCCGGCTACGTGAGCGACCCGGCCGCGCGAGAACGCGTCGCGCAGATCGTCGCGGGCGTCGACAACGCGGCGCTCGGCAACATCTACGTGGTCAGCGATCTGGTGGCGACCGCGCAGACCTATTTCAGCGATACGGCGCTGACGGTCGCGTATCTCGGCCGCGGCCGGATCGAGCTGACGGGCGCGGCCGCGCGCGCGCAGATCGAGCCGCGCATCCGCAACTACATGAAGGACGCGCGCCCGGCGCTCGAAGTGGTCGATCACGTGCGCGATGCCGATCCGGCCGCGCCGCGCACGACGACGACACTCGGCGGGACGGCCGGCATTCCGGAGATCACGACCGTGTTCGCCGGCGACGGCGACCAGCGCTATATCGAGACGGTCGACGGCAGCCGCTATTTCGAGGGCGCGCGGCTGAAGGACGGGCCGACCGTCGTGTCGATCGGCGCGGACGAAGTCGTGTTCGAACGCAACGGCCAGCGCATCACGATGCCGCTCGGCGGCGCATCGGCGAACGCGCCCGAGCAGGCGCCGGCGCCGCCCGTGGCACCGCTCGCGAGCGGTGCGGCGGCCGGGGTCGCGCAGCCGGTGCCGGGGCCGACGCTGTTGCCGGGCGCACCGCAAGCGGGTGCCAAGGCGGCCAGTGCATCGACGAAGGAGGCGGCGCACTAGCGCCGCGACAGGTCATGCGCATCGCTCGACAGGCGGTGCGCGCATTACGCGGGGCGTCGCATCGATGCGGCGGCTCACGTCGCCGGCGGGGCATGGGGCCATCGCCGGAAGGTGGATGAAGTTCACGTTAAGGAGCGAAACATGGGTACCCAGGCCGCAGGTGGTGCAACCAACACGAACCAGGTCCAGCAGCAGGCCGACGACCTGACCAAGACGCAGCTCGAACTGACGAAGATCAACTTCCAGGTCCAGCAGTCGACCGCGACGTTCGAAACCAGCAACGCAGTGACCGCGCAGGAGGGGACGGCGAACGCCCAGGTTGCGCAACACCTGAGCTCGGCCGGCCGCGCATGACGCCGGTCGCCGGCCGCGCTGCGTGCCGATGCGCGCCGGGTTTGCCCGCGAAGGGCGCCCGGCCGCGGATGCGCGTGTGCCGGCCGGCCTGTTCCGGGCGGGCCCGACCGATCCGGTCCGGCGCCTGCCAGCCAAGGAGGGCATGAATATGTCAGTGACAGGCGTAGGCGCGGCGCCGCCGGGCGCGGCCGCGCTCGCGGGTGCCGTGCAGCAGACGGGCTCGGCGTCCGATCCGGCGCAGGTGCGCCAGTTCGATGCGTTGATGCAGCCGGGCGCATCGCCGGCGGCGTCGTCTTCATCGGGCGTCGCGATGTCGCGCGCGCCGGCGGACGCGGCGCCGGCCGTGCAGATGACGCCCGCGCAGGCGAACCAGTCGTCGCTCGTCGAGCGGTTGCGCACCTACGGCAACGATCTCGACACGCGGTACGCGAACATCGACAAGCATCGCAGCGAAATGCTGACGTCGATGGCGGACAGCCGCAGCGATCCGATGATGACGATGGTGAAGGCGATGGATTTCCAGTGGACGGCGACCACCACGATTTCGGAATACCAGTTGAGCCTGTCGGTCGCGCAGGCGGCGAACGGCTTCACGCACACGGTGCTGAAGACGCAGGAGTGAAAGCGTGCGTGCAGGCTGAATTCGGCCTCACGCACCCTGAAGCGGACAAACGATGACGACGATCGATTCGACGCCGCGCGCGCATGCGTGGCGCAGCCGGGCGGCGCGCGCGCTGCTCGCGGGGCTGCTCGTGCTGTTGGCCGGGTGCCAGAAGGAGCTGTACTCGGGCCTGTCGGAGCGCGATGCGAACCAGATGGTCGCGGTGCTCGGCGACGCGGGCATCAGCGCGTCGAAGGACAACGACGCGCGCGACACGTCGGACCGCAACGCATGGCTCGTGAGCGTAGCGGACGGCGACATGCAGTCGGCGCTCACGGTATTGCAGGCGAACGGGCTGCCGAAGCCGAGTTATGCGAGCCTCGGCGAGCTGTTCCAGAAGCAGGGCCTCGTGTCGACGCCGGCCGAGGAGCGTGTGCGCTATCTGTACGGCGTATCGCAGGACCTGTCGCGCACGCTGCAGGACATCGAGGGCGTGGTCGTCGCGCGCGTGCAGGTCGTGATTCCGGAGAACGATCCGCTCGCGGACAAGATCAAGCCGTCGTCGGCGGCCGTGTACATCCGCTATCGGTCGGGCGTCGACCTGCGCGCGATGGCGCCGATGGTCAAGGATCTCGTCGCGCACAGCATCGAAGGGCTGCAGTACGACAACGTGTCGCTGTTCCTGCAGCCGGCCGCCGCGCAAGCAGCGCGCGTGGACGGGATCGGCAGCGCGGTGACCGATATCGTGCGGCTGCGCTCGCCGCTCGGCTGGCTCGTGTTTGCGCTGATCCTGCTGACCTGCGCGGTGATCGCGCTGTCGGCGGCGCGGCGCGGAATGTTCGGCGCGCGGCTCGCGGGCCTGCTCGGCGCGCCGCGCGGCGCCAATGGCGGCGCGTCCGCGCAGCCGGCATCCGGGCAGCCGGCCGGCGGCGGTCTGCGCACGCCGGACGGCGCGCGCGATGGCGCATGAGCGATCCGCATGCACCACCGGCTGACGCGGCCGCCCCGTCCGATACGGCGCCGCTGCCGTGGCTGCAGCCGCTCGCGCCGCCGCCAGCCGCGCGCCGTGCCGCGTTTCATGCGCTCGTCTGCGACTTCAACCTGCGGCCCGACCGTTATTTGCACGTGACGCGCGTGCCGGCCGACTGGCCCGCGCGCTACCGCTCGCCGGACGCGTTCGGCGCGGCCGGCCGCAAGCTGCTCGCGCGGCACCTGCTCGACGTGCATGGCGTGGCCGACCGGCACGACTTCGACGTCGCGAACCCGTGCGCGCGGCTCGCGCTGCTGCCGGGCGCGGCGCTCGAGCAACTGGCGTCGTATGCGGGGCTGCTGCTGCATCGCAACTGGCTGCGCGATGCGCTGACCGTGCGGCGCATCCGCGCGGAAGTCGCGGCCCGGCTCGGCGGCGACGCGCTGGAACTCGCGCTCGAACGCGCGCCGGAATTCGGCGCGCTCGCGGATACGCTCGAACCGTGGCGCGCGGATCCCGCCGCGCTGCCCGTCGTGATCCGCGCACGCGGCGGACGGCTGCTCGCGGATTTCATCGGCGTGGCAGGCGACGCGGTCGCGCGGCGCACGTGCCTGAAGTTCAACCGCGCGATCGACGACGAAGCGCCGTACTGGCTGAACCGCGCGCAGCGCGACCAGTTCGGCGAACTGATGTTTCTGTTTCTGATTCCCGAGAGGCTTGCGTCATGGGACTGGCTTTTCTGATCACGAGCGACAACCTGCAGCTGCTGTCGGAGCGCAAGGTGCTCAAGGAGCGCGAATATGCGGCGCTGCTCGACGCGTCCGCGGTGATCGCAACCGCACACGACGAGGCCGCGCGCATCGTCGCCGACGCGCAGCGCGAATTCGACAAGCGGCAGGCGGCCGGCTATGACGAAGGGATGCGCCGCGCGCAGCGCGAGCAGGCCGCGCAGGCGTACACGCAGGCGCTCGCCGCCGCACGCACGATGGAGACGATGAAGGACGCGATGGCCGATATCGTCGTGAAGGCCGTGCGCGCGATCGTCGGCGAGATGAGCACGCAGAAGCTGTACGAGGCCGCGCTGGCGCGGATCGCGCCGCTCGTGCGCGACGAGGCGTTTCTGGTCGTGCATGTCGCGCCGGGCCGCAAGGACGAGATGCGCGACGCGCTCGACGGCGCATTCGCGGGGCAATCGAACCGGCAGAAGATCCGCATCGTCGAGGATGCGCAGCTCGAACGCCATGCGTGCACGGTCGAGACGCCGTCCGGGCGCATCGACGCGAGCCTCGACCTGCAGATCGACGCGCTGCGTCAGGCGATCCGCCGCGACGCGCTGAAGGGCGCCGCGCGATGAACGCGCCGCTCGACGAAACGCAGCCGTTCGGCAGCGGCGACGACGACGGCGCGCCGTTCGATCGCGGCCGCCTCGTCGGCGAACTCGACGCGGGGCTCGCGTTTTTCTCGCCGGTATCGGTGCAGGGCCGCGTCAATCACGCGGTCGGGCAGATCTTGAATGCGACGGGCATCCGCGCGCGGCTCGGCGAGATCTGCGAACTTCGCACGCCGAACCAGCCGACGCTGCTCGCCGAAGTGGTCGGCTTTTCGCGGCAGACGACGCTGCTCACGCCGCTCGGCGACGTGGCCGGACTGTCGCCGGAAACGACCGTCGTGCCGTCCGGGCGCGAGCATGTGTTTCCGGTGGGAGAAGGGTTGTTCGGCCGCGTGCTCGACGGGCTCGGCCGGCCGCTCGACGATCGCGGGCCGGTGACGGGCGCCGCGTGGGTGTCGACGCAGCAGGACCCGCCGAACCCGCTCGCGCGCCAGATGATCGACACGCCGTTTCCGACCGGCGTGCGCGTGATCGACGGGCTGATGACGCTCGGCGTCGGGCAGCGCGTCGGCATCTTCGCGCCGTCGGGCGTCGGCAAGAGCACGCTGCTCGGGATGATCGCGCGCGGCGCGCAGGCCGACGTGAACGTGATCGCGCTGGTCGGCGAACGCGGCCGCGAGGTGCGCGAATTCATCGAGCACAGTTTGTCGCCCGAGGTGCGCGCGCGCTCGATCGTCGTCGTGTCGACGTCCGATCGCCCCGCGATGGAGCGCGTGAAATCCGCGCTCGTCGCCACCGCGATTGCCGAGCATTTCCGCGATGCGGGCAAGCGCGTGCTGCTGCTGGTCGATTCGCTGACGCGTTTCGCGCGCGCGCAGCGCGAGGTCGGCCTCGCGAGCGGCGAGCCGCCGACGCGGCGCAGCTTCCCGCCGTCGACGTTCGCGGTGCTGCCGCGCCTGCTCGAACGCGCGGGGCAGGGCGCGAACGGGTCGATCACCGCGCTCTACACGGTGCTCGTCGAAGGCGACGAGGAATCGGACCCGATCGCCGAGGAAGTGCGCTCGATCCTCGACGGCCACATCGTGCTGTCGCGCAAGATCGCGCTCGCGAACCGCTATCCGGCGATCGACGTGCTCGCGAGCCTGTCGCGCGTGATGCCGCTCGTCGCGAGCCGCGCGCACCAGCAGGCGGCCGCGCGCGTACGCGAGCTGATCGCGAAGTACCAGGAGATCGAACTGCTCGTGCAGATCGGCGAGTATCGCGAAGGCAGCGACCGGCTCGGCGATCTCGCGCTGCGTGCGCGCGACGCGATCGGCGCGTTCTGCGCGCAGGCGTCGCACGAGGACGTGCGCTTCGACGCGCTGCTCGCGAAGCTGACGAAGCTGGCGAACGATCATGTCTGAAGCCGACGACCGCCTCGTGCTCGCCACGCTCGCGCGCCTGAAGCGCGTGCGCGAGATGCGCAGCCAGATCGCGCGCGTCGCGGCCGCGCGCCAGCAGGGCATCGCCGCGCAGAGCCGCCGCGCGCTCGACGCCGCGCAGGCGCAGCTCGCGCAGCAGGTGGCCGCGAAGGCCGCGATCCAGACGCGTCTTGCCGACGACGTGCGCGAGGCGCGCGTGCTGCAGAACGCGGCGGCCGATACGCGCACGTTCGACCGGCACATCGGCACCGCGAACGCGTCGGTGAGCGAGGCCGCGCACGTGCATCGCGGCCACGAGGCGACGCTGGCCGACCTGCAGCGCGCCGCGCGCAAGGCGAAGGCCGCCGAGGACAAGCTCGACAAGGCCGGCGAGAAGGCGCTGCACGCGCGTGCCGCGCGGGTCGAGCGCGATGCCGACGAAGTTGCAGACGGGTACGCGGTGCGGCGCTTCGCGACGGCCGGGGTATGGTCAGGCGCGGCGGGCGACGTGGCCGGCCACGCGGCCGCGCAGCCGGAAGCGGCCGCCGCGTTCGACGCGGAGATGGCCGCCCGGCCGGCCGATGCGGAAGCCGGCTCGGTCGACGTGACCGACATGGGCGACACAGCCGCTTCAACCGCCTCAACCGCCCCGGCCGACGACCCCGAGCCGCCCGCCGCCGCGGAGCGCCGATGCTAGACCAGGCCGCGGGTTTCAACGACGTCGCGGGTACGCTGCGGCCGCTGCTCTACGTGATGCCGCGCCTGTTGCCGATCATGTTCGTCGTGCCGGTGTTCAACGAGCAGATCATCACGGGGCTCGTGCGCAACGGGATCGCCGTCGTGATCGCCGCGTTCGTCGCGCCGGCGATCGACTCCGCGCAGGTGGCCGCGCTGCCGTTCCTGATGTGGTGCCTGCTCGTCGCGAAGGAGGCGGTGGTCGGCATGCTGCTCGCGGGCGCGTTCAGCGCGGTGCTGTTCGCGATCCAGGGCGTCGGCTACCTGATCGACTTCCAGACGGGCAGCGGCAGCGCCGCGTTCTTCGATCCGATGGGCGGCCACGAGGGCGGACCGACCTCGGGCTTCCTCAATTTCGTCGCGATCGCGCTGTTCGTCACGGCCGGCGGCCTGCAGGTGCTCGTGCAACTGTTCGCGCAGTCGTATGCGTGGTGGCCGATCGGCTCGCTCGGCCCCGATTTCTCGTCGATGCTGCAGACCTTCATCGTGCGGCAGACCGATACGATCTTCGAATGGATGGTGAAGCTCGCCGCGCCGGTGACGATCGTGCTGGTGCTCGTCGAGCTCGGCATCGGCCTCGTCGGGCGCGCGGTGCCGCAGCTCAACATCTTCGTGTTCTCGCAGCCGCTGAAGAGCGCGCTCGCGCTGCTGATGATGGTGCTGTTCCTGCCGGTGGTGTACGCGGCGCTGCATTCGCTGCTGAGCCCCGACAGCGGGCTGATGGCGCTGCTGCGCGCGCTGTTCGCCGCGCACGGCGGCGCCTGAGCGCGCGACGGAGCCGACATGGCCGAAAAGGACCAGAAGCCGACCGCGAAGCGCCTGCGCGAGGCGCGCGAGAAAGGCGACGTGCCGAAGAGTGCGGAAACGATTTCGTCGGCGTTCTTCGTCGGCGTATGCGTCGCGCTCGCGGTCGGAATCGGCGCGCTGTTCGCGCGGCTGCAGTCGCTGTTCCGGCTCGTGTTCGACGCGGTCGGCGCGGCCGACCCGTCCGCACGGATCGCGGTGCTGATCGACGGCGCCGCGCGCGACTGGGCGACGCTGTCCGCGCAGATCGTCGCGGCCGGGCTGCTGGCCGGCCTGCTCGCGGGCTTCGTGCAGGTCGGCGGCGTGATGGCGTGGAGCCGTCTCATGCCGCAACTGTCGCGCCTCAATCCGGCCGCGGGGCTGAAGAACCTGTGGTCGATGCGCAACCTCGTCAATCTCGCGAAGATGCTGCTGAAGACGGTGCTGCTCGCCGCGACGCTCGGCTGGCTGATCGTCGAGTCGCTCGACCCGTCGGTGCAGTCGGGTTTCACGCGGCCGATCTCGATCCTCGCGCTGATCGTGAAGCTGCTGATGCTGCTGTTCGGCTGGGCCGCGCTGATCTACATCGTGATGGCGCTGATCGACATCGTGCATCAGCGCCACGAGTTCAACCAGAAGATGAAGATGTCGATCGACGAAGTACGACGCGAGCACAAGGAGGACGAGGGCGACCCGCACATCGAGGCGAAGCGCCGGCAGCTCGCGCGCGAAGCGCAGTTCGCGTCGCTGCCGGACCGGATCGGTTTCGCGTCGGTGGTCGTCTATTCTCCGCGCGTCGCGGTCGCGCTCTATTACGGCGGGATCGGCACGCTGCCGTGGGTGCTCGCGCGCGGCGAAGGCGAGGCGGCCGAGCGGATCGTGCGGCTCGCGCGCGACGCGCTGCGCCCGACGCTTGCGAACGTCGGGCTCGCGCAGGCGCTGTACGAGACGACACCCGAGAACGGCACGATCCAGCAGCAGCATTTCCGCGAGGTCGCGCAGTTGCTGAAATGGGCGACCGGCGCTGTCTGACGCACACCGCGGCGGGCATATCCTCATGCCGTCCCCTTTATTCAGGACAGCGGGCCTGCACGGCCATCCGTTCCAATTCAATATGGCCCTTTGCGCGGTCATGCGCGCGCGGCGCTTGACGTCATTTTTTTCCGGTCGTCGCCGGAATTCACCGGTGAATTATTGCTGAATTATTTCTTCGTAATATGGCTCGACCGTCACGCCTGACGGCGGGCCGCGAGGTTGCGCCATGCGTGACGGAACAGGTCAACAGGGGCAGACAAATCAAATGTGCGGAATCGACGGCTTTCTGAATAGCGTCGCCTGCGATGAGGAGACAGCGCGCGGCACGCTCGCGCGAATGACGGCGAGCCTCGCGCATCGCGGGCCGGACGGGCAGGGCATCTGGGTCGATCCGGAAGCCGGCATCGCCCTCGGCCACCGGCGGCTTGCGATCGTCGACCTGTCGGTGCATGGCCGACAGCCGATGGCATCCGCGTGCGGCCGCTACGTCATGGTCTTCAACGGCGAAATCTACAACCATCGCGAACTGCGTGCCGAGCTCGAGCGCGCGGGTCGCGCACCGGCGTGGCGCGGCCACTCCGACAGCGAGGTGCTGATCGCGGCGATCGTCGCGTGGGGCGTCGAGGCGACGCTGCGGCGCGCGACCGGCATGTTCGCGTTCGCGCTGTGGAATCGCGAGTCGCGGGTGCTGACGCTCGCGCGCGACCGGATCGGCGAGAAGCCGCTCTACTACGGCCGGATCGGCGACGCGCTCGTGTTCGCGTCGGAGCTGAAGGCGCTGCGCGGCTATCCGGGCTTCGACGGCACGGTCGACCGCGATGCGCTGTGCCTGTATCTGCGCCAGTCGAGCGTGCCCGCGCCGTACACGATCTATCGCGGCATCCGCAAGCTGCCGCCCGGCACGTACATCCAGTTCGAGCATGCGCGCGACACGCCGCGCGTGCGCGCGTACTGGACGCTCGAACAGGCGATCGAGAACGGCCGCGAGCAGCCGTTCGAGGGCAGTGCCGACGAGGCCGTCGGCCAGCTCGACGCGATCCTGCGCCAGGCCGTCGCGCGGCAGATGGAAGCCGACGTGCCGCTCGGCGCGTTCCTGTCGGGCGGCGTCGATTCGTCGGCGATCGTCGCGCTGATGCAGGCGCAATCGGCGACGCCGGTCGACACGTTTACGATCGGCTTCCATGAAGCCGGCTACGACGAAGCCGGCTATGCGAAGGCCGTTGCGCGCCATCTCGGCACGCGGCATACCGAACTTTACGTAACCGCCGACCATGCGCTCGGCGTCGTGCCGAAGCTGCCGTCGATCTACGACGAGCCGTTCGCCGATGCCTCGCAGATCCCGACTTTTCTCGTGTCGGAGCTGACGCGCCGGCATGTGAAGGTGAGCCTGTCCGGCGACGGCGGCGACGAGCTGTTCGGCGGCTATACGCGCTACTTCCTGACGCCGCGCCTGTGGCGCAAGCTGCATCGCGTGCCGGCCGCCGTGCGCGCGCGGATCGCCGCCGCGCTGCATGCGCTGCGGCCCGATCACGCGGACCAGCTCGCGGCCGTCGCACAGGGTGCATGGGGCGGCGTGGAGGCGCGCGAATCGGCGTCGCGCATCGGCGACCGCCTGCACAAGCTCGGCCATGTGATGACGGCCGAGAGCCGCATCGGCCTGTACCGGCTGCTGATGTCGTCGGTGCATCATCCCGAGCGCATCGCGCTGTCGGGACAGGAGCCGCCGACGCCGCTCGACACGGTGTCCGCGTGGCCCGCGCACCTGAGCTTCGCCGAGCAGGCGATGGCGATCGATACGCTCACGTATTTGCCGACCGACATTCTCGCGAAGGTCGACCGCGCGGCGATGGCCGTGAGCCTCGAGACGCGCATGCCGTTTCTCGATCATCACGTCGTCGAATTCGCGTGGCGCGTGCCGGCGTCGGTGCGCTTGCCGGAAGGGCAGTCGAAGGCGCTGCTGCGCCGGCTGCTCGACCAGTACGTGCCGTCGGCGCTGATCGACCGGCCGAAGCAGGGCTTCTGCGCGCCCGTCGATCACTGGCTGCGCGGCTCGCTGCGCGACTGGGCCGAGGCGCTGCTGCGGCCGTCGCGGTTGCGCGAAGAGGGTTTCTTCGATGCGGCCGCGGTCGAGCGTCTGTGGCGCCAGCACCAGACGGGGCGGATGAACTGGCAGCATCAGTTGTGGACGGTGCTGATGTTCCAGGCGTGGCTGGAGGCGCAGCGGGCGGGGTGACGCGGCGTTCGACTTGCTGACGACGGCCCGCGCACACGCCCGCGCCGCACCCGTTCACTGATCGAGACACCGCACGCACAGCCGCTTCGCCTGGTTCGCCGGCAGTCCGCGGCACATCATCACCACCGGGCGCGCGTGACACGAAGGCGCATCGGCGGACGCGGCGGGAGACGCCAGCCTCCGCGCGTGTTCGGGCGGCGTGACGGCGGCGGCTTCCGTGCGCCGGCGGCGCTCGGGCGGCGGCGCGTCGCTTACGACCGGAATCGGTTCGACGCCGCCTTCGCGCGCGTTGCGCTGCGCGCTCGCGACGACGCGGCTCACGTAGCCGCTCGAGAAGCCGGTCGTGAAGTTGCCGCTGTAGTAGCACGACAGCGCCGCGCGCAATGCGGCCTGCGCGGCGCGGCCGGTGCCCGACGAGCGCGCGAAGCATTCGGTCAGGATCGCGCCGCCGGCCCGCAGGTTGCGGCACGGCTCGAACATCGTCGCTTCGTCGAGCCCGTATTTCGAGAAATTTCGTTCGTTCACCTGCGCGAGGCCGACGCTGTAGCTGAAGCCGCGCGACGCAAGCTCGCGCGCGGTCGCGCGTGCCTCGTCGAGCGACGCGGGTTGGCGCGCCAGGTGGCCGCCGACCACGCCGATCGCGTACGGATTGAAGCCCGATTCGGTGCGCACGAGCGCGGCGAGCGTGTCGGGATCGACGTTCGGCGCACACGCGCGAGCGAGTTGCGCGAAGCCCGCGCCGCTGGCCGCATGCGCGATGCGCGGCTGCATGCCGGCGAATGCGAGCACGAGCAGCCCGACCAGCGCGCACAGGTGCACGGCGGCGGTTCGCAGGCCGCGCGCATTCATCCCGCGCCCGCGACGCGGTACGACAGCACGAGCCCGTGCACGAGCAGCGACCAGCCGTCGAGCGCGACGAACAGCAGCAGCTTGAACGGCACCGAGATCGTCGTCGGCGAGATCATCTGCATCCCGAGCGCGAGCAGGATGTTCGCGACCAGCAGGTCGACGACGATGAACACGATATAGATCACGAAACCGATCTGGAACGCCTTCGTCAGTTCGGCGAGCGTGAAGCTCGGCACCAGCACGAGCAGGTCGTCGTCCTTGATGCCGTCCGCGCGGTTCTTCGGCCAGACCGACGTCGCGGTGCGCACGAAGAATTCGCGGTCGCGCTGCCGCGTATGCGATACGAGGAAATCCTTGATCGGCGGCAGCGCGGCATCGGCGAGCGCGCCGACGTCGGCGGTCGACAGCTGCCCCGATGCGTCGAAGTGGCGCGCCTGCAGCGCGTCGCGGATCGACATCCCGACGGGCGCCATGATGAACAGCGACAGGATCAGCGCGATGCCGTTCAGCACGAGGTTCGGCGGCACCTGCTGGATCCCGAGCGCGGAGCGCAGGAGGCCGAGAACGACCACGAGCTTCGTGTAGCTCGTCACCATCAGCGCGGCGAACGGCGCGATGCCGAGCGCGGCGATCACCGCGATCAGCGCGACCGGATTCGGCAGGTTGCCCATCGCTCAGCGCTCGCGCGGCGCGGGTTGCGTCAGCGTGACGACCCGCACGCCGAGTTTCTGGCCGACTGCAATCAGATGGCCGGTGCCGATCAGCATCCCGTTCGCAACCAGATGGATCACGCTCTGGTTGATGCCTTGCTGCAGTTCGATCACGGCGCCCGGCTGCAGCGCGCTCAACTCGCCGAGCGGCATCGACGTGGGCGGCAGTTCGAAGCGCAGGTCGACCGCGAGGCCGTCGAGCGTGCGCGGCGCATCGGCGGGCGGCGCGTCGTGCGCCGTCGCGGGCGCGGTGTCGGTGCGGGTCGGTTCCAAAGGCATCTCCCTGATTCGTTCGACGGTCAGCCGGTTGCCCGACGGCCGTCCGGTGATCTCCCACGCCGGCGCGGCAGGCAGCCGCGCGACGCACAGCAGGTTCTGCTCGTGCGCCTGCCAGCGCTCGATCGCGATGATGTCGCCGCCGACGACGTCGGCCAGTTCGGCCATCGTCAGCTCGGTGCGGCCGATCTCGAACACGAGCGGCACGGGCAGGTTCGCGTAGGCCGCGCGCGTGTCGGCGAGCGCGGCCGGCGCGGCCGCGAAGAACACGGCCAGCGCATCGGGCGCGTCGAACAGCAGTGCGCCGTGGCAGCGCCATGCGCCGTCGGCGCGCCGCAGTTCGAAGCGCAGCGCGGCCGGCGATGCACGCCAGGCGGGCGCGCTCGCGGGCGGCGGCAGCAGTTCCACGCGCTGCCGCGTCGCGGCCTGCAGCACGGCCGTGAGCGGCGCGCAGAGGTCGGCGAGCAGCGCCGCGCGGATCACGGCCGGCACGGCCGGGTCGGCCGCGTCGCCGAGCCATTCCGTTTCCGCGACCGGATCGATCCATAGCGTGCCGGTGGCCGGGCCGACGACGAAGCGATATGCGTGCGCATCGGCGGCCGGCTCGGCCTCGATGCGCCAGCGCAGCTCGTACGCATGCTCGCCGAGCGTGACCGGAACGGCGCCGGTCGCGCAGTACGCGTGCGACAGCCCGCGCGCGGCGGCGGCGGACAGGCGCGGCAGGTAGGGCGACGCGTCGAGCGCGACCGCTGCCGGAGCAGCGGCGGGCGGCACGGAAGCGGCGGGCATGGCCCGGTTCGCGGCGTCGCCGGCGTCGGCATTCGTCAGGAACTGCGCAGGCACGGCGGGATCGGGGCGGATTCGGCGTCGGTTCGACGGGTTGTTATGGGGCCGGTGGCGCGGACGGGCACGCGGCTGCTGCGTCGATTGTAGGGACGGCCATGGCCGCGTGCCGCGCCGGAATCCGTAGTCGCGTGCATCGCGCGGCGACGGCGAGCGCGGGGCGCTACGAAGCGTGACGCCGCGTGATGGAATGCCGCGCAGCGCGATGCGCGGCGGCGGGCGGCCAAAAGCAACCGCCGCCCGGAGGCGGCGGTCGGGTCGCGACCGGCTGGCGGGCCGGGCGGCGTGTGGCCGCATCCGGCTGGCGGGACGCGAAGCGCTGCGAACCTGCACAGCGCGGTGGGGGGGAGTGCTGCTGGCGCGCCGCGGGCGGGCGGCGCGCGGGTGAATCGTCAGGCGTAGTCGGCGGCCATCACGGCCGGCGGCGCGGCACGCAGGATCGGCGCCGCTTCGTGGCGCTCGACGTGCGTCATGGCCGCACCGAACAGCACGAGGCGATAGCCGACCGCATAGATCGGGATGATCCGCAGGTTCTTGTCGTGCTCGAGCTGCAGTTTCGAGCGGATCCGCGAGATATGGGTATCGAGCGTGCGCGACGACACGGCGAGTTCCCGGCCCCATACGGCTTCCTGGATTGCCTGCCGCGGCACGACCTTGTTCATGTTGTCGAGCAGGAATTCGACGACGTCGAATTCGCGCGGCGTAACGTCAACGACCTTGTTGTCGATTTCGATCGTGCGGCGCACGAAGTTGATTTTTATGTTGTCGATGTACAGGTATTTGCAATCCATGGTGGCCCTCGCATGTCCATAAAGGAGTGTTTGCGGGTCATGTACTGCAACTTCCGGGCCAGGGGATGGACGGTCAGGTGTCGACGGCGGAGCACGCCGGGGGCAGGCGGCGTGGAGCCTTGAATTCAAAAGAATTTTTAACGCGGCGCGCGGGGCGGGTGCGGAAGGGGGCGGAGCAATTTTGAAGAATTGTTACGTAGCATCGAGGGGCGACGTTACGGGCGTTACGTCTGGCGTAACGTGTGGGGGAGGCGGGAAATGGCTGGTAACGCGCTCACCGTCTGGATAAGGGGCGGGCAAGACAAACTCTACATGGAACCCTACATGGAACCCTACATGGAACCCTACATGGAACCCTACATGGAACCCTACATGGAACCCTACATGGAACCCTACACTGATCAAGTGAAAGTCTATATAAATCAGTATGATAAGTGGCTATAATTGCCGACATCAAACCCTACATGGAACCCGACAGCGAAGTATGACGACCGTCGCTACCTTCGAACCGTTGTTTCCCGAGGATCGCGTACTCGATCCGCTGCTTGAGCAGGCCGCCGAGCTCATCGACTCTTCGCAGCGGTTGCTGGCCGTACGCGATACTCCGCTGGCCAGCGCGCTCGTGCCGCAGTTGCGCGCCATGAATTCGTACTACACGAACAAGATCGAAGGCCAGCATACGACGCCCGCAAAGATCGAGGCTGCGCTGCATCGGGATTATTCAACCGATATCGTCGAGCGCAAGAAGCAACGCTTCGCGGTCGCGCATATCGCAACGGAAGCGGCGCTTGAGAAAGAGTGGCATGCGCTTCCGGTTGCCGCGCTATTCGACCCGGCACGAATTTCGGCCATTCACGATCGCTTCTTTTCCGGCTTGCCCGACGATGAGCGACTCACCGGTGAGGGGGATGTCATCGTCCCAGGCGAATTTCGTCGGTTGGATGTAACGGTTGGGCGTCATCTGGCACCGGAGCCGGAGATGATCGACCCGTTGCTTCAGGCCTGGGCCGCACGTTATGCCCGCATTCGCGCCAAGGAATATCAACTGATCGGTATCGCCTGTTCGCATCATCGTCTGACCTGGGTGCACCCGTTCATGGACGGTAACGGCCGGGTGGCACGTCTGCATTCGCATCTCGGATTACGCGCTGCCGATCTGACCCACGGTCTCTGGTCGCCGCTTCGAGGGCTGGCGCGAGAGCATGAGCAGTATTACGCCCGGCTGAGCGAGGCCGACCAGACACGGCGTAACGATCTGGACGGTCGGGGCAATCTATCCCAGGAAGGGCTGGTCAAGTTCGCGCGGTTCTTTCTCGACTGCTGCCAGGACCAGGTCGGTTTCATGGTGCATATGACGGAGTTCGACGGGGTGACGGGGCGTTTGCTGGATTTGCTGCGATACCTGGAAGCCAATCCGTGGACCATCCGTTCGGAAAAATCGGTCATCAAACCGGAAGCCGCGGCACTGGCCATGGAGTTTGTGGCACTGCGCCGAACGGTAACGCGGGCGGAATTTGCCCAGATGCTGGGCGTGAGCGACGTACTGGCGCGCCGAATCGTTCGGTCGCTGCTGGATTGCGGGCTGCTGACTTCGCCTTCGCATCGAGGCGAGCTTTCCTTTGGATTGCCGCTGAGTGGCCTCCGGTTTCTCTTTCCGAGGCTTTGGCCAGAGGTCGAGCAGGAGTGAGCGCGGCTGGCGGGGCGTGCCATGAGGCCTCTGCTCGAATGAGCATAAGGTCTTCGGCGACGCGTTGAAAAGCGCTGGCCGCAGGGCAACTTTCGCCCCGCGGCCAGCGTCGTCACCCCCCCATCAAGCCTTCGCGCTATCCGCCGAATCGAACGGCAGCACGTAATGCCGCTTGCCCGTCGCCGCGAAGATCGCGTTCGCGACCGCCGGCCCGATCGGCGCGACGCCCGGCTCGCCGACCCCGGTCGGCGCTTCGGCCGACGGCACGATATACACCTCGACCTTCGGCATCTCGGCCATCCGCAGCACGTTGTAGCCGTCGAAGTTGCGCTGTTCGACCTGGCCGTCCTTCAGCGTGATCGCGCTGTGCAGCGCCGCACCGAGCCCGAAGCCGATGCCGCCTTCCATCTGCGCGGCGACGATGTCGGGATTGATCGCGATCCCGCAATCCACCGCGCACACCACGCGCTCGACCTTCACCTTGCCGTCCGCGTCGACCGACACCTCGGCCACCTGCGCGACATAGCTCTTGAACGCCTCGGCGACCGCGATCCCGCGCCCGCGGCCTTTCGGCAGCGGCTTGGCCGGATCCCAGCCGGCCTTCTGCGCGGCCAGCTCCAGCACCGCGCGCATGCGCGGCTCCTTCGCGAGCAGGTCGCGGCGGAACGCGTACGGATCCTTGCCGGCCGTGTGCGCGGCTTCGTCGATGAACGCCTCGACCGCGTAGGCCGTGTGCGAGCTGCCGACCACGCGCCACCACAGCACGGGCACGCCCGTCTTCGCGGTGGTGAGCTCGACCGACACGTTCGGCACTGCGTACGGCAGGTTCGCCGCGCCCTCGACCGACGTCGCGTCGATGCCGTTCTTGACCATGAACGCCTCGAACGGCGTGCCGGCGAGGATCGACTGGCCGACGATCCGGTGGCGCCAGCCGACCAGCTTGCCGTCCGCGGTCAGGCCCGCGTCGAGCTTGTGGAAGTACATCGGCCGATAGAGGCCGCCCTGGATGTCGTCCTCGCGCGTCCACTGCAGCTTGACGGGCTTGCCGTCCGCGCCGAGCGCCTTCGCGATCGACACGGCCTCGACCACATAGTCCGACCACGCGTTCGCGCGCCGGCCGAAGCTGCCGCCCGCGTACAGCGTGTGGATCTTCACCTGCTCGGGCTTCAGGCCCGCGACCTTGGCGGCGTTCGCCTGGTCGATCGTCTGGAACTGGTCGCCGGCCCAAATTTCGCAGCCGTTGCGCGTCAGCTTGACGACCGCGTCGAGCGGCTCCATCGGCGCGTGCGCGAGATACGGGAATTCGTATGTCGCGCTGAGCTTGCGCGCGGCGCCGGCGATCGCCGCGTCGGCGTCGCCGTCCTTGCGCGCCGACGTGCCCGGCTTCTCCGCGAGCTGCCGGTATTCGCGCATGATCTCGGCCGAGCCGCGCTTTTCGGCGTTGCTTTCGTCCCATTCGACCTTCAGCGCGTCGCGGCCCTGCTTCGCGGCCCAGAAGCCCGTCGCGACGACCGCGACGCCGCGCGGCACCTGCACGACCGACACGACACCCGGCACCGCCTTCGCGGCCGTCGCGTCGAACGACTTGACCGTCGCGCCGAAGCGCGGCGGGCGCTGCAGCAGCGCGACGCGCATGCCGGGGAAGGTCGTGTCGAGCGTGAAATGCGCGGTGCCGTTCGATTTCGCCGATGCATCGACGCGCGGAATCCGCTGGCCGATCAGCTTGAAATCGGCCGGCTGCTTCAGCACGACCTTGTCCGGCACGGGCAGCTTCGATGCGTCGGCGACGAGCGTGCCGTAGGCGGCCGTCTTGCCGCTCTTCGCATGCGTGACGACGCCATTGGCCGTCGTCAGCTCGCCGGCCGGCACCTTCCAGCGGGCCGCGGCGGCCGACACGAGCATCGCGCGGGCCTTGCCGCCCGCTTCGCGCAGCTGCTGCCACGAGTTCGCCATCGCCGAGCTGCCGCCCGTGCCCTGCATCGTGCCGAACGCGAGGTTCGCATAACGCTTCGCGTCGGCCGGTGCGCTTTCGACGCGCACGCTCGACCAGTCGGCGTCGAGTTCCTCGGCGACGATCGTCGCGATGCCCGTATACGCGCCCTGGCCCATTTCGACGTGCTTCGCGATGACCGTGACGGTGCCGTCGGGCGTGATGCGCAGGAACGCGTTCGGCGCGAAATCGGCGGCCGGTGCGGTCGCGGCGAGCGCGCGGCGGCCGAGGCCGGCCCATTCGAAGCCGATGGTCAGGCTGACCGCGGCTGCGGAGCCCGCTGCCTTCAGGAACGTGCGGCGCGACGGACGCACCGAATCGCGGTTGTCGAGTTCGATCGTCATGGTCAGGCTCCCAGCGTCGCGGCCGCGTCGTGGATCGCGGCCCGGATGCGGGCGTAGGTCGCACAGCGGCACAGGTTGCCGTTCATCGCGGCGTCGATGTCCGCGTCGGTCGGTTTCGGGTTCTGTTCGAGCAGTGCGGTGGCCGACATGATCTGGCCGGACTGGCAATAGCCGCATTGCGGAACCTGCTGCTTGACCCACGCGGCCTGGACGGCCTGCGCGGGCTTGCTCTGCAGGCCCTCGATCGTCGTGACGTGCTTGCCGGCGATACCGGCGAGCGGCAGCACGCACGAGCGGACGGCCTGGCCTTCGAGATGCACCGTGCACGCGCCGCACTGCGCCATGCCGCAGCCGAACTTCGTGCCGGTCAGTCCTGCGTGTTCGCGAATCGCCCAGAGGACGGGCATCGACGGATCGGCGTCGAGCGTAACGTTCTTGCCGTTGAGGACAAACGAGGTAGGCATTTTGGTTGTCTCCGTGGGGAAAACCCGGCATGCGCCCGGTTAGCGGGCAGTGTGCGCGAGCAGCCGGTTTTTGCGTCTACCCAATCCTGCAAATTTATTGAACAATCCTGCAAATCCCGGGCACGCCGTGGGCCGTTTCGCTATGCTCCCGCGACATGGGGAAATCAATCGAGGATTCGTCATGGACATGACCGATATCGCGGCGTTGCGCGAATCCGGGCGGCGCGAGCTGGCGTCGCTGATCGGCCGCTTCGCGCCGGCGGACGGCTCGCATTCGACCGCTGTGCCGGGCCTGATGCTGCATCGGCACACGCGTCCGGTCGATCTCGGCTGCGGCGTGTCGCGTGCCGCGCTCGTGATCGCTGCGCAGGGCGCGAAGCGCGTGATCGTGGCCGGCCAGGCCTACGAATACGACACGCAGAATTGCCTGATCACGTCGATCGACTTGCCGATCCTGTCGCGCGTGACGCGCGCGTCGCCGGATGCGCCGTACCTGTGCCTGTCGCTGACGCTCGATCCGCAGCGCATCGTCGAGCTCGCGGCCGAGATGCGGCTGCCCGAGCCCGACGCGGGCCCCGAAGGCGAAGGCATCGCACTCGCCGAACTGACGCCGCCGCTGCTCGACGCCGCGCTGCGGCTGTTGCGATTGCTCGATACGCCGGCCGACATTCCGGTCGTCGCGCCGCTGATCGAAAAGGAACTGCTGTACCGGCTGATGACGAGCGGGCAGGGCACGCGACTGCGGCATATGGCGATCGCGGGCAGCCAGACGCACCGGATCGCGCGCGCGATCGAATGGATCCGCGATCATTACGCGGAGCCGATGCGCGTCGAGACGCTCGCGCAGGCGGTCAACATGAGCGTGTCGTCGCTGCACCACCATTTCAAGCACGTGACGACGCTGAGCCCGCTGCAGTACCAGAAGCAGCTGCGGCTGCACGAGGCGCGGCGGCTGTTGCTGCGGCAGGGCGGCGACGTCGGGTCGGTGGCTGCCGTGGTCGGCTACGAGAGCGCGTCGCAGTTCAGCCGCGAATACAGCCGGCTGTTCGGCGCGCCGCCGATGCGCGACGTCGTGCACCTGCGGAAGAAGGAACTGCTCGGCTGACGCGGCGGCGGCGCGGTGCGCCGCTTGGCCGTGGCTGCGGGCCGTCGCTCGGCGGCCATCGGCTATTTCGCGACGACCGTCGCCTGCAGGACGTCGCTGCCGAAGCGCAGCGTGCCGCGTTCGACGTTGCGCGTGACGCGAGCGCCGCTCGATCGGTGGTGATCTTCATCGCCTTTTCCCCCGACACGTCGTTAGACGAGCGGCCGCCATCCGCAATCCGTGTGCCGTGGCGTGCCGCTCGGTGAGAGCCGGAAATCAGGCAGTCGGCACGCCGTGAACGACGCAAACCCGCGGTGCGCTGGCGAGGGCATGAAATTGCCGCGCGATATGCGCGCTTTTGTTTCACGAGTGAATGATGGGGACAGGAAAATACCTCGGGCGATGGCCGGATCGGTGTGGTTCGATACGAATAAAATTTCGGTAAATCAGGCGTTTGTGGGATTTTTTGACGCGAAATCGCGCGTTGAATCGGTGTGTTTCAACGATGAGAAAAGCGGGGATGGCTGATTTAAAAATGTTTCTTCGATGTATTGCCCGTCGGGTGGTTCGAGGTGTGAAGGGGAACGAATGAAAGTGAAAAACTGTTGCGCCGGCCTCGGCTGGATTGCGCGTTTTCATTTGTTTTAGTTATTACGCCGGGAATGGTCTGGATGACAAAATCATGTCGCATGATCGTGTCGGTATTTGCAAAGTTGAATCAAAATCATTTCGCCGGTCGGGACGAATGCGTGTCGCAGGCACATCGGAGGCGGCCGCGCGGGCTTGCAGAACGGGGCTCCGCACGTTTCGATTCCCGTTCGTCCGGGCATTGGAGGCCGGTCGAACGTGTCGCGATGCACGGTTCGCAAGCGAAAAAAACGGATGCAGCGGGCGATGCGTGACAGCGCGCTTCTCAAGTTTGAAACACTCGTTCACCTGGCCGTCCGGCGAGGGCCGGCGTGCCGGATTCGTCCGTCAAATCGTGGTATTGCTTCGCGATGCGCAACGATCGGCGCGTGTGCCCGACCGTTGTCGCGATACATTCCTGAAACAAAAAGTTACGTTCCCGGCGATTCGAGCCGGCGCGGCGGCCGTTCGGCGCGCGCAATGAGCGGTGGAATAACGCGTGGCACGCTGCTTGCGCTACTACACGCACCGGCGAGCGGTCGACACGATGCAACAACGATGTGGGGGCGGCCAACTCGTCAATAAGCCAGTCGGGGAAACGGCGATGAAGACTATAAGCAGTGGCTTGATCGGCGCGTTCTTTGCGCACCAAAGGGGTAGTCGGAAAGTTCGGGGTATCGCTTGCGACGCAGTGCCAGCGTCGCGGGTCGCGCCTTGCCGATTTCCCGCCCTCCGCACGCTCCGCGTGCTGGAGCGGTTGTCGCTCCGTGCGGCAACCAGGCGACAGCGGTGCTCGCCATCATTCAGTTCACCCGGATGGGTCAGCCTGTTCGTGCCGGACAGCGTGACGCCGATTCGTCTTCAACCGTGCAAGGCAGTTTCGATCGCGCCGGGTCAATACCGGTGCCGGCCGGATTAGATCGAACGCCTGTCGGCCGGATTATCCGGAAACCTTTCGTCGCTCCCTCAGGGAGCAGACATGGCGTCTGGCTGCAATGCAGGCCATTTTTCGCTCGACTAAAGAGCGCATTTTGAGCGGCGCTGCATTTTGTGGTGGTAAATGTATTCGCGCATTTTCGATTCCGGAACGGGTGCCGGTGCCGGCATTTGTTTCCGACGGGGTGTCGAAAATCGCGGGCCGGCAATGTGTATTCGTCATTCCGGTTAATCGAATTGGCGTGTTTTCGTGAAATATTCAATATTCGTAAAAATAATGGAAAGCACGCGATCATAAGTTTTGGATAACTTAAAAAAAACACAAAACTAAACTTCACCTGGACAAAAAATCCAAAAGACCTGGATTTCAAAGAAAACAGGAATCTCGTAATTTGATAGTGATCCTTATTTTTTGAGGATTGCTCAAGTCAGGAAGATTGATGGCGTGCAATCGTCCCGGCTCATTTCGTCCACGCCGTTATGGAGTCGACCATGAAGAAGCTTCTCATTGCAGCAGCAGTTCTGGCCGTTTCGGGTGCAGCGTTCGCAGCCAGCGGCACGGTGTCGAGCAGCAACTCGACGAGCGGCGGTTCGACGATGGCCGGTGTTGCCGGGTTCGGTCATTTCACCGCGACCGATTCCGGCGCGGCACTCGGCGCAGCCGCTGCGGTTGCCGGCGGCCCGGGCAGCGGTTCGATCTCGTACACCAACCACACGCAATCGTCGTCGGTCAGCGGCTTCGGCTTCGGCGGCGCACAGGCTGGTGGCACGAGCGGCGCGAATGCCGGCTCGATCGGCTGGACGATTCACCACTAAGCCGCGGCGCGTAGCGTTCGTCATTGGCTGGCGGTACGGATGCCGGGTTTCGCTGTATGCGGGCAGGCCCGGCTCCGCCACCGCCGAACTTCCTCACAGCAAGGGATTGCTATGAAAGCCAACGTCATATTAGCGACAGCGCTCACCGTCATCTCGTCGGCTGCATTGGCCGCCGGTTCGTTCACCACCAACCAGACGCAATCCGTTGCAGCGGGTGTTTCCGGTTCGGTGCTGGTCGGGTCCGGCAGCTATACCAGCAATTCGACTTCGACGGCGGGCGCGAATGCAGGAAGTACCGTGACACCCGCTGGTTCCGCCGGCACGGCATCCGCCTTCCACAACTCGACCTCGACGGCCAGCGGTTCGGGCACGAACGGGGGCGCGTTCGCGGCAGGCGGCGGTATCGGTGCCGCAGGCTCGTTCGGTGGAAACGGCAGCACGAACGAGAACGCGAATGCGCTGTCGGGAGGGGTGACCGCCACGATCGTACTCGGCGCGAACCACTACACGGCTACGGGTGCGAACGACCAGGGCATTGCCAACGCGGGTGCTGCCGGGCTGACGGGCAGTGGCGGGTCAGGCGCGATCGCGGGTTCGAATCACTACAACTCGTCGACCGTATGGAGTACCGGTCCGGCCGGCTCGCCGTCCGCATCGGGCGGAAGCCAGGGCAGTTCGAGCGCGACCGGAAGCAGTCATTAGTCAGGTGTGGGGGGGACCAGTTTCCCAGCGACGCTGGTCTCTTTTCCCGCATTGTTGTCACGTAAGGAGTTGGCATGAAGCAGAAACTGATTGCCGCCGCTCTGATGCTCGCGTCTCTGACGGCGTATGGCGCTGACCGTGCTGCCGATGGTGTGCAATCGAATATGCAGACGTCAAACAACCCTGACCAGACAATCAAACCGTCAGAACGACAAACGCTTTCGTCGGGCAGTGCCATCGGCGGACCGGGCGCCCAGCAGTGGCAGGGCATGTCGGCCGGCTCGTGGTCCCAGCTGGGCAGTGGCTGGAAGCAGTTCGGGGAAGCAGCAAAGACTGAAGTCATTCAGGGGAATTAGTACGGTTGCCTGGGTGGGAGGTCAAAACCTCGTCCGGAGAGTGAAATGAACAGCAACAGGATCAAGGTGGCATGTGCGGCGATGTTCGCGATGACCACGATCGGTGCCCAGGCACAAACCGCGGATTCGACTTCGAGCGCGCAGTCCTCGACGTCGTCGACGGCGATCAGCCAGGGCGGCGGCTCGAGCATGAACACCAACACCACGAGCTCGCGCGGCGGCAATGCCGCCAGCAGCAGCGGGGTTCGCGGCAGCGGCAATTCGAGCGTGAATGTGAACGTGACGATGCCGTCCAGCACGAGCGGCGGCTCGAACGTGACGCCGCAGAGCGTGAGCTCGCTCCAGGCGCCCGGCTCGCCCGGCACCAACCCGTACAACACCCAGATATCGGAAAACGTCAACTACTCGGGTACGCAGACGATCAAGACGAACCCGTCCATCCAGGCGCCCGGCCTCACGACCACGTTGTCCGACACCTGCATGGGGTCGGTGAGCGTCGGCGTGTCGTTCCCGGGGTTCGGTGCGACGGGCGGCACGACGCTGGTCGACCAGGCCTGCGTCCGTCGTCTCGATGCGCGCGAATTCCGCGCGATGGGCCTGACCGACGTGGCGCTCGCGCTGCTCTGCCAGAGCGACGCGAACCGGCGTGCGGTGGAAGCGACCGGGCACCTGTGCCCGGGCACGACCGCGCCGCTCGCACGTTCGAATGTCGCGCCCAGCGTCGAAGCGACCGTCGCCGACGACGTGAAGTATCACGATCCGATCGTGCGCAACCGCATGGGCCTGCCGCCGCTCGACGCTGCCGCGCCTGCGCCGGCGCAGGCGCGCCCGGTGGCGACGACCGCGGTGCAGGCGGCGCCGATTCCGGTTCCGGTGCCCGTGCCGGCGATCGCCGCGCCGACCGTCGCCAGCAAGGTGCCGGATGCCGCGCAGGCGGCTGCCGCGAAGGCGTCGCAAGCGGCGGCCGTCGTGCCCGCTGCTGTCGCACCGGTTGCCGCGGCAGTACCGGCGGTTGCCGCCGCGCCGGCTGTCGCTGCAGCTGTCGCACCGGCCGCTGCTGCGCCGGCCGCGATGAGTGCGGTGCCCGCCGCGGCCATCGTCGCTGTGCCGGCTGTCGCCGACAAGGTCGCCGAGCCTGCGCCGGCTGTCGCAGACAAGGCTCCCGAGCCTGCGCCGGCTGTAGCCGACAAGGTTCCCGAGCCTGCGCCGGCTGTCGCGGACAAGGCTCCCGAGCCTGCGCCGGCCGTTGCCGACAAGGCCCCCGAGCCCGCGCCGGCTGTCGCTGACAAAGCTCCCGAGCCCGCGCCGGCCGTCGCTGACAAGGCTCCTGAGCCTGCGCCGGCCGTCGCCGACAAGGCTCCTGAGCCGATGCCGGTCGCGACCGACAACGCAGCGCAAGCCGCTGCCGCGCCGGTTGCTGCCGTCGTCGCGGCGCCCGCAGTCGATGCGAAGGTGGCGGACAGCGCGCAAGCCGCACCGGCCGCGGCCGAAGCCGCGCCGCAGGCGGCGGATGCTGCGATGGCCGCGCCGGCAGCCGACATGCCGGCCGCCGACGCGAAGGTGCCGGACGCGGTCGAATCCGCGGCCGCACCGGCGCAGCCTGCCGACATGTCGGCGTTGACCGATCCGGCGAAGGCGTTGCCGCCGGCCACGGTCGACCAGCGGGCCGCACCGGCTGCACCGGCCGCGCCGGCGCCGGCGGTCATCTCGACGAGCACGTCGTCGTGAGTACGCGGGTCGGGCAGCCGTGCGACCGGAACGCCGGACGCACGGCTGCCGTTCGGACCCGATGCGCGACGGCCGTTCCCGGTTTGACGGGTGTTGGTCCGATCCCCGAGGTCAACACCTCTTTTTGCGTGACGAGGATGCAAGGAGGCCTCAATCATGAGGATCTTTTTGGTCGCTTTGCTGCTGGTCAGCGTGCAAGCCGCTGCGCAGTCGGTTTTCCAGAATCCGGCGGTCTTCGTCATCCTGAGCGAGCAGACCCTTGCGAACGCCGCGAGCGTCCAGCAGGCACTGACGACGCTAGGCCGACCCGACAACACGGCATGCGTGCCGATGATGATGGTCGGCGACCCGCAGATGATTTACATGATGCCCGAGGAAGGTCACGCGCCGTCGTGGCGATCGCCGGTGTACGGCCGCGGCGCGCCGTTCGAAGCGCAAAACGGGCCGACGCCGACGGGCAAGACGGTCGGCGCGATGCAGCACGCCGAGGACATGCAGACGCAGCCGTGGAGCGACGGCAGCGCGATCACGCAGAAGATCGCCGGCGAGTCGAGCATGTCGGCGGCTGGCAGGGTGAGCGAGTGGCAGCGCAACGGGCTCGACAGGATCGAGACGGCCCGCGCGACGGACGTGACGGTAAACGGCAAGACCTACCGCGCCTATCGCGACGATCTGAACCGGGCGGCGAAGCCGGTCGTCGAGCCGCAGATCTACATGCAGCGTGTCGTTTTCTGCCGGTAACGAAACATCAATCCGAGGACAGGCCGGCGCCGCGCCGCGGGACTACGAGACCCCGTCACACGCGAACCGGCAACGGCCGTCCCGACATACAACCCAAAGCGGCGAGGCCATCGTGAACCATAGCTGCCAGATCAGGGTGTCAGGCCCGCAGGATGTCGAACGCGAGGCCGGCACGATGCCGTTCCTCGCGATCCGGTGCAACCATGTCGTGCCGTCGCGGCCGCTCGTCTACCTGTCGCAGCGGCACGATGCAGCGCTCGCCGACTGTCTCGCGTTGCGCGGCTGGGACGTGTGGCGCGCGAAAACCGTTGCGGACGCACTGAATCTCGTCAAGGCGAACCGCCCGCACGCGGGCATCGTCGATTTCGCCAGCTTCGCGTCGCCCGACGTCGCGTCGTTCGAGGCGCTGCTGCGCGACCCGCGCGTCGGCTGGGTTGCGCTCGCCGACAGCGAGCGGCTGCGCGACATTTCCATCGCACGCCTGATCCGCCATTGCTGTTTCGACTACGTGCGCAACACGACGGCCTATACGACGATCGGCTATCTCGCCGGCCATGCATACGGGATGCTGAAGCTTGCGGACGGCGACCCGGCCGCGGAGGCGCCGCCGCCCGACGGCACGATGATCGGTTCGTGCGATGCGATGCGCCGGCTGTTCGCGACGATCCGCAAGGTCGCGAACACGGATACCACCGTGTTCATCGCCGGCGAATCGGGCACCGGCAAGGAACTGACGGCTGCGGCGATCCACCGGCAGTCGGCGCGCGCCGCGGCGCCGTTCGTCGCCGTGAACTGCGCGGCCATTCCGTCGACGCTGCTGCAGGCCGAACTGTTCGGTCACGAGCGCGGCGCGTTCACGGGTGCACACCAGCGCAAGGTCGGCCGCATCGAGGCCGCGCATGGCGGCACGCTGTTTCTCGACGAAATCGGCGACATGCCGTTCGAGAGCCAGGCGAGCCTGCTGCGGTTCCTGCAGGAAGGCAGGATCGAGCGGCTCGGCGGGCACGCGTCGATCCCGGTGGACGTGCGGATCGTGTCGGCGACCCACGTCGATCTCGAGGCCGCGATGCAGGCGGGGCGGTTCCGCGCCGACCTGTACTACCGCCTGTGCGTGCTGCGCATCGACGAGCCGCCGCTGCGCGTGCGCGGCCGCGACATCATGCTGCTCGCCGATGACATGCTGCGACGCTATCGCGGCGACAGTGCGTACCGGATTCGCGGCTTCATGCCGTGCGCGGTCGAGGCGATCCACAACTATCCGTGGCCCGGCAACGTGCGCGAGCTGATCAACCGGATCCGGTTCGCGGTCGTGATGACGAACGGCCCGATGATCTCGGCCGCCGATCTCGAACTGCACCAGTACACGTCGCGGCAGCTGCCGACGCTCGCCGAAGTGCGCCGGCAGGCCGAGCGGCGCGCGATCGAGGAAACGCTGCTGCGCCACCGCCACCAGCATGCGGACGTCGCGGCGGAACTGGGCATTTCGCGCGCGACGCTGTACCGCCTGATGACCGCGCACGGGCTGCACGGCTGACGCGCGGTGGCGTGCGTGAGCTCAAGACCGTGCGGCGGCGGCCGTTAAAGCATGAAATGGCCCGTCCGGACCGCCGGCGCATCGATGCGCCGGCGGCCGGCACGCGGCGTATCACGCTTATCCGGGGTTATCGTGGCAGAGTGCAGTCACTGCGGCAGGACGTTCCTGGTCGGCGGGCAGTCGATCGACGGCCGCCGCTATTGCAGTCCGGCGTGCGCGCACGCGCATCCGATCGTCGTCGAGGCCGAGCGGGTGCCCGACGCGAAGGTCCGGCAGTACGTCGACGACTGGCGGTACGGGCCGTGCCCGATTTGCCTGCGCGAAGGGCATCCGGTCGACGTCCACGCGTCGCATCGCGTCGTATCGCTGGTGTTCGTCACGCGCTGGGCGACGCGGCGCCACGTGTGCTGCCGCCGCTGCGGCCGCAAGAAGCAGGCGGTCGCGCTGCTTGCATCGGTCACGCTCGGCTGGTGGGGGCTGCCGTGGGGCATCGTGCTGACGCCGATCCAGCTCGCGCGCAACGCGCTCGGGCTGGCCGCGCGCGATCCGGAGGTCGCGACGCAGCAGTTCGAGCAGCTCGTGCGGCGCAAGCTGGCGGAGCGCCGGCTGCAGCGCGCGCGGCAGGGCGCCGGCGCCTGACCGCGCGCCGCCGCCCGGTCAGGCCGGCCGTTCGAAGCCCGACGCGACCCAGCGCTCGGCGCTGGCCTTGCTGAGCTTGAACCCGGCCGATACCTTCGCGTCGGCCAGCAGCTCGCCGTACGGATCGAACGCCTTGAGTTGCGCGTACGGCTCGAACTCGTCCGGCACGATGTCGAGCGTCACCGATACATCCTGCCCGGCTTCGTCCTGGACCGACACTTCCTTGTGCAGCATCGCGCGCCGTTGCTGCTCGTGCCGCATCAGCACCTCGGTCGCGGTCTTCACGAGCGTGCGGAACGCGTTCGCGTCCATCGGCTTCGGGTTCTTCTTGTCGCGGCCCATGGTCCATGGCCCGACGAGCGCGGGTTCGGACTCGCCGTCCTTGATCATCTCGACGGCCCAGCCGTCGTCGTCTTCGTTCTTGATGATGCGGGCGGTCCAGCCGTTGTCGCGCCAGAGGCCGTCTTCGTGGATGGAGGTGTCGTCGGATTGCAGGTCGGATTCGGTCATGGGGAAAGCTGGGAGTACGGGCAGCCGGAGTACGGGCAGCGGGCAAAAGGGCCGTGGCGCGCGGCCGTCATCGGCGCGTCGCTCGCCGCCGGGTGCCCGGAGTGGCATGCAAACGCCGCAATTTTACCTGCTGGCCGGCCGCAAGGGCTCAATGCCGGCCGTCTGGCCGATGCCGGGCACCTGAATCGACGCAAATATCAAACTCGTATTACGTCTCCGGCGGCCAATCCCGATGCCGTCCGATATCCCGCCCGCGCGCAGCTTCATAGAATCGATCTTCGGGATAAAAATATCCCGGACATCCTTTCAACGCCAAACCGGCCGCGCGCGTTCCGCGCCGCGCGGCCGGTGAACCACCTGGAACTGCGCATGAGGAAATTCAATGTTCGCATCGTTTTCGCGTACGACTGGCCGTTGACGCTGGCCGGCATCGAGCAGATCGCCGGCAGCGCCTGCGCCATCGAGCTCGTCGCGGTCTACCGGAGTGCGGCCGAGCTGGTCGCGTCGCTCGGCGGCGTCGACTGCGACCTCGTGCTGGTCGATTATTCGATCCGCGGCGACGAGCAGATGGACGGCCTCGCGCTGTTCGACTGGCTGCGGCGCACGCGCCCGAACGCCGGGATCGTCGCGCTGGTCGGCAACGAGAACCCGCTGATTTTCCGGTCGATCCTCGCGATCGGCGGCGTGAGCATCGTCAGCAAGTTCGACGAAATCGGCCATATCGTCACGGCGATCCATTCGAGCTACAGCGGCGGGCGCTACCTGTCGCCGTGCGTCAGGCGCGCGGTCGATGCGATCGGCGAGCGCGGCGAGGCGCCAGTGAAGCTGTCGGCGCGTGAGATCGAGGTGATTCGCCTGTATCTGTCGGGCGTGTCGATCAAGACGATCGCGCAGCGCCTGAGCAAGGGCAAGCAGACGGTCAGCGCGCAGAAGATCAGCGCGATGAAGAAGCTCGGCGCGAACAACGACGTCGAGCTGATCCAGCGGGCGGCGGGGCTGGGGCTCGGCATCGGTGCGGCGGTGCCGCGGGCCGGCGACGCGGCGTGAGCAGGTGCGTGCGGGGCGGGTGTGCCTGGCACACCGCGCCGGTCAGGCCATTCGGTCTGAGTGAAGCGCGCGCGTAGATCGCATATAGCTCGATGCCGTGGAGGCGGTTTTCGGCCGCGTCCATGACGAGCGTACGTTGACCCGTGAATCTCAACACGAGATAGCTCGTCGAAGTTCATCGAATTGGATCGAGGTGGATGCATTTGCGGACGGGCACCGATGACAACGCGTGGTCAGTGCCGAGATTGCGGCGCACCTTCGCGCGTAGTTCGTGAACGTCTGCACTCGATTGATCGCCCATCCTTCACCCAATTTTGCTGGGAGTAATAGCATCTAAATTTAAGTTGGAATCCGAAGCAAAATAATACTCGTCCTATAGACAATGCAATTCTTGTCGGCGACCGTACATGATGAATACGTGGGCAGTCGAGCAGATAGCCGATGCAGAGGCCGAAGCATTGGCGGGCAAGCCGCTGACCGTCGCAGTTATCGACCAATATGCGATCTATGACCCTGAGTCGACCGGTTGGGTCTTCGCAAATTTCGATTGAGGACATGGCAGTGAGCCGACGAGCAGTCAGGAACGGCGACCCGACGACGACAGGCGGTATCGTCATCGCTGGTACGTCAAACATGTTCAGCAACAACAAACACGTTGCCTTAGACGGTGACAAGGCGACGTGCGGAAATTGCGATGGGGTGTTTCCGATAGCTGGCAGCGCGGTACGCATGATCTGTCACGGACGATGCATTGCTTTGGAGGGCGACGCGGTACTTTGTCCATGCGGGAAAAACCAGCTAATCGCGGGCAGCGACAGCACGATTTTTTATGAGGGCGAGGGCGGCCGCAATGTGGCAAATCCTTTCGCAGCCAGTTCTGAGTTTGCTCCCGCGAGACACGCGCCCGCGCCGGGCATCTATGACGAGCAATTCGTCTTGGCCGATGACTCCGGCCGCCCACTCGCAAATATCCACTACCGAGTCGTTACCGACGCGGGACAGATTCTTTCCGGCACCACCGACGGTTCTGGACGAACGCGCCGCTTCGCCACTGACACAGCAGCGTCCTTGAAAATCTATATGAAGGGGTTTTGAGGCAATGACCGATTTTGATGTGAATGATGGTGGGGAGTGGTTCCTTGTACATTCAGGCGCAGTTACCAATACCAACCCTGGATCGATGGTTGAAGTAAAGATCAATACCGAGAGAATTTGTCAAAACATGACGAACAGTGAATTTCGGGGAATGATTTTACGTCAGCGCGATCGTGCCGTTTCTCTGATCGAGCAGCGAATCGCGGAATTGCAGCGTTGGTCTAACGCTGACAAGGTGCGTGTGCTACAGTGGTTCGGCAAGGCGGACGAAGCGACCTGCGTAACGTTACTTGCAGGTCTGACGGCAATCGCACGGGTATTAAAGGAGCTTTCGGCATTCAATTTTACCCGATGGGACAGCGACCGATTCAGGTACATCGGATGCGTTCCGAATCCAAATGAATCCGGCGTCGCTGCATCTGTTTGCGCACCGGACACGGCAACGCATACAATCGCCATACACCCTGATTTTTGCTCTATGCGTCATTTTTCGTGGGATAGGGATTCCGTGGTTTCTACACTGATTCATGAGGTCAGTCATTTTGATGACACGATGGCTACCAAGGATCATCGCTACTTTATCGCGGAATGCCTGACCTTCGGATCGGAGAATCCGGATCAAGCCATCAATAACGCTGACAGTATTGCAGGATACGTAATTTATAATGCATAAATTTATACTTGGTATATTGTTTGCTGCTTCCAATTCGGCATTTGCATGCATCGCAAGCGAGAATTTCGATATATATTTCAATAGGAATGATACTGTCATATCGAACTCGGAAATCGTGCGCGTCGCAAATTGGGTGGCCGACCAAAAGATTACTTACACCAACCACACAACCAAAGAGACAACTTTAATTAGCGGTCACGCTGAAGAAGATGAACACGGGGCACAGGCACTTGCACAATCACGACTGCAAGTCGGGCGTGCTCTGCTGGAGCAATTGGGCTTTCTACGCGGGACCATTCGGGCAAGCGCACGTGTCTATTCGCGTGGCGATGTGGACAACGGGCGGCGTGTGGAAATTTCCTTCCTGCCCGATTGCCCTAACAAGTGCTGCACCGGTAAGTAACATGACGCCGGACCCACTGCGCAAGCATCGTTCAAAACAGCGCCCCATTCGTCGCTGAATGCTGGCCGGCACCGCGCGGGAGCGGGGGGATGCGCCCGGCGCGCTACCGGCGGGCACTGGCATGAGGGCATCCGATGAAGCCGAGTGCGCGCGGGCCTGGCAGCAGCCGGCAGCGGCAAGCCGCGCCCGCACGCTGCCCAAGATCAAGCCGGCAACGCAAACCGCGTGACGGCATCGCGCAGCGCTTCGGCCTGATCGCGCAGCGAATGCGCGGCCGCCGCCGCCTGTTCGACGAGCGCCGCATTCTGCTGCGTGACCTGGTCCATTTCGCCCACCGCGCGATTGACCTGCTCGATCCCGGCGCTTTGCTCGCGCGACGCATGGCTGATTTCGTCGAGGATCTCGTTCACGCGCCGCACCGACTGCACGAGCTCGGCCATCGTCTCGCCCGCGTGCGTGACGAGCGTCGCGCCGTGCTCGACGGTCTCGTTCGACGACACGATCAGCGACTTGATCTCCTTGGCGGCCGTCGCCGAGCGTTGCGCGAGCGAGCGCACTTCGGCCGCGACCACCGCGAAGCCGCGGCCCTGTTCGCCCGCGCGCGCGGCTTCGACGGCCGCGTTCAGCGCGAGGATGTTGGTCTGGAACGCGATCCCGTCGATCACGCCGATGATGTCGCCGATCTTGTGCGAGCGGCCGGTGATCTCGTTCATCGTGCGCACGACGTCGTCGACCACCGCGCTGCCGCGCGTCGCGACCTGCGCGGCCTGGCCGGCGAGCGATGCGGCCTGCGCGGCGCTGTCCGCGTTCTGCTTCACGTTCGCGGTCATCTGGTCCATGCTCGATGCGGTCTGCACGAGCGCGGCCGCCTGTTCCTCGGTGCGCTGCGACAGGTCGGTGTTGCCGGACGCGATCTCGCTTGCGCCGACGTTGATGTTCTCGGTGCCCATCCGCACGCGCGACACCATGTCGATCAGCCCGCCCTGCATCGTGTGCAGCGCATGCAGCAGGCTGCCGCGATCGTCCTGCTTCACGGCGACGCGCGCGGTCAGGTCGCCCTGCGCGATGCGCTGCGCGGCGTCGAGCGCGACTTCGAGTTCGCCGCCGAGGCTCGCGCGCACGCTTTTCAGCACCAGCACCATCACGGCGGTCGCGATCGCGCCGAGCACGGCCGTCATCGCGAGCCAGCGGCCGACGCTTGCGAGCACGGCCGAGTGCACGTCGTTCATGTACATGCCCGTCACCAGATACCAGTCCCACGGCGCGAAGCGCTGCACGGCGCTGGTTTTCTCCTGCGGCTTGTCGGCGCCCGGCTTCGGCCACAGATACTCGACGAAGCCCTTGCCGCCTTCCATGTTGCCGGCCTTCACGATCTCGACGAACAGGTGCTTGCCGTTCGGATCGGTGAAGTTCGACATGTCCTTGCCGTTGAGCTCGGCCTTGATCGGATGCATCACGATCGCGGGCTTCGAGTCGTTGATTGAAATATAGCCGTCGGCGCCGTAGCGCATCGCGGCGATCGCCTCGAGCGCCTTCTGCTTCGCGTCGGCCTCCGGCATCGCGTTCTGCTGCGACAGCTTGTAGTAGTGGTCGGTCACGCTCGCGGCCTGCGCGACCAGCGACGCGAGCTGGTCGCGGCGGTCCGCGATCATCGATGCGCGCGTCTGCCACGCGCCGAGCCCGGCGATCACGAGCAGGCCGAGCCACAGGATGACGATCATCGAGGCGAGTTTCTGATTCAGGGAAAGGTTGCGCATGGTATCGGGTCGGTCAGTCGAGGATGCTCGCCGGAAAGGCGTGACGGGATAAGTGTCTTGACGGCAGGCGACGCGCGTCGCCGTAGGCGGGAAATCCCTTAGAAAGGGTGCGACCGCTCATGCCTTCGACGTCGGCACGGGCATCTATGCATATGCATAACGGGCATCGCTATACTGTCGGAGCGATTGCGCGCGCCGGGCGCCCGCACGCCCGGGCGGGCGGGCGGGCGGGCGGGCGGCGGCGCGGCGCGGAATGAAACCGAAAGGAGGCAGCAATGCGAATTCTGGTGGTAGGGGCCGGCGCGGTCGGCGGATACTTCGGCGGCCGGCTGGCCGCGGCGGGGCGCGACGTAACGTTCCTGGTGCGCGACGGCCGCGCGGCCGCGCTGGCGCGCGACGGGCTGCTGATCCGCAGCCCGCGCGGCGACCTGACGCTCGCGAACGTGCAGACCGTGCGCGCGGGCGATGCCGGCGCCGGGGTTGCGCCGTTCGACCTCGTGCTGCTGAGCTGCAAGGCGTACAGCCTCGACGACGCGATCGCGTCGTTCGCGCCGTTCGTCGGCCCGCAAACGCTGATCCTGCCGATGCTCAACGGGATGCGTCACCTCGACGTGCTGCGCGACCGGTTCGGCGCCGCGCAGGTACTCGGCGGGCTGTGCGTGATCGCGGCCACGCTCGATCGCGAGCAGCGCATCGTGCACCTGAACGACACGCATGGCGTGTCGTTCGGCGAACTCGCCGGCGGCGAATCGCCGCGCGTGCGCGCGGTGGCCGACGTGCTCGGCGGCGCGGGCTTCGACGCGACGCTCAGCGACGACATCGCCGCGCGGATGTGGGAGAAGTGGGTATTCCTCGCGACGCTCGCCGCGAGCACGTCGCTGTTCCGCGGCTCGATCGGCGACATCCTCGCCGCGCCGGACGGCCGCCGCCTGCTCGAGACGATGCTCGGCGAATGCCGCGCGATCGCCGAATACAACGGCCAACGGCCCGACCCGGCGGCGATCGAGCGGATGGAGCGGATGGTGCTGACGCCGTCGCCGCTGACCGCGTCGATGCTGCGCGACGTCGAGAACCATGCGCGTGTCGAAGCCGATCACGTGATCGGCGACCTGCTCGCGCGCCGCGACCCGCAGGCGGCCGATGCGCTGTCGCTGCTGCGGATCGCATACAACCACCTGAAGGCGTACGAGGTGCGCACGGCGCGCGAGCACGCAGCCGCGTAAACCATCGGCGCGCGCGCTTCGCACCGGCCCGGCGGCTGGCTGCCCGGTGCCGTTGCGCGCTGCACAAATTTGCCGTCCGGCGCCGTTTTCGGCCGGAAAGCGCAAAAAAGTATCGGAAATCAGGCGTAAAGTTGGTGGAGCCGCGCGCGCGATCGACCTACATTGCTTCCCATGCGACCGGTCGGTGTCGCCGCACGAAACACGAGCAACACGCGGCGCACGAGCGAACAGCCGAACAGGCCGGCCAGCGATACATGGGAATGGAGACGCCAACATGATGCATCCCGATCTCGAAGTGGTCGAAGTGCGACGCGACGAGTCGTTCAAGGTCTGGTCGCACGGTTATCCGTATCGCACGATCCGCTGGCATTTCCATCCTGAATTCGAACTGCACCTGATCGTCGCCACGCGCGGCAAGTATTTCGTCGGCGATCACATCGGCTCGTTCGGCCCCGGCCATCTCGTGCTGCTCGGCCCGAACCTGCCGCACAACTGGGTCAGCGACATGGCCGAAGGCGAAACCGTCGAGCGCCGCAACCTCGTGATCCAGTTCGACCCGGCGTTCGTGCGCCGCTGCATGGATGCGTTTCCCGAATGCCGCGATGCGCAGGCGCTGCTCGACGACGCGCGGCGCGGCGTCGGCTTCGACGATGCGACCAGCGCCGCGATCGCACCGCTGTTCGACGAACTGCTGGCCGCGCGCGGCATGCGCCGCATCGCGCTGTTCATGATGATCGTCGAACGGCTTTGCGGCGCCGACGAACGCACGCTGCTCGCGAGCCCCGCATACGACCAGGCGGACGTCACGCCGACGCGGCTCAGCCACGCGCTGTCGTATATCGGCAAGAACCTCGCATCCGAGCTGCGCGAGTCCGAACTCGCGCAGCTGACCGGGCAGAGCGTCAGCGCATTCTCGCGTGCGTTCCACCGCCACACGGGCATGCCGTTCGTCCAGTACGTGAACCGGATGCGGATCGAATCCGCGTGCCAGATGCTGCTTGCCGACGACGCGAACATCACCGACATCTGCTTCCAGGCCGGCTTCAACAACGTATCGAACTTCAACCGCCAGTTCCGTTCGGTGAAGGGGATGGCGCCGTCCGAATTCCGTGCGCTGCAGCGCCTGAACGCGCGCAGCCGCGAGCTTGCGCTGCACGCGGCGCCCACCGGCAACCCGATGCCGCCGCGCGTGCTGACGCCCGGCGCGCCCGAACTCGCGCCGCAGCCCGGATGATCGCCGGGCCGCCGCCCGCCTGAACTTTCCACACCGTTTCACCCGGCCGATCGCGTCGCTCACGTCGCGAGGGGCTCGTTCAACCTCGAAAAAGCCGCACATAAATGGAGACACCGTCATGACGCACGCATCGCCCGCTTCATCATTCAGCCGCGCCGCCCGGATGGCGACCCTCGCCGCGTTCGCGGCCTTGCTGCCCGCAGCCGTCGCGCATGCCGCGCCGCTGCGGATCGGCATGACGTTCCAGGAACTGAACAACCCGTATTTCGTGACGATGCAGAAGGCGCTGAACGATGCGGCCACGTCGATCGGCGCGCAGGTCGTCGTGACCGACGCGCATCACGACGTCAGCAAGCAGGTGAGCGACGTCGAGGACATGCTGCAGAAGAAGATCGACATCCTGCTCGTGAACCCGACCGATTCGACCGGCATCCAGTCGGCGATCACGCAGGCGAAGAAGGCCGGCGCGGTGGTCGTCGCCGTCGATGCGAACGCGAACGGCCCGGTCGATTCGTTCGTCGGCTCGAAGAACTACGACGCGGGCGTGATGTCGTGCGAATACCTCGCGAAGGCGATCGGCGGCAGCGGCGAGGTCGCGATCCTCGACGGCATTCCGGTCGTGCCGATCCTCGAACGCGTGCGCGGCTGCAAGGCCGGGCTCGCGAAATTCCCGAACGTGAAGCTCGTCGACACGCAGAACGGCAAGCAGGAGCGCGCGACCGCGCTGTCGGTCACCGAGAACATGATCTCCGCGCGTCCGAACCTGAAGGGCATCTTCAGCGTGAACGACGGCGGCTCGATGGGCGCGCTCGCGGCGATCGAGGGGGCCGGCAAGGACATCAAGCTGACGAGCGTCGACGGCGCGCCCGAGGCGATCGCCGCGATCCAGAAGCCGAACTCGAAGTTCATCGAGACGACCGCGCAGTTCCCGGCCGACCAGGTGCGCATCGCGCTCGGCATCGCGATCGCGCGCAAGTGGGGCGCGACGGTGCCGAAGGCGATTCCGGTCGACGTGAAGGTCGTCGATCGCAGCAATGCGAAGGGCTTCAGCTGGTGAACGACGTGCGATGCGACGCGAAGGGCGGCGGCATGGCCGGCGCTCTTCGCACGGAGAAGTCGATGGAAACGATACTCAGGCTCAGCCACATCACGAAAAGCTTTCCGGGCGTGAAGGCGCTGTCGGACATTCATCTCGAGATTGCGCGCGGCGAGATCCACGCGCTGCTCGGCGAGAACGGCGCGGGCAAGTCGACGCTGATGAAGATCCTGTGCGGCATCCATCAACCGGATACCGGCACGATCGAAATCGACGGCACCGCGCGCCATTTCTCGAACTATCACGACGCGGTCGCGGCGGGCGTCGGCATCGTGTTCCAGGAATTCAGCCTGATCCCGCACCTGGACGCCGTCGACAACCTGTTCCTCGGTCGCGAGCTGCGCACGCGCTGGGGCGCGCGCGACCGCACGCGGATGCGCCGCGCGGCGGCCGGCATCTTCGCGCGGCTCGGCGTGTCGATCGATCTCGATGCGCCGATCCGTGCGCTGTCGGTCGCGCAGCAGCAGTTCGTCGAGATCGGCAAGGCGCTGTCGCTCGACGCGCGCATCCTGATCCTCGACGAACCGACCGCCACGCTCACGCCGGCCGAAGCCGAACACCTGTTCGCGATCATGCGCGAGCTGAAGCGGCAGGGCGTCGCGATGATCTTCATCTCGCATCACCTCGACGAGATCTTCGCGGTATGCGACCGCATCACGGTGCTGCGCGACGGCCAGTACGTCGCGACGACCGACGTCGCGCGCACGGACGTCGAACAGCTCGTGCGGATGATGGTCGGCCGCCGGATCGAGAGCAGCTTTCCGCCCAAGCCCGCGCTGCCGGCCGACGCGCCGGCCGTGCTCGAAGTCGATGCGCTGCAGATCGAGCGCGACGGCCCGGTGAACCGTTTCGCGCTGCGGGCCGGCGAGATCCTCGGTTTCGCCGGGCTCGTCGGCTCGGGCCGCACGGAAACGGCGCTCGCGGTAATCGGCGCGACGCGTGCGCACCGCAAGGACGTGCGCGTGCGCGGCGCGGCGGCGAAGCTCGGCGATCCAGCCGACGCGCTGCGCGCGGGCATCGGCATCCTGCCGGAAAGCCGCAAGACGGAAGGGCTCGTCACGTCGTTCTCGATCCGCGACAACATCTCGCTGAACAACCTCGGCAAGTACCGGTCGATGCGCTGGCTGATCGACCGCCGTAGCGAGGCGCGCGCGACGCACGACGTGATGCGGCGCGTCGGCGTGAAGGCGCCGTCGATCCATACCGAGGTCGCGACGCTGTCCGGCGGCAACCAGCAGAAGGTCGTGATCGCGCGCTGGCTGAACCATCACACGTCGGTGCTGATCTTCGACGAGCCGACGCGCGGCATCGACGTCGGCGCGAAAGCGGAAATCTACGGGCTGATGCGCGAACTCACCGCGCGCGGCTACGCCATCATCATGATCTCGTCCGAGCTGCCGGAAATCGTCGGCATGTGCGATCGCGTCGCCGTGTTCCGGCAGGGCCGCATCGAGGCGACGCTCGAAGGCGACGAGATCGATCCCGACACGGTCATGACCCATGCCACGGCCGGCACGCGAGGAGCGACCCATGAACCTGCCTGATTCTTCTTCCACGCCTTCCACGACGCTCGCGGCCAACGCCGGAAACGGCGATGCGCCGCCGCCCCGCGCGATGTGGGCGCAGTTGCGGCGCTCGACGCTGTTCTATCCGCTCGTCGGCCTCGTCGTCGTATGCATCGCGATGATGATCGCGAGCCCGAGCTTCCTGTCCGCCGCGAACCTGGAAAACGTGCTGCGCCAGGTGTCGATCAACGCGATCATCGCGGTGGGCATGACCTGCGTGATCCTGACGGGCGGGATCGACCTGTCGGTCGGCTCGGTGATGGCGCTGTCGGGCACGCTCGCGGCCGGGCTGATGGTCGCGGGCGTCAACGCGGTCGCCGCGCTCGCGATCGGTATTGCGGTCGGCTTCGGGTTCGGCTTCCTGAACGGCGTGTTCGTCGCGTTCGCGGGGATGCCGCCGATCATCGTCACGCTCGCGACGATGGGCATCGCGCGCGGCCTCGCGCTGATCTACACGGGCGGTTATCCGATCGACGGGCTGCCCGACTGGGTCGCGTTCTTCGGCAGCGGCAAGGTGCTCGGCATCCAGGCGCCCGTGCTGATCATGCTGGTGGTCTACGCGATCGCGTGGCTGCTGCTCGATCGCATGCCGTTCGGCCGCTACGTGTATGCGATCGGCGGCAACGAGCAGGCGACGCGGCTCACCGGCGTGCGCGTCGCGCGCGTGAAGCTGATCGTCTACACGCTGGCCGGGCTCACGTCGGCGCTCGCCGCGATCGTGCTGACGGGCCGGCTGATGAGCGGGCAGCCGAACGCGGGCGTGGGCTTCGAACTCGACGCGATCGCGGCCGTCGTGATGGGCGGCACGTCGATCTCCGGCGGGCGCGGCGCGATTCTCGGCACGCTGGTCGGCGCGTTGCTGCTCGGCGTGCTCAACAACGGGCTGAACATGATCGGCGTGAACCCGTATGTGCAGAACGTGATCAAGGGCGGAATCATCCTGCTTGCGATTTATATCAGCCGTGAACGGTCGCGGTAACGCGTGATCGATCAGGCATCCGAATCATCAACGAAAGAGACAACTCATGACGACACCCGAAGCCCAGCCGCGGATGACCGCGGTCGTCTGCCACGGCCCCGAGGACTATCGCGTCGAACAGGTCGCGAAACCGCATCCCGGCGCGAACGAGCTCGTGATCCGCATCGCCGCGTGCGGGATCTGCGCAAGCGACTGCAAGTGCTATACGGGCGCGAAGATGTTCTGGGGCGGCCCGAACCCGTGGGTGAAGGCGCCCGTGATTCCCGGCCATGAATTCTTCGGCCATGTCGAAGCGCTCGGCGACGGCGCGGCCGAGCATTTCGGCGTGGCCTTGGGCGACCGCGTGATCGCCGAGCAGATCGTGCCGTGCGGCAAGTGCCGCTATTGCAAGTCGGGGCAGTACTGGATGTGCGAGGTGCACAACATCTTCGGCTTCCAGCGCGACGTCGCCGACGGCGGGATGGCCGAATACATGCGCATTCCGCCGACCGCGATCGTCCACAAGATCCCGCTCGGCGTATCGCTCGAGGATGCCGCGATCATCGAGCCGCTGTCGTGCGCGATCCATACGGTGAATCGCGGCGACGTCCAGCTCGACGACGTCGTCGTGATCGCGGGCGCGGGCCCGCTCGGGCTGATGATGACGCAGGTCGCGCACCTGAAGACGCCGAAGAAGCTCGTCGTGATCGACCTGATCGACGAACGGCTCGAACTCGCGCGCGAGTACGGCGCCGACGTGACGATCAACCCGCGGCGCGACGATGCGCGAGAGATCGTCCGCGCGCTGACCGACGGCTACGGCTGCGACGTGTACATCGAGACGACCGGTGCGCCGGTCGGCGTGAACCAGGGGCTCGACCTGATCCGCAAGCTCGGCCGCTTCGTCGAGTTCAGCGTGTTCGGCGAGGACGCGACCGTCGACTGGTCGATCATCGGCGATCGCAAGGAGCTCGACGTGCGTGGCGCGCACCTCGGGCCATACTGCTATCCGGTCGCGATCGACCTGCTAGCGCGCGGGCTCGTCACGTCGAAAGGCATCGTCACGCACGGTTTCGCGCTCGAGGACTGGGACGACGCGATCCGCGTCGCGAAATCGCCCGAATCGATCAAGGTGCTGTTGAAGCCGGCCCGTTGACGGTCGGCGTGCGCCTCACCGGAGACATCATGGAATACGTGATAGGCGTCGACATCGGCACGCAGAGCACCAAGGCGCTGCTCGTCGACCGGCACGGCACGATCGTCGCGCGGCGCTCGGCCGGCTACCAGCCCGATACGCCGCGCCCGCTGTGGGCCGAGCAATGGCCGCAGGTGTGGTTCGACGCGGTGCTCGAATGCGTCGCCGGCTGCGTGAGCGATGCGCGCGCGCAGGGCGTGCCGGCCGACGCGATCCGCGCGGTGTGCGTGAGCAGCCTGTACGGCGGCTCGGGCATTCCGGTCGACAGCGACATGCGGCCGCTCCATCCGTGCCTGATCTGGATGGACCGGCGCGCGACCGCGCAAGTCGACTGGGTCGGCGAGCACGTGAACGTCGAGCGGCTGCGCGTGATCACGGGCAACGGCGTCGACAGCTACTACGGCTTCACGAAGATGCTGTGGCTGCGCGACCAGCGGCCGGACGTGTGGGCGAACGTGCGCTATTTCCTGCCGCCGAACGCATACGTGATCTACCTGCTGACCGGCGAAGTCGCGGTCGATCACAGTTCGGCCGGCAATATCGGCGGCGTGTACGACGTCGCGCGCCGCGAGTGGTCCGACGATGCGCTCGACATGCTCGGCATTCCGGCGACGATGATGCCGGAGCGGCTCGTCGATTCGACGGAGATCGTCGGCGGGCTGCTGTCGCAATGGACCGAACAGCTCGGGCTGCCGGCCGGCACGCCCGTGGTCGCGGGCGGCGTCGATGCGGCCGTCGCGACCTTCGCGGCCGGCGCGACGCGTACCGGGCAGCATGTCGCGATGATCGGCACCAGCATGTGCTGGGGCTACGTGAACCGGCACGTCGATGCGCGGCACGGGCTCGTCAGCATGCCGCACGTGTTCGACGGGCAGCGCGACCTGTACGTGTTCGGCGGTGCGATCACGGCCGGGGCATCGGTCGCGTGGTTTCGCGACCAGTTCTGTCATGCGGAAATCGATGCAGCACGCCTGCTGCCGCACGGCGATCCGCACGTGCTGCTCGAGGAGGCGGCCGAAAGTGTGCCGGCCGGTGCCGACGGCGTGCTGTTCCTGCCGTACCTGATGGGCGAGCGCAGCCCGGTGTGGGATGCGAAGGCGAGCGGCGCGTTCGTCGGGCTGAGTCTCGCGCATACGCGGGCGCATCTTTATCGCGCGGTGCTCGAAGGCGTCGCGTTCGCGTTGCGGCACAACATCGAGGCCGGCCGCCGCGGCGCGGTGGCGCTGGACGACCGGCTGATCGTCGTCGGCGGTGCCGCGCATTCGGCGCTGTGGATGCAGATCATCGCGGACGTGACGGGCTTTCCGGTGTGGACGATCGAGCAGGATGTCGAAGCCGCGATGGGGGCGGCATTGCTCGCGGGTGTCGGGGCGGGGCTCGTGTCGCACGACGATGCACAGGGCGGTTGGGTCACGCTCGTCGAGCGCGCGCGACCCGATGCCGAACGTGCGCAAGCGTATGCGGTGCGCTTCGGGCTTTACACGGCGCTGTATCCGGCACTCAAGCCGATCATGCACGAACTGCACACATCATCATGAAGACACGATTCGATTTCAGCGGCTCGCGGATGCTCGTCACGGGCGCATCGAGCGGCATCGGGCGCGCATGCGCGGTTGCGCTGGCGCAGGCGGGCGCGCGGGTCGTCGCGGCAGCGCGCGACATGGCCGCGCTCGATGCGCTCGCCGGCGAGACCGGGTGCGATACGTTGCGCCTCGATGTCGGCGGCGACGAACACGCGATCGATGCCGCGCTCGCCGCGCACGATGTGTTCGACGGCCTCGTCAATTGCGCGGGGATCGCGTCGCTCGAACCGGCGCTCGACGTCAGCGCCGGGCATTTCGACCGCGTGATGGCCGTCAATGCGCGCGGCGCGGCGCTCGTGGCGCGGGCGGTTGCACGGAAGATGATCGTGCGCGACGGGCGGGGCGCCACGCATGCGCATGCGCGGGGCAGCATCGTCAACGTATCGAGCCAGGCCGCGCTCGTCGGCTTGCCCGCGCATCTGAGCTATTGCGCGTCGAAGGCGGCGATGGACGCGATCACGCGCGTGCTGTGCATCGAGCTCGGCCCGCACGGCATTCGTGTGAACAGCGTGAACCCGACCGTCACGCTCACGCCGATGGCGCAGTTCGCGTGGAGCGAACCGGAGAAGCGCGCGCCGATGCTGGCGGCGATTCCGCTCGGGCGATTTGCGGAGCCGGACGAGGTCGTCGAGCCGATCCTGTTTTTGCTGAGCGATGCGGCGTCGATGATCAGCGGCGTGTCGCTGCCGATCGACGGCGGGTATACGGCGCGATAGGCCACGTCATGCGGTGACGAGTTGGCGCCTGCAGAGCATGACGGGAAATAGGGGCGAATGTGCGGAGCGGCCGACGTGCGGCTACACCGGGTCTTTGCTCGGCGGTCCGTCCGGTTGCTGCGGGTTGTCGTGGTGATGACCCGGCGGCGACGACAGCGGGTCGTCTTCCGGATCGCGGTTCGGGTCGGCCGGTGGCTCGGGTGTCGGGGTCGTGTGGTCGGTCATGGAGAGCTCGCGCGATGCGTGATGGCGGCGGCGCGGAGGGCGCGCCTCGTCTTCGTTATAGGCAATCGGGCGAGCGTTTGCTGCGAGATTCTTGCGGCGGCTTGTCGGTCGTCGGTGAAATCCATGAATTCGCGATTATCGACCGTCGGGCGGGATTCCGTATTGCAATGTATTGCGTGGTCCGCGCGATCGCGGTCAGCGCAGATCCTGCGGCGTGTCGACATCGCGCAGGATGCCGGGATCGTCGACGTCCAGCAGTTTCACCGGCGCGCTGGCGAACAGCGCGCGGGCGCCCGTGTCGCCGTCGAGGGCGGCGAGCGCATCGAAGTGGTGCGCGGCGAAGCCGACCGGATGGCCGCGCACGCCGCGATGCGCGGGCGCGACGATCGACGCATCGTCGGCGTCGAGCGCGCGCGTGACGGCTTCGTAGGTCGAAGCCGCGATCCACGGCATGTCGCCGAGCGCGACGAGCCAGCCGTTCGAATCGGGCGTGGCGCGCACGCCGGCCGCGAGGCTTGCGCCCATGCCGCGCGACGCGTCGGGCGCATAGACGACCTGGCAACCGGCTTCGTTCAGCAGGATCGCGAGTTTTTCGGCACCGGGACGCACGACGGCGATCACGTCGGCCGTGGCCGCCGCGAGACGGTGGGCGGCCGCGACCGCGATCGGCGTGCCGTCGGGAAGCCGCGCGAGCAGCTTGCTCTGCAGACCGCTTGGATCGAAGCGTTGACCGAGACCGCCGGCGAGCAGGACGCCGGTGACGAGTGACGCATAGGACATCGGCGCGGGGGGAGTGAGACAGGTGCTGCGATTGTGCGGGAGCGGGCGGGGATCGGCAAGTGAGGATGTTACCGAGTCGCGCCCGTCAGGTCGGAATGACTGTCATCGCGCACCTTCGTCGAGCATGTTTTCCTCGACGGGGCCGTAAATCGCGTGCGATTCACGCTGCATGACGGCCCAATAGCGGTCGCCGAACGACCAGTGCCACCATTCGGACGGGTAATTCGTGAAGCCGGCGCCGGTCAGTGCGGCGATCAGTACGTGGCGGTTTCGTGCGGCCCGGCGGCTGATGAACGCGTTGTACCTGCAAGCTTATGGTCGATCTGGTCAGACGAAACGCCGACATGTCGGAGTTGGCGCGGGCGTGCGGTGTGGATTGGCCTGCGACTGCGAGAGGATTACCACAGCGTCTTCACATGCGCATAAGCGCGGATTTTTTCGTCGCGGGTGACGAGCGGTGCGCCGAGCCGCCGCGCGGTGGCGACGATCATCCGGTCGGCCGGATCCTTGTGGAACGTGCCGGGCAGGGCAGTGGATTTCGCGGCGATGTCGGCATCGACGGGCACGAAGCGCATGCCGTCGATCTGCGCGACGGTGGCGAGCCACGCGTCGACATCCATCGTCAGTGCGAGACGGTCGTTGCGCACCAGCATCGCAATCTCCCACGCGGAGATCGCGGATGCCGCGAGTGAGCCTTCGCCCCGCGCGCGCTCGATCGCACTTCGCGCTTTCTTGCTGAGCGAAGGATCGCCCGCCACCCACCACACCAATGCATGCGTATCCAGCACGATCACCGCGACGCCTCCCAATCATCTTCCGCAATCGGATCGACAGGATTGTCGTAGCGCATGACCGAGCCGCGCAATATGTCCAACGGCTGAGCCTCGCGTGCGTGATACGGCCGGATCTCGAGCGTCGGCTTGCCGTGATCGGTGACGATCAGGCTTTCGCCCGACGACTCGACGAGCCGGAAGTATTCGAGTGCGCGAGCCTTGAATTCGGATTTCGAAACGGGAGCGTGCGGCATCATGATATGAGCATGGTCATTTGACGATGGTCATTTTATGGCGGTGCGGCGGAGGAAGGCAAGTCGCGAAGGCCAGGCGTCACCGATGCATGCAAAGCGCGACAGGGTGCGTCGATGCCGGGGGCCGGAAGACGCTGTGCGCCTTGCTCGCGCGCTTGCTGTGATCTAGATTTTTTCTATCGGGGTTCTCAGGCGGGAGGGACTGCCATGGAACTGAGCGTAGAACGTGTCGATGTCTGGGCGGCGACCATCGAGGACAAGCCGGGCGGCCTCGCGACAGTATTAAGCGCCCTGCGGACTGCCGGCGCAGACTTGCAGTTCATCGTTGCACGCCGCACATCGGAGACGCCGGGCAAGGGCGTCGTGTTTGTCGCGCCACTGCAGGGGGACGCGGTGATTCGCGCGGCCACGCAGGTGGGGTTCAGCGTCACCCCGAGCGTTCACTCCGTCCGCGTAATGGGTTTGGATCAAATGGGCATCATCGGGCAACTGGCCCAGATGCTCGCGGACGGCGCGATCAATCTCCGTGGCGTCTCGGCCGCCGTGCTGGGTTCCCAGTTCATTGCCTATTTCGCGGTCGATTCGGCGGACGATGCAGACAAGGCGATCGACCTCCTGCAGCGGGCATAAGGCGGCTGCGCTGGACGGTGGACTGGCATTGGCCGGAAGGGGGCACGCGTTTCAGGATGTTGCGGGGCGCCGCCAGATGGCTCACGCATCCGCCCACCGTCTCAGCAGGTTGTGATAGATCCCGGTGAGCGCGATCACGCCCCGGTCGTGCGCACCTTTGTCCGCGGAAAGCTGCTGAATCTGTGTATCGAGTTGAAATAGCAGCGTGCGGTCGGCGTCGTCGCGCACCATGCTCTGAATCCAGAAGAACGACGCGACGCGCTCGCCGCGCGTAACGGGCGTCACGTGATGCAGGCTCGACGCCGGATACAGCACGAGATCGCCGGCCGGCAGCTTCGCGCGATGCACGCCGTAGGTATCCTCGACACACAGCTCGCCGCCGTCGTACGCATCGGGTTCCTCGAGAAACAGCGTCGCCGACAGATCGCTGCGCACGCGGAAATCCGTGCCGCGCAGCAGCCGGATCGCGTTGTCGACGTGCGTGCCGAACGTCTCGCCGCCTTCATAGCGGTTGAACAGCGGCGGAAACACCTTGAGCGGCAGCGCCGCCGAAAAGAACAGCGGATGGCGTGCGAGCGCATCCTGGATCGCGTCGCCGACCGCGCGCGCGGCCGGTGAGCCTTCCGGCAGTTGCCGGTTGCGTTTGGCAAGCGCCGACTGCGCGCCGGATGTCACGTTGCCGTCGACCCATTCGGCCGCATCGAGCAGGTCGCGGCATTGCGCGACCTGCGTCTTGGTCAATACGCCGGGGATATGAAGCATCATGTTGCTGATTCCATTGCATGCGGCGGCAATTGCAGCGCCGCAGAGCGAAATGCGTCGAGCGGCGACGACGCGAGATACGCGTGCATTTTCGCGATGAACGCGGGCGTCGCGGTGGCCGGCACGCGCGCGAGCCAGACGAGCGCTTCGTCGATGCGCCCGCGCTCGGCAAGCAGCCGCGCAAAGTTGAACTGGCCGCGGAAGTCGCCGGCAACGGCTGCGCGGCGATAGTGGTCGAACGCGGCATCGGTGTCGACGGATACGACCCAGCCGTCCTCGTAGAAGCCGCCGATCAGGTTGATCGATTTCGCATGGCCGAGCGCGGCCGCGCGGCGGAACCAGTCGAGCGCGTCGGCGCGGTTCTCGTCGACGCCGTTGCCGAGCGCGAGCGCCGTCGCGTAGTTGTACATGCCCCAGTCGAGCCCCGCCTGCGCGGCGAGCCGGTACCAGTACACGGCGACCGGCGCGCACGCGGCCGTACCCCAGCCGAACTCGTAGCAGCGGCCGAGCATGTTCATCGCCATCGCGTGGCCGGCCCGCGCGGCGTGCCGGAACCAGTTGAACGCGGCAGTCGGATCGCGCGCGACGCCATGGCCGTCGAGCAGGTACTGCCCGTAGACGGCCTGTGCATCGACGATGCCGTTGTCGGCCGCCGCCGCGACCCACGCGGCGGCACGCTCGGGCGGCCCGGCCAGGATGTCGGCGAACTCGCGCGGCGATACCGACGCGAGCGCCTTCAGCGACACGGCCTCCATCGATCAGTAGCGCGCGTTCAGCGTGACGAACGCCGAGCGGCCCGGTGCGATCGATGCGTAGTGCGCCGGATACGCCTGATCGAAGTACGTGCGGTTGAACAAGTTGTTCACGTTCAGCTGCAGGTCGAGCTTCTTGTTGATCCGGTACTGCGCCATCGCATCGAAGCGCCAGTACGACGGCACGGCGCGCTGGTTCGCGGGATCGCCGAATACTTCCGACATGTAGAACGCGCCGCCGCCGACCGTGAACTTCGGCGTCACGTCGTAGTTCGACCACATCGTGAGGCTGTGCTTCGGCGTATTCGGGAAGCGGTTGCCGTTGTTCGCCGCATCCTTGCCGTTGTCGCGCAGCGCGCTCTTCATGTACGTATAGCCGCCGAACACCTGCCACTGCTTCGTGATCTGCCCTGCGACGCCGAGCTCGAGACCCTGCACGCGCTTGTTGCCGACCATCGCGTACTGGTTGTTCGGCAGCGTCACGCGCGCGTTCGTCGTGTCGATCTGGAACAGCGCGGCGGTCAGCGCGAGCTTGTCGTTCAGCACGTTCCACTTGGTGCCGAGCTCGATGCTGCGGTTCTTTTCCGGCGCCATCTGGTCGGCGTTCGGGCCGACGCCGCCGCGGCCCGGCGTGAGCGACTGCGTTTCGCTGCCTTCGCCGAGCAGCATGCCGGCCGGTGTCGACGACGTCGCATACGACGCGTAGATGCTGCCGTTCTGCGCGGGCTTGAACACGAGGCCGGCCTGCCAGTTCACGAGCGTGTCGTCGCGCGTATAGGTTTTGCTGCCGTTGGCCTTGGTGTCGGTGAAACGCGTCGAGTAGTCGTCGACCCGCACGCCGGCATTGACCTGCCAGCGCGGCGTGATCTCGATCGTGTCGAAGCCGTAGATCGATTTCGTCGTGGTGCGCGCATGCGCGTAGTCGTTGTTGCGCGTGATCGAGCCGGCCCACGGATCGTTGGGATTAGGCGACCACAGGCTCGTGCAGTTGTAGCCCGACGCCGCGCCGATGCCTTGCTGGCAGATCTTGCCGTTATCCGTCGCGACCTTGTACGTGTCGCGCTTGCCCCATTCGCGCGTCAGCTCGATGCCGGTCGTGAAGCTGTGCTTGAACGGGCCGGTGCGGAATTCGCCGAACAGCTCGGTCAGGTTCGCGATGCTGTTGATCGAGCTGTTGCGGTTGTTGTTGCGCCGCCAGACCTTGCCGTTCACCACGTTGCCCTGGCTGTCGTCCGGCTGCGTCCAGATGTAGTCCTGCGTCGATTCCGTGTAACGCGTGGTGTTGCGGATCGTCAGCGACGACGTGATGGCGTGCTCGATCTTGATCGTGCTGATGTCCGACGTGGTCTTGCGGAAGTCGCGGTCGATCAGCCCGTAGAAGTTGTGGCGATCGACGTTTGCCGGGCCGTCGGTGACGCCCTTCGGGATGTTGAAGCCGTAGACGTACGGAATGCCGCCGTCCGGCATGTCGTCGGTCGACAGGTGGTAGTAGCTCGCGGTCACGCGCGTCGGCGTGCCGAGGCCGAATGCGATCGACGGTGCGACGCCCCAGCGCTCGTTGTTGACGGCGTCGCGGCCGGCGACGTCGTTGTTGTGGCTCATCAGGTTCAGGCGGAATGCGGCGTGATCGGCGAACTGCCAGTTGCCGTCGGCCGTGAAGCGGCGATAGCGGTCGGTGCCGAGGCCGGCGCTCGCGCTGGCCGTCGTGCCGAGGTGCGGGGCCTTCGTGATCAGGTTGATGCTGCCGCCGGCGCCGCCGCGGCCGCCGTACGCGCCGTCGGAACCCTTGGTGATCTCGACGCGTTCGGTGTTGAAGATCTCGCGCGTCGTGGCGCCCGTGTCGCGCATGCCGTCGACGAACATGCTGCCCTGCGTGTCGTAGCCGCGGATGAACGGACGGTCGCCGAGCGGGTTGCCGCCTTCGCCGGCGCCGAACGTGATGCCGGGCACGGTGCGCAGCGCTTCGGTCAGCGTCGACGCGCCGCTGTTCCGGATCAGTTCCTGCGGAATCACGGTGACGGATTTCGGCGTGTCGACGAGCGGCGCGGTGAATTTCGCGGAAGCGGAAAAGTCGGCCTTGTAGCTGTGCTCGGTCTTGCCCTGGATCTCGATCGGCGCGAGATGGCCTTCGGTGCTGGACGGCGGCGGCGAAGGCGGCGTGCCGTCGGCGAATGCAGGGCTCGCGGCGAGCACGCTGCACAGGGTGGTGAATTTGCCGAGCTTCAACTCGTCGGAACGGGACTTCATGATGCGCTTGGACCTCGCGATGTGGCCCCGGGGAGGTGCGCTACGGAAATGTGCATGCCGCCGGGAATTATTACGATTTGTTTTCAGCCGGCATTCTATGTAATTTTTTGTTGAATGAGAAGCGTTCTTGTTATCAATAAAAAAGCAAGTGTTGACGAATGTTACGGGGTGGATGGACGGTGGATGATGGCCGATTGGCCAGATGTGACGGGCTAGTCGGGCCGGTTAGAGTGGCAGTGTCGTGATTCACTCGGTATGACAGCAAGATGCTAATATGACTGCATTGAAAGCAATCTTAGCGAGGCGCATCATGCCGGTGATCACCGTTCGAAATTTGCCTGATGAAGTGCATCGCGCACTTCGGATTCGCGCGGCCCAGCACGGACGCAGCACCGAAGCCGAGGTACGTGACATTCTCGAGCAGGCCGTCCTGCCAGGCGGGCGGCTCAAGCTGGGAACGTTGCTGGCGGAAATCGGGCGGGAGGCTGGTGGAGTCGATTTCGACGTCCAGCGCGACAAGACGTCAACCGATCCGATGAGCTTCGAATGATCCTTGTTGATACGAACGTCATTTTCGAACCGCTGCGACGCGAGCCGAGCGCGGCCGTGATCGAGTGGCTCGATGCCCAGAACGTCGAGACGCTGTTTCTTGCTGCAATCAGTCTCGCGGAGATGCGATTCGGCGTGGCTGTATTGCCGGAAGGGCGCAGGCGCGAGTGGCTGCATCAAAGCATCGAACGACGTGTCGTGCCGCTGTTTCGAGGCCGGATCCTGCCGTTCGATGATGCAGCGAGCAAAGCGTATGCGAGCCTTCGGGCGCGGGCCCGTGTCGCAGGTAGCGCGATCGCGCCTGTCGATTGTTTTATCGCCGCCACGGCCGAGGCGAACGGCCTGATCGTGGCCACGCGCGATGTCGCGCCGTTCGAGGCGGTGGGGCTTCGCGTGATCGATCCGTGGGCGCGGTAGCTCCTGACTGCGAAGCTCCATCACCTGTGCCGAAATTGAAAACGCGCCGTGCAATGCGGCGCGTTCTGCGTCAGGCAAGCGCGCCCGGCCCATGAAGCAATGGTAGGCGGGCGCGAGACCTCCGGTGCGGCTCAATCGACTCCGTGAAACACCGCGTCCTCCGGCCCGAGGTATGCCGGCGGGCGCCACGTCGCGTCGCGCATCGAATGCTGCACGAGGTTTTCGACGCCGAGCAGCACCGCGAAGATCGCCATTCGCACCGGAATGCCGTTGTCGGTCTGCCGGAAGATCGCGAGGCGCGGGTCGCGGTTCAGGTCGACCGACAGGTCGTTCGCGCCGGGCCGGCTGTCGCGCGGCAGCGGGTGCATGATCAGCGTGTCGGGCTTGCAGACCGAGTCGACGAGCGCCTGGTTGATCTGGAAATCCGGCGTATAGCCTTCGAACGACTCGTCGGTGAAGCGCTCTTTCTGGATCCGCGTCGCGTAGACGACGTCCGCGCCGCGCAGCCCGGCCGCGAGGTCGGTCGTCTGTTCGACCACATGGCCGTTCGTCGAGATCTGGTCGACGATGTAGGCCGGCATTTCGAGCATCGGCGGCGACACGAGCGTGAACTTGAGCCCGCGGTACAGCGCGAGCAGCTTGACGAGCGAGTGCACGGTGCGGCCGTACTTGAGATCGCCGACCAGCGCGATGTGCGCGCCGTCGACGATCTTGCCGAGCCGCGAGAACTCGCGCTGGATCGTATAGAGATCGAGCAGCGCCTGGCTCGGGTGCTCGCCGGGGCCGTCGCCGCCGTTGATCACGGGCAGGTTGGTCGCGCGCGCGAACTCGGCCACCGAGCCTTTCTCCGGGTGGCGGATCACGAGCGCATCGACGTAGCCGGCCATCACGCGGCTCGTGTCGTAGATCGATTCGCCCTTGGCCATCGACGAGAACGTGAAGCCCGTCGTGTCGCACACCGAGCCGCCGAGCCGGCAGAACGCCGCGCCGAACGACACGCGCGTGCGCGTGCTCGCCTCGAAGAACAGGTTGCCGAGCACGGCGCCTTCCAGCACGCGCGAAATCTTGTGGCGCCGCGCGATCGGCTGCATCACGTCGGCCACGCGAAACAGCGCCTCGACCGATTCCCGCGAGAACTGGTCGACCGACAGCAGTTGCGGCTTGCCTTCGAACAGGAACTGCTTCGCGAGCCCCTGATTGTCTACGCTTTGCGTATAGACTCCGCCTTCTGGTACCGAACGCTCGACGATTTCCGACACGAAGCGCTCGACGATTTCGGGCATCCCGCGCGATTCCTGCGAATCGTCGGGCAGCAGCCAGGTATCCAGTGCGCGCCGGCTGACGCCGATGCGATTGGCGAACGCTTCGCGAGTCATGTTGAGGCGGCGCATCGCGTCGCGGAGGAAGGCTTGCTGGGGAACGGTCATCGGCGGCTCCTGGCGGAAAATATACGCGGTGCGTATATTAGTTCCTGGCGCACTGAAGTCAAGGAAAATTTGCGCGATCGGGCTGTGCGGTGCGTGTGACACTCGGCGGGCTCGCACTGGCGCGCGGCGTCCGCCTCCGTATAATCAGGTCAGGCCCCGTGCCCTGCATCGGCAGGGCGCCATGCCGAAAACGATTCGCCCGGTCGGGCTTGTTGATTCGAAGGAGAATGAGAATGACGCGTACGATTGCTGCAATGTTGCTGGTTGTGACCGCCGCGCTCGCCGGCTGCAATACGGTCGCCGGCGTGGGCCAGGACATTTCGAAGGGCGGCCAGGCGATCAGCGATACGGCCGAAAAGGCCAAGTAAGCCGACCGGTTCCGGAATGCAGAAAGCGCCGGGCCGTCCCGCGATTGCGGGACGGCCCGGCGCTTTTTTTGGGGGGCGGTGTGGCGTTGACGCCGGCGGCGTCACGCGCGTTCGACGAACGCGTAGCGGCCTTCGACCTTGCGCGGCGTAAACCAGCCGTAATCGGGGAACATCCGGTTGCGCACGAACCAGACGTAGCCCACCAGCACCAGCGTGACCGCGAGGCCCGGCAGCGCGGTCGACGGATCGCGCCCGAGCTCGGCGACGGCCTTCGGCAACTGCAGCAGCGACAGCAGGATGAACGCGTGATACGCGCCGACGCGATGGGTCGCGAAGCCCCAGATGAACAGCAGCGACAGCGGCACGGTCAGCGCGAGGAACACGACGACGAGGCCATTGCCGAGTGCGCCCGACACGCCAAGGTCGCCGGCAGCGGCGGAGAAGTAATACGCGAGCATCAGGCTGATCGCCAGCTGGAGGGTGCCGAGCGCGACCAGGATCCAGGTGTGCACCTTGTTCTTGCGACAGCGTTCCGGATCGGGCCGCGACGCGATCAGGCTTGCGATCACGCGATCCTTGAGCCCCTGTCCGGACAGTTCGGCCAGCACGTCGGCCTTCCTCGTTCCCGCGGACAGCAGCACCGCGATTCTTGTTTTGGCGTCCTTCCTGTTCATTGCTTGGCGGCTTGTTGTTAGATGGTTGTCAAAGGTTCCGGCCACGCGAATATTGCATCTTGTGCGGTGGTGCGCAACGGTTTTGCGGCGCGCGGACACATTCCTACAGTCGCCGACGGCTTTGCGAGAGTAGGGGGATCGACCGGCCATGTGACGGAAATGCGCGGCCGTCGTTTTTGCATGAGCGCGGGTTCGTGTCAGTCGGTGGCGGTTTGCGTCGACGGCGCGGGGCTGGCAGGCTGTATCGAGTTCACCGGCTTCGCATCGCGCGTGGTGGTGTGCGTGGGCGGTTCGCGCCGCCGCGTCGCGCCGACGAGCATGCCCGCGACGACGAGCGCGATGCCGGCGACACGCGTGCCGGTCAGCGTCTCGCCGAACAGCGCGACCGCGAACAGAACGGCCGAGACCGGCGCGACCGCCGTGAACAGCGCGGCCTCGGTGCCGCTCGTGCGCGCGGAGCCCGCATACCAGCACAGGTAGCCGAGCACGGTCGGCACCAGTGCGTAGTAGGCGATCGCCGACACGGCGCCGACGGTCCAGCCGGTTGCCGCCGCGCGCCATTCGAACGCGGCCGGCACGACGGCGAGCACGAAGCCGAGGCCCGACATCGCGGTGGACAGTGCGAGCGGCGGCAACGGTGCGGCAAGCCGTCGGTTCAGCAGGATGAAGACGGCTTCGCACGCGACGGCGGCCAGCACCAGCGCATCGCCGGCAAGCGTCTGGAGCGACGGCATCGTCTGGCCGGGCGCGAACGTGACGAACAGCACGCCGGCCGTGGCGAGCGCGGCGGCCAGCCAGTCGCGCGGCGTCTGCCGCTCGCGCAGCACGACGGCCGCGATCAGCGTCGACATCGCCGGCAGCGTGCCGAGCATCACGCCCGCATCGAGCGGCGACGACAGCTTCGTGCCGCTGATCAGCAGCACCGTATAACCGACGCCGCCGGCCGCGGCCTGGATGACGAGCAGCACGGCGTCGCGCGGGGAAATGCGCGGCCAGCGCATTCGCTGCGCGCGCATCAGCGCGAACAGCAGCGGCGTCGCGATCAGGAAGCGCAGCGCCGTGGCCGCGAACGGCGGCAGGCCGCCGGCCGCGAGACGGCTCGCGATGACGGTGCTGCCGACGCCCGCCATCGCGGCGGCGAGATAGAGATAGCCAATCAGTCGTGTTTTCATGCGCGCATCGTCGCGTACGGCGACGGTGCGCGTCTTGAATGAAATTGCAGCGGGCGCGTTGGGATGTCGAGGGCGGTGCGTGGGCCGCCTTGCGAGCGTGCGTCAGTGTTAGCATCTGCCGAAGCCGAAGCCGAAGCCGAAGCCGAAGCCGAAGCCGAAGCCGAAGCCGAAGCCGAAGCCGAAGCCGAAGCCGAAGCCGAAGCCGAAGCCGAAGCCGAAGCCGAAGCCGAAGCCGAAGCCGAAGCCACCATCGTCGACGCGGGACCCGCCTTCGATCGCCTTGCGCGCGGCCACGACCGGCGTCAACCGGCCTGCGTAAACCGCCCCGGCGTGATGCCGAACTGGCGCGCGAATGCGCGCGTCAGGTGGCTCTGATCGGCGAAACCGGCTTCGGCCGCGGCATCCGCGATCGGCAGGCCGCTGGCGAGCAGCGTGCGCGCCAGCCGCGCGCGCGCCTGGATCAGGTACGCGTGCGGCGTGATACCGAGCTCGCGTGCAAACCCGCGCAGCAACTGGAAGCGGCTCACGCCGCTCAGGTCGGCCAGTTCGGCGAGCGAAACGGGCGCGGCCGGCGCCGCGTCCAGCCGTTCTCGGGCGACACGAATCGCCGGCGCGACGCCGGCCGCCGGCAGCGTGCGGTTCGCGTGCCGGGCGAGCAACCCTGCGACGAGCATCACGAGCGCCTCGTCGCGGGCGAGCGGTTGAGTTTCCCCGGCGACGATGCGCGCATGCAATCGGCCGACGGCGGCCGTGAGCCGCGCGTCGCGCACCGCCGGATGCGCAAGCTCGACGCCGCCGAGGCCTTCTTCCGCCGCGACGCCCGCGACCAGCGCGGGCGCGAGGTACAGCATCCGCCAGCGCCGGCCCGTGCCGGCATCGATCGGCGAGCCGTCGTGCATTTCGCCCGGGTTGACCATGATCGCGTCGCCGGCCAGCGCGTCGACCTGCCCGCGGCCGCTCCACGACCGGTGCGCACCGCTGACGATCACGCCGACCCCGAATTCGTCGTGCGCGTGGCGCGGAAACGCGCGGTCGGATTCGAGGCTGATTGCCTCGATGCCTTCGCCGGTCCGTCGGTAGTGGGTGACACGGTGCATGTGCGCTCCTCGCGCCGGCTGCGGCGCGGATCACGTGCACTTTAGCGCGTTCCGCCGCCGCGCGCCCTTCATCCTTTTGGCCGATACCGCGCGGCGCGCGCAGCCCGCACCATGTACACATGAGCAGCGTATACGGCCCGCCGGGCCTGAAGCTGCGCGGGAGGCGGCAGGTGGAACGACAGGATCCGGTATTCATTCAGGTTGGCGCGCTCGCGGACGGCTTCGCGCCGGAAGCGAACATCCTCGCGCCCGTCGACGCGCTCGCGGGGCGCACGCTGGCGCTCGGCGATGCATCGGGCGCGTGGCGCGTCTATACGTTCGAGCAAGGCGCGCTGCAGTGGCACGACGCGGCGACCGACACGGGCGGCCGCGAGCCGTGCCGCGTGACGCGGCTGCGCGACGCGCTGTACTTCGTCGACTACATCGACACGCCCGCCCGCGCGACGTCGGTCAGTCTCGTGATCGATCTCGACAGCGGCGTATGGACGTCGGTCGTCGGCGTGCTGCCGACCGAAGCCGACACGCGCATCGACGTGTTCACGCGCGTCGCGCGCGGGCTGCCGCTGACGGCCGTCGACGCGGCGTTCCGGCACGGCACGCTCGGCGGTCATGCACAGCCGGGGCCGCTGCACGGGCCGACGCGCGAACTGATCGGCAAGCGGACGATGTACCGCTACAGCCCGACCGAATGCTACGAGCACATCTACCTGAACGAGAACTTCTACGCGTGGCAGTGCCTGCAGGGCGTCGAAGGCGGGCTGGCCGACGTCGACCGCTGCCATTACTTCAGGATCGACGACGAGCTGTATCTGTTCGTGTGGCGCGAAAAGGTGGTGCCGACGCTCGGCGTCGTGCTGATCGACCTCGCGCAGTGCAAGACCGACGGCAAGATCTTCGGCTACCAGGGTGGTGATTTCGGCACGCTGTCGAACTTCCAGATCGGCGCCCATGCGCAGGTGCTGAACGAAACCGTGCATCCGCTCGGCGGCGAGGCGCAGCGATGAATGCCGTGCCGGGCAGCGGCCGACTGCGTGCGGATTTCAGCGGGCGCGTCGTGCTCGTCACGGGCGCCGCGCAAGGGATCGGCGCGGCGATCGCGCGTCGTTTCGCGGAATCCGGCGCGTTCGTCGCGCTCGCCGACCTGAACGGTGGGGCCGCCGCCGCGCAGGCCGATGCACTCGCCGGCGCGGGCGGCACTGCACGCGCGTATCGGGTGGACGCCGCCAGCCGCGACGAACTGCGCGCGCTGGTCGCGGCGGTCGAGCGCGACGGCGGCCGGCTCGATGTCGTCGTCCACAATGCCGCGTATTTTCCGCTGACGCCGTTCGCGCAGATCGACGAGCCGACGCTCGAGCGAACGCTGTCGGTCAACCTGTCGGCGCTGTTCTGGCTCGCGCAGGCTGCGTTGCCGGCATTCGAGCGCGCGGGGGCCGGGCGGCTGCTCGTCACGTCGTCGGTGACGGGGCCGCGCGTCGCCTATCCGGGGCTCGCGCACTACGCGGCGTCGAAGGCCGGCGTGAACGGCTTCATTCGCGCGGCGGCGCTGGAGCTCGCGCGCCGCAACGTGACGGTCAACGGTGTCGAGCCGGGGATGATCCGCACGCCGGCGGCCGGCAATCTCGGCGACGCGTCGGTCGCGGCGCAGATCGCGCGCGACATTCCGCTCGCGCGGATGGGCGAGCCGGAGGACATCGCGAACGCGATGCTGTTTCTCGCCTCGGCCGATGCTGCGTACATCACGGGGCAGACGATCGTCGTCGACGGCGGCGCGACCTTGCCGGAGAGCGGTGCGGTGCTGGGAGACGCGTGACGGCGGTGTCGAACCGGCACCCGATGTGGCCGCGGCGGGACCGCGGCCGGCAGGTTCCTGTGGCGGCGCCGTCGCAGGCCCGCCGCACATCGCCGCGACTACAGCCAGCCGTTGCGGATGAACTCGACGATCGAATAGCGGCGGTTCTCGAGATCGTGCTGGCGGACGGCCTCGATGATGCGCGACACGCCATCCGCATAGGGCGTCGCGCCGTACACGCGCGATTCGAACTGCAGGCTGCACGCGCCGTCGTCGATGCGTATCCGGTGAACCGCGTGGCGGCCGAGCTGATCGTCGGGGATCGCGAATTCGCTGCGCTGCACGTCCGGGTCGCGCACCGAGCGGATGTCTTCCGGCCGCACGCCGAGCGACTGGCCGATGCCGACGGCCGTGCCGGGGACGGACGTCTTGCCTGCCTGATGCGACTCCGTCAGGCTGATCTCGCAGTCGCGAAACAGGTGGCCGCTGGTTTCCAGCATGCTCATGAACTTGAGCATCAGGATATTCGTGTTCGGACACAGCACGACCGGGAAGCCGTGCGTTCCGGTTTCGACGTCGGAGCCGGTAGACAGTTCGACGAGCGGCGACGCGGTGGCCTCGCAAAACGCGATCACGGCGGGGAGTTCGCGGCCGGAACCGGCATGCACGACGATCGATCGGGCGTCGCTACGTCGCTCATCGGTTCGCGCACTGTCCGACCAGCGCATCACGCGACAGGTTGCCGGGTCGAGCTTGTGCGAGCCGAGCAGCTCATTGGCCAGCTTGCCGGTTCCAACGACGAGTACTTGCATGGGATTGACGGGTTGAGGTTCAGTATTTGATACGGGATCGGCGTAGGCGTCGGGTAGCCCGGCACGGTTCTGTCGCGGCTCGCGCCACGCCGAACGGGCCTCGTGCATTATGCCCGGCTGTCCGCATGCGTGCCCGCCGGGCCTCGCGTGCGGAGTCGCGATGGCCCGCGACGTGTGGACCGCGTTCCGCTGCGCGATACCGCCGCCGGACTGGCGCCCTTGCAACCAGCGCGAAACGACGGAGGAACCGCGCCGCAGCTTCGTCGCCGCGCGCACGCAGGCGTGAACGGCGCTACGCTGTCGAAACGCCGGCCGCGCACGTCCGTGCCGCGGCCGGCATGACTCATGCACCACGCATCAACCACCCATTTTCGATCCAGGAGAGCACATCGATGGAACACGACCTGAAAGGCAAGGCAGTCGCGATCACCGGCGGATTCGGTCATCTGGGCGTCGCGACGGCCGCATGGCTGGGCCAGCGCGGCGCACGCGTCGCACTGATCGGCCGCGGCGCCGCGCCGGCTGCGCAGACGCTGCCCGGCGTGCCGGCCGACGCGCTGCGCATCGGCGGCATCGACCTCGTCGACCCGCAGGCCGCCGCACGGGCGCTCGAATCGGTAAACCGCGAATTCGGCCGGGTCGACGCGCTGCTGAACATCGCCGGTGCGTTCGTATGGCAGACGATCGCCGACGGCGACGCCGCCACGTGGGACCGCATGTACGAGCTGAACGTGAAGACCGCGCTGAACGCGTCGAAGGCCGCGCTGCCGTACCTGGTCGCGAGCCCGGCCGGCCGTATCGTCAACATCGGCGCGGGCGCGGCGTTCAAGGCCGGCGCGGGCATGGGCGCTTATGCGGCCGCGAAGGCCGGCGTCGCGCGTCTCACCGAGGCGCTGGCGGCCGAACTGCTCGACCGCGGCGTGACGGTGAACGCGATCCTGCCGAGCATCATCGATACGCCGCCGAACCGCGCGGACATGCCTGACGCGGATTTCACGCGCTGGGTCCGGCCGGAACAGATCGCGGCGACGATCGGGTTCCTGCTGTCGGCCGACGCACAGGCGATCACCGGCGCGTCGATTCCGGTGAACGGCCGCGTGGCGTAGCGCGCGCGGGCGGGGCTCGCCGCATTGCGGCTCGCGCCGCGGCCGGCCGTGCGTACAATGTCGCACCGGAAACGCGCGAGCCCAGACTGAGACCATGAATCAGCCCAAGATCCTGATCGTCGAAGATGAAACGGCGATCGCGGACACGATCGTCTATGCCCTCGGCACCGACGGCATGCAGACCGTCCACTGCACGCTCGGGCAGGCGGCGCTCGATCATCTGCGCGAGTCGCGCTTCGACCTGGTCGTGCTCGACGTCGGCCTGCCGGACCTCAGCGGCTTTGAAGTCTGCCGGCGGCTGCGCACGTTCACCGACGTGCCGGTGATCTTCCTGACCGCGCGGCACGACGAGATCGACCGGATCGTCGGGCTCGAAATCGGCGCCGACGATTATGTGGTCAAGCCGTTTTCGCCGCGCGAGCTGGCCGCGCGGGTGCGCGTGATCCTGCGGCGCTTCCACCGGGCGGCCGCGCCGCAAACGGCGCCCGCGCCGGCAGAGGCGCAGGCCGCGACAACCGCGCCGGGCTTCGTGCTCGACACCGACGGCGCGCGCGTGTCGTGGCTCGGCCACGCGCTGGACCTCACGCGCTACGAATTCGGCCTGCTGGCGCTGCTCGTCCGGCATCCGGGGCGCATCTATTCGCGCGAGCAGTTGATGGACCTCGTGTGGCACGAGGCGCTCGATTCGGCCGACCGCACGGTCGACACGCACATCAAGACGCTGCGCGCGAAACTGCGCGCGATCGATCCCGAGCGCGACCCGATCCGCACGCATCGCGGGATGGGTTATTCGCTGCAACCGTAACGACCGGCACCGCCATGCATATCGGCCTGCGCATCTTCTTCGGTTTTTTCCTGATCGTCGGTCTTGCCGCGCTGATCACGCTGCGCGTGTTCGTGCAGGAGGTGAAGCCGGGGGTGCGCGAGGCGATGGAGGACACGCTCGTCGACGTCGCGCAGGTGCTGGCGACGCTGGCCGCCGCCGACATGGCGAACGGGCATATCGCCGACGGCGCCTTCGCGCGGCAGCTCGAAAAACTTCACGAGAACCCGGTCAGCGCGAACGTGTGGGGCATGCACAAGAACACGATCAGCTACCGCATCTACATCACCGATGCGCACGGCATCGTGCGTTACGACTCGACCGGCAGCGCAGTGGGGCAGGACTATTCGCGCTGGAACGACGTGTACCGGACGCTGCGCGGCGAATACGGCGCACGCAGCACGCGTGCCGATCCGAACGACGACAGCAGCACCGTGATGCACGTCGCGGCGCCGATCCGGCGCGGGAACGAGATCATCGGCGTGCTGACGATCGCGAAACCGAACCAGACGGTCGAGCCGTTCATCGTGCGCAGCCAGCGCAAGATCATGCTGTATGGCGCGTTGCTGATGGGCGGCGCGATCCTGATCGGCACCGCTTGCACATGGTGGCTGGTGCTCGGGCTGCGGCGGCTGCAACGCTATGCGCGCGCAATCGCGGCCGGCGAGCGCGCGGCGATGCCGCTGCAGGGCGCGAACGAGCTGGCCGAGCTCGGGCGCGCGGTGGAGAGCATGCACCAGCGTCTGGAGGACCGGCAGTACGTCGAAACCTACATCCACACGCTCACGCACGAGATGAAAAGCCCGCTGGCCGCGATCAGCGGCGCGGCGGAGCTGCTGCAGGAAGAGATGCCGGTCGCGAACCGGCGGCGCTTCACCGAAAACATCCGCCGCCAGGCCGGCCGACTCGAACAGATGATCCGCAAGCTGCTCGCGCTGGCCGAAGTCGAGCAGAAGCAGCGCCTGTCGGTACACGAGCCGGTCGCGCTGCTGCCGGTGCTCGAACAGCTCGTCGAGGATATCGAGCCGCGCGCGCGGCAGCGCGGCGTGAGCCTGCGGATCGACGCGAACGACGCTTCCGATCCGGCAGTCGTCGAAGGCGATCCGTTCCTGCTGCGCCAGGCGCTCGGCAACCTGCTCGACAACGCGCTGGATTTCGCGCCGCAACGCAGCACGATCCGGATCGCGCTCGAACGGCAGCCGGCGGGCAGGGCGCACGTCGCGGTCGTGCGCGTGAGCGACGACGGCCCCGGCGTTCCCGACTACGCGTTGTCGCGCGTGTTCGAACGCTTCTATTCGCTGCCGCGCCCCGACGGGCAGGATCGCAGCACGGGCCTCGGGCTGTGTTTCGTCCGCGAAGTCGCGATGCTGCATCGCGGCCAGGTCGCGCTCGCGAACCGCGACGAAGGCGGCGCGTGCGCGACGCTCACGCTGCCGTCGCCGGGCTGAACACGCTTCACGCTCGCCACACATTCGCTTCACTCCGGCTTCAATCGCCGTTCACCGGGCCCGCTCATGCTGACCGCATCTTCCACTCCGGTATCCGTCAGCAATGAATCGAGTCCTGTTGTTCAAGTCCGTGATCACCGCGTTTCTCGCGCTGTCGATCCTGATCCCGCTGCACATGGTTCAAAGCATCGTGCGGGAACGTGCGGAGTATCGCGAGAGCGCATTGCAGAGCATCTGGGCCAGCTATGCGGGGCCGCAGACGGTGACGGGCCCGGTGCTCGTCGTGCATTACACGGAAGTCACGCGCGTTCGCGACGACACGCCGGCCGGCGGCGCAGCGAAAACGAGCCTCAAGAGCGAGACGAAGCGCCTGCTCGTGTTTCCGAAGACGTTGAACGTCGACGGCACGCTCAAGGTCGAGGTGCGTTACCGCGGCATCCACAAGGCGCTCGTGTACGGGCTGGATAGCCGTTTGACGGGCACGCTGGCGCTGCCGGACCTGAAGAAGCTGCCGCAGGCCGACGGCCACGTGAGCTTCGCGGTCGACAGCGCGTATGTCGCAATCGGCATCGGCGATATTCGCGGACTGAAGGCGCAGCCCGACCTGCGCCTCGGCGGCAAGCGGTTCGACGTGGAGCAGGGCACGCGGCTGGACAGCCTGCGCCAGGGCGTGCACGCGAATATCGATCTCGCGGCGCTGGCGGACGCAAACGCAGGGGCCGTCGTGCCGTTCAGCATCGGCCTGCCGCTGGCGGGCGCGGAATCCGTCGCGTTCGCGCCGGTGGCCGACCAGAACGATTTCTCGCTGAAATCGACGTGGCCGCATCCGAGCTTCGGCGGCGCGTTCCTGCCGGGCGAGCGCACGATCGATGCGCAGGGTTTCACCAGCAACTGGCACGTGACGTCGTTCAACACGAAGGCGCGCGAGCAGGTCGCGACCGGCAACGGGGAGGGTGCGATCGAGATGGCGTCGGTATCGGTGATCGAACCTGTGAACGTCTATCTGCAGGCCGAACGCGCGACGAAGTACGGTGCGCTGTTCGTGATGCTCACGTTCGCGAGCTTCTTCATGTACGAACTCGCGAAGCGGCTGCGCATTCACCCGATCCAGTACCTGCTGGTCGGCCTGTCGCTCGCGCTGTTCTTCCTGCTGCTGCTGAGCCTGTCCGAGCACATCGCGTTCGGTCATGCGTATCTCGCGGCGAGCGGCGCGTGCATCGGGCTGCTCGGCTTCTACCTGTCGTTCGTGCTGCACAGTGTGAAGCGCGGCGCGACGTTCGCGGCGCTGCTCGCGATGCTGTACGCGGCGCTCTACGGGCTGCTGCTGTCGGAGGACAATGCGCTGATGCTCGGTTCGCTGCTGCTGTTCGCGATCCTCGCCGGCATCATGACGCTCACGCGCCGCATCGACTGGTATGCGCTCGGCGCCGCGTGGCAGCCGCTGGGCGACAAGTCGGGCGCGGATGCCGTGAAGCCGGGCGCGCCGGCGAAGTAAGCGCGGGTTTCACGTGCGCGCCGGCCGGGTACGCCCTGGCCGGCGCGCAACGCAGCGTGGGACGGCCGCGATTCACGCGTGAGGCGACGGCCCGCGAAACCGCACCAGCGGAATTTCGGCGACGGCCGCGATCTCGATCAGCAGATCCGGATGGCAGAGACGCTCGATCTGGACAACCGTCGTCACCGGACCGGACAAGGCTCGGCGAAGCAGGTGTTGCGGATATCGCCGGCCTGCATGAACGCATCGATGTCGGTCGCGTGATGGACGAGCGAGATCACATCGCGCATCTGCGGACGGATGTGACGCTGCCGGCAGGCCGGGCGGCATCCCCTTATACTGGACGTACTTCGTCATTCGATCTTCGCCGTGCCCACGCCTGCCCCCACCGATCCATCCGATCCGTCCGCCGACGATCCCCGCCCGATTCCGCCCGAACAGCCTGAACTGGAAGACTGCTGCAACAGCGGCTGCTCGCCGTGCGTCTTCGACCTGTACGACGAAGCGCTGGCGCGCTATCGCGTCGAGCTGGCCGAGTGGGAAGCGCGGCAGGCGCAACGCAAAAAACACCGATGAGCCGGATACCGGCGAGCGGCTGCGCATTCACCTTTCCGCCGCAGATCCCGTCGGCGGTGCGATCCACGCCCCGCGTCACGCACCTGCATGCAGCCTCCGATGCAGCGGCCCGAGCGCCGTCGACAGTGCGATGCACGCAAGCAATACGACCGTCAGCGTGAACATCGACGTCCGGAACCCCTGCACGTAATCCACCGCGGCCGGATGCACGCCGAGCCGCGCGAAGAACACGCCGCCGATCGTCGCGGCGCCGACGGCCGCGCCGATCTGCAGCATCGCGCTGACCATTCCTGACGCGACGCCCGCGCGGGCCGCATCGACTTCCGCGAGCACGATCCGCACGACCGACGGCAGCACGAGGCCTTGCCCGATGCCGATCGCCGCGATGCCCGCGTAGAAGCCGGGCCCCGGCGCGCCTTTGCGGGCGAGCGCGGCGGCGGTCGCGACGCCTGCGGCGAGCATGACGAAGCCGAGCGTCAGCACGCGATAACCGCCGAACCGGCCGACGAGGCGCGGCATCAGTAGCGGGCTCGCGAGGAAGCCGAGCCCGAGCGGCAGGATCGCGAACCCGGACGCGAGCGGCGACCAGTTCAGGCAGCCCTGCAGATAGATCCCGTAGCTCAGGAAGAATGCGCTCAGCGTGTAGAACAGGAACGCGAGCATCAGACCGAGCGCGACGACCGGGTTGCGGAACAGGCGCACGTCGAGCAGCGGATCGCGGCCGCGCGCGAGCCGGCCCGCTTCGACCGCCAGCAGCGCACCGAGCATCGGCAGCGCGCCGACGACGCACGCGATCATCCACAGCGGCCAGCCTGCCTCGCGGCCCTGCGTGAGCGGATACACGAGCATCAGCAGGAACAGCGACATCAGCACCGTGCCCGGTACGTCGATGCGCTGGCCGCGCGGCGGCCGGTTTTCCGGGATGAAGCGCCAGCTGCCGATCAGCGCAAGGATGCCGATCGGCAGATTGACGAGGAAGATCGCGCGCCAGCCGAGTCCGAACGGATGCAGGCTGATCAGCGCGCCGCCGCCGAGCTGGCCGATCACGGCCGCGAGGCCGAACGCGAAACCGTAGAAGCCCATCACGCGCACCTGTTCCTGCGGGCTGAACACGCTGCGGATCGTCGCGAGCACCTGCGGTGCGAGGATCGCGGCGAACAGGCCCTGCAGCACGCGGCCGCCGACGAGCACCGCGCCGCTGCCGGCGAGCCCGCACAGCGTCGACGCGAGCACGAAGCCGGCCATGCCCAGCATGAACATGCGCTTGCGGCCGTACAGGTCGCCGAGGCGGCCACCCGTGATCTGCACGACCGCGCTCGCGCACGCATAGGCCGACACGACGAGCTGGAGCTCGGCCGGGCGCGCGCCGATGCCGTCGCGGATGGCCGGCAGCGCGAGATTCACGATGAAGTAGTCGAGCGGCGGCAGAATGGCGCCGACCAGCAGGACCACGAGCGCCCAGCCGTGATGGCTGCGCGGCGTCGCCGCGGCAGCCGCGCCGGCCGGCGCGCAGGGGGCAAGGGTGGGGTTCGTCATGAACGAAGGGTCCGAAAAGTATGAGGGCCGTATGCGCGAACGGCGCGGGCCGGCCATTGACCCCGTATTCTGGATGCGGTCGACGAATCAGAAAAGCGGGAAAGAGTGGTAGCATCCATCGGGTTAATCGATGGATGGGGGACGGCGATGCGCGGTTTCGATCTGGACCAGTTGCGCACTTTCGCGGCGGTCGCGGACGCCGGCAGCCTGACGGCCGCCGCGCCGCTGCTGCATTTGTCGCAGTCGACGGTCAGCGAGCAGGTGCGCAAGCTCGAATTGCGCGCCGGCATGCCGCTGTTCGTGCGCAGCAAGCGCGGCGTCGAGCCGACGCCGGCCGGCACGCGGCTGCTGCAGCACGCCCGGCGCATCGTCGCGCTGAACGAGGCCGCGTTCGACGAGCTGCGCGGGCAGGTGATCAAGGGCGAGCTGCGCGTCGCGATCACCGACTACTACCGGACGAATGAAGTCGCGGGCCTGCTGGCGCGGCTGCGGGAGTGCTACCCGCAACTGAGCCTGCACGTGAGCGCGATGAAGAGCGCGGATATCGAGGCGGCGCACGCGAGAGGGCAGATCGATCTCGGCGTCGTGATGAACCTGTCGAGCGGGCCGTTCCGGCCGGCGTCGGCCGACACGCGCTGGGTGCTGCGGCGCGAGCCGCTGTCATGGGTCGCGTCGCCGGCGCTCGCGGAGCAATTGCCCGAGCCGCTGCCGCTCGTGCTGCTGCCGGACGACTGCATGATGCATCAGATCGCGGTGCGCTCGCTCGACGAGCAGCACACGCCGTACGTGCTCGTGCACAGCGCGTCGGGTGTCGCGGGGCTGCAGTCGATGCTCGCGGCGGGGCTCGGTGTCGGCTGCCTGTGCGCGTCGGCGATCGGCGACGGCATGATGCGGCTCGGCGCGAAATACCGTCTGCCGCCGCTGCCCGACGCGGTGTTTTCGCTGACGCCGCCGATGCCGGGCGAACGCGAAACCGTCACGCAGGCGCGCGAGGTGCTGTCGCGGCAATTGCTGATGTAGAAACGCGCCGCGCGACAGGCAGCGGCGCGTATTCGAGAGACGCGGGAGAGGGCCTACGCATGAGCATGAACGACGAACTGAAGCAGCAGATGGCCGACAGGCTGCAGGACGCGCTGGAGCGTGTGGTCGACGAGCGCTCGCTGATCCATTTCCTGCGCGTGCTCGGCCACGACTGGAACACGGAGCGGCAGCTCGAAGCCGACCTGCCGCCGTCGCCATACGCGCGTGCCGCGCTCGGCTGGGAAAACCGCACGATCGGCGAGTACCTGGAGGCGATGGTCGACTGGGCCGAAGCGTCGGAAGAAGGGCTGCGCTTCTACGACGTGCCCGACAATCCGTGGCGGCGCATGGCGGACATCCTGTTCGCCGGGAAAATCTACGAGTAGTACCGTCCGGGCGATTCGCGCCTTCTACTCGGCGGCTTCTCCGTCGGCGTAGGCGCGCAGCCCGTCCGCCAGCGCATCGAACACGGCCCGGCAGCGCGGGCTCGTCCGCAGGTCTTCGTGCATCACGACCCAGGTTTCCAGCTTCATCGCGGGCCCGTCCGGCAGCACGCGCACGAGCCTCGCGTCGCGCTTCGCTAGCCCCGTCTGGCAGAAACCGACGCCGTAGCCGGCGCGGATCATCGCGAGTTGCGCAAGGTTGCTGTCGGTGCGCAGCGCGAACGCATCGCGCTTCCACAGCGGCATCCCGCGCCCAGCCGAGCGGATGAACGGCGTGACGGTATCGAAGCCGATCAGCGCGTGATGCGCGAGTTCGTCGATCTCCGCGGGCGCGCCGTTGCGCGCCACGTAGTCGTCGCGCGCATACAGCCCGACCTCGATCGCGCCGACGCGCCGTGCGACGAGCGCGTCCTGCGCGGGCGGCGCCATCCGCACCGCGATGTCGGCTTCGCGGTTCAGCACGTCCTGGATGCGGTCGGTCGGCACCAGCTCGATGACGAGCCCCGGATGATCGCGCCGCAATTGCGCGAGCATGGGCGGCAGCACCTCGACGGCGATCACGTCGCTGGCCGAGATCCGCACGGTGCCGCGCACGCCGGCGCCGTGGCTCGCGGCCGCGCGCTCGAACGCGGCCGCCGCGCTGCGCAGCGCCTCTGCATGGCCGCGCAGTGCGAGCGCCGCCTCGGTCGGCAGCAGGCCGGACGGCGAGCGCGTGAACAGCGTCTGGCCGAAAGCGGCCTCGAGCGCCGCGACGTGGCGGCCGGCCGTCGGCTGCGTGATGCCGAGCGCGCGCGCCGCGCCGGACAGCGAGCCTTCCGTCAGCACCGCGAGAAAGGTCCGGTAGCGTTCCCAGTTCAGATCGGTGGTCATGCATAAATGTATAGATGATATCCGATGTTAGGCAATTCCTTGCTAGCCATCGGCGCGCCAGAATGCATCTCACGACGGTTCATTCAAGGAGAACGGCAATGACGACGAACGCAGGCGCGGCGCAACGGCAGGTACTCGTGCTCGGCGCGAGCGGCGGGATCGGCGGGGAAGTCGCGCGGCAGTTGCGCGATGCCGGCTGGCAGGTGCGTGCGCTCAAGCGCGGGCTCGACGCCGAAGTCGTGGAGCGTGACGGGATGACGTGGATGCGTGGCGACGCGATGGATCGCGAGGCGGTCGTGCGGGCCGCGCGCGGCTGCAGCGTGATCGTGCACGCGGTGAACCCGCCCGGCTACCGGAACTGGCCGACGCAGGTGCTGCCGATGATCGACAACACGATCGCGGCGGCGACGGTGGCGCAGGCGACCGTCGTGCTGCCCGGCACGGTCTACAACTACGGCGCCGACGCGTTTCCGGTGCTGCGCGAAGACGCGCCGCAGCATCCGGCGACCCGCAAGGGCGCGATCCGCGTCGAACTGGAGCGGCGGCTGCAGGAAGCGACCGCGCAGGGCGTCCGCACGATCATCGTGCGCGCGGGCGATTTCTTCGGGGTGCGTGCCGGCAACAACTGGTTTGCGCAGGGGCTGATCAAGCCGGGGCGGCCCGTCTCGACGATTCGCGTGCCGGGGCGGCCGGGCGTCGGCCATCAGTGGGCGTATCTGCCGGACGTCGCGCGCACGATGGTCGAACTGATCGAGCGGCGCGACACGCTGGAGCCGTTTGCCCGCTTCCATTTCGGCGGGCATTGGGACGCGGACGGCACGCAGATGGCCGAGGCCATCAGTCGCGTGGCGCAGCGGCACGGAATGCGGCCTGCGGTGCGGCGCTTTCCGTGGTGGCTCGTGTGGGCCGCGGCGCCGTTCGTCACGACGCTGCGCGAGATGCTGGAGATGCGCTATCTGTGGCGCGAGCCGCTCAGGATGGACAACGCGCGGGTGACGGCGGTGCTCGGCCGCGAGCCGTTGACGCCGCTCGATACGGCGGTGGAGGCGACGCTGGCGGGGTTGGGTTGCTTGCGGTGAACGGCGGCGCGAGAGGCGGAGGTGAACGGAACGTGCGGTGAGCGGCGACGCGAAAGGTGGAGGCGAGCGAAACGTGCGTTTAACGGCGACGCGAGAGGCGGAGGCCAACGAAACGTGTCGGCACGAAAGCATGTGTGCAGAGCCTTTCACTTCGGCATCCGTCAGGCCCGCCGTCCCCCGTCACGCCACGACCGGCAACACCTCGACCGCATACCGGTGCCGAAGGCTGCGCCCGAGCACCGGATCATGCAGTTCCATCTCGAACGCGTCGCCGTCGCCCATCGCGGCGATCGAGCCATGCACGGCGACGGTGCCGCCATACATCGCGCAGCGCGCGGGCATCGTGCAGCGGTCGTCGAAGCGTTGCCACAGTGCGTCCGGCGCGAGCAGGCCGCTGACCGCGCCGTGCTGATATGCAATGCGTTCGCCGTCACGCGCGATCAACCACGAACGCATCTCGATTGCATCCCAGTGATCGGCGATATCCGCGTAAAGCCACGCGTCGCACCCGAGCGGCTTCGCACACACCTGCTTCGACACCGCGACGCCGTACGCCTCGACTTCTCGATCCGTATGATCGGAGCCGACCGTGACCAGCGTGCCGGCCGGGCTGTCGACCAGCACGCATTCGATCTCGCCGCCCGAGCGTGCGCCGAGTACGCCGATCGACGGCGCCTGCGTCAGCAGCGCGGACGACACGCGATAGAAGCACGGCGTGGTCGAAGGCGGCGCGACGCCGAGCGCCGCGAGTTCGTCGATGTGCGCGCGGATCGCCGCCGGATCGCGGCCGGCCCAGCCGGCAATCACGACGCGCTCGATCTCGACGTCGACGGCGGCCGGCGCGCGTTGCAGGGAAATCACGTTGAACGACAGGGCTTGCATGCGGATATCCGTTTGAAGTGCGAAGGAATGAATCGGCTTGCGGCGATGCTCATTCCGCGAGCGGCCGGTGCGCGGTCTCGCGTGCGGCGAGGAGTGCGATCGAGGTGACGACGAGCGCTGCGGTCACGTACAGCGACGCGGCCGTCGTCGTACCCGTCTGCCGGAACAGCGTGGCGATCACGAGCGGCGCGAAGCCGCCGCCGACGATGCCGGCGAGCGTGTACGCGAGCGACGAACCCGCATAGCGCACGCGCGTCGGGAACTGTTCGGTCACGAATGCGCCCTGCGGGCCATACATCACCGCATGGATCACGAGGCCGATCGCGACGGCCGCGACGATCGCACCGGGGCGCGCCGAATCGAGCATCACGAAGAACACGAACGCCCACACGACACCGGCGATCGCGCCGGCGAGATAGACGGGCCGGCGGCCGAAGCGGTCCGACAGCGCGCCGAAGAACGGCACCGCGAGCGCGTTGCAGGCCGTGCCGACCATCACGGCCGTCAGCGCGACGGGGCGCGACAGGTGCAGCACGGTCGTCACGTAGGTCAGCGTGAACACGACGATCAGCGCATACAGCACGTCCGAGCCGATCCGCGCGCCGCCCGCGATCAGCAGGCGCCGCCAGTGGTACTTCAGCACGTCGGCGACGGGCACCTCGGCGGTCGCGTGCGATTCGGCGAGTTGCTCGAACTGCGGCGTTTCGTCGACGCCGCGCCGCAGCCAGAAGCCGAACACGACGAGCAGCGCGCTGGCCGCGAACGGCACGCGCCAGCCCCACGACAGGAAGTTCGCGGACGTGGTCGACAGCGTCACGAGCGCGATGCAGCCGGTGCCGAGCAGCGTGCCGAACGACGGGCCCATCTGCGTCCACGACGCGGACAGCCCGCGCCGGTTCTGGTCGCCATGCTCGACCGACAGCAGCACCGCGCCGGCCCATTCGCCGCCGAGCGCGACGCCCTGCACGAAGCGCAGCGCGACGAGCAGGATCGGGCTCAGGATGCCGGCCTGCGCATAGGTCGGCAGCGCGCCCATCAGCGCGGTCGTCACGCCCATCAGCACCAGCGTGAGCATCAGCACCGCGCGGCGGCCGATACGGTCGCCGAGATTGCCGAACACGAAGCCGCCGAGCGGGCGCGACACATAGCCGACCGCATAGGTCGAGAACGCGAGGATCGTGCCGGCCAGCGGATCGACCGACGGGAAGAACAGGTGGTTGAAGACGAGCGCGGCGAGCGTGTTGTAGATCGTGAAGTCGTACCACTCGAGCGACGTGCCGATCATGCTCGCGGTCGCGAGTCGGCTGGTGCGGACGCGGCGGGGCACGTGGGCGGCGGGCTGGGCGAGAGTGCTCATGGGTTCGGGCCTGTCGTGACGGAGAACGGGATCAAGCGCGGGGCCGACGCGTCGGCCGCGTGCGGGTGCTGGTGCGGCGCGGCCGGCGTCGGCGTTCAGGCAGGCAGCGCGGCGGCGGCCGGCTCTGCTTCTGCTTCGGCGTCGCGGCGCGCAACCTGCAGCGGCGCGGCGGCGCGCCACAGCAGGTCGAAGGTGCGTACGTCGTCGTGCCCGGCGAGTGCGGCGGCCACGCGGCGCGGCGCGGCCGCGTCGCTGCCTTCGATCAGCACGAGCGCGTCGGCGGCCGGGCGGGCGGCCGCATCGGCGCCGATCGGCGCGGACAGGTCGGGCGCGGTGCAGAAGAGTCGCGCCGCGTGAATGCCCGGTTCCTGCATGGCGGCGTCGAAGCGCTCGCGCAGTTGCGGCACGTCGATGCGTTCCGGCGGCAGCACGAACAGCGCGAGTTGCGCGCCTTCGCCGTCGCCGGCCTCGATCGTCAGTTCGCCGACGCGCCGCTGCGTGCCCGTCATGCGTTCGAAGTTCGCGAGCGACCACGCGGTCTGCTGCGTGAACGCGCGCCGGTAGGCGTCGCTGCGGAACACGTCGAGCGTGTCCGTCACGTACAGCGCGAGGTACTGGCGCGGGCCGCCGTCGGTCGCGCGAAAGCGCCGCGCATGCGTGAAGCCGGGAATCGCGACACGTTCCTGCATGTGTTCGCGGTCGTACCACGCGTTGAAGTCGGCTTCGTGCGCGGGGTCGATATCCGTCCAGACGCAAAGCTGGCCGTGCGGAAGGGGAAGACGGGTCATCGCGGGGTTCCTCGTGACGGGGGATGTCAGGAACCGCAGTGTCCCGAAGACGGGCCGCGCCCGTCCAACAAGAAAACAAATTCGCGGTGAACAGGTTTTCTTATGAGCGGCGCGGGCGGCGTTTGGCCGGGGCGGCGGCGGGCGGCGCGGATTTCGCCGTGCGCTTCGCAGTTGCCTTGGCATTTTTCTTTGTTTTGGCCGTCGTACGGGCGGGCGATGCGTCGACGGGTTCGGGGCTGGCCGCTGCAGCCGGTTTCGCGATGCTCGCGGCGGCCGGCATCGCGCGCGCGATCTCGCTCGCCAGTTCCGCGATGCGTGCGGCGACCGGCAGGCCCTGGCTGCGGTATGTTGCGACGAGCGGCAGCGCGGGGAATTCGGGTTCGACGTCGAGCAGTTCGAGCGTGCCTTCGTGCAGCTCGCGACCGATGATCGCGGGCGGCAGCGCGGCCACGCCGAGGCCGTCGGCGACGAGGCGGATCATCGCGGCGACCGACGTGATGCAGTTGATGCTGGCCGGCCGCTCGACGGCCGCGAACAGCCGCTCGATCGTCGCGTGCGGCCCCGAGTGGCGCGAGAAGCTGATGATCGGAAATTCCGCGAGGCGCGCGACGTCGAGCGGCTGGCCGCCGAGCCCGAGGCGCGGGCTTGCCGCCCAGCGCACCGGGAATTCGCACAGCGGCAGGTTCGTGAAATCGGGGCCCGGCACCGGGTCGGTCTGCAGGATCAGGTCGACGCCGTCGGTGCTGAGCAGGCGAGTCAGGTGCAGCGTGGTGTCGCTCGTGATCTCGACGTCGAGCCGCGGATAGCGCTCGCGCAGTTGCGCCATCAGCGCCGGAAACCAGCTGTGCACGATCGATTCGATCACGCCGATCCGGATCAGGCCGGCATCGCTCGCTGCGTCGATGTCGCGCCGCATTTCGCCGTCGAGCCGCACGATCCGCTCGGCATAGGCCAGCATGCGGCGGCCCGCGGGCGTGAGCGTGGCCGAACGCGTGTTGCGGTCGAACAGGCGCACGTCGAATGCTTCTTCGAGCGACGCGATGCGGCTCGACACGGCGGCTTGCGTCGTGTGCAGTTTTTCGGCGGTCAGCCGGAAGTTTTCCAGCTTCGCGAGCCAGACGAAGGTTTCAAGAAACCGGATGTTCATCGAGGTCGGAACGGTGAGGAGGCGCCGGGCGGGGCGGCAGGATCGGTCGATGGTAGCGGATTTTTGGAGCGGGAAACGAGCGGACGGTGCGATGAGCGTGCCGCAGCGGGCGTCGGAGTGCCGGAGGACGTTGCACGGAACGCCGCCCGCAGCGACGCATCACGCGGGCGGCATGCCCCCGCGCCTCAAAGCTTGTCGAACGCGAGTGTCGGCACGTCGACGACCATCGCACCGCCGTCCGCGACGAGCGTCGCACCGGTCACGAACGACGCGTCGGGCGACGCGAGGAACGCGCAGACGGCTGCGATTTCGTCCGGGTCGGCCGCGCGCCGCAATGGCACGTCGGCGCTGACGCGTGCGTAAGCACCGTCGAGCGAGTCGCCGTGCGCGGCCATCAGCGGCTCCATTTCCGCGTCGGCCATCGGCGTGCGGACCCAGCCCGGACACACGGCGTTCGCGCGCACGCCGTGCGGACCGTAGTCGCGCGCGAGCGACCGTGCGAGCCCGAGCAGCGCGTGCTTGCCGACCGTATAGCCGCATACGCCGGGCCCGGCCGCGAGCGCCGCGATCGACGCGACCAGCACGATGCTGCCGCGCTGCGCGATCAGGTCGGGCAGGCATGCACGCGCGCTGACGAACGCAGTGTCGAGGTTCGCGTGCATTGCGTCGCGCCACTGCGCGTCGCCGGTTTCATCCGCGCGGCCGACGCCGTGGCCGCCCGCGCACGCGACGAGCGCGTCGACGCGGCCGAAGCGTTCGGCGATTCGCGGCAGGAAGCCGGCCCAGTCGGCGCTGCTCGCGGCGTCGCCGGCGAGCGCGAGGCCGCCCGTCTCGGCGGCCAGCGCGTCGAGCGGCGCCTGACGCCGCCCGATCAGCACGACGCGGTCGCCGCGGCTGGCGAAGCGGCGCGCGCACGCGGCGCCGATGCCGGTGCCCGCACCGGTGATCGCGATCGTGCGGGGCTGTGGATGCGTCATGTCGTTCTCCGGAAGGGTGTCGTTTCCGGTCACTTTAGGCGGAGCGGGCGAGCGCCGGTATCAGCCGAAAGGATGAATGCGAATGAGGAATGACGGCCGGCGACGACGCGACGCCGCACGGCGAGGCGCTCGCGTTGCCGCCGTTCCGGATCCGGGGCGAGTGTGCAGCCGCCCGCCCGGTGGCGCCGACTGATATTCGGACGCCAGTCCAGTCCGGAATCCGGACGTCGGCCGGTGCGCTACCTGCCCGAAGCAACCCGCTCCATCCGATGAGCGCCCCGCCTGGCTTGGCCCGGGCGCGCCGACCGGCCGGATCCGCCGAATGGCACGGTTGTTGCCTCCTTGCAGATGAGCCGACGCCCGGGATCGAACGATGACCTCGCTCGAACCGGAACGAGGCTCATCACGACTTCAATCATTGGAGACATCACCATGGAAGGACTTTCGCAAGTCCAGGTCTTGGGCATCGACGCGGGCGGCACGATGACCGACACCTTCTTCGTGCGCGAGGACGGACGGTTTGTCGTCGGCAAGGCGCAAAGCAATCCGGAGGACGAGTCACTCGCGATCTTCAACTCGTCGCAGGACGCGCTCGCGCATTGGCAACGCGACGTCGACGACGTCTATCCGGAACTCGTCACCTGCGTGTATTCCGGCACGGCGATGCTCAACCGCGTCGTGCAGCGCAAGGGGCTCGACGTCGGGTTGCTCGTCAACAAGGGCTTCGAGCACGTGCACCTGATGGGGCGGGCGATCCAGAGCTACCTCGGGTACGCGCTCGAAGAGCGCATCCACCTGAATACGCACCGCTACGACGAGCCGCTGGTGCCGTTGTCGCGAACGCGCGGTGTCACCGAGCGTACCGATGTCCAGGGCGAGATCGTCATTCCGCTGCGGGAAAACGAGGTGCGGCAGGCCACGCGGGAGCTCGTCGCCGCCGGCGCGAAAGCGATCGTCATCTGTTTTCTCCAGTCGCACAAGAACGCGGCGAGCGAGCGCCAGGCGCGGGACATCGTGCGCGACGAGCTGGCTGCGCGCGGCGTCGATCTGCCGGTGTTCGCATCGGTCGACTACTACCCGCAGCGCAAGGAAAGCCACCGGATGAACACGACGGTGCTCGAGGCGTATGCGGCCGAGCCGTCGCGGCAGACGCTCAGGAAAGTCAGCGACCGCTTCCGCAAGCACGGCGCGAAGTTCGACCTGCGCGTGATGGCGACGCACGGCGGCACGATCAGCTGGAAAGCGAAGGAACTGGCACGCACCATCGTGTCGGGGCCGATCGGCGGCGTGATCGGCTCGAAGCTCCTCGGCGAGGCACTCGGCTACGACAACATCGCATGCTCGGACATCGGCGGCACGTCGTTCGACATGGCGCTCATCACGAAGGGCAAATTCGCGATCGCGTCCGACCCGGACATGGCGCGCCTCGTGCTGTCGCTGCCGCTCGTCACGATGGATTCGGTCGGCGCGGGCGCCGGCAGCTTCGTGCGGCTCGATCCGTACAGCGGGGCCATCAAGCTCGGACCGGACAGCGCCGGCTATCGCGTCGGCACGTGCTGGCCCGACAGCGGCCTGACGACGGTGTCCGTGTCCGATTGCCACGTCGTGCTCGGCTACCTGAACCCGGACAACTTCCTCGGCGGCCAGATCAAGCTCGACGTGAATCGCGCCCGCGAGCACATTCGCGTGCAGATCGCCGAGCCGCTCGGACTCTCCGTGGAGGATGCGGCAGCCGGCGTGATCGAGCTGCTCGACCTGCAGTTGCGCGAATACCTGCGCTCGAACGTCAGCGCGAAAGGCTACAACCCGACCGAATTCGTGTGCTTCTCGTACGGCGGCGCGGGGCCGGTTCATACATATGGCTACACCGAAGGCCTCGGCTTCAAGGATGTTGTCGTGCCGGCGTGGGCGGCGGGCTTCTCGGCATTCGGCTGCGCGTGCGCGGATTTCGAGTATCGCTACGACAAGAGCGTCGATCTCGCGCTGCCGCAGCTCGCGTCCGACGCCGAGAAGGCGCGGGCCGCGCAGACGATCCAGAAGGCATGGGCCGAACTGACCGCCAAGGTGATCGACGAGTTTCGCATCAACGGCTTCAGCGAGCGCGACGTGATCCTGCGGCCGGGCTTCCGGATGCAGTACATGGGCCAGCTCAACGACCTCGAAATCGAATCGCCGATCGCGGGCGCGTCCGGTGCGGACGACTGGGACAAGATCGTGACGGCCTTCGAAGACACCTACGGCCGCGTGTACGCGAGCTCCGCGCGCTCGCCGGAGCTGGGCTTCTCGGTCACGGGCGCGATCATGCGCGGCATGGTCGTCACGCAGAAGCCCGTCTTGCCGGAAGACCCCGTCGCCGGCCCCACGCCGCCGGCGGACGCGCGTATCGGCACGCGGCGGCTGTATCGGCACAAGCAGTGGCATGACGCGGTGATCTGGCGAATGGAGTCGCTCAAGCCGGGCAACGAGATCGCGGGGCCCGCGATCATCGAATCCGACGCGACGACGTTCGTCGTCCCGAAGGGCTTCGCCACCACGCTCGACAAGCACCGCCTCTTCCATCTCAGCGAAGTCAAGTAAGGAGACATGCGATGAACATGATGTCCAGCCAGGAAGTCGGCTTCGCCGATCTGCTGAAGAACGGCCAGACGCTCAAGCAGTTTCGCGACGGCATTCTCGAGCGCACCGCGCAAACCGGCCATTACAACGGGCTCGAACGGCTCGCGCTGCGCGAGCGCGATCCGATCCGCTACGAGAAGATGTTCTCGAAGCTGCGCGGCGGCCTGGTGCATGCGCGCGAAACGGCCAAGAAGATTGCCGCGAGCCCGATCGTCGAGCAGGAAGGGGAGCTGTGCTTCACGCTCTACAACGCCGCGGGCGACTGCGTGCTCACGTCGACCGGGATCATCATCCACGTCGGCACGATGGGCGCGGCGATCAAGTACATGATCGAGAACAACTGGGAAGCCAATCCGGGCATTCAGCCCGGCGACATGTTCACCAACAATGACTGCTCGATCGGCAACGTCCACCCGTGCGACATCGCGACGATCGTGCCGATTTTCGCGCACGGCAAGCTGGTCGGCTGGGTCGGCGGCGTCACGCACGTGATCGATACCGGCGCGGTGACGCCGGGCTCGATGTCGACGGGCCAGGTGCAGCGTTTCGGCGACGGTTACATGATCACGTGCCGCAAGACAGGGGTGAACGACACGCCGCTGCGCGACTGGCTGCACGAGAGCCAGCGATCGGTTCGCACGCCGAAGTACTGGATTCTCGACGAGCGCACGCGTATCGCCGGCTGCCACATGATTCGCGACCTGATCGAGGAAGTGATCGGCGAGGAAGGCCTCGACGCATACGAGGAATTCAGCTACGAGGTAATCGAGGAAGGACGGCGCGGCCTGCAGACGCGCATCAAGGCGATGACGCTGCCGGGCAAGTATCGCAAGGTCGCGTTCGTCGACGTGCCGTACAACCATCCGGACGTGCAGACGTCGTCGGCGTTTGCGAAGCTCGACTCGATCATGCATTCGCCGGTCGAGATGGAGATCCGCAAGGACGGCTCGTGGCGTCTCGATTTCGAAGGCGCGAGCCGCTGGGGCTGGCACTCGTACAACGCGCATCAGGTCGCGTTCACGAGCGGCATCTGGGTGATGATGACGCAGACGCTGGTGCCGACGCAGCGCATCAACGACGGCGCGTATTTCGGCACCGAATTCCACCTGCCCAAGGGCGCGTGGATGAACCCGGACGACCGCCGCACCGGACACGCTTACGCGTGGCACTTCCTGGTGTCGGGCTGGAGCGCGATGTGGCGCGCACTGTCGCAGGCGTACTTCAGCCGCGGCTATCTCGAGGAAGTCAATGCGGGGAACGCCAACACGTCGAACTGGCTGCAGGGCGGCGGGATCAACCAGGACGGCGACATCCATGCGGTGAACAGCTTCGAGGCATCGTCGTGCGGCACCGGCGCGTGCGCGATCAAGGACGGTTTGAATCACGCGGCCGCGATCTGGAACCCCGAAGGCGACATGGGCGACATCGAGATCTGGGAGATGGCCGAGCCGCTGCTGTATCTCGGCCGCAACGTGAAGTCGAATTCGGGCGGCTACGGCAAGTACCGCGGCGGGTGCGGATTCGAGACGCTGCGCATGGTCTGGAAGGCGCAGGACTGGACGATGTTCTTCATGGGCAACGGCTACATGAACAGCGACTGGGGCCTGATGGGCGGCTACCCGCCCGCCACCGGCTATCGCTTCGAGGCGCATCGCACGGGCATCAAGGAACGCATCGCGCTCGGCGAGAGCCTGCCGCTCGGCGGCGATACGAATCCGGACCTGCCGGATTACGAAAACCACCTGAACGCCGGCGCGGTCGTCAAGCGCGACCAGCAATGCATGACGACGGAGGACTGCTACAGCAACTACGATCTCTACCTGAACTACCTGCGCGGCGGCCCCGGCTTCGGCGATCCGCTCGACCGCGAGATCGACGCGATCGAGCGCGATCTCAACAACGCGGTGCTGCTGCCCGAATACGCACAGAAGGTCTATGGGGCGGTCGCGACGCGGGATGCCAACGGCATCTGGACGGTCGATTCGCAAGCGACCGCGCTTCAGCGCATCGAGATCCGCAACGCGCGTCTCGCACGCTCGCAACCGACCCGCGAATGGATGAAGGGCGAGCGCGAGCGGATCCTGCTCAAGCACGCATCGACGCAGGTGCAGCACATGTTCGCGACGAGCTTCGGCCTGTCGACGAAATTCGAGCAGCAGTTCCGCGCGTTCTGGGAGCTGCCGGATACGTGGACGCTCACCGAGGACGAGCTCGACGTGCCGACCTACGGCTCGAAATTCCGCATGGACCTGTCGAAGATGCCCGACGTCAATACGGTGGTGCTGGTCGAGGAGTAAGCCGGACCCTGCGCACTATCACCCACATGGAGGAATGGAGATGTCTAGCTACACCAAGGAACAGATCAGGAACATGGTCGACGGCAAGCTCGACTGGGAGACGACGTTGCGCATGCTGTCGATGCCGAAGGACGGCGAGCGCTTCAGGATGTATGTCGATGCGCTGCAGCAGAAGCTCGGCTGGAAGGACCGCATCGTGCTGCCGCTCGGCCCGCACCTGTATATCGTGCAGCAATGGGCGACGAAGCACTGGGTCACGCAGTGCGACTGCGGCCACGTGTTCTGCGATTACCGCGACAACTGGAAGCTGCACGCGAACATCTTCGTGCGCGAATCCGAAGAGGCGATGGACGAGGTCTATCCACGCCTGATGGCGCCCGACACGCAATGGCAGGTCTACCGCGAATACTATTGCCCGACCTGCGGCGCGATGCACGACGTCGAGGCGCCTACGCCGTGGTATCCGGTCATTCACGACTTCGAACCCGACATCGATGCGTTCTACGCGGAATGGGTGAAGCTGCCGGTTCCGGAGCGCGTGCAATGATCTGACATTTGAGGCTGCCTGCGGGCTCGGCGTTCGCCGGCCTGGTTTCGGCTTCGCTCGCGGGAAGCGTTCGATTTCCGGCCGTTCGATTTTCGAACGGCCGGTTTCTTTTCGGCCATCGGTTCCCGGCGGCGTGCCGGGCCGCGCGACGACTTGAGGGCGACCGCTTGCTGGCGCGCGCATTGCTTCCAGTGGTTTGTGTCCGGACGGCCGTCGAGGCGCCGGGACGGAGTACGATAGTCGCTACGCTCGCCGCCGGCTGCGGTCGGGCGCCCCACAAAGTCGACAAAATGGCCGCTGCGACGGCTGTGCGGTTCGTGCCGTCACGAAACCGCCAGGAGACAGACATGCAACAGAGAGGCACGCCGATGGACTGGTTTCCCAGTCCACACCATGACGCGAGCATCATGGTCGCATGGGAGCATCTGGTGACAGGCAGCGAGTGGCGTTCGCCCGACGTACGCGGCGTGGTCGACGATTCGTGGCAGCGCTGTCTCGTCAGCCGCGTCGATCCCGGCGTCGACCGCGCGCCGCCGCCGCTCGATGAAGACGGGCTTGTGCAGTGGCGCACGTCGAACCGTCGCCTCGTCGATGCCAGCCTGCCGCTGATGCAGCAGACCCGGGATTTTCTTTCGCAGACGGGCACGGTGATGCTGCTGGCCGATCCGAGCGGGATGATCCTCCAGCAGGAGGGCGACATGCGGATCGTCGAGCCTGCGCGCGAGGTCGGCCTCATTCCGGGCTGCGAGTGGACCGAGCTGAATTGCGGCACCAATGCGATCGGCACCGCGCTCGCGCTCAGGCAGCCGATCCAGATCCATGGCGCGGAGCACTTCTGCGCGGGGATCAAGCGCTGGACCTGTTCGGCGACCGTCATCCAGGATCCGCGTGACGGGCACGTCCTGGGCGTGATCGACATTTCGGGGCTCGCGCAGACCTACAACCCCTACAGCCTTGCGCTCGCGGTGTCGCTTGCGGGGCGTATCGAAAGCCGGCTCGCGAAGGATGGCATGGCGCGCCGCCTGAGCCTGCTCGACCGCTGCGCGTCACGCTTCGGTGCGTCTTCCGCCGATGCGGTGATCGTCGTCGACGAGCGCGGCCGACTCGTCAAGGCCAACGCGCAGGTCGTTCCGGTATTGCGCCGGCTCGGATTCGATATCCGGTGCGACGCGTCGTTTGCGCTGCCCGAACTCGAGCACTACGCGAGCGACGGCCGCCTGCCGGCGAGCGCGCCGGCATGGCTGCTGCGCAGCCACATCGAAACCGTGCGTGACGGCGCGGACGTGCTCGGCTACATGATCGTGACGCCGGGCATCGCGAATCCCCGCGGCGCCGTCCCGATCGCGCGCGGACGGGAACGGCACGGCGGCGAGCCGCGAGGATTCGAGCGCATCGTCGGCGACAGCGCTGCATTGCGGGAAGCCGTGAATCGTGCGCGCCAGCTCGCGCCGTCCAGGGTGCCGGTGCTGCTGCTCGGCGACACCGGCGTAGGCAAGGAGCTGTTCGCGCAGGGTATCCACCAGGCGAGCGATCGTGCCGACGGTCCGTTCGTTGCGCTCAACTGCGGCGGGTTGTCGAGAGACCTTCTTGCCAGCGAGTTGTTCGGCTACGCGGAAGGCGCATTTACCGGCGCACGCAAGTCCGGTGTGGCGGGCAAGATCGAAGCGGCCGATGGCGGCACGCTGTTTCTCGACGAGATCGGGGAAATGCCGCTCGACATCCAGCCGCACCTGCTGCGCGTGCTGGAGGAGAGCGAAATCTATCGCCTTGGCGAGAATACGCCGCGCAGGGTGAATTTCCGGCTGGTCGCGGCGACGCACCGGGATCTGAAGGACGCCGTCGCGAAAGGCCAGTTCCGGATGGATCTGTACTACCGGATCGCGGTCACGACCGTGTCGATTCCGAGCTTGCGCGAGCGTGGCGAGGACCTGCCGGCGCTGATTGCGCATTGGCTCGGGCATCTGTGCGAGTCGTATGGCCTTTCCCCGAGGTCGTTCGACGACGATGCGTATGCACGCCTGTTGCGTTATCCGTGGCCCGGCAATGTGCGCGAACTGCGGAACGCGATCGAGGGGGCACTGCTGCTGTCGGACAGCCCGGTGATCCAGGCCGACAAGCTGCCTGCCGAGATCGGCGCGGGGGCGTCGCTCGATGCGTGCGCCGCGCGGCCCGTCGACGCGCTCGCGCCGGATGCGGGCGACTCGTTGAAGATGGCCGAGGCGGAATCGATCCGCCGCGCGCTTGCGCGTCATGCCGGCAACCTGACGAAGGCGGCGAGTCAGCTCGGCATCGCGAAGAGCACGCTCTATGAAAAGATCCGCAAGTACCGCTTGCTCGACGCAGTGAGCGACGTTCGCCGGGGTCACGCGAAGTAAGTCGCGGCAGGCCTGGCCGTACGGCGGGCGTGCAAGCCCGGTGTTCCCCTGGTCATCTCGTCCTCCCGGGCCGCACGAGGCGTCATTTTGCAAAAAATGACGATGTCGCCGGCCCGGCCGCTCTATGCTCCATATTTTTGCGATAAGACGCCAAGGTCGGCAAAATGGCGCGTGCGCCAGTCTGTCATCCGGGCGCCGCGTGCGTCGTGTATCGACAGGTCTGCACAATGCTGCACGACTGACCGGGCGGTGCCACCGTGCGATAGCGCACCGGACGCTGCCCGTCGCAATGGCAATCGATCGCCTGCCGGGGCTGTCCGGTCGGCACAACGACAAGGAAGGGAGAGCCGGCAATGAGGCTGGACGACGAAAGAGAAAGCATGAACGTCGAGGACCGCCGCGGCGCCGGCGGTTTCGGCGGCGGGCGCGGCGCGACGATCGGCATCGGCACGATCGTGGTTGCGCTGGCCGCGTCGTATTTCTTCGGGATCGACCCGCGCGTGGTGCTCGAAGGCGCATCGGCGCTGCAGGGCCGCCAGCAGCAGGCGCAGCCCGCGCCGGCACAGCGCCAGGGCGCGCCGGCGAACGATCCGGGCTCGGTGTTTACGCGCAAGGTGCTCGGCAATATCGAGCGCACGTGGACGGGCGTGTTCAACACCCAGCTGCATGGGCAATACGAGCCGCCGAAACTCGTGATGTTCACGAACTCGACGCCGACCGCATGCGGCACGGGCCAGACGGCGATGGGGCCGTTCTACTGTCCGGCCGACCGCAAGGTGTATATCGATCTCGGTTTCTACGACGAACTGCGCAAGCGTTTCGGCGCGGGCGGCGATTTTGCGCAGGCTTACGTGATCGCGCACGAAGTCGGCCATCACGTGCAGAACCTGCTCGGCATTTCCGACAAGGTCGACGCGGCGCGCAGGCGTTCGAGCCAGGCGCGCGCGAACGCGCTGTCGGTGCGGATGGAACTGCAGGCCGATTGCTTCGCCGGTGTGTGGGCGAACAACGCGCAGCGTGCGAACCAGCGGCTGATGGAGCCCGGCGATTTCGAGCAGGGGCTGAAGGCGGCCGCCGCGATCGGCGACGATCGGCTGCAGCAGCAAGGGCAGGGTTATGTCGTGCCGGAAAGCTTCACGCACGGCAGCAGCGACCAGCGCGTGTACTGGCTGCGGCGCGGAATGGAAGCGGGCGAGGTGAGCGCCTGCGACACGTTCGCCGCGAACGCGCGCTGACAGAGGGCGCGCGCGCCGTCGCGCGCCCGCATCGTCCCGGCCACACCGGCCATACCGGCCGAATCCGCCAGACCGGGACGATTTGCCGATTCGTGCTCACCGGCGCTTTTCGGCGCCGGTAGGCTGGCCCGAACCTAGATGCGTTCGCCCGCCTGCCGATTCCTCCATGCCGACCCTATCCGTTCCCGCCGACCAGGACGCCGCCGACTGGCAACGCGCGCTGCGCGCGTGCGTGGACGCGTTCGACGCGTTCGCGAGCCCGTCCGCGATCGTGTTCTACCGGCTCGACCAGAGCGGCGAACCGGCCGATTTCGAGCTGTTCGGGATGCCGGAGTCGATGCATCGTACCTATGTCGCGCGCTACCGGATGCTCGATCCGTTGCATCCGTCGCGTTGCGCGGCGGGCGAGCGGGCGGTCGTCACGCTCGCTTCCCAATTGCCTGACGAAAGACGCGAGGCGTCCGCGTACTGGACCCGTTTCCTGCGCCGGCACGACGTGACCGACGTCGTCGAGATCTGGCTGCGCGACGCGGGCCGCACGGTCGGCGCGTTCTCGTTGCTGCGCTTCGAGATGGGTGAGGCGGGCGGCGGCGCGACCGGAAATAGCACGGCGGGCCGGTTCGCGCCGGGCGAGATCGATGCGCTCGCGCGGCTGCAGCCTGTCGCCGAAGCCGCGCTGAGCCCGCTGCTGCGCGCGCGGCGCGGGATTCACCGGATCGGCTGCGAGGAACGGTTGACCTACCGCGAGGAACAGATCGCGCGCCTCGTGCGCGACGGCCGCTCGAACAAGGAGATCGCGCGCGATCTCGCGCTCGGCCAACCGACCGTCAAGACGCACCTGATGCGCATGTATCGCAAGCTCGGCGTGTCGAATCGCACCGAGTTGGTCGGGGCGCTGTTCCTGTAACGCCTTCCGTTCCCGATTACGCGGTCCGTTGTTTGCGACTGCACGCGCCTCGCCAACGCGCTGCCAATTTGCGCTCACCGAGCGCGATCCGTCGTCGATACAGTGGTCCGACGCCCGCGTGCCCACGCGCACGCGGCCCAGCCATGACAATCCTCGAGACACCCATGAGCACCACGAACTTCGTCACCGTCAGCGACACCGTGCGCACCTTCGTTGCGCGCGATTTCGGCCTCTTCATCGACGGTGAAATGCAGCCCGCGCACGCGGCAGCGCGGCTCGACGTGTACGACCCCGCGACGGGCGAGCGGCTCGCAACGGTCGCGGATGCGGACGAGCACGACGTCGATCGCGCGGTCGCCAGCGCGAAGCATGCGTTCGACACGCGCGTGTGGAGCGGCCTGCGTCCGGCCGACCGCGAACGCATCCTGCTGAAACTCGCCGACCTGATCGAACGCGACGCCGAAACGCTCGCGCAGCTCGAAACGCTGAACCAGGGCAAGTCGATCCACGTGTCGCGCGCGATCGAGGTCGGCGCGAGCGTCGAATACGTGCGCTACATGGCCGGCTGGGCGACCAAGATCACCGGCCAGACGCTCGACGTGTCGATCCCGTTCCCGCCCGGCACGCGCTATACGGCCTATACGCGCAAGGAGCCCGTCGGCGTGGTCGCCGCGATCGTGCCGTGGAATTTCCCGCTGATGATCGCGGTGTGGAAGCTGATTCCCGCGCTCGCGGCCGGCTGCACGATCGTGCTGAAGCCGTCGCCGGAAACGCCGCTCACCGCGCTGCGTCTCGCCGAGCTCGCGCGCGAAGCCGGCGTGCCGCCCGGCGCGTTCAACGTCGTCACGGGCGGCCGCACCTGTGGCGCCGCGCTCGCGAGCCACCCGTCGATCGCAAAGATCTCGTTCACGGGCTCGACCGCGACCGGCAAGCTGGTCGGCGCGGCGGCCGTGCAGAACATGACGCGCTTCTCGCTCGAACTCGGCGGCAAGAACCCGATCGTGATCCTCGACGACATCGACGTCGCGCAGGCGCTCGACGGCGTCGCCGCCGGCGCGTTCTTCAACCAGGGGCAGGTGTGCGCGGCCGCGTCGCGCATCTACGTGCATCGCAGCAAGTTCGCGCAGCTCGCGGACGGCCTCGCGGGCGTCGCGCAGTCGATGAAGCTCGGCGCGGGCCTCGACACGACCGCGCAGATCAACCCGCTCGTCTCCGCGCACCATCGCGACAAGGTCGTCCAGCACATCGAAGGCGCGCGCCGCGCCGGTCTCACGTTCCTCGCGGGCGGCACGCCGGCCGACGACCTGCCCGGCTATTTCGTGAAGCCGGCCGTGATCGCCGATCCGCATCCGGACAGCGCGATCGTGCGCGACGAGGTGTTCGGCCCGGTTATCGTCGTCGTGCCGTTCGACGACGCGGCCGACGCCGTGCGCCTCGCGAACGCGTCGCCGTACGGCCTTGCCGCGAGCATCTGGAGCAACGACCTGAAGCGCGTGATGAACCTCGTGCCGCAGATCGAAGCCGGCACCGTGTGGGTGAACTGCCATATCCCGCTCGACCCGTCGATGCCGTTCGGCGGCTACAAGCAATCGGGCATCGGCCGCGAGTTCGGCCAGTACGCGATCGAAGGCTTCACCGAAACCAAATCCGTCTGCATCGCGCACTGACGCGCGGCGCGAACCACGACCCTTGACCCCGAACGACCAGGTTCAAACGATCCGACAGTGGAGACTGCAATGAGCTACAACGAAGCAAAATTCTGGCATCCGATGGTGCACCCGAACGAAATGAAGCAGCGCAAGCCGATCCGCATCGTGCGCGGCGACGGCTGCTACGTGTTCGACGAACAGGGCCGCAAGCTCGTCGACGGCGTCGCGGGCCTGTGGAACGTGAACGTCGGCCACAACCGCCAGGAAGTGAAGGACGCGATCGTGCGCCAGCTCGACGAGCTCGAATACTTCCAGCTGTTCGACGGGATCTCGCATCCGCGCGCGGAAGAGCTGTCGAAGAAGGTGATCGACATGCTCGAACCGGAAGGGATGCGCCGCGTGCTGTACAGCTCGGGCGGCTCCGACGCGATCGAGACCGCGCTGAAGATCGCGCGCCAGTACTGGAAGGTGCGAGGCCAGGCCGATCGCACGAAGTTCATCTCGCTGAAGCAGGGTTATCACGGCACGCACTTCGGCGGCGCGTCGGTGAACGGCAACACGGTGTTCCGCCGCAACTACGAGCCGAACCTGCCCGGCTGCTTCCACGTCGAGACACCGTGGCTGTACCGCAACCCGTTCACGCAGGACCCGGAGGAACTCGGCCGGATCTGCGCGGAAATGCTTGAGCGCGAGATCCAGTTCCAGAGCCCCGACACGGTCGCTGCGTTCATCGCGGAGCCGATCCAGGGCGCGGGCGGCGTGATCGTGCCGCCGGCCAACTACTGGCCGCTCGTGCGCGAGGTGTGCGATCGCTACGGCGTGCTGCTGATCGCCGATGAGGTCGTGACGGGCTTCGGCCGCAGCGGCAGCATGTTCGGCAGCCGCGGCTGGGGCGTGCGCCCGGACATCATGTGTCTCGCGAAGGGGATCTCGTCGGGCTACGTGCCGCTCGGCGCGACGGTCGTGAACGCGCGGATCGAGGACGCGTTCGCCGCGAATGCGGACTTCGGCGGCGCGATCATGCACGGCTACACGTATGCGGGCCATCCGGTCGCGTGCGCGGCCGCGATCGCGAGCCTCGACATCGTCGTCAAGGAAGACCTGCCGGCAAATGCGGCGAAGCAGGGTGCGTATCTGCTCGAGGCGCTGCGGCCGTTCGCGGAACGCTTCGCGGCGGTCGGCGAGGTGCGCGGCAAGGGGCTGATGCTCGCGCTCGACCTCGTCGCGAACAAAGAGACGCGCGAGCCGATCGACCCGCTGTCCGGTTATGCGAACGCGGTCGCGGAAGTCGCGCGAGAGAACGGCGTGCTGGTGCGGCCGGTCGGCACGAAGATCATCCTGTCGCCGCCGCTCGTGATCCAGCGCGAACAGCTCGACCGGATCGTCGACGCGCTTGCGGCGGGCTTCGAGGCCGTGCCGTTCGCGTGACGGAATGACGGCATGAGCGCGTGACAGTGTGACCGCAAACCGGCGGTGGGCAGCCTGGCCGCCGCCGGTTTGCCGATTTGCGCTATGACCGGTTTATTTTGCCTGCGTATTTTTTCGACATCGGATCAAGTGTGATCGACAGGAGACCCGGGTGCCGAAGCGCTGAAGCTCCGCCCCCGGGCCGATCGTGAAGCATTCGACTGGAGCAGGGGCCGAAGCGCCGGCACCGGTCGACAAAGGAAGGAGACAACGATGTCGGGATGGTCAGGAGTTACCGGCGCCGCGAGCGATACGTCCGCCGGCACGCCGGCCGAAGCGGGCGGCGGCACGGCGCTGAAGGCGGGCGCGGTCGGCTTTCCGACCGCGCTGGCGAGCGCCGTCGGCCTCATCATGGCAAGCCCGGTGATCCTCACCGCGACGTCGGGCTTCGGGATGGGCGGCTGGGCGTTCGCGGTCGCGATGATCATCGCGTTCGTGATGATGCAGGCGCAGGCGACCACGTTCTCGGAAGCCGCCGCGATGCTGCCGACGGCCGGCTCGGTTTACGATTACCTGTCGTGCGGGCTGGGCCGCTTCTGGGCGATCACCGGCACGATTTCCGCGTATTTCCTCGTGCACGTGTTCGCCGGTACGGCCGAGACGATCCTGAGCGGCATCATGGCGCTCGTCAATTTCGAATCGCTGAACGCCGCGTTCGAGAAGCACAACAGCTCCTGGCTCGTCGGCGTCGGCCTCGTGATCACGTTCGCGATCACCAACATCGTCGGCATCAAGGTGTTCAGCAAGCTCGAGATCGTGCTGACGGCCGGCATGTGGCTGTCGCTGATGATCTTCGGGATTCTCGGGCTCGCGGCCGCGCCGGCCGTGCATCTCGACGGCTGGTTCGGCGGCTCGGAAGTCGGCACGTCGGTGCCGGCCGTGCTGTCGCTGGTCGGGATGGCGATGTTCATGTTCGTCGGCTGCGAGTTCGTCACGCCGCTCGCGCCGGAAATGAAGGCGCCGGGCCGCACGATCCCGCGCGCGATGACGATCGGCCTCGTCGGCGTCGCGATCTGCATGTTCCTGTACGGCGCGGCGATCCGCCGCCAGGTCGCGAACGTGCCCGTGAGCCCCGACGGCCTCACGCACCTGCTCGACACGCCGGGCGCGATTCCCGCGTTCGCGCTGCAGGTGCTGGGGCCGTTCGGCCGCATCTGGTTCGGCATCGCGTTCCTGTTCGCGGGCGCCGCGACGATCAACACGCTGATGGCCGGACTGCCGCGCATCCTGTACGGGATGGCGATCGACGGCGCGCTGCCGCGCTGCTTCGCGTACCTGCATCCGCGCTTCAAGACGCCGGTGGTCGGCATCGTCGCGGCGGCCGTCGTGCCGATCTTCCATGCATGGCTGATCAACGGCAATCTCGACAGCATCCTGCACCTCGTGCTCGCCGCGACCTGCGCGTGGGGCACCGCGTACCTGCTCGTCACCGCGTCGGTCGTGATGCTGCGCATCCGCCGCCCGGACCTGCCGCGCCCGTATCGTTCGCCGCTGTTCCCGCTGCCGCAGATCGTGTCGAGCGTCGGCATCGTGCTCGCGATCTGGTACATCACGCCGCCCGGCATGAACGCGCGCGACATCTACGTGCCGTTCGGCGCGATGCTCGGGCTTACCGCGCTGTACGCGCTGTTCTGGACGCTGGTCGTGCAGCGCCGGCATCCGTTCAAGCCGGTGCCGGTCGAGGAAGTGCTGCGCAACGAGCACGTCGCGTCGTGAGGGCCGCGCTCGCTCGATGGCGCGCGGCGCCTGATGCGCCGCCGCACGGCCACCGGCCCGGCGCGATCGCCGCGCGCGTGCTCGCTGACCTGCATGCCGTGCGCGATACCGACGGTGTGGGCAGTCCGACGGTAAGGCTGCCGAACGGCGTGTGCGTAAACGTCGAAGAGCGCGTCGAGCGCCAGTTCCTGATGCATACGGTCAGCGTGAAGGTGGCGGTGACCGTATGCGGCCCGGCCGCGCAGGGCCGCGCCCGTGTGCGGCAGACCGGCTGGCTGCGCCGCACGGGTATCGACGCGGCGCCCGCGCCGGGATGCGACCCCGGATTCGTCGACACGGTGGCTGCGCTGGTCGCCGAGCCGTCGCTGGCCGACGCGCTGCGGCCGCTGCACCTGACCGACTGCGCGATCGACGCGCGCGACGGCCGCTGGACGCTCGCGATCGTGCCGTTCGGCGGCAGCGAGGTCGTGAACCGGATGCCGTCGTTTCGCCGCTACGTCCGGCTGACCGGCGAGCAGGCGGCCGCGTTGTCGGCGGCCTGTCTTGCATTCGAAACGGCACTGCGCAGGTTTTTGCGCGGGTAAGCTGTGGCGTTGCGGCGGGGCGAACGCCTCGGTCGCATCCAGGAATCAGGGTTTTACCGGAGGCGCCGATGTTGTTCCAGTCACGCTCGCACGAAGACGTACACGACCACGGGCTCGCGATCGCGGGCTGGCATCAGGTCTACCGCCAGATGACGCCGGGCCGCTTCAGGGGCACGGTCACGCAGGTGCTGTACGACGATTTCCACTTCTTCCGCGAAACGACCAACCGGCGCGTCGCGCAAACCGGGCTCGCGCCGGCCGGACGCACGTCGCTCGCGGTGCCGCTGTCCGTGCCGCTCGCGGGCACGTTCCAGGGCCAGCCGGTCGACGGTTATGCGCTGCTCGCGCTGCGCGCCGGCGAGGATTTCGAATTCCATACGCCGGAAGGGATGGGGCTCGTCGGGATCAGCGCGGCGTCCGACATGGTCGACGAGCTGTGCGAAGCCGAATTCGGCGCGGCCGGCGCGCGCAAGCTGCGGCACGTGACGCGGCTGTCCGATGAGCAGGGCGTCGCGCTCGGCGTGCGGCTGTCGTCGCTGATCGACGATGCGCAGCGCAACCCGGGCCACCTCGAATACGCGGCCACCCGCAAGATGTTCCGCGACACGATGCTCGGCATGTTCCTCGATGCGCTCGAACAGGGTATCGGCGTCGAGCGTCGCGACATCACGCATGCCACCTACAGCGATATCGTGAGCCGCTGCGAGAAGCATCTGCGCGACCGGCCCGAAGAGCCCGTCACCGTGCTCGAACTGTGCCGCGCGCTGCGCTGCAGCCGCCGTACGCTGCAAACCAGCTTCCAGCGCGTTGCCGACGTCACGCCGGTCGGTTATCTGCGCACGATCCGGCTGAACGCGGTGCGGCGCATGCTGCGCACGACGCCGGTACAGCAGCTCGGCGTCGGCGAGGCCGCCGCGAGCTGGGGTTTTACGCATCTCGGCTATTTCGCGCGCGAGTATCGCGACCTGTTCGGCGAGCTGCCCTCCCAGACGACGCGTCCCGACTGACGCACGCGCACCGCGACGATACCGTCGCGGGCAGCGCGATCCACCGTTTGCCGATTTGCGATAGAGGTCCTGAATTTTCGCTGGATAGAGTCCCGTCACCCATATCGACAACATCATCGGTTTGCACTGCGAATCGATAACACCAGAGGACGGGACATGAAGATCGGACGACGACTGGCCGCGGCCGCGGCTACGCTGGGTTGCATGCACGCGCATGCGCAGGCCTCCGGCAGCGTGACGCTGTACGGCACCGTGGACACCGGCATCATCTACTCGACGAACCAGCAGTTCACGCGCGCCGACGGCAGCACGGGCGGCGGCCATGCGTGGCAGATGGGCGGCGGCAACCTGGTGCCGTCCCGCTTCGGGTTCCAGGGCGCCGAGCCGCTCGGCGGCGGGCTCGACGCGGTGTTTACGCTCGAGCAGCAGTTCCTGTCCGCGAACGGTCAGGCGCTGCAGGGCGGCACCGCATTCAGCCGGCAGGCGTGGGTCGGGCTGCGCCAGGACGGGATCGGCACGCTCGGCCTCGGCCGGCAATACGACTCGTACACGGACATGCTGGGCGCGTATGTGTCGAGCAACAACTGGGCGACGCCGTACGGCTCGCATCTCGGCGACGTCGACAACCTGAACGCCGCGTTCAACTTCAACAACGCGGTGAAGTTCACCAGCGCCGATTTCAACGGCCTCACGTTCGGCGGTACGTTCAGCTTCGGCGGGCAGGCCGGTGATTTTTCCGCGAAGCGCGGTTATGCGGTGGCCGCGACGTACGCGCGCGCGCCGGTGGCGTTCTCGGTCGGCTACCTCGACCTGCACCAGCCTCTCGATGCGGCGCTCGGCGGCGCGAGCGGCTATATCGGCGATTTCGCGTGCAGCAATCCGGGCGCGATGTACTGCCTGCTGCAGGACGCCGGCTCGATGCGCGCGTTCGGCGCGGGCGGCTCGGTGACGTTCGGCGCGGCGACGGTTGCGCTTACCTATACGCATACGCGCCTCGGCGACAGCCGCTATTTCTCGACCGCCGCGCAGCCGCGCACGCAGGCGTTCACGTTCGACATCGGCGAGCTGAACGTCACGTACATGTTCACGCCCGCGCTGCAGGGCGGCGTCGCGTACATCTTCAACGCCGCGCATACCGACGGGCGCGGCACGACGCGTTTCCACCAGCTGAACGTCGGCACGAACTACAGCCTGTCGAAGCGCACGGCGCTGTATGCGGTCGCGATCGGCCAGATCGCGAGCGGCACGGGGCTCGGCACCGATACGAACGGCAACGCGGCGAACTACGCGCAGATTCCGGTGCTCGCGAACAGCAACTCGAGCCGGCAACTGGCGGTGATGGCCGGGATCCGCGTGAACTTCTGACGGGGCCGGGGCGGTCAGGCGGTCAGGCGGGCGGGGCGGCAGGACACGGCGGCTGTCTCTTCCGCCGTGTGCCATAAATTCTTAACGATCGGCGTGAACAATGGCGTTCGCTTCAGGCAGCCGGAAGCGTCGCCCGCGTTGCACACGTGTGCAACGCCCGGTTGTCCCGCCACCACGCCGAACGAGAGAGACCTCATGACCTTGCTGAGCCGCCTGCGCGCGCTGTCCACCGCCCTTGCGCTGTCCTTCGCCGCCACGCACGCCGTTGCCGCGGATCTCGTCATCGCAGGCCGCGACGACATCTACGGCAAGGGGCTGGCCGACGCCGTCGCCGGCTTCAACAAACTGCACCCGGGCACCGAGATCGAGCTGCTCAAGCTGCCGAACGCGAACCTGTACCAGAAGCTCAAGCTGTCGATGCGCGAAGGCACCGGCGCGTACGACCTCGTGATGATGGACGACACGTGGGCGCCCGAATTCATCGGCAACGGCTGGCTGAAGCCGCTGCCGGCGTCGCTCGCGGACGCCGATCTCGTGCCGTCCGCCGTCGCGCTCGGCCGCAACGCAGCCGGCGCGCTGTATGCGCTGCCGATCGTCGGCAACGTCGAGATGTTCGCGTACCGCAAGGACCTGCTCGCGAAATACAAGCTGCAGCCGCCGCGCAACTGGGACGACGTGCTGAAGATCGCGCAGACCGTCGGCGGCGCGGACAAGAGCGTGTCGGGCGTCGTGTTTCGCGGCACGAAGGGCAACCCGGTCGTGACGGGCTTCCTGCCGATCCTGTGGGCGTACGGCGGCGACGTGTTCGACCATGCCGGCAACGTGACGATCGATTCGCGCGAGGCGCAGGCCGCGCTGAAGACGTTCCTCGCGCTGAAGGCGTCCGCGCCGAAGGACGTCGACGTGTACGGCGCGGCGGAAGTGCGCGATGCGCTGCAGCGCGGCACGGCCGCGCAGTCGATCGAGGTGTGGCCCGCTTGGGTGCCGGCGCTCGACGATCCGAAGCAGTCGCGTGTGGTCGGGCAGATCGCGCTGCAGCCGCCGCCCGGGCAGACCGCCGGCCCGGCGCCGATGCTCGGCATCTGGCAGATGGGCATTCCGAAGGACGCGCCGCATGCGAAGCTCGCGCAGGACTTCCTGGCTTACCTGAGCTCGCGCGACACGCAGACGCGCCTCGCCGGCATCGGCATTCCGCCGACCCGCCGCAGCGTGTTCGCCGATCCGGCGCTGGTGCGCCAGTACCGCTGGTATCCCGATCAACTGAAGGCGCTCGAGGCCGGCCGTGCGCGACCGCGCGTGAAGGACTGGCAGCAGGTGGAAAGCATTCTCGGCGACCAGCTCCAGCTCGCGCTGACCGGGCAGGCTGCGCCCGACGCCGCGCTGCGCCAGGCGCAGCAGAAGATCGCACAGGCGATGGCCGCGGCCGGCAAGTGACGGCCCGCTTCAACACATCGCCCGGAACCCGCGCATGAAAGCCTTCGGTCGCAGCCTGCCGTTCGTCGCGCTGCTCGGTCCCGCACTGCTGGTGCTAGCCGCGCTCGCGCTGTATCCGGTCGCGCAGGTGCTGATCGACTCGTTCTGCCGGGTCGACTACGCGGCCGGTCGCCGCGCGTTCGCGGGGCTTGCGAACTATCGCGCGGTGCTCGGCGACGACGCGTTCACGGCCGGTTTCGGCAATACGCTGCGCTTCACGATCGTCGCGTCGCTTGCCGAGGTCGCGCTCGGCTTCGGCCTCGCGCTGCTGTTCGTGCGTGCGTTTCCGGGGCGGCGCATCGCGCTGCCGCTCGCGATCCTGCCGATGATGCTGTCCACGCTCGTGTGTTCGGCGATCTGGCGCAACTGGCTCAACTTCGACGGATTCCTGAACAAGTTGCTCGCGGCGTTCGGCATCGAAGGCGTGCGCTGGCTGTCGGATCCGCATCTCGCGCTGTGGTCGCTCGCGCTCGTCGATGTGTGGCAGTGGACGCCGATGGCGTTCCTGATCGTGCTGGCCGGGCTGCAGTCGATTCCGACCGAACTGTACGAAGCCGCGCGCACCGACGGCGCGAGCGAGTGGCAGTGCCTGCGCGACATCACGCTGCCGCTCGCAGCGCCGCAGATCGGCCTCGCGCTGCTGCTGCGCTCGATCGACACGTTCAAGCTGTTCGACAAGGTCTATGCGCTGACGGGCGGCGGCCCCGGCAACGCGACGCAGACACTGTCGACCTATATCTACGACACGGGCTTTCGCTTCTTCAACGTCGGTCCGGCGAGTGCCGCGTCGGTGCTGATGCTCGCGGCGTCCACGCTGCTGGTCTCGGGGTATGTATGGCAGACGGTTCGCAAGCGGCGCGCATGGCGGCGCAACCCGCTGGCATCTCACGCGCGCGAGCGGGCGCCGCATTCGGTCGCGCGGTGCCGTGGGCGCTGCGTGTTGCCGCGCTCGCGCTGTTGCTGTTGCCTTGCCTGTGGATGGCCGGCGCGGCCTTCATGCCGACGCTCGAACGGCTCGATCATCCGTTGCGGATCTGGCCGGCCGCGCCGACCTTCGAGCATTTCGCGTCGGTGTGGTCCAACGGCATCGGCGCGCCGCTCTTCAATTCGCTGCTGGTCGGATTCGGCACGACGCTGCTCGCGCTGGCGCTCGCGTTTCCGGCTGCGTATGCGCTCGTGCGACTGAGGTTTCCGGCGCGGCTCGACCTGCTTTTTCTGGTGCTCGTGCTGGCGTTGAAGCTGATGCCGCCGATCACGATCGCGGTGCCGCTGTTCGCGCTCGCGAAGCGGCTGCATCTGCTCGATTCGACGCTCGGCCTGATGCTTGCGTATCAGATTTACGCGTTGCCGATGGCAATCTGGATGCTGCTCGCGTTCGTGCGCGACGTGCCGGTCGAATACGAGGAAGCGGCATGCATCGACGGCGCGGGGCTGGCCCGACGGCTCGTGCAGATCGTGCTGCCGCTGTGCGCGCCTGGGCTGATCGCGACCGCGATCTTCGTGTTCATTGCCGCATGGAACGAGTTCCTGATCGCGCTGCTGTTCGTGTCGACGCCGAGCCGCTTCACGCTGCCGCTCGCGATCGCCGGTTATGTGACGGAGAACGGCATCGACTGGGGCGACCTGATGAGCGCGGGGCTGATGGCGTCGCTGCCCACGCTGGCCGTGGCCGGTTATGTGCAGCGCTACCTGTTGCGCGGATTCGCGGGCGGGTTGAAGTGACGCGCGGCAACGCCGCGCCCGATTTCACCGTGTCATGCGCAGCTATGCCGCACCACCTGCGTGACCGGCACGACACGCGTGCGCGACGGGCCGTCGAACGTCTGCATCCGGTCGGCAAGCAGGTCGACCGCCGCATGCGCGAGGCCGCGCGTGTCCTGCCGGAGCGTCGTCAGCCGATAGGCGTCGTATTCGGCGGCCGGGATGTCGTCGAAGCCGATCACGCGCAGGTCGTCCGGTACGCGCAACCCGAATTCGCTGCGCGCGGCGTCGATCACGCCGAGTGCGAGCAGGTCGGACGAACAGAACACGCCGTCGGGCCGCTCGCCGGACGCGAACAGTTGCCGTGCGGCGTCGATCCCGCATGCATGCGTGTCGGACGGCGTGTCGAGCACGCGCGTGAGCGTCGCGTCGAATGCGTCACCGCGCCCGATCGCATGCTCGAACGCCGCGGCGCGCGACTGCGCGCTGTAGCTCGCGCCGCGCGGCCCGACGAACGCGAGCCGGCGCGCGCCGGCCCGCACGAGCCGCTGCGCCGCATGAGCGGCGCCCGCCGCGTTGTCGCTGACGACGACATCCGCGCCCGGCAGGTTCGCGTCGCGGTTGATCATCACGACGGGGATCCGGTGTTCGAGATACTGCTGCGCCACCGACAGCGGCGGCGACGCGGACGTCATCACGAGGCCCGCGATCCGGTAGCTGAGCAGTTGCTCGAGCGATTGCCGCACCTGGCGCGGATCTTCCGCGTTGGTCACGAGCGGCGTGAGTGCGCGCTGCCCGAGCGCGGCCATCAGGGCCGTCAGCAGCCGCGCGCGAAACGGATTCTCGAAGCCGGCCGTCACGACGCCGATCATACTGCTGCGCTGCGTGATCATGTCGCGCGCGATCAGGTTGACCTGGTAGCCGAGCGCACGCGCGGCGACCATCACGCGTTCGCGCGTTTGCGGCGCGATGCTCGCCGTCGGCGAGAACGCGCGCGACACCGCGGAGCGCGACACACCGGCGCGCGCCGCGACATCCGACGCCGTTACCCACGGTTTTCTTTCCTTGTCATTCATTGAGTCATGATCCGTTCGAGCCACGATACGTGCGCGCCGCCCGCCGACTGGATGTCGGCGCTCGACGATGCGCGGCTGCTGCATACGATGACCCTACCGGGCAGCCATGACACCTGTGCGTATACCGTCGACGATCGGCTCGTGCGCACGCAGCGCGCGCCGCTCGACGCGCAGCTCGCGCACGGCGTGCGGCTGCTCGATATCCGCTGCCGGCACGTGCGCGACGTGTTCGACATCCATCACGGCGGCGTCGCGCTCGGCATGACGTTCGACGACGTGCTGGCAACCTGTACGCGCTTTCTCGATGCGCATCCGCGCGAATGCATCGTGATGTCGGTGAAGGAAGAATGGCCGGCGCACGCGTGCACGCGCGGCTTCGATGCGACGTTCGACGCGCATCGCGCGCGCCACCCGCGGCTGCGCTGGCATGCCGGCGGCACGCTGCCCGCGCTCGGCGACGTGCGCGGCGCGGTCGTGCTGCTGCGGCGCTTTCGCAGCGGCAGGCCGCTCGGTATCGACCTGACCGCGTGGCCCGACAACGCGACGTTCACGATCGATCATCCCGACGGTGCGTTCGTGATCCAGGACGAATACCGCGTGCCGGTGGCCGCGTCGATCGGCTGGAAGTGGCGCGCGATCGACACGTTGCTCACGCATCTGCCGACGCCGGAAAGCGGCCGATGGGCGATCAACTTCTGCAGCGGGACGGGGATGGGCGCGAATCCGTCGACGGTCGCGCACGGCGACGGCCGGGTGCAGGGCATTCATGCACGGCTGGCCGAACGATTGCGCGAGCAGCGCGGTTCGTGCGGTGCGATGCTGCTTGATTTCTGCGATGACGACGACTGGGCGCTGGTGCGCGCGCTGATCGGGTGCAACGACCATGCGCCAGGTTTTCATGGTGAATCCCTACGGGGGCAACGATCGGATTGCTGTTGCGGATCGCCGGCCGGGTGCCGGTGCGATTGCACGGTTACGACGCTCAGCGCGCGTTGCCGATCGTGATGCAGAAATGGAGCCGGTCGGTCGTTTCGGGGGACTCGTCGCGCCACGCCTGTGCGTCGGACACCATCGTGCTGCGGCAGAACGCGGCGGCATCTTCAAGCGGCAAGTCTTCAAGACTCACGGTGCCCTGCGGCGCGCTGCCATGTCCGACTCGTCCGTCGGCAGTCAGAACCCAGCCTTCCCACCCGTAGATCGGAATGCGATGACGCTCGCAATAATCGATGCACTCGAGCGCGGCGTCGAGCGGAAGCACGATCTCGCGACGGGAAATCGATTGCGCGGCGAGTGCGGCAGGAATCTTCCCGAGTTGCGACATGGCGGGCGGCAGGGGGCGGTGTGGCGCGGGATCGGCGGGCTACCGCGTCGCGATCGCCACCGCCGCACCGGCCATTGCGGTCGCGCTCGTGCGGTTCGCGATCCGTTTCGCGCGCGCCGAAGTGAGAAAAGCCCGCGCGCGCACCGCGAGCAGCGACCAGAAGCAGTCGGCGAGGATCAGCACCGCGAGCATCGTGCCGACGAGTTCGGCCCACGCGAGAACGCCCACGTGCGTCAGATCGACGATGGTCGGCAGCAGCGCGAGATAGAACAGCATGATCTTCGGATTGCCGAGCGTGACCAGCATGCCCGCGACGAACATGCGCCACGGCGACTGGCCGCGCGGCAGGTCGTCCGAGCCCGTCCCGGTCGGCGCGGTCCACATCTTCCACGCAAGGAACAGCAGGTACGCGACGCCGAGCAGCTTCAGCACGATCAGGCCCGTCTCGAACGTGCGTGCGAACGCGGACAGCCCGGCGACCGCGAGCGTGAGCCACAGCGCTTCGCCGAGCCACATCGCCGCGAGGAACGGCAGCACGTCTCGCACGCCGTTCGTCAGCACGCGCGCGACGAGCGCGGCGACGCTCGGGCCGGGCGTGCCGGCGGTGACGAGCAGGGCGAAGGCGAAGACGGCAAGCGCGGACAACGTCATGACGGACCTCGTGGGTGGGGCGTTCGAAACGTATGAAGTTTCGATTATAGTGACGGCCGTTCCAGACTGCCTGCCTGAATTGCCGTCATGACTGCATCGATCCTGATCCGTCCCGCCACGCGGGAAGACGCGGCCGCGATGGCCGCCGTGGAGGTCGCCGCCGCGCAGCGGTTTCGCGAGATCGGCATGACCGACATCGCCGATGGCGAGCCGACCGATGCGGCCGACGTGCTTGCGCGTATCGACGACAGCCGCGCGCTTGTCGCGGTCGATGCGCAGGGCGCGTGCGTCGGGTTTGCGTTCTACCGGCTGCTCGATGCGCAGCGGCTGTATCTGGAGGAACTGGATGTCGCGCCGTCGCATGCCGGACAGCGGATCGGCGCGCGCCTGATCGAAGCGATCAACGCGCGCGCGGCGGCGGGCGGGATCGCGCAGGTCGTGCTGTCGACGTTCCGCGACGCACCGTGGAACGCGCCGTACTACGCGCGCCTCGGTTTCCGGATCATCGACGACGCGTCGCTCGACGACACGCTGCGCGCGGTCCGCGCGCATCACGTCGCGCGCGGGCTCGACGAGACACAGCGCGTGTTCATGCGCGCGGACGTGCGCGCCTGAACACGTGCTGCCGGCCGTCAGGCCGCGTCGCTCAGCGCCGGGTAGTCGGTGTAGCCTGTTTCGCCTTCCGCGTAGAACGTTTCCGGCACCGGCTGGTTCAGCGGCGCGCCGAGTTCGAGGCGGCGCGGCAGGTCGGGGTTCGCGATGAACAGCTTGCCCCATGCGATCGCGTCGGCGCTGCCGCTTGCGAGTGCGGCCTGCGCGGTGTCGAGCGTGAACTGCTCGTTCGCGATCAGCGGGCCGCCGAACGCTTCCTTCAGGTGCGGGCTCAAGTGGTCGCCCGAATACGATTCGCGCGTGAAGATGAACGCGATCTTGCGGCGGCCCAGCTCGCGCGCGACATAGCCGAACGTTGCCGCCGGATCGGAATCGCCCATCGTGTGCGCGTCGCCGCGCGGCGCGAGGTGCACGCCGACACGGCCGGCGCCCCACACGTCGATCGCCGCGTCGACCACTTCGAGCAGCAGGCGCGCGCGGTTCTCGATCGGGCCGCCGTAGGCATCGGTGCGGCGATTGGTGCTGTCCTGCAGGAACTGGTCGAGCAGGTAGCCGTTCGCGCCGTGGATCTCGACGCCGTCGAAGCCGGCCGCCTTAGCGTTTTCGGCACCCTTGCGGTATGCGGCGACGATGCCCGGAATTTCGTCGAGTTCGAGCGCGCGCGGCGTCACGTACGGACGCTGCGGACGCACGAGGCTCACGTGGCCGCCCGCGGCGATCGCGCTCGGCGCGACCGGCAGGTCGCCGTTCAGGAATACAGGATCGGAGATCCGGCCGACGTGCCAGAGTTGCAGCACGATGCGCCCGCCGGCCGCGTGCACGGCCTGCGTCACTTGCTTCCAGCCTTCGACCTGCTCGTCGGACCAGATGCCGGGCGTGTCCGCGTAACCGACGCCCTGCGGCGTGACCGAGGTCGCCTCGGTAATGATCAGGCCGGCCGATGCGCGCTCGGCGTAATAGCGGGCCATCAATGCGTTCGGCACGCGCGTCGCGCCCGCCCGGGAGCGGGTGAGCGGCGCCATCACGATGCGGTTCGGCAGGGTCAGTTCGCCGAGGGTAACGGGATCGAACAGCGTGGGCATGGCAGATAACCTCTTCACGAAAGGCGGGCGCGCCGTCGCGTCATGCGCAACGCGGGCCCGCGTGGCCGATACGGCCGGTTGGCTAGAGATCGCGGCGCAAAGCGTCGTGAAATGCGTCGATGACGGCCTCGTTGCGCCGGAAGAACGCCCACTGGCCGATCCGCGTCGACGTCACGAGCCCCGCGCGCTGCAGCGTCGCGAGGTGCGCGGAAACGGTCGACTGCGACAGCCCGCAGCGCGCGTCGATCTGCCCCGCGCAGACGCCGTGGTCGTACGGCAGCGTCTGCGCCGGAAAATGCTCGCCCGGCGTTTTCAGCCAGTTGAGGATTTCGCGGCGCACGGGGTTGGACAGCGCTTTCAGGATCGCGTCGATGTCGATTTCGGTCGGCATGGATGGAGCGGTTGTTTCGGTCGGGTAGACGGGTATCGTCGATGGGCGAATCATATATCGGAATTTGACGATATGTTTGAAAGCCCTGCTGGCTATGGGGGTGATAGCTGTCGATCGAGGCGATTCGCTATCGTCGCGCGAGGTTGACCGGCACATGCCATGGGGCCAGAGCCAACCATCGATCACGATGCGCCGGGTGGTCGGGCGCTGCACGCACGATCGCCGCACGTGCTCCTTCTCCGGTTGGGGGCGCAATCAATTCCGGCTTTGCGTTGTGTCGCGCGGACCGCGGGTAATGCAATCAGATGTCACGTGTACGGGGAATGACGACTGCCTGGCCGTGCAATCCGCCATCCGTATCGAGAAGTTGCCACAGGGTTGCTTCCTCGATCATGAAGCGCTGGCCGGATTTCGTGATGCGAACCCCTTTGTATCCGGTCTCGTAACCGAGCCGCTGTACACGTGCGAGGAATTGCTGCCGTTCCTCGCGATTCGGCGCTTCGGCGGAGAGCCGGGACGGAAGCCGGGTGATTTCATCCCAGCCATATCCGAATCGGCGCTGCGCGGCCTTGTTGGCATAGATAAAAAGCGGATCGAGGTCGGTGTTGTGTGCAAGCACTGCGAACGGGGCGCTCTCATAGAGCCACTCGGTTGCGTCATTCTCGGGAACGGTGGCCGGCACGAGCGGGCGACCGAGCAGTCGAGCATGGCTGTCGGCAAGCAACTGATAGAAGGCTGGATTGCGAAAGAGCGGAGTCATCTGACACATCACACCCGGAAATATCGGAAGCCGTTACGATACAGCAGCTTCGTTCGACGCTGGGGTGGTCACCGATTCTCCCGGATAGTTCGAAAACGCCCGGATGAAGATCCTGCTCAAGTTTTCCGCTTCACTGGATCGACCTGCCCGAAGTCATGCAAGGCGCAACCCGCACATGCCCCCGCATGTCCTGCACGACCGCTTCCGCAGCCTGGACGCCGGAGAAAATTGCCGTGGGTACGCCATACCCCGGGAACGTCGTTTGTCCTCCGAGATAGAGGCCGCGCAGCCCGGTCCGATGCGGAAAGAACTTGTCGGGCGTGGTGCCCGGCGCAATGCCGTAGAGCGCTCCTTCGTATAGGTGTCGTCCGCGCGCGAAATCCTGCGGATCCGATACGCGGACGTCTTCCAGGCAAAGGCCGGGGAGATGGGCCTGTATCGCGTCGAGATAGTCGCCGACCACGGCCTGCGTCATCGCGCTCGTCCAATTCGATGCAGAGTCGACTCCCGTTGCCGGCGCATACAGTTCCAATACTGCCTTGCCGTTTGGCGCAAGCCCTGGCAGCACCTGTGACGGACACGTGTAGGCGAGCCAGCGAGGAACCCCGGGCGTCGATACATGCATGGCCGCCTGTTGTGGCATCGGGGGAACATGATTGGTAATGAAGGCGCGTGGCAGCACGGCTCCGGAGCAACCGATCTGGATTGAAATCGCGCGATGCGATAGCGGTGCCGCTCGAGCCTTGTGCGCTAGCCGCCGAGGGAGGGCGTGCGCGGGCAACAGGTGGCGGACCACTTCGAAACCTGAACACGTCGCCACGACGCAATCGGTCGAGATGCGCTCGCCGTCTGCAAGAACGATGCCCCGAGCGGCCCCGTTCTCCACGAGGACTTCGCGTACATGGGCACCGAACCTGATCGGCACCGACCGTCTGGACAGTTCGCACGCCATCACGGAGCTGATGGCGCCCATGCCTGCGCGAGGCAAATGGAATCCCTCCTCCAGCATGGCCAGCAAGCCGATGATCTGCGTTGCCGGAAGGCGATCGGGCGGTTGCCCGGTGTAGAGCAGTGTCGATGCAACCGCCGCCTGCAGGTCCGCATCGGCGAAGTGCGACGTGATCAGGTGGCTGACATGCCCGTTCATGCGGGGCAGGTAACGCCATAGTTTGCTTAACGTCCGTAGAAGCGAAGGCTCCTGCGGCAGAACTTCGTCAACCAGCGTGCGGTAGACAGGGCCCCATTGCTGTTGGAGCCTGCCAAGGCCGTCACGCAGTTGCCGTGTCCGCGTATCCTCCCTGTCGCCTTCCACATACGACGTGCCGGTACTGGATAGATGAACGGCCGTTCCATTCTCCAGATGCGTAACGTGAGGCCGTTCAATGGCCACCATCGGAACCTCGCGATCGAAGTCGAGACCAAGGCGCCGGAACGACGCACGAATGAGCGAGGGCACCGCGACATACATCGCGCCGTTATTGAATGTGAACCCATTGGCCGTCGTGGTGGAACAGCAGCCGCCGGCCTCGTTCGAGGCCTCCAGTACGACGACGGGTCTGTCATTGCGTGCCAGCGTCAGCGCGGCAGCCAGGCCGGCCAGGCCTGCGCCGATCACGACGACGGGTTCCTTGCAATTGCTCGTCATACGATCCTTCATGATTTGCACGATGAGCAATATTGCGTATCGTGCATAAATGGTGAAGTTGCGGCAAGTCTCGACCGCATCGAACGCCAGCGAAAACGACTTGCCGCCACAGGGCAGCGATCGACGCGTAGCTCGCCGCGTCGAGAGGGCGGTCAGGGATGCAACGGTTCGCCTTCGGTCGGGAACGTATGCCGGGCGTGCCAACCGCCATCGTTCCGAGTCAGCCGGACCGAGTTGAGGCCCAGCGGATCAGGCGCAACCCCCCGCATGTGCGACCACAGTTCAACCCAGGCGGGCTCACAGGTAACGGTCACTACATAAGGATCGTCCGGCCCGTTGGGGAACCAGGTGCGCAGTGATTCTTTCCAGATGCGTTGCTTCAGCGCAGTCTCCGCGGAGACTGTCGGGACGGTCCCGATCGTGACGTATCCTCGGTCAGCCATGCTGAGGAAGGACAGACTGATCGTATTCCCCTGGCGAATCTCCAGCGCTTTGCGCGTTCTCGAGTCGGTCATGAAACGAATCGTGAGGTCCTTCCCGATCTCCAGAACCTCGACGACTCTGGAGTTGATCTGACCGGACGCGTCGTTCGAAGAGACAAAACAGAAGGCGCAATGACTGGCGATTTCAGTTGCTTGTTGAAAGAGTTCGCTTGCATTCATGATGATGTGCGGCAGCGTTTCAGGAAGCCCCGGAAACCGGGGAAACCCGGTGGAAAAAGGTCAGGTGGCGCATGTTCGTGCACCTCGATCTCGATACGTCGTCAGTTCTCGAAGTCGCTTTCACGACAGCGATCTACCGGACGACAGTATTCCGATGCCCGCCTCCATGGAGATAAGGTACGTAGCGACGTGCAGGCCTGCGCCAAGAGCGAACACTGAAACCAAGCCGAGCGACACCCCATAGGCGAAGAAATGCACTACATGCAAATGTATACGACGTGCATTATTGTGGCAACATGCATTCGAGGTGCCGGCCTGATTTTCCGTGCGCGCTGCAATCCGGGAGCCAATCACATCGCCTTCTTGATTCACCGAGCTGCGCACGTAGCTTGTCGAGCGTTTTCGGGTCGTCGCTTGACATGCCGCCAGTTCCGACGGCTGCCGCCCGGTAATGGCTGCGCCGGCATCGGTGTGGTGATCGACGGTGTGCGTTCGCAGTGGCGGCCGCATACTTGAAAAACACACGTGCTTCAGTACGGACGTCTGCACCTCGATATGCGAACCGTTCACTGACCTCTTTGCCTATGCTGTGAAACGGTCTGCGCGTCGCGCGCGGGCCTTTCTTGTTTGAGGAGATCTTTCATGCCTGTTCGGGCCGTCATATTCGACTTCGATCTGACGTTGGCGGATTCGTCCGCCGCGATCATCGAATGCACGGAGTACGCGTTGCACCAGCTTGGCGCCGCCGGCGCGACGCCTGCGCAGATCGGCTTCGTGATCGGGCTGCCGCTGCGCGAAATGTTCCGTTCGTTGACAGGCGAAACCGACCCCGCGCGGGCCGACGCGTTCGAGCGGCACTTCGTGGCGCGCGCCGACGAGATCATGGTGCACGGCACGCGCATCTATCCCGAAGTCCCGCCGCTGCTCGCGCGTCTGCGCGAGCAGGGTCTCGCGGTCGCGATCGTTTCGTCGAAGTTTCGTTACCGGATCGACGCAATCCTCGCGTTGAACGGATTGCAGTCGCTGGTCGACGTGCTGATCGGCGGAGAAGACGTGCAGTGTCACAAGCCGGATCCGGAAGGGCTCGAGCTGGCGCTGGCGCGGCTTGGCTTGCCGGCCGCTGCGGCGATCTACGTGGGCGACCATGCGGTGGACGCGCAGGCGGCCGAGCGCGCCGGCGTGCCGTTTGTCGGCACGGTGAGCGGGATGACGTCGTTCGACGCATGGGCGCGCGCGGGCAAGCAGGCGGTGACCGCGCATATCGGCGAACTGGCCGCGATCGTGCGGCGGATGCAGCGTGCTTAGGGTGAAGCGCGAGTCGACGCCGAACATGGTGCAAAACCGGCCGACTGAGCCGTTTTCCGCAACGGATCGGCAGCGCGCGACGGATTCTGCGACCATCGCCGTTAAAGTCATATTCGCATCCAGGTCCGTCGCCATGTCACTCATTTCCGTCGCCTTTGCAAGAATCCGGCTCTCGCGCGTGCTGCCGGCCGTCCGAAACCTGTCATACGCGATTACGCTCGCGGCAGCCGGTGCCGCAATCGGCGTGCTGGGCGGCGCGCGTCCGGCCGATGCCGCCACGCAGCGCGAACGTCTCGAAGCCCCGGTCAAGGCCGTCGCCGACCAGCGCGTGGCCGTCGCTACGCCGCAGGGCAGCGCAGTGTTGCCCGTCTACGCCGATCATCCGCTCGACACGGTCGCGCCCGATGTCACGCGCGTGTTCATCGTGATTCACGGCACGCTGCGAAATGCCGATGCGTACTATGCGTCGGGGCTCAAGGTCGTCGAGAAGGCCGGCGCGGCCGGGCAGGGCACGATGGTCGTCGCCCCGCAGTTCCTGACGCGCGCCGATACGCGCGCGTTCTCGCTGCCCGCGCAGACGCTGGCCTGGACCCAGGAAGGATGGAAGGGCGGCGAACCGGCGCGCCAGCCGGGCCCGGTCAGTTCGTTCGCCGCGCTCGATGCATTGCTCGCGCATTTCGCCGATCGCAGCCTGTATCCCGCGCTGTCGACCGTGGTCGTGATCGGTCATTCGGCCGGCGCGCAATTGTTGCAGCGCTACGCGGTGGCCGGGCACGAAGGCGATGCGCTGGTGCAGGCCGGCATCGCCGTGCGCTATGTGGTCGCGAACCCGTCGAGCTACCTGTATTTCGACGACGAACGGCCGGACGCGCAAGCAATCGCGGGCGGTGCCTGCCCGCGTGCGACGGAATGGAAATACGGGCTGAAGTCGGCGCCGCCTTACGTCGCGTCGCAGGACGTGCGCGATCTCGAAACGCGCTACGTCGCGCGCCATGTCGTGTACCTGCTCGGGCAGGCCGACACGAACCCGTACACGCATTTCATCGACCGTTCGTGCGCGGCGATGGCGCAAGGGCCGTACCGGCTCGCGCGCGGGCTCGCGTATTTCGACTACCTGAAGAAGCGGCATCCGGACGATCTCGCGCAGCAGGTCGTCGAAGTGCCGGGCGTCGGGCACGACAATCTCGGCATGTTCACGTCCGCCTGCGGGCTGGCCGTGCTGTTCGGCCGGGCGTTGCCGCAATCGTGTCCGGTCGTCGCCGGAACCGCGCCGGCCGCGCCCACCTGATCGCGCCGATGCGATCGGCGCGCGATGCGACGCCGCACGTCATGCCGTTTTTTCAGCAACCGGCGGCGCGTCCGGATCGAATACCGTCAATCCTTCCGTCGGGTCCATCGGCAGGTTCCACGGGTGTGCTGCGATGGCCCGTTTCGCGGCGTCGTAGCCGGCCTGCCGGCGGGCCGCGATGCCGGCCGGCGTGAAATCGATGTCCTTCAGCTGATTGTCGCCGTCGAGCCGCGGTGCCGCGAGCTTGATCAGGTGCATCGTGGTTTCGCATCCCCATGCGGCCAGCCGGTGCACGGCCGGCGACGCGCGTTCGGCTTCCGGCACGTGCCGGACCAGCTCGCGGATCACGTGGCGCAGCCGGTGGATCTGCTGCTGGCGCGCGATGTGGCTGTCGGTGCGGCTCGCGTACTGGATGTCCTTCTGCCGTTCCGACACCTGCCAGATGCTCTCGGGCTCGGGGCCGGCCGGATTCCACATCTGTACCGAGAAGATGATCGAACTCCGGCGCGGATTGTCGTCGAGCACGACCTCGACCGGCGTATTCGAATACACGCCGCCATCCCAGTACGGCTCGCCGTCGATCCGTATCGCCGGGAACGCGGGCGGCAGCGCGCCCGAGCTCATGATGTGGTCGACGCCCAGGTGCGTGTCGCGCGAATCGAAATAGCGCATCGTGCCCGTGCACGCATTGACCGCGCTGACGGTCAGGCGCGGGTGGCCCGCGTTCAGCAGGCCGGGATCGATCAGCGACGCGAGCGTGTCGCGCAGCGGCGCGATCCGGTAGTACGACGCGCGATCGACGCCGAGGCGGACCATCGGCCCGAGCCACGATGCCGGATTGGGCTGGAAGAAGCCCGTGATGCCGCCGCCGATGATCATCAGCTCGGCCAGCATCTTGTCCCAGCCGGGCAGCAGCGCGGGCACGTCGAAGCGGGTCCGTTCGGTCACGCGCTGCCAGAACGCCAGCATCTTCTCGTAGCGCCGCTCCGGCGGATTCCCGGCGATCAGCGCCGCGTTGATCGCGCCGATCGACGTGCCGACCACCCAGTCGGGCCGGATGCCGGCTTCGTCCATCGCCTGGAACACGCCGAGCTGGTACGCACCCAGTGCGCCGCCGCCCTGGAGCACGAGCACGACTTGCCCGGGGAGATCCATTCGTGTCGGCTGGCTCGCGGTCATGACTTGCCTCGCTGCGTGTGACGGTGGGTCGGATCCGAACAGTTCGATTCAGTGTAGGCGATCGGCGGCGGGGGATCGACCGATGCGCATCGGCAGGCATGCGCCGCGGTGCGGCGGGCGTCACGCGTCCGGGTACGGCGTGCCGTCCTTGTGCAGGAACCGGCCGTCGCGGCTCGGGCTCATCATGTCGATGTCGGGGCAGGTGATCACGTCGTCCGGCGAGCGCGAGCCGACCTCGAGATAGACGGCGACCGCGTCCGACCGGTTGACGAGGTGATGGCCGTTGCCGGAGCCTTTCGGAAACGCCGCGCAGTCGCCCGCGTGCAGCACGGTCTCGCCGCCGTCCTCGATCATCACGAGTTCGCCTTCGAGCACGTACACGAATTCGTCTTCGTCGGAATGCCAGTGGCGCTGGCTCGACCAGCCGCCCGGCGGCACGCGCATCAGGTTGACGCCGAAATCGTGCAGCCCGCCGGCGTCGCCGAGGCGCTGGCGGATGCGCTGCGCGCACGGCGCGTCGAACGGCCGCGGATAGCCGCTGCCGCGGCGTTCGGGCACGGCGTTGAGGTCGATCCTGGGCATGGGCGGCTCCGTTTGCCACGCGGGCGAATGGGACGGTTGCCATTGTAGGCGGCTGCCGCCCGCCGTTCGTCCGCGCGTTTCGTGGCGGGCCGCTTCATTCGACGGTGATCGTCCCCTTCATGTACGGATGAATCCCGCAGAACACCTTGTAGACGCCCGGCTTGTCGAAGCGGAACGAGTACGTCTCGTCCTGGTCGAGCGCCTTCGAATGAAAGATGCCGGCGTCGTTGACGACGGTGTGCGGCTCCGCGTCGAGGTTCTTCCACGTGAGCGTCGTGCCGGCCTTGATCGTGGTCGACATCGGCGAAAACATGAAGTTTCGGATCGTGACCAGCGGGCCGTCCGGGCCCTGCGCGAACGCGGCGGGCGGCGTGCCGGCGGCCGCACACAGGATCAGCGCTGCGATGATTTTTGGTTGCTTGAAGCGGGTCATGTCGGTCTCCTTAGGTCTATCAGGCCAGCGTCGCGTCGTGCAGCGCCGACGCAGCCGGGTGGCCGGCGAACTCCACCGTCGTCACGCCGAGCATCTTCGGCAACTGGTCGCGCGGCACCGTGAGCGGCACGGGGCCCGGGCCGTTGCCGGCCGTCGGCTGCGGGAAAGCGGTCGAGCGCGCGGTGTGGAAGGTGATGTTGCCCTCGACCTTCGACACGATCTGGTGGATGTGCCCGTTCAGCACGGTGACCGAGCCGAAACGGCGCAGCATCGCCATCGTCTGCGGCGCGTCGCCGGTGCCCCAGCCCCACGGTTCGTAGATGGTCCACATCGGCATGTGCGAGAACACGACGATCGGCGTGCTCGACGAGCGGCCCTTCAGATCCTGCGCGAGCCACGCGAGCTGGTCGTCGCCGAAGCTGCCGAGCCCGTTCGGCTTGAAATGCATCACGTTGACGAGGCCGATGAAGTGCACGCCCGCGTGATCGAAGCTGTAATAGCCGCGGTTGTCCGACGCTTTGCCGAAGCGGCTGAAATATTCGGCGCCCGAACCGTCGGTGACGTCGTGCTCGCCGGGCACCGTATGCAGTTCCGACACGCGCAGCGCGGACAGCAGTTGCGACGCGCGGTCGAATTCCTCCGGCTTGGACAGGTGCGTGATGTCGCCGGTATGGATGGTCAGTGCGGGCATCGCCGGCATCCCGTTGACGAGTTCGATCGTCTGCCGCAGCGTGGCCGACACGTCGGGGTTGGCATCCTTGTTGAAGCCGATGTGCGTGTCGCTGATCTGCACGAACAGCGGCCGGCCCGCGTCGGCCGGGCGCGCGTCGCCGGTTTGCGCGAGCGCGAGGTCGAACGGCGTCAGGATGCCGCCCGACAGCGTAAACAGCGTGCCGAGGCCGCCGAAGGCCATGCACTGCAGGGCCTTGCGGCGCGACGGGCGGGTGGGATTCGATGAAGACATGGGAGCCTCGCAATCGTATGACGAAACGGGACGGCCGGGTCGTCCTGGAATAAACCGGCGCCTTCGTGTGCCATACCGGTGCGGCGACGGTTTTATTCCCGAGATGTGCGAATTCGGGCACCGGTGCCGGCGGACGCGCAAGGCGGCCGTCGGGATGCCGAACGATGACTTGTTAATGTCCTGTAATCGATACGTCACATTTGCGTCATGGCCGCCCGATAGCCTGCGACACCGAGTCACCTATCCGGAGCCCCTTCATGCCGAATCTCGCGGCAACGGAAACCAGCGGCGCGGTCAGCCACCGCACGCGCACCCTCAGCTTCGCGCTGTTTTTCCCGATCATTGCCTGCGGCATCACCTGGCCGTGGTCTGGTCGGGCCTCTGGAACCTGTTCGGCGTGCTCGTGTCGAGCGGCGCCGTCGCATTCGGCATCGTGCAGCTGCTGCCCGTCGAGCTGATCCTGCAGGTCGGCAGCGGCGCCGGCCGACGCAACGCCCGGCCCGCGGCCGGTCCCATCGAATTTCAATCCGACACAAGACGCTACCGATGGATATCAGGTTCTTCGATCCGAATCGCACCGCGAACGCCTCGGCGTGGCGCGTGCTCCCCAACCGCTGGGATGCCGTTGCGTTTCCGCTGATCATCTGCCTGCTGGCGATGGCGATCGTCGGTTTCCATCAAACGATGGCGCCGATCGGCGTGCTGCAGACGCAGAAGATCTCGCTAGATCCGTCGAACCTGCCCGAATACGCGCTGCGCACCACACTGCGGATGCTGGCCGCGATGGTCGCGTCGCTCGTGTTCACGCTCGTCTACGGCACGCTCGCCGCGAAAAGCCGCCGTGCGGGCATGGTGCTGATCCCGATCCTCGACATCCTGCAGTCGGTGCCGGTGCTCGGCTATATCTCGTTCACGGTCACGTTCTTCCTCGCGCTGTTTCCGGGCCGCGTGCTCGGCGCGGAACTCGCGGCGATCTTCGCGATCTTCACGAGCCAGGCATGGAACATGACGTTCAGCTTCTACCAGTCGCTGCGCACGGTGCCGCGCGACCTGAGCGAGGTGTCGCGCGGCTTTCACCTGACGCCGTGGCAGCGCTTCTGGAAGCTCGAGGTGCCGTTCTCGATGCCGGGCCTGATCTGGAACATGATGATGTCGATGTCGGGCGGCTGGTTCTTCGTCGTCGCGTCGGAGGCGATCACGGTCGGCAACCAGACGATCACGCTGCCGGGGATCGGCGCGTATCTCGCGCAGGCGATCTCGGCCAAGAATATAGGCGCGGTCGGCTGGGTGATCGTCGCGATGTCGGTCGTGATCCTGGCTTATGACCAGTTCCTGTTTCGCCCGCTCGTTGCGTGGGCCGACAAGTTCCGGATGGAGAACACCGCGTCCGGCGATGCGCCGCAATCGTGGCTGCTCGACATGATGCGCCGCACGCACCTGATTCATCAGTTGCTCGTGCCGGCCGGCTGGCTGCTGTCGCAGGCCGCGCGGATTCCGCTGCGCGTGCCGTCGCTGAAGGGAGCGCGCTCGCGCGGTGCATCGGCACGCCGCTCGTCGCGCATCGGCGACATCGTGTGGGGCGTGTTCGTGATCGTGCTGACGGTGTACGTCGTGTGGCGCGTCGTCAGCTTCGTCGCGACCGGCGTGACGATGGGCGAAGTCGGGCACGTGCTCGTGCTCGGGCTCATCACGCTGCTGCGCGTGATGGTGCTGATCGCGATCGCGTCGGTGATCTGGGTGCCGCTCGGCGTGCTGATCGGGCTGCGCCCCGCGCTGGCCGAGAAGATCCAGCCGCTCGCGCAGTTCCTCGCCGCGTTCCCGGCGAACCTGCTGTTCCCGGTGTTCGTGATCGTGATCGTCCACTTCCGCCTGAACGCGGACATCTGGCTGTCGCCGCTGATCGTGCTCGGCACGCAGTGGTACATCCTGTTCAACGTGATCGCCGGTGCGATGTCCTATCCGAACGACTACAAGGAAGCGACGAAGAATTTCCGCATCCGCGGCTGGCAGTGGTGGCGGCAGGCGGTCCTGCCCGGCATCTTCCCGTACTACGTGACCGGCGCGATCACCGCATCGGGCGGCGCGTGGAACGCGAGCATCGTGTCCGAGTTCGTGCAGTGGGGCGACACGAAGGTCGTCGCGCACGGCCTCGGCGCGTACATCGCGCAGATGACTGCCGCCGGCGATTTCCCGAAGATCATCCTCGGCATCGCCGTGATGTCCCTGTTCGTTACCTTGTTCAACCGTCTGTTGTGGCGTCCGATGTACGCCTATGCGGAATCCCGGCTCCGTCTCGATTGAGAGTAAGCGCGATGCAAAATTCGACCGTTATCAACGCCCCTGCCAAGACATCCCAGCCGCTGCAGCCGCCGCGCCTCGGCGAGGAAATCCTGCGCGTCGAGCATGTGAACCGCGGCTTCAACAAGTCGCAAGGCGAACTGCTCGTGCTCGACGACGCGAACCTGTCGCTGCGCGAAGGCGAGATCGTCGGGCTGCTCGGCCGATCGGGCTCGGGCAAGTCGACGCTGCTGCGAATCATCGCCGGGCTGATCGAGCCGACCGGCGGTGAAGTGACCTACCTCGGCCAGCCGCTGCGCGGCCCGGCCGAAGGCGTCGCGATGGTGTTCCAGACCTTCGCGCTGTTCCCGTGGCTGACCGTGCTGCAGAACGTGGAGGCCGGCCTCGAAGCGCTCGGCGTCGGCGCGGGTGAGCGGCGCGAGCGCGCGCTGGCCGCGATCGACCTGATCGGTCTCGACGGTTTCGAGAACGCGTATCCGCGCGAGCTGTCGGGCGGCATGCGCCAGCGCGTGGGTTTTGCGCGCGCGCTCGTCGTCGATCCGACGATCCTGCTGATGGACGAACCATTCTCCGCGCTCGACGTGCTGACGGCCGAGACGCTGCGTACCGACCTGCTCGACCTGTGGACGCAAGGGCGGATGCCGATCAAGTCGGTGCTGATCGTCACGCACAACATCGAGGAAGCCGTGTTCATGTGCGACCGGATCCTCGTGCTGTCGTCGAATCCGGGCCGCGTGATCGCCGAGATCAAGGTGCCGTTCAAGCACCCGCGCAACCGGCTCGACACCGATTTCCGCAAGCTCGTCGACGACATCTACGCGAAGATGACGGCCCGCCAGACCAACGAGGCGACGAAGAAGGGGCTAGAGCTCGGCAGCTGGCTGCCGCAGGTGTCGACCAACCTGATGGCCGGCCTGATCGAAACGCTCGCGATGGCGCCGTACCATGGCCGCGCGGACATGCCGGAAATCGCGCGCACGCTGCATCTGGAAGTCGACGAACTGTTCCCGATCGCCGAAGTGCTGCAGTATCTCGGCTTTGCGGACGTGCGGGAAGGCGACGTGTTCCTGACGCCGCCCGCGCGCGTGTTCGCGGAATTCGGCACGCAGGAGCGCAAGCTGATGTTCGCGGATCATCTGCTGAAGCACGTACCGCTCGCCGCACGGATCAGGAAGGTGCTGAACGAGCGTCCGGGCCATCGTGCGCCGCGCGTACGCTTCGAGCAGGAGCTCGAGGATTTCCTGTCGGACGAAGCGGCCGAGGAAACGCTCGACGCGGTGATCGACTGGGGGCGTTACGGCGAAGTCTTTTCGTATAACGACAAGACCGAGGTGTTCAGTCTCGAGGATGTCGAGAGTTGATGCCCGCACCCGAATGGCGAGCGATCGTCATTCGGGCAAATCGCGCTGGTTGGCGTCCAGATCGATCCCGCCGGTACTGAGATGCTCGATCTTCTCCATCCGCTGCCGCGCCAGTTCCGGCAGCCGGTTCGTCACGCCGATCACGAGCGCTTCCGCGAGCGCCAGCGCCGGCACATTGGTCTGCAGCATCGCGAACGGGCGCCCGTGGATCCGCAGCACGATCTCCGCGAACTTGCCGATCGGCGACATCCATTCGTCGGTGATCAGCAGGATCCGCGTGCCGAGCCGGTGCGCGGCCTGCGCGAAGCGGATGCTGTCCTTCTGGTAGCGGCGAAAGTCGAAGATGACGAGCACGTCGTTGCGCCCCATGTCGGTCAGTGCGACCGACGCGAGATTCACGTTCGGTTCGACGTACTGCACGTGCGGGCGCGCATAGGCCAGCGTGAACGAAAACAGCGACGCGAGCGGCGCCGTGTAGCGCCCGCCGCCGCAGAAGATGCGGATGTCGGTATCGGCCAGCAACGCCACGGCTGCGTCGAACGCCGCCGCGTCGAGCCCTTCGATCGTGGCCGCGAGCGATTCGGACAGCCGCTGGAAAATCGCCGAATGGCTGTCGCGCAGGCCCGTTTCCGAATGGAACGCATCCATTCGCGCGAGCGGCGAATTCATCGCCGTGTCGATCTCGTCGTACAGCGCCTGCTGGAACGACGAGTAATTCGGAAAGCCGATCCGGCCGACAAAGCGGAACACGGTCGGATCGCTGACTTCAGCCTGCTTCGCGAAGCTCGCGATCGGCCCGAGGCCGAGGCTCGGATAGCGATCCAGCAACGCCTGCGCAACCTTCTGTTCCGACGGCGTGAAGCTATCCATCTGGGATAACAGCAACGCCCTGATGCTCGTCCCCATCGGGCACTCCAGCTCTCTTATCTGAATGACAAACGGCAGACGTGCGTCTGCCGGGACTCCACGCATGTTAGCCGATCGACGTGCGGCGGGCCGCGCGCGGGCCGAAATTAGAGGGACGCATCGCTCGGCCAGGCGGTCCGCCCATCAATGTAATGAAACGAACATTTGGCGGGTAGTGTTTCCGCGTGTATTCGCTTCAAATTCAGTAGTAACCCTAGGTTTTTACGTGAAAAAGCGAGTGCTATGATCGCGGCCTCGCCGGAATGTACCGTTTATTACATGCCGGATCGGCAGCGTTGGCACGCGATGACGCGGCGGCGCATCCCGGCATGGTCCGGTTATTTGTCTGGAGGATTCCGCATGAGGCGGCTCGTCGTACTCACCCTGTTGTCGGCTTTGAGCGTGTGCGGGTTCGCCGCTTCGGACCCCGCGGTTGAAGCGAAGAACGGCATGGTCGTGTCGTCGCAGCACTTCGCGTCGCAGATCGGCGTCGACATCCTGAAGCAAGGCGGCAACGCGGTGGACGCGGCGGTGGCGGTCGGTTATGCGCAGGCGGTGACCAATCCGTGCTGCGGCAACATCGGCGGCGGCGGCTTCATGACCGTGCACCTGGCCGACGGCCGCGACCGCTTCATCAATTTCCGCGAGACCGCGCCGGCCGCGGCCACGGCGAACATGTATCTCGACGCGTCGGGCAACGTGCGCCCGGGCGAAAGCCTGTACGGCTATCGCGCCGTCGGCGTGCCGGGCACGGTCGCCGGCCTCGATCTCGCGCAGCGCAAATACGGCAAGCTGACGCGCAAGCAGGTGATGGCACCCGCGATCCGGCTCGCGCGCGACGGCTTCATCCTGACGCGCGGCGATACGGACATCCTCGACACGACGATCGAGCGCTTCAAGAAGGACCCGGACGCGGCGCGCATCTTCCTGCGGCCGGACGGCACGCCGCTGCAGCCGGGCGACCGCCTGGTGCAGAAGGATCTGGCCCGCACGCTGGAGCGGATCGCGGCGCAGGGGCCCGACGCGTTCTATCACGGCGAGATTCCGAAGATCGTCGAGGCGGCGTCGAAGCAGGCGGGCGGCCTGATCACGGCGGCCGATTTCGCGTCCTACCGGGCCGACGACATGGCCCCGCTGAAGTGCACGTACCGCGGCTACGAGTTCGTGTCGGCGCCGCCGCCGAGCTCGGGCGGCGTGACGATGTGCGAGACGCTGAACATCCTCGAAGGGTATGACCTGCGCAAGCTGGGCTATCACTCCGCGGCGTCGGTCCACTACATGACCGAAGCGATGCGGCACGCGTACGAGGATCGCAACACGCTGCTCGGCGATCCGAACTTCATCGACAATCCGATCGCGAAGCTGACGAGCAAGGAATACGCGGCGCAAATCCGCAAGAGCATCCATGCCGATACGGCGACCCCGTCGGTCGACGTGCAGCCCGGCGTCGGCATGCACGAGAAGCCGGAAACGACGCATTACTCGATCATCGACCACGACGGCAATGCGGTATCGACGACCTATACCGTCAACGGCCGCTTCGGCGCCGTGGTCATCGCGCCGGGCACGGGCTTCTTCCTGAACGACGAGATGGACGACTTCACCACGAAGGTCGGCGCGCAGAACCTGTTCGGCCTCGTGCAGGGCACGCGCAACTCGATCGCGCCGGGCAAGCGTCCGCTGTCGTCGATGGCGCCGACCATCGTGACGAAGGACGGCAAGGTGTTCATGGTGGTCGGTTCGCCGGGCGGATCGCGCATCATCACGATCACGCTGCAGACCGTGCTGAACGTGATCGACTACGGGATGACGCCGCAGGACGCGGTCGCCGCGCCGCGCATCCACCACCAGTGGCTGCCCGACGAGGTCTATTACGAAACCTACGGCCTGTCGCCGGACACGCTCGCGATCCTGCGCAACATGGGCTACAAGATGGTCGAGCAGACGCCGTGGGGCGCGGCCGAGCTGATCATGGTCGGCCTGCCGGGCACCGAAGCGGCGAGCCGCCAGAGTTCCGGGAACGATTCGTCCGTGTCCGGCAACGTGCGCGCCGGCTTCATATACGGCTACAACGATCCGCGCCGTCCGGCCGGATCGGCGATCGGCTACTGACCTGATCGCATCATGCTGAACCGCTGCCGCCGCCCGCATTCGCGTTTCCGCGAAGGCCGCGACGGCGGCAGCGCGTCCGTTCGCGGACATCCGCAAGCACGATCGGCGCCTGTGCGTGGCATTCCGCGTACGACCGGCTTGCCACACACGTGCGCTGACACGCGCCTTTCATCCGTCAACCCCTTCACCGTGCGACGAATCCCGTTATGAACAAACGAATGTCTGCGGCAGGCTGGATCCTGCTCGCGATGGCGGCCGGCATCCTCATCGGCTACCTGATCTTCACGCAGCTTCCCGACAAGCAGTCGGCCGCGGAAATCGCCGGCTACATCTCGCTCGTGTCCGATGTGTTCCTGCGGCTGATCAAGATGGTGATCGGCCCGCTGGTGTTCTCGACGCTCGTCGTCGGCATTGCGCATATGGGCGATGCGTCGTCCGTCGGGCGCGTGTTCGTGAAGGCGCTCGGCTGGTTCGTCACCGCGTCGCTGATCTCGCTGCTGCTCGGGCTGCTGATGGCGAACCTGCTGCGGCCCGGCGAGAACCTCGGCCTGCCGCTGCCGGACATCGGTGCGTCCGCGCATCTCGCGACGTCCAAGTTCACGCTGAAGGATTTCGTCGGCCACATGGTGCCGAAGTCGTTCGCCGAGGCGATGGCGAACAACGAGATCCTGCAGATCGTCGTGTTCTCGCTGTTCTTCGGCGTTGCGCTGGCGGCGCTCGGCGAGCGCGGCAAGATCCTCGTCGCCGCGATCGACCAGCTGTCGCACGTGATGCTCAAGATCACCGGCTACGTGATGAAGCTCGCGCCGCTCGCGGTGATGGCGGCGATGGCGTCGACCGTCGCGATCAACGGGCTGTCGATCCTCCTGAAGTTCGCGGTGTTCATGGGCGACTTCTACGTGAGCCTCGTGCTGCTGTGGGCCACGCTCGTCGCCGCCGGGCTGCTGTTCCTCGGCCGCCGCGTGTTCAAGCTGCTCCTGCTGATCAAGGAAGCGTTCATGCTGTCGTTCGCGACCGCGAGCTCCGAGGCCGCGTATCCGAAGATCCTCGACGCGCTCGACCGTTTCGGCGTGCGGCGCAAGATCGCGAGCTTCGTGATGCCGATGGGCTATTCGTTCAACCTCGACGGCTCGATGATGTACTGCACGTTCGCGTCGCTGTTCATCGCGCAGGCCTACAACATCCATCTGTCGCTCGGCACGCAGGTCACGATGCTGCTGATCCTGATGCTGACGTCGAAGGGGATGGCCGGCGTGCCGCGCGCATCGCTCGTCGTGATCGCGGCGACGCTGCACCAGTTCAATATCCCGGAAGCCGGGCTGCTGCTGATTCTCGGCGTCGACACGTTCCTCGACATGGGCCGCTCGGCCACGAATGCGGTGGGCAACTCGATCGCCAGCGCGGTGGTCGCGAAGTGGGAAGGCGAGCTGATGTCGGAAGCAGAGGCGGAAGTGCATGCCGCACATCTCGATGCCGAACTGGAACGGCAGAACCGCGATCAGGCCTACGGCGCCGGTCAGGCTACGTCGAGCTGACCTCAAGCGGTGCAGGCTTCGTCGATGCACGCGGCCAGCACCATCGCGGCGGCGTTGCCCGGCGTCGAGCCGAGCAATTGCGGCGCATAGACGCTGTCGCCGATCTCGATCGACCGCCCCGACAGCGCGCAGACGCCGCGCTTGCGCGTCGTGAACAGCCGCCACTTCTGGTAGCCGTAGTGCCCGGTGCACGCATCGCACCACGAAATCATCACGGTGTCGGCCGTGGGCCGCTCGAGCACGCTGATGGTCGGCCGGCTCGTCGCGTCCCACGACGGCAGGCGATCGCGCGTGACGCTGCGTCGCCGCGGCATGCCCCACGATAAGGACGGCATGTCGAAGCTGCCGATCGCGGCGACGGTCATGAGCCAGGGCGCTGCACTGTCGTTCATGTCTGTTTTCCTCGAAACGTTACGCGACACCGCGACGTGCGGCATCACGACAGGCGGATGCGCGGCTGCACGCAGCCGTTGATCCGTTCGGCGATCCACAGCAGGGTCGCCTTGGAGAAACCGTGCAGCGCTTGCTGGTGCCGCCGGTAGAGCATCAGGTGGCTGAACTGCGCGAAACGCCCCTGGATGAAGCCGCCGCGGAAGAACCCGAACTGCCCGAGCGTGCCGAACGCGTCGTAGTCGCTGATCGACACCAGCGCGCCGAAATCGTGGAACGCGAACGGCGGCATCGGCTTGCCGTCGAGCCACGCGGGCAGGTGCTTCGCGAGATGCTCGGCCTGCTGCGTCGCGACCTGCGCGGTCGGCGGCAGCGGCCGTTCGTGGCCGTCGGGCAGCAGGCTCGCGCAATCGCCGATCGCGAACACGTGCTCGTCGCCCGTGGCCTGCAGCGTCGGCCCGACGACGATCTGGTTCGCGCGGTTCGTGTCGAGCCCGCCCAGCGCCTGCATGAAATCGGGCGCCTTCACGCCCGCCGCCCAGACCATCAGATCTGCTTCGGCATACGAACCGTCGCCGTAGTGGAAGCCGTTCGCGTCGGCCGACGTGACGCGCGTCGACGTCAGCACGTGAAAACCGATCTGTTCGAGCCGCCGCTGCGCCGATGCGGAAATCCTCGGCGGAAACGCGGCGAGGATGCGCGGGCCGCTTTCGAGCAGCGTCAGCTGCAGCCGTTCGCGCACCGTCGCGTCGCCATACGCCTGCGCCACTTCCAGTAACCGGCTCAACTCCGCCGCGAGTTCCACGCCCGTCGCGCCCGCGCCGACGATCGCGACGCGAAACGGCTCGTCGCGCGCGATGCTGCGGAACACGCGCATCCGCAACGCTTCGTTGAAGGTCTCGGCCTGCTGCTGGCTGTCGATGAAGTAGCAGTGCTCGCGAACGCCCGGCACGCCGAAATCGTTGGCCTGGCTGCCGAGCGCGAGGATTAGCACGTCGTATTCGAGTTCGCGGGCCTCGATCACCACGTCGCCGTCCTGCGAGCGGATCTCGCCGAGCTGCACGCGACGGCGCGCACGATCGAGCCCCTTCAGTTCGCCGGGCTGGTACGTGTAGCCGTGGTCGCGTGCATGGGCGAGGAAGATCACCTGTTGCTGCTGGACGTCGCGCGTGCCGGCCGCGATCGTGTGCAGCATCGGCTTCCAGATATGCGTCGGACTGCGGTCGACGACGGTGACCTGCGCACGCCCGGACCGGCCGAGGCGCTCGCCCAGGCGGGTCGCGAGCTGCAGTCCGGCGATCCCGCCGCCGACGATGACGATGCGTGTAGGGGTTGTCATGAATAAATCATCACGTGATGAATAAGGTATGATCCTAGCGCTTCCCGGCTTCGCGTGTCAACGGAGCGGGGCAGGCAGCCCGGTTCCGGCGACGTGAAACCGGGGCCCGAACACGGGCATTCGAACCATTCAAGGGGAGCAGGAAAACGTGGCTGAAGTCACTGAGCGCGCGCCGTCGAAGCGGCGTTCGCGCGGGCGGCCGCTGGCGGATGCGTCCGTCGGTCCGGACGTGATATTGCGGGCCGCGCGCCGCACGTTCGCGAAGCGGGGCTACGACGCGACGAGCGTGCGCGAGGTCGCGCGCGAACTGGGCGTCGACGCGGCGCTGATCGCCCATCATTTCGGTACGAAGGAAACGTTGTGGCTGGCCGTCGTCGGGCAGATCGTCGACCTGGCGACGCCGATGTTCGACGCGCTGCGTGCGTTGCGCACGTCGTCACTGCCGCATCGCGACCGCGTGCGGCGCGCGCTCGAGCTGTGCGTCGATCACGAATTCGACGAGCCCGACATCGGCATGTTCTTCTCGACCGCGGCGACCGAGGTGGGCGGGCGGCTCGATCGATTGCAGGAGCGGATCGTGCGGCCGTATCACGACGTGATGTTCCCGCTGCTGTCGGACGCCGTGCAGGCCGGCGCGATCCGCGCGGTCGATCCGAACGTGCTGTTCTTCATGATCGCGAGCGCGATCGGCACGACGGTGTCGTACAGCCACATGATGCTGGCGTTCACGTCGCTGCCGACGCAGCGGGACGCGTTCAAGCAGGCCGTGCTCGCCGCCGCGCTCAACATCATCGGCGACTGAGCGCCGCCGCGCGAACGATGCGCGCGGTCACGTCGCGGCAACCAGAACCGGTTCGCTCACTGCATTCCGTGCGGTTTCGTGCAGTGCATCGACGAGCGGCGACGGCGTCCGGTATGCGATTGCCAGCTCGTACGCGAGCAGGCTGCCCGCCTCCTTCAGTTCGCAGAACGTAATGCATTGCGGCTGCATCGGCACGAACAGGCGCGGCATCAGCGCGACGCCGATGTCACTCTCGACGAGCCCGGCCGTCGTCTGCATCTGGCGCGTCGGGTGACGCAATCCGCGCCGGCGGCCGGGTGCGGCCCGCGCATCATTCGATGTCCGTAGGCGGCTTGTCGCCGAGCCAGCGCCGAGCGCCGGGCCCGTTGCGGCCCGCGCGGTCTTCCGGGTTGGTCAGCTTGCAGCGCTTCAGCGACAGGCAACCGCAGCCGATGCACTCGTCGAGGTTGATGTAGAGCCGCTGCAATTCCTCGATCCGGCTCGCGACGCGCTGCTTCCAGCCGCGCGACAACCGCTGCCAGTCCTTGTTGCTCGGCGCGGTGTCCTCGGGGAGGCTGACGAGCTGCTCGGCAATCTCGTCGAGCGAATAGCCGATTTTCTGCGCGAACACGATGAACGCGATCAGCCGCAGCACCGCGCGCGAATAGTGGCGATGGCTCGAGCCGTTCCGGTGCGACTTGATGAGCCCGCGCGTCTCGTAGAACCGCAGCGTCGACGCCGGCACGCCGCTGCGCGCGGCCACTTCGCGGATCGACATCAGCGGCCATTTCGGTTCTTCCGGGGTACCCATGGCGTTCTCCGGGAAAAGCTTGACTTGAAGTTAACTTCAACTTTTATGCTACGCGGCAGTTTAACCCGTCGCGAGGCATCATGCTCTCCTTATCCCTACGCAGGACGTCGCCTTTGGGCGCGACCTGTGCCCTGTTGCTGGCGTTGTCGGGCTGTCACGACGGCAAAGGCGCAGCGTCAGCCCACCCCCTTCCCGAAGTCGGCGTCGCAACCGTCGCGCCGCGCACGGTCCGCCTCGCTGACGAATTCAACGGACGCGTCGAAGCAGTCGACGCGGTCGAACTGCGGCCGCGCGTAAGCGGCTATCTGCAGCGTGTCGCGTACAAGGAGGGCGATCTCGTCACGCAGGGCGCGCTGCTGTTCGAGATCGACCCGCGCCCGTACCGGATCGCGCTCGACCGCGCGAACGCGCAGCAGCAGCGGGCCCGCGCGGCCGCGAGCCTCGCGAACGTACAGCTCAAGCGCGTGCAGACGCTGATCGATGCGCATGCGACGTCGCAGGAAGAGCTCGACAACGCGCGCGCCACCGCCGCGCAGGCGCATGCCGACCTGCAGGCGGCCGATGCGGCCGTCGCCGACGCCAAGCTCAATCTCGGCTTCACCGAAGTGCGCGCGCCGATCGCGGGCCGTGTCGGCCGCGCGGTCGCGACCGCCGGCAACCTCGCGCGCGCGGACGACACGCTGCTGACGACCGTCGTGTCGCAGGATCCGGTTTACGTGTATTTCGACTGCGACGAGCAGAGCTACCTGCGCTACAACGCGCGGCGTGCCGATCCGAAGCATCGCGCGATCGGCGCCGATCCGGTGCGCGTGGGTCTTGCGAACGAGACGGGTTTCCCGCACGCGGGCACCGTCGACTTCCTCGACAACCGGCTCGATCCGCAAACCGGCACGATTCGCGCGCGCGTGCGGCTGACGAACGCGGACCACACGTTCACGCCGGGCCTGTATGCGCGCGTGCAGCTCGTCAGCGGCCGCGACCAGGATGCGCTGCTCGTCGACGACAAGGCCGTGCTCACCGACCAGGACCGCAAGTACGTGTACGTGATCGGCCCCGGCGACAAGGCGCTGCGGCGCGACGTGACGATCGGCCGCGAGCTCGAGGGCGAGCGGATCGTCGAGAAGGGGCTGCAGGCGGGCGACCGCGTGGTGGTCGACGGCGTGCAGCGGATCTACTATCCGGGCGCGCAGGTGAGGCCGAAAGCGCTGCTCGCGCGCGCCGATGCCGGTGCCGGCAAGGGCGGCGGCACGGGCGGCGGCACGCAGGCCGTGGCCGACGCCGGCTCGCCGGCCGCGCAATGACGGGAGACAGATAATGGATTTCTCCCGATTCTTCATTGACCGGCCGATCTTCGCGGTCGTGCTGTCGATCGTCATCTTCGCGATCGGCCTGATCTCGATTCCGATGCTGCCGGCCGGCGAATACCCGGAAGTCGTGCCGCCGAGCGTCGTCGTGCGTGCGACGTACCCGGGCGCGAACCCGAAGGAAATCGCCGAATCGGTCGCCGAACCGCTGGAAGAGGCGATCAACGGCGTCGAAGGCATCATGTACATGAAGTCGGTCGCCGGGTCGGACGGCAGCCTGCAGGTCGTCGTCACGTTCCTGCAGGGCGTCGATCCCGACACGGCCGCCGTGCGCGTGCAGAACCGCGTGAGCCAGGCGCTGTCGCGCCTGCCCGACGAGGTGCGCCAGTACGGCGTGACCACGCAGAAGCAGTCGCCGACACCGCTGATGTACGTGAGCCTCTATTCGCCGGACAACAGCCGCGATTCGCTGTACCTGCGCAACTACCTGACGCTGAACGTGAAGGACGAACTGTCGCGGCTCACCGGCATCGGCGACGTCGGCGTGTACGGCTCCGGCGACTACGCGATGCGGCTGTGGCTCGACCCGAACCGGCTCGCGTCGCGCGGGCTGACCGCGAGCGACGTGATCGCGGCCGTGCGCGAGCAGAACGTGCAGGTGTCGGCGGGCCAGCTCGGCGCGGAGCCGTCGCCGAAGGCGAACGACTTCCTCGTGTCGATCAACGTGCGCGGCCGCCTGCGCACGGTGCAGGAATTCAGCGACATCGTGCTGCGCAACGGCGACGACGGCCAGGTCGTGAAGCTGTCCGACGTCGCGCGCATCGAGCTCGGCGCGGGCGACTACACGCTGCGCTCGTATTTCAACGACAGGCATTCGGCCGTGGTCGGCATCTTCCTGTCGCCGGGCGCGAACGCGCTCGACGTCGCGAAGGCCGTGTATGCGAAGCTCGACGAACTGTCGAAGCGTTTCCCGCCCGGCGTCGCGTACCGCCCCGTGTGGGACCCGACCGTGTTCGTGCGCGAATCGATCCGCGCGGTGCAGCACACGCTGATCGAGGCCGTCGTGCTGGTCGTGCTCGTCGTGATCCTGTTCCTGCAGACCTGGCGCGCGTCGATCATTCCGCTCGTCGCGGTGCCCGTGTCGGTGGTCGGCACGTTCGCGTTTCTCCATCTGCTCGGCTATTCGATCAACACGCTGACGCTGTTCGGGCTCGTGCTCGCGATCGGGATCGTCGTCGACGATGCGATCGTCGTCGTCGAGAACGTCGAGCGCAACATCGCGCAGGGGCTCAGCCCGCGCGATGCCGCGCACCAGGCGATGCGCGAGGTGTCGGGCCCGATCGTTGCGATCGCACTGGTGCTGTGCGCGGTGTTCGTGCCGATGGCGTTCATGTCGGGTGTCACGGGCCAGTTCTACAGGCAGTTTGCGGTGACGATCGCGATCTCGACGGTGATCTCCGCGATCAACTCGCTGACGCTGTCGCCCGCGCTCGCCGCGAAGCTGCTGCGCCCGCACGGCGCGCCGAAGGATGCGCTCACGCGCGCGCTCGACCGCGCATTCGGCTGGCTGTTCCATCCGTTCAACCGCTTCTTCGAGCGCAGTTCGGACCGCTATCACGGTGTCGTCGCGCGCACGCTGAAACGGCGCGGCGTGGTGTTCGCGGTCTATGCGGCGCTGCTCGCGGCCACCGCGCTGCTGTTCAACGCGGTGCCGGGCGGCTTCATCCCCGTGCAGGACAAGCTGTACCTGTTCGCGGGCGCGAAGCTGCCGGAAGGCGCGTCGCTCGCGCGCACCAGCGCGGTGACCGAGCAGATGACGAAGATCGCGCTCGGCACCGACGGCGTCGAGATGGTGCCGGCGTTTGCCGGGCTGAATGCGCTGCAGGGCGTGAACACGCCGAACATCACGAACTCGTACGTGATCCTGAAGCCATTCGACCAGCGTCACCGCAGCGCCGCGCAGATCAACGCGGACCTGAACGCGCGCTTCGCGGCCATCGGCGGCGGCATCACCTACGCGCTGATGCCGCCGCCGATCCAGGGCCTCGGCAACGGCTCCGGCTACTCGCTGTACCTGGAGGATCGCGGCGGGCTCGGCTACGGCGCATTGCAGAACGCGCTCACCGCGTTCCAGGCGGCGGTTGCGAAGACGCCGGGGATGAGCTACCCCGTCAGCTCGTACCAGGCGAACATCCCGCAGCTCGAGGTGAAGGTCGATCGGCTGAAGGCGAAGGCGCAGGGCGTCGCGCTGACCGACCTGTTCAACACGCTGCAGGTCTATCTCGGCTCGATGTACGTGAACGACTTCAACGTGTTCGGCCGCGTGTATCGCGTGATGGCGCAGGCCGATGCCGGTCATCGGCAGACGGCCGCCGACATCGCGAACCTGCGTACGCGCAACGCGAAGGGCGAGATGGTGCCGATCGGCTCGATGGTGACGGTGGGGCCCGCGTACGGGCCGGACCCGGTCGTCCGCTACAACGGCTATCCGGCCGCCGACCTGATCGGCGACGCCGATCCGAAGGTGATGTCGTCGTCGCAGGCGATCGCGAAGCTCCAGCAGATCGCGAAGGAGGTGCTGCCGCCCGGCATCACGCTCGAATGGACCGACCTCAGCTACCAGCAGGTCACGCAGAGCAACGCGGCGATCGTCGTGTTCCCGCTCGCGGTGATGCTCGTGTTCCTCGTGCTCGCGTCGCTGTACGAGAGCTGGACGCTGCCGCTCGCGGTGATCCTGATCGTGCCGGTGTGCATGTGCGCGGCGCTGTTCGGCGTGTGGCTGTCGGGCGGCGACAACAACGTGTTCGTGCAGGTAGGGCTCGTCGTGCTGATGGGGCTTGCGTGCAAGAACGCGATCCTGATCGTCGAGTTCGCGCGCGAACTCGAAATCCAGGGCAAGGGCGTGATCGAGGCCGCGCTCGAAGCGTGCAAGCTGCGGCTGCGCCCGATCGTGATGACGTCGGTCGCGTTCATCGCCGGTTCGGTGCCGCTGCTGATCGGCCGCGGCGCGGGCAGCGAAGTGCGCGCGGCCACCGGCGTCACCGTGTTCGCGGGGATGCTGGGCGTCACGTTGTTCGGGCTGTTCCTGACGCCCGTGTTCTATGTGGCGATCCGCAAGCTCGCGGGCGGCACGCCGGCCATCTGGAGCGAACAGCACGGCACCCTCGAAGGAGAAAACCGATGAGCGCCGCTTTCCGTTTTTCCGCGCTCGCGATGTCGGTGACGCTGGCCGCGTGCGCGGTCGGCCCCGATTTCAAGCGGCCCGATACGGCCACGGCCGCGCGGTTCGCGCGCGACGCGCGCGACGCGCAGCCGGCGACGCAGCGCGAGGGGCCACCGTCCCATCCGACGTCCGATACGCCGCCCGACGCGTCGGCCGATGCCGATGCCGCGTTCTGGCGCGGCTTCGGCGATCCGGCGCTGACGCGGCTGATCGACACGGCGCTCGCGGCGAACCAGGACCTGCAGGTTGCCGTGTCGCGCTACGACGCATCGAACGCGCTGCTGTCGCAGGCGACGTTCGACCGCTATCCGACGATCACCGCGAGCGGTCAGATCGGCCATCAACTGACGAGCAAGGACCAGGCGTTCGGCGCGCCGCGCAGCCAGCGCGATACGCCTATATCCAGCGTCGGGATCAACGCGGCGTGGGAACTCGACCTGTTCGGCCGGGTGCGCCGCTCGATCGAGTCGCAGCGTGCGGAAACGGCTGCGAGCGCGGCGGACGTGCGCGCGGTGCGTGTCGCGATCGCCGGCGAGGTCGCGAGCACGTACGTCGATCTGCGCGGCTCGCAGGAGCGGCTGCGGATCGCGCGCGACAACGCCGACAACCAGAAGCAGACGCTCGCGCTGATCAATGCGCGCGTCGGCGCGGGGCGCGGCTCCGAACTCGATGCGGCGCGTGCGCGGGCGCAGTACGAATCGACGACGTCGCGGATTGCCGTGTACGAAGCCGCGATCGGCGTCGACGAGCACCGGCTCGCGGTGCTGACCGGGCAGACGCCGGATGCGCTGATCGGCCGGTTCGATCTCCCGAAGGCCGTCGCTTCGGCGGGCACGCCCGTGCCGCTGCCGACGCTTGCCGCCAACATCGATCCCGGCACGCCGGGCGACCTGCTGCGGCGGCGCCCCGACGTCGCGGCCGCCGAGGCACGGCTGCACGCCGCGACCGCGCGTGTCGGCGTCGCGACGGCCGACCTGTTTCCGCGCTTCACGCTGTCGGGATTGCTCGGCAGCGCGACGAGCAGCTACGGGTTCTTTCGCGCGGGCAGCGACACGAACCTGATCGCGCTCGGCATCGACTGGTCGTTCCTCGACGTCGGCCGCGTGCGTGCGCGGATCGCCGCGAGCGATGCGGAAGCGGCCGGCCAGCTCGCGCAGTACCGGCAGACCGTGCTCGGTGCGCTGGAGGAAACGGAGAACGCGCTGCTGCGCGTCGCACGCACGCGTGACGAGACAACGCACCTCGTGCGTGCGGCGGACGACAGCGCACGTGCCGCGCAGCTCGCGCAGACACGCTTCTCGGCCGGCGCGATCGACTACTACGAAGTGCTCGACGCGCAACGGACGCTGCTGCAGGCGCAGGATGCGGCGGCCGACGCGCGCACGCGCAGCGCGGCATCGACGGTCGCGCTGTACAAGGCGCTCGCGGGCGGCTGGCCGTCGGGAACGGCGCAGCGCGCGCAAGGGCCGCTCGCGCAGTCGGGACGGTAGCGCGGGCAGGGCGGCGCGGCAGGCCGGAACTGTGGTGCCTGCCGCGCGGAGCACGACTATATGTGGAGGGGAACCGTATCGAGGTAAGATTTAATTGCAACTGCAATTAAACGAAAGGAACGACCTGACATGAGCGCACCCGAACCCGATCTGTGGTTCTCGTTCGTCCGCGCGCACCGGACGATGATTCGCGAGATCGAGCGCCGCCTTACAGATGCCGGCCTGCCCGCGTATGCGTGGTACGACGCGTTGTGGGGCCTCGAAAGCGGGCCCGACGGCACGCGCCGCATGCACGAACTGGCCGACGTGCTCGCGATCGAGCGCTACAACCTCACGCGGCTCGTCGACCGGCTCGAACAGGAGGGGCTCGTCACGCGCGCCCGTTCGGCCGACGACGGCCGCGCCGCATACGCGAGCATCACCGACAAGGGGCGGGCGCTACGCAAGAAGATGTGGAAGGTGTACCAGTCGACGGTCTCGGAACTCTTTCTCGGGCAGTTCACCGGCAAGGAGCAGGTGGCGATGGCCGCCGCGCTCGATCGCGCGACCGCCGCGGCGCGTGAAGCGACGGCCGACGCGAAGTAGCGGAGGCCTGCTCGCGCGTCGGCCGCGCGCATACCGGTGCATCGCAGCCGGATTTGCGCTCGCTGTCGAGCGCCTGCCTGCCCCGGATCGCATAGTCTGCATATCCCTCCTTCGAGTGCTGGCATGTATCGGAGCCCTCGGTCTCGGCGTAGGATTGCAATTGCAACGATTGCAGTTGCAATGATAACCGGATGACAAGGACCGACATGACATCGACGCACTCCCTCACGTTCTATACGGCCGACACGCCGAACGGGCACAAGATCGCGATCTATCTGGAAGAGGCGGGGCTCGCGCACGACCTTGTGCACGTGAACCTGTCCGCCGGCGAGCAGCGCAGCCCGGCGTTTCTCGCGATCAACCCGAACGGCAAGATTCCGGCCATCGTCGACCACGACACCGGGCTGGCCGTGTTCGAATCCGGCGCGATCCTCGGCTATCTCGCCGCGAAGACGGGCTGTCTGCATCCCGAAACGCTGGCCGAGCGTACGGCGGTCCAGCAATGGCTGCACTTCCAGATCGGCGGGATCGGGCCGATGCTCGGCCAGCTCTGGTGGTTCCTGCATGCATCGAAGACGGTCAATGCGGAAGCGATCGCTCGCTACCGGAACGAAGCGCGGCGCCTCTATGGGGTCGTGAACGGCCGATTGTCGGAATCGGCGTATCTCGCATCGTCGCGATACTCGATCGCCGACATCGCCGCGTTTCCGTGGCTGCGCTCGGCGGCCGAACTCGATCTCGACGTTGCCGATTACCCGCACGTCGAGCGCTGGCTCGCCGACATCGCCGCACGCCCGGCCGTTCAGCGAGGCCTGGACGCCTGCCGCGCGCCGGCCGCAGCGCCGGCGCACTGACGGATGCTGCGCCCGCGCCGCACGGGCGGCGCGGGAACCAGCCGCCCGCCCGCCGGGAAACTTTGTTCTCCTTCGTCGTAAACGTCTCGCCGGGCTGTCGGGCTGGTCGATCAGCCGGTGGGTGACCGACCTCGGGCGTTCGTTCCTGACGCCGATACAGGCGATGATCCGGTGGGCCGACGAACATCATCGCGCGATCCGCGCCGCGTGCCGAGGAGATGCGCGCGCCGTTCTTTCGCTTGTCGGGCTGTTGCGGACGAAGCGCGATGCGGTGACGCATGTTCGATGCATTGGTATCGACATCGCATGATTTCGTTATCCGAATGATTTGGTCGGAATGGACGGCTTGACGATGCTTTGCCGTATTCGTCGCGAATGCTGCGATGCGCTTGCAACACGGCGCCCGGAGAATGGACCTGGCATCGGGGCGACCGAAACATTCGGTCGTCTAATTGCGCGGCATGCGATGCGCACGATAAGAGAGTGGCAGGAATTCGGTCGATGCACGATGACGCGCCTGAGATCGGCGGGCATGTTGCATGTCGACGTTGCCTGATTGGACGCCCGGGCATCGGCTTTGGCGGTCGGGATCGTTCCAGGGAAAGGGCGAGCGTCGCAGCAGAGTCGCGAGTGCGCCTGTCGGGCACCCATGAATCCGGAGCCGAACGGCGCGGGTTCGCAAGCCGTCCGGCTCCGGGTCCGGGCGCGCCACGGGCCGGAGCCGCGCAACCGCCTATCGCCACGAACCGTCGACGTAGACCCACACCTGCCCCTGGCGACGCCAGTAGCCGGGCACCCAGCGACGCCCGGGGCGCCGTGCGACCCAGCGACCGGATACCCATATATAGCGGCCGCGCTGCCAGCGCCAGTAACCGTCGGTCCATATATAGCCGTGCGGCCGTGGCGGCGGCGGGCGGCGGTCGTGCCGGGCCGCCGGCGGCCCGAAGCCCGGGCGGTCGTCATAAGGCGGCCCGCCGGGCACGCGGTTCGGGCCGGACGGCCGGTACACCGGCGGTGCGGGCTGGGCCGAGGCGGCGCGGAGCCAGCCGGTGCCGACGAAGGCGGCGGTCAATCCGATGGCGCGCAGCAACGAGCGTCGATTCATGGCGTGTCCCTGTTCTGTATTGGAGGTTGCCTCACATTAGCGTGCCGGTACGCCGGCCGGGTTACGCGGGCGGTTAAGGCTGTTACCGCGTGTCACGGCACACGGTTGGGCGGCCCAGCCGGTGGAGATCGACCTTCCCGTTTCTGCGGACTGACAGGCGGACACCGCCCGCTGCACGGGCGTCGCTCCCTGTTTACTGGTCGACCGACACGTTTTAGACGATCGAAGCTCGGCATTTGAGGCTGGAATGGGTAAAAATTGCTGATTTCGGGGTTTCGGTCGAACCTGTTTGTTGTTTCTATGCAACCGTCAAGACGGCGACATGAAAGAATGGTGCGATGAAAGCCTCCAAAAAGCCCCCGTCAAGAAGTCAAAAACAGACATCAAAACAAATACTTATAATGTTTCCCCACTTTCATTATTTCTAGTTCTGGAAAAGCTTATTTCTTTATTTGCGGATCGCGCCCCTAGGGTACACCCCTAAACTCACGGTTCCCAAACGGGCAACTATCCGGGCGCGGCCAGCAGGACCGATGGCGTTCCCGGGCGGTTGAGACCGTTTATGAAACAAGGTCGCGAGACCTGCCTCTTTTTAGAAGGGAGCTCCACGAATGAACAAGACTCTGATCGTTGCAGCAGCTGCAGCATCGTTCGCTACCGTCGCTCACGCGCAAAGCAGCGTCACGCTGTACGGCGTGCTGGACGCAGGCATCACCTACACGAGCAACGTCCAGCCGGCACTCGGCCAAGCTGGCAAGTCGCGTTGGGCGATGGGTTCGGGCATTGACCAGAGCCGTTTCGGCCTGCGTGGCTCGGAAGACCTTGGTGGCGGCCTGAAGGCAATCTTCACGTTGGAAAGCGGCTTCAACATCGGTAACGGCAAGTTCGCGAACGGCAACGGCGGCATGTTCAACCGTCAAGCTTTCGTCGGCCTGTCGAGCCAGTACGGCACGGTCACGCTGGGTAAGCAGTATGACGCAACGCAAGACTACCTGGCGCCGCTGACGGCAACGGGCTCGTGGGGCGGCACGTACTTCGCGCACCCGCTGAACCTCGACCGTCTGAGCACGAACGGCGATGTCGCACAGAACAACACGATCAAGTTCACGAGCGCGAACTACGCTGGTCTGCAATTCGGCGGCACGTACTCGTTCTCGAACAACACGAACTTCGGCAACAACCGTGCGTACAGCGCGGGTGCTGCATATCAGTTCCAAGGTCTGAAGCTGGCTGCTGCATACTCGCAAGCGAACCTGGGTGACGGTACGAACGCAAACGGCGCAACGTCGTCGGCGATCGGTGGCATCGCTTCCCAAGGCCGCGTCCGCACGTACGGTGCTGCTGCTGGCTACGCATTCGGCCCGGCACAAGTCGGCGCTGCATGGACGCAAGCGCGTCTCGACAACAACGCAGTTGGTCTGGGCACGCTGCGCACCGACAACTACGAAGTCAACGCGAAGTACAACCTGACGCCGGCTCTCGGCCTGGGCGCTGCTTACACGTACACGAACGCGAAGATCAACAACGGCAGCACGCACTGGAACCAGTTCGGCCTGCAAGCTGACTACGCACTGTCGAAGCGCACGGACGTCTACGCACAAGCTGTGTACCAGCGTGCAGCGAAGAACGGCATCGGCGCGTCGATCTACAACGGCAACAGCTTCGCCGACAACCTGCCGAGCTCGTCGATCAACCAAACCGCAGCAACGGTTGGTCTGCGTCACCGCTTCTAAGCGTGACGGCGGGGTAACCCGCTTCGCAGCATCGAAAAAGGCGCCTTCGGGCGCCTTTTTTTCGTCTGCGGAATGTGATGTCGACGATTCGCATCGTCCGGATGCAAAAAAGCGAGGCCTGTGCCTCGCTTTTTTCGTTGTGCGCGGTTACGGCGCGGTGCCGGCGGCTGATGGCTCAGCGCGTGTATTCGCCGTTGGCTTCCGGCTGGAACACGATCGCGGCGACCTTCATCAGCTTTTCGGCGCCGCTCGGCTGCATCACCTTGACCATCTGGCCGCGCTGCGTACCCAGCAGCGCCATGCCGACGGGCGAGAAGACGTTCAGGCGGCCGAGTTCGAGATTGGCGGCGTCCGGATAAACAATCGTCCAGGTGGCCTGTTCCTGGGTCGCTTCGTCGAGCAGCGTGATTTGCGAGTTCATCGTGACGACGTTCGCCTTGATGGCGTCGGGCTGGACGATATCGGCGCGTTCGAGCAGCGTGTCGAGCATCGTCTGGAATCGCGGGTTGTGTTCGGCGTGCTTCTCGAGGCGAGCGACGTCGAGTTCAGTCAACTGGTAAAGGCGTTGTTTCATGGCAGTTCTCCAAATGATCGGCAGGGGCAGGCGTGGCGTGCCTATGAGGATCGCCCGGAGCCTGTCTGACCTGGCTCCGGGAGGAGACCGAGCAGTCAGATCAGGCGCCGGGCAGGGGCGAGCGGCGCCTGGGCCGTGCGTCGAGCGAGTGGATGCGCCGGATGGCCGGCGCGCGCGCGCGCGCCGGCCGGGCCGGACAGCGAAACCGAGAGGGGCGTGAGCGCGTACATGGTGGATGGAATATCGAATCGACTGGCGAATAAAACCTTACGATTTTACAACACAACCTTCAGGATATGTGATCTGGCTGTTGGCGTTTCGTCAGCGATTGTTGTGCGGATGAAGCAAGTGGCGATGCCCTGGTCCATAAACAGTGGGCGATATTTTCCAAAATCGCAACGCTGTATGTTCAAACCAAGGGTTTTCCCTTGAGGCGGCGAGAACTACACTGGATCCAATCGCTTCAGACAGTCCTGCCGAGGCGACGTCAAAACAGAACATATTCCGGAGGTAAATCATGAAGTCGATCATCTACGCAGCCATCGCCGCATCCGTCCTTGCCGCCCCGATCGCATCGTTTGCACAGTCCGACCAAGGGCTGACCCGTGACCAGGTCAAGGCCGAACTCGTGCAACTCGAACAGAACGGCTACAAACCGCTGGCGAGCGATTCGCAATATCCGAGCGATATCCAGGCCGCCGAACAACGGATCCAGCCGAACCAGCCGATGCTCGCGCAGGCCGATACGAGCGGCTACGGTGCGGTGGCGACGGGTGCCGGACAAACTGGCCGTCGCATGACGCGGGAAGCACCGAACCCCGTGAACTCGGTCTACTTCGGCAACTAAGCGAACGTCCCCGGTCTGCCCGAGCGCACCACTTAATCGACGAGACGCGCGCCGTCCGCGCGCGTCGTTCGCCCGCAGGAGCAGAACCTCCGTCGCCGCATTCCGGCGGCTTTCCGCCCAGACGCTTACGCGTTTGGGCCTTTTTTGCTGGAGCGGGTCAGACGGACGTAACCGAGGGCGTGCCGTGGATGTAGTGTTCGAGCTGGCTGATCGTGAACTGCTGATCGGCAATCACGCTCTTCACGAGGTCGCCGATCGAGATGAGGCCGATCAGCTTGCCGCCGTCGAGGACGGGCAGGTGGCGCATCCGGTGCTCGGTCATCAGCGCCATGCACTCGTCGGTGGATTGCGACGGCTCGACGTAGCGCACCTTCGCCGTCATGATTTCCTCGACGCGGGTGGCTTTCGATGAACGGTCCTGCAGGACGATCTTGCGCGCATAGTCGCGCTCGGTGACGATGCCTGCGATGTCGTCGCCGTCCACGACCAGCAAAGCGCCGATGCCCTTTTCCGCCATCAGCTTGATGGCGTCGTAGACGAGGTCGTTCTTCTTGACGGTGTAGATGGTTCGGCCCGAATCCGGCTTGGCCTTGAGAATCTGCGCGACAGTCGTGCTCATTCGCTTTCTCCGTGTGCAGGTCGATGCAGGGAAGGCAGGCGTGATGCGCGTCACCCGATGGGCCCAGTATAGCCGGGCAGGCGGCGGCAGTCGCGTGACGTTTCCAGATTAGCGGTAAACTCCCGTCACGCACTATCCACACAACTCCTACATTCCTGAACGTTTCGATTGAATTCATGATGTCTTTGCGTCCCCAATCGCCCACGCCGGGCAATGGCCAGGCCGACGAGTGCGTGACGCTCGTCGCCACTGCGTCGCTGCCTACGCGCTACGGTACGTTCACGTCATACGCATTCCGCGTATCGGGCAGCGATGCCGAACATCTCGCGCTCGTGATGGGCGACGTGACCGGCGAGCAGTCCGTGCTGACGCGACTGCATTCCGAATGCCTGACTGGCGACGTGTTCGGCTCGTACCGCTGCGATTGCGGCGAGCAGCTCGATCTCGCGTTGCGCTACATTGCGGCCGAAGACCGCGGCGTGCTGCTGTATCTGCGTGGCCATGAGGGGCGCGGGATCGGCCTGAGCAACAAGATTCGCGCATACGCGTTGCAGGAGCAGGGGCGCGATACCGTCGAGGCGAACCTCGACCTCGGCCTGCCCGACGACGCTCGCGAATACGACTCGGCCGCCGCGATCCTCCGGATCCTCGGCGTGACGTCGGTGCGCCTGATGAGCAACAACCCGAAGAAGTTCGACACGCTCGCGAAGCACGGCATTCCCGTCTGTGAACGCGTGGCGCTCGCGGTGCCCGTGCGCGAGGAAAACGAGCGTTATATCCGTACGAAGCAGACGAAGTTCGGGCATTACTTCGAGGAAAACGAATAGCGAAAATTTCGGACCTGTCCGAGGTTGTCTGAGTCGATCCGATAAAATCCATAAGTCACTGAATTTTAAGTGAAAACGTAGGTGTCCCCCCACTTCGGTTGATGCATCTACGTTTGTCTCCGCGTGTCTAAACTTAGTCCTTCGGCGTAGGTTTTCACGACGTTGTGCAGAAAACCTACGCCGAGTATGCTTCTCTCGAAGAAACCTACGCCGAGGGAAGAATGCGCTTTGATGCACGTGCCGCGGCCAAACTGCCGAGCGGCGAGCACATGACATTTGAGGGGTTTCCGGGATTACGCCTCCAGGCTTCGACGAGCCGCAAGTCGTGGACGTATCGTTACAAGTCTCCGGTCGACGGCCGCATGCGGCAGGTGAAGCTCGGTGAATGGCCTGCGATGGTATTTACCGCAGCGATCGCTGCGTGGGAAAGGAACCGCGTCGAGCGCGATTCAGGCGCCGAACTTTCCGCATTACGTCGAAAGCGGGAAAGGGCGGCTGCGCGGTCGTCACCGGCCGACTACACCGTCAGGCAGCTGTGCCGGGACTATTTAGAAGGGTACGTAGAAGTAAATCGGAAGACAAAGGGAGCGGTCGAGGTCGCACGTATATTCAAGGCGATGTTGGGGCCTATTGCGGATGTGAGTGCGGCGACTATCACACGCGCTCAGGCATTCGATTTCCTCGAGTCATATCGGTCGACGCCGATGCTTGCGGGGCGCCTTCGCATGGAGCTTAGTAGCGCCTGGCATTATGCGCTTGATGCCGGGCGTCTTCCCGAAAACACCGCGAATTGGTGGAGGGAGGTTCTAAGGGGGCGATTGAAGAGCAAAGGGCGCAAGGTCGAGGGGAAGTACACGGGGACACAGAAACGGGTGCTCTCGATAGACGAACTCGGTACATTGATCCGGTGGTTGCCGAACTTTAGTTTGACTGTTGCCGACGCGTTGACACTGTACCTTTGGACCGGCACGAGAGGCGGCGAGATCGTCGCCATGGAGAGCACTGAGATCGCGGAGGAGGCCGACGGTCTCTGGTGGACGATCCCGAAGCATAAGACTAAAGGGCTGCATAACGAGAGAGCAACGGATCTGCGCGTGCCGCTCATAGGGCGTGCTGAGGTCGTTGTGCGACGACGCCTCGATCAGGCCAAGGGAACCATTCTGTTTCCTTCGTCTCGCGGAACGTCGATGAACCAGACCGTGGTCCAGCACGGCGTCTACTATCATCAGCCATATTGCAAGATCGCTCCGAAGCATGACCGTCCGCGTGTGCCCGTCACGCATTGGTCAGCCCACGATCTCCGACGCACAACCAGGACACTACTTGCGACGCTGCGATGCCCGAATGAAATTGCCGAGGCAGTCCTCGGCCATGTACAGCCGGGCGTCGTTGGCATCTATAACCGTCACACCTACGACAGCGAGCGGCGCGAGTGGCTTACGCTACTGTCGCATCGTCTTGAGGAGATCGCTGCGACGTATCCCGTAAAGAAGTAGCTCGATGGCGCCGTTTGTTGTGGCCGGTGTTCGAGGAACGGAATAGGTCTCGCGTAGGGCGTTCTTCGGCCACAAGCTTTGACCTCGCGTAAGCCATGCGCCTCTCCGGCCGGACATCGTCCGGGGTTTAGGGAACTACTTTTCGCGAACCAGTTTCTGGATGCTCGCCTGAGCCAGAAATCTCCACGAGCAGCTATCAATTGCAGGGCCAGCAACAGCACAATGAGCAAGACGGGAGACTTTGTTCATTCCTGACGTTTGCTCGAACAGAGTTTTGGTCGTGCCTTAAGCGAAAGGGATCAATGCTAAGGGGCGAGACTGCAAGAATTCTTGACTCGGCTTCTTTTAGCAGAGGACTACTGCGGAACTTCGAGGAAAGCGATCGTCCGATCGATTTGCCACCAAACGAAATTTTATTCCTGTATGTGCGTTTGCCGCGCTTGACATTACGCATTAAATTCGGATGCGTGTAGTGAACTGAAAGTGTGCTGGGTCCACCATACCCCATCAATTCTCTGGGTGTTCATCTTGGCAATCCTTCCGCGCGGACAAGGAATCAACGGCAATAGACAAAGGAGAAGTTGCAATGAAGATCTGCTTCTCTCTGAAAGAAGTGGCGGAGGCACTCTCACTATCACCGGCGACGATACAAAAACTCGTACGCGAGAAAACCTTTCCTAAACCACGACTCCTATCGGGCCGGAGGGTAGGATGGCTCGCACATGAAGTTCAGAAGTGGGCTGACGCTCGTCCGGTTGCCGACCTGCTGCCTCCAGAGAATACGGGCGCGCGGAAGCGACAAGTTCCTTAAGACGATGGGCTATCCGCATGGATCGTCCGGTATCGTCGCTGGAAGGTCGCGTTCGCCTGGGGCGTCTTCGAGATCCTGATCGCGATGTTCTTCTATCAGCCATACCCGACGCATTACACGGGCACGCTGCCGTTCTGTCTCGGGCTATTCCTGATCTTCGGCGGTACGAACATGTTGGTGCTCGCGGCGCGCGTGCGGTGTATCGAGCGCAATCCGGCGTTCAACATGTCGCAGCGGTCCTCGTTGCTACCCGACGCCGATTCGGTTGCGCGAGCGAGCCAGTTCGACCGCTCCGAATGGGACGGGCCGCCGGCCGACCACGAGCGCGCGCTGACCGTGCACGTGTGGACGCCGATCGGTTCGTCGAAGGCGCAGCATCATCTGGTGGTCGACCGCTATATCGCGGCGGTCGATGTCAGCGGGACTATTTCGACAGGACACGCGGCTCTTGAATCGCCCGAAGGAATCTACATCAGCTTGTACCCGGCAGCCGAGATCGACCGCTTGCCGTCGGAGTTCGGCCGCATCCTGCGCGCGACGCGCGAGAACGACGTTCCCGGTATGTTTCAGCCGGACTATGCGACGGAGTCGACGGCTTGGTGTCCGTCGACGGTGCGCGTGCGGATCCGCAATTACGATCCGGCGAAGCTGCACGCGTTCTGGGAGCGCTACCGGGCGAATACGACGTACAACCTGACGCACCGGAACTGTTCGAGCACCGTTGGCTATGTGCTCGAGGCGGCGATCGATGGCGCGGTCGACCGGCTGCGCGGCGGCGGGACAGGGTGGGGTGGTTTTCTGCGTGTGCTCGTCACGCCGGAACTGTGGGTGGCCGCGCAGATTCGCAAGCGTGCGGCGACGATGGCGTGGACGCCGGGTCTCGCGCTCGACTACGCGCGCGCTCTCAGCATGCTTGCAGATCCGCGTCCGTTCGCGTGGTGGAAGGCCGCACGGGTTGCCGCGAACCGGCTGTCGCAGCAGCGGCGAGCATGGCGCGAGCAGGACGCGGGTGCTGCACAGTGACGCCGCATGGGGCAGCACTGCAATCGAACAGGAGAATGAGAATATGATGATCCGTCCACAGCTTGTGACGCTCGCGGTGTTGCTGGCCATATCGGTGGCGCGCGATGCGCATGCGGCACCCGACTGCGCGAATCCGCACGATGAACGGATGCGCGAACCGCGCATACGCGCGCGCGGACGCCGAGCTCAACAGTCGCTATCGCGCATTACAGAGCCGGCTGAAGGACGATCGCGACGGCGCGAGGAATCTGACTGACGCGCAGCGCGCATGGATCGCGTTTCGCGATGCCGAGTGCGCGTTCCAGACAATTCGCGTGGCTGGTGGATCGGCCGAACCGCTTGCGCGTGCCGCGTGCCTGGAGGAGGTGACGAAGTCACGGTCGGTGGCATTGCAACGCTATCTCGAATGCCGTGAAGGTGATACGAACTGCCCCGTCGCGGCGCCGTGATCACGCCGGGTGGGGGTTACCGACTGCGGTTATCGTCGCTTGTCGTTGTTCGGGCTGATAGCCGTAGTTGACGTGGCGTTACACCATAATATCGCTTGATTTGAGTAGTCAGATAGCTCTGGCTACCGAAACCGCAACTGAGCGCGATAGACAGAATGCTCACCGATGTATGACAAAGCAACCAACGTGCTCGTTCAAGGCGGCGTTCGATCACATATTGCATGGGTGTTTTGGCGAATCTTTCCTTGAACGCGATGATGGTGGCATGTTCGCTTAGGTCAGCGTGACGAGCGATATCCGCAAGGCTGATTGGTTGATCGAGCGATGCATTGATGAAGCGATTGAGAATCTGCTCGGATAACTGGTCCGCGAATTGACCGAAGTCGAGGGCGGTGGCGCCAACAGCGTTCGGGTTTCTACGATAGGTCTCGCTCGGCGATTCGCCGAAGTGATTGCGATATGTGCGAACAAATCGGGGCGAGGGCGTGAAATTGTATGCACGCAAGGTATCAATAAAGCTTCGACAGCTGTCGAAGGTGAGTGCGCGATTGACGCAACGCAGGCGCGCTTCGTAAAAAATGCTGTCCGAGCCTTTGCTGGTCCAACGGCGTATCCCATTCTCCAGTACCTGGGTGGCGCAACCGAGAGCGTGCGCGATTGCGCCCAAGGTCCGCCAGCGTATCGGGTCGGATTCGATCATGGCGATTGCGGAGCGGACCACGTGTTCGGGCGCGTAGCGGCCATTTGCAAGCAACTCACTGTAGTTGCTCGCGTGTCCGTGTATGACGAGCTTCAACATATGTTCGTACAACGCGCGCACGGCCGTGTCGGGTAGCGGACTCATCGACATCATCTGGCGCATGCAGCTTGCGGCGATGTTCCACTGAGACGCGATATCAGGTTGGACGGGACGTAAATCGAATCGAATCGGTTGTGTCAGGGGGCGTCCAATCCATTGAGCTAAAAAATCGTTGACGTGAATCGCGTCGAGGATGACCGATAGATGTCCGAAGCCTTCGGGTTTTGTCTTACATATCGAATTGCCGGTCGACGAAATGGGAATCATATCGCCGATCGTGCATTGGGCGATCGAATCGCTAGTCGAGTAGGTCGAACCGCCCCGTTCGCAGGAAAGGAACAGATAATTGGGGCGTGCTTCCTCGGAATGGAAGCTGAAGGGCATTTCGTAGTCGACATCATATATACCGATGCCCCGCCATTCTTGTCCGCCCATGTTGACGTCGCGTTTTTCGGCATGTTGTGCACGAAAGTGGTTGTCTGCATAGATTTTCTCAATGAAATCGGATACTTCTTCGGGGTCGTTGCTATGAAAGTGGTGAGTCTTGGCGTCGGATTCGCTCATGATTGCCTGTGCGTAGTGATTTGAATGCAGCGGCTACTTAGGCTGAAATGGACGTCGAAATGCCTGAGGGTTTACACGTGAAATGCGCATTCGTTGCCACGAGAACGGCCGCTTGCCGTGTTGCATTCCTTACGGATGAGTCAGGATTCGCGGCGATGTGCACCTTGCGAACGGCCTTTCCCTGGGCACCCGTACTTGAAATTAACGCTTAGGGACGATACTGGAAATCGCCCGCGTGGCGGCGTCGCTCGTCGTTTGTCACCCAAGGATTTCCGTCGGGGGGGCACGGTCAAACGCTGCTCATCGGTCTTTGTCCGGCGAGCGATTTCCGGCATTCGTCTGTGCGTTACATATGTAAACAAACCCCAGGAAGGGTTGCATTACATGATAGACGGCTGAACGGTCGGAGATAAGGTCATGGCGTCGTATACAAGGTATATCAGCAGAGAACTGGCCGGCTGGTTTGCGTCATATCGAGAAGGGTTTGAGTTCGGCTGCCTATCGCTGCTGTAGGCGGAAACCGACGGTGCCATGGGCTGGTTGTCTCGTAGCAGTGTCGATTGGGGGGGGCGCTTCATGCATGGGCCGACGACAGTGGGGCTGTGGTGGGGTCGCGCAGCGTTCAAAAGTTAGCGCCGGCGATGGTATGGGCGCCCGGCCTCGTCTTCGACCAGGCACGCCCTCTCCGCACGTCGGCCGATTGCAGGTGGACGACAGCGCACACGGTGACTATCCCGTTGTCGCAGCCGCGGCGTGCGTGGTGCGTGTAGGAAGTGGGTATGTCGAAATAGTCCGATAAAGCGCTTTGGAATTCGAATAAATGAAAATCGTGACGTTTGGCCCGTAGTCGCATAACGCTCGGAGCGCTTTTGAAGTTAGCCGATCGGGGCACCCGATACGGTGCAGGAGCCGTGTCTTTCCTATCAAAGTCACACTTTGTCGCGGTAAACGAGCTTCGGAATGTGCCAGTCGAAATAGATGGCCGACATGCGGAGGATGAATCCGAACCCGAGGCAAATCATGACAGACACGCGTTCGGATACCTGCAGATTCAACAGCACGAGATATCCTGTGCCGACCAGAAGTGAAATGCTGGCATACATTTCGCGCTTGAAGATGACTGGTACGTCTCCGCACAGAAGATCCCGCATTATTCCGCCCAGGCATCCTGTGATGATGCCGCTCAGTATCACGATGGTGGATGTCTGGCCGGTCTCCATCGCGATGTTGCAGCCGATCAGCGTGAAGGCGACGAGGCCGAGTGCATCGACGGTCAGAAAGACCGTGCGCAAGTAATGCAGCATGCTTCCGAGCATCGCGCCGATCAGCGCGGCGCCAGCCGTGAACCAGATGTATTCGGGATGCTGCACCCATCCGAGCGGGTAATGACCGAGCAGCATGTCGCGTACCGAGCCGCCACCCAACGCGGTCACGCATCCGACAAAACAGGCACCGAACAGATCCATGTCGCGGCGTCCGGCGGCCATGGTGCCGCTCACGGCTTCGGCAACGATGGCAATCAGGTAAACGGCATGTAGCATGAAACACCTCGCGGCTGGAGATTCCGTTTGTGGAGTCGATCGGCGTGCGAACAATGTGCCGGCCGACTCATTCGGTGCTGCTTCGCTCATTCGTTGAAGTCGCTCGAAAGCGCTGTAGCGGCTGCTGCGAACGCATCGTGCGACACGCGCGCGGCGATATCCGTGATGCCCGGCGCCGCTCAAGTGTGCGACGACAGGCTCATTCGGCGCAGGATGCCGTCACGCTGAACGAAATGGTGCCACAACGCCGCGCCGATGTGCAACGCTAGCACGGTATACAACAGATAGCCGAGCGCCATGTGGGCGGTGATCGTCAGATCGACCAGCCGCGCATGCTGGGGCACCAGTGCGGGGAATTCGAAGCCGAGCACCGGCATCGGGATGCGCATGCCTTTTGCATTCACGATCGCCCAGCCGATCAGGCATTCGGCAACTAGGAAAACGTAAAGGCCGATATGGACGGCGTGCGCGGTCCATCGCACCAGCGGGCTGTTGGCGTGCGGCGGCGGAACGCTGGGCCCCATGAGCCGCGCGATCACGCGCGGAATCACGAGAAACAGGATGGCCATCGCGGAACCGATGTGCACGACCATGGCGGAGCGCATCGACAGTAGCTCGGTGCGCACGCCGAGATGGCGCAGCTCCGCGGACAACACGACCAGCGTCATCAGGACGACGCCCATCCAGTGAAACAGCGCGGTGGCGCGGCTGTAGCGCGCCGCTTGCGGATGCGTATTCATTTTGAACCCCTATGGAAAGACCTAACGTGCCGGCATTCTCGGTAGATAGGCCAGTGGGCTCAATGTTTTTAATCCAAATCTAAAAGTGAGTTTCAGATTGCTTTGAGCTTCATTGATCGCATCAGGGTGGGCCGCAAGAATGCACGCAGTTCCGGCGAGGGGTGTGGCGCGTCGGGACACGAGTAACGCCGGCCGCGGATGAGCGGGCCGGCATATCCGGCTAGGTGACTGTTGCTTCCGGTTCGAACCGGGATCACGAAACAGAACCGATGCTTCAACCACCTTGAAAGGTACAAAGGAATACAAATGACAATTTCTCAAATCTCGTTGAAAAAGACGGTCAAGCGATCGCTGCCGGCATTGACGCTTGCTCATGTCGCCGCCGCCGCGCTGTTTGCGGCGCCTTCGATTTCGCATGCGCACGGCTATGTGGAGTCGCCGCCGGATCGTCCCTTGGCGTGCTTCAACGAGGGGGCAGAAAACCCGAAGTCGGACGGTTGTAAGGCAGCCAAGAGCATCAGCGGCTCCACCCCGTTCTATGACCGCATGTCCAATGCAATTCTCGGTGTGAAGGGCGACGCGGACCACCGGGCGATGATTCCGGACGGCCAGCTCTGTGCCGGCGGCAAGGACAGCTGGAAGGGCATTGACGCCGTTGCTAACTGGGCGGCCACGCCGGTCAAGCCGGACGCCAGCGGCAAGGTCACGCTGCGGTACAAGCAGACGGCCAAGCACTACACCACCTATTTCAAGACCTACATTTCGAAGCCTTCATACGATTTCTCGCGTCCGCTGAAATGGAGCGATCTCGAGGCACAGCCGATCGGCGAAGTGGGCACGCGCGGGCCGGAAGCCTATACGGAATATCCGCTCAACCTGAACGGCGTTTCCGGAAAGCGCGTGCTGTACACGATCTGGCAGCGCGATCCGAGCGATAACGCGGAGGGTTTCTATAGCTGTAGCGATATCGACGTCGTGGCGGCTAACGTGAACTGGATGCCGTCCGGGAAGATCGAGTTCGGCGGCGTGCAGAAGGCGGGCGACGAAGTCAAGCTGCGCGTGTTTGACAAGACGCGCGGCAACGACCTCGAATCCCACAGCATGACGATCGGCGCGAACAACGTGAATGCCTCGGACTGGATTTACGACCTGGCGAACCAGGTCAACGGGCGTTCGCAATACGTTCGGGTCGGCAAGCTGGGTACCGACGGCAAGACGATCGATCCGGTGCGCAGCGGGACCGAAAACGAGGTGTTCGGAAACGGCAAGGAGTATGCATACGCGCTCGAGGTCAAGAGCAACGGTGGCAGCGAGCAGCCGCCCGCAGTGGTGCCGCCGATCGCCAAGATTAGCGGCCCGGCCTCGATTCAGGGCGGTCAGCAAGTCACGCTGTCGGCGAACGGGTCGAGCGATCCGAGCGGTCTGCCGCTGACCTACGCATGGACGATGCCGTCGGACTTCAAGAGCGCACGCAACGGCTCGACCCTGACGTTCACGGCGCCGAAGGCGGAGCAGAACCGGAGCCTCGTGTTCACACTGGTCGTCAATAACGGCAAGACGACCGCGACCGCGACGCACACGTTGCTGGTCAAGGGCAGCGGTACCCCGGGCAATCCCGGAAATCCGGGCACGCCGGACAACCCGGGCAACCCGGGCAATCCGGGCAATCCGGGCAATCCGGGCAATCCGGGCAATCCGGGCAATGACGGCGGCGCGGGCAATTCCCCCGCCTACCAGGCCGGCTATGCCTACAAGGGCGGCGAGATCGTCACCAACAACGGCAAGCAGTACCAGTGCAAGGCGTACCCGGCCTCGGGCTGGTGCGGCCAGGCGCCGGCGGCTTACGAGCCGGGCAAGGGTTGGGCCTGGACCGACGCATGGACTGCCAAGTAACGCGCAGTCGCGCTGATTGCCGAACGGCATGACGCGTGCGACGGCGGAGGCGGCCGGTCACAGGCCGGCAGCCTCCGCCGTCGGTGCGCCAAGGAAGTTTTCAATCACGAAGGAACATCATGAATCGAAACGCTATTCGGTCCCGTCTGCGGGCCGCGCGAGGTTTCACCCTGCTGGAACTGCTGGTTGCGCTGCTGATTATCGCGCTGCTGGCCAGCTATGTGGGGCCGAAAGTCCTGTCCTATTCGGATCGGGCCAAGGTGCAGGCGGCACAGGCGCAAATGAAGTCGCTGGGCGACGCACTCGTGAAATACCGGCTCGATACCGGCCACTATCCGACCGCGGACCAGGGGCTCGAGGCGCTCGTGAAGCAGCCGGCCAACGTGGCATCGTGGCACGGCCCGTATCTGGCGAAGGATGTCCCGAACGATCCGTGGGGGCGCCCGTACCAATATCACGTGCCGGGCCGAGATTCCGACGCGGAAATCGTTTCGCTGGGCCGGGACGGGAAACTGGGAGGGGAAGGCTATGACGCGGATCTTGTTTACGGTCTGTAAGGGGGCGATCGTGCTCGCGATGCTTGCCGGAATCTGCACGTCTGCTCGTGCGGAATGTTGGTTCGATGCCGGGCAGCGACACGATATCGATCCGCTGTTGCTGTATTCGATCGCGAAGGTCGAGTCGTCACTGAATCCGACCGCGATCAACCGCAACCGGAACGGCACCTACGACATCGGCCTCATGCAGATCAACAGCACGCATTTGCCGCGTCTGAACAAGGCGGGCATTACGCGCGAGCAACTGCTCAACGATTCCTGTACGTCGGTCATGGCCGGCGCGCAGATTCTGTCCGAATTCATTTCTCGCCACGGCTATACGTGGGAAGCCGTCGGCGCATACAACGCGGGCAGCGCGCCGAATCGGCGCGAGCTGCGCCACCGGTACGCGAAGAAGGTGTGGCATCACTACACGAAACTGAAACAGGCTGCGCAGGCGCGCCGATCCGGCGCGGCGATGACCGTGGCCGGCAAGGGACACTGAAGTGGCGATTTTTCAAGTCGATCTGTTGTCCGGCGGCAAGCTCGTCAAGCGGACCGTCGACGCGCCGGACGAAGCAAGCGCGCGCCAGCGCTGCATGGCTTCGGGCGAGGCCGTCACAGTGCTCGCGGTGAAGCGCCGGGCAGGCATCGCCCGGTGGTCGCGGCAACCGAAATTTCCGCTCGGCCTGTTCCTGCAGGAGCTGTCGACGCTGCTCGACGCGGGGCTTGTGTTGATCGAGGCGATCGAGGCGTTGCGCGACAAGGCCGAATCGGAGAAGGGGCTGCGCGCCGTCCTCGACGAGCTGGCCGCCAGGATGCGCGAAGGGCAGCCTTTTTCGAAGGCGCTCGCGCAGCAGCCGTCGATTTTCCCGCCGTTGCTCGTTGCGACGGTCGAGGCGTCGGAGGGCAGCGGCCAACTGCCGATCGCATTGCGGCGCTTTCAGCATTACGAGACCCGGCTGGAGCAGATTCGCAAGCGCGTCAGCGGCGCGCTCGTTTATCCCGCGGTCGTGATGGCCGTGGGGGCCGGCATCCTGCTGTTCATGCTGTTTTTCGTGGTGCCGCGCTTTTCCGCCGTATTCGAGAGCATCAACGAGCCGCCCGCGACCGCCGTCGCGATGCTGTGGTGGGCCGAGCTGGTGAAGCAGCACGGAATCGTCCTGTTGGCCGGGCTGGCGGGGTCGGCGGTTGCGACCGTGATGCTGGTGCGCACGCAGCGCGCGCGGCAGATGTTCTTGAACCTGATGTGGCGCACGCCGCGGCTTCGCGACATCTGTCACCTGTTCGTGCTGTCGCGATTCTACCGCACGGTCGGGTTGCTGCTGGCCGGCGGTACGGCGGCCATCGATGCACTCGAACTGGCCGGACGCCTGTTGCCAGCACCGTATCTTCCGCGTCTTGAGCGGTCGCTCGGCGACCTGCGCGCCGGGCAGTCGCTGTCGGACGTGCTGACCGCGCAGAACCTCACCACGCCGGTTGCGGAACGGCTGCTGCGGGTGGGGGAGCGCAGCGGCGAACTCGGCGAGATGTGCGAAAAAATCGCGCATTTCCACGACGGCACGCTCGACCGTGCGATCGAAGTCTTCAGCAAGCTGTTCGAACCCATTCTCATGCTCGGCATCGGCGCGCTCGTCGGCGCGATCGTATTGCTGCTCTATCTCCCGATCTTCGAGCTGGCCAGCAGCATCAGCTGATCGTCAAATAGGCCAGGGCCTATCAATTTTTAAGTTGTTTTCAGCTTGTTTGTCGGCGCAGACGCGTGCGCCGACAATGCCCTCCATTGATCCGATACATCCATTCCACACCTTTTCTGGGAGGTGACGTGACGAGCGTCGCAAGTACATCCGCATTGTTGCAGGCCTGGCAGGACGAGGCGACGCGACAGGGCGTCACCTTGCCGGTCTATCTCGACGGGCTGCTGAGCCGCGAGCCCGCGTGGCTCGAGCAGGTGGCGTCGTGCCTCGGGGCGCGGCCGCTGTCGCCGGAACGGGTCCAGGGTGCCGAGTCGCGCTGGGATCTGCTGTCGCTGGCCGAGGCGCTGGCCGTGCATGTGGTGCCGCTGGAAATCGACGGCGTCGTCTGCATGGTCCTGGCCGATCCGTTTGCTCGGGCGACGCGCGAGCGTCTGCAGCGGCGATTCGCGCCGAATCGCATCGTTTTCGCGATCAGCCTGCCGGGTGCGGTCGATGCGCATCTCAAGGAGATGGAGTCGAGCAATCGCGTGATGGACGAAGCGGTCGACGTGGGCGGCCAGAGCGATTCACTCGCGCTGGCGGTCGAATCGATCACGCTCGCGAGCATCGCCAACGATGAAAGCCCGATCATTCGTCTCGTCAACATGACGCTTTACGACGCGCTGCAGAGCCGCGCGAGCGACATTCACCTCGAAGCGACCGTGGAAGGCCTGTTGATCCGCTATCGCGTCGACGGCGTAATGCGATTGATTCGCCCCGTCGCGGGTGTCGAGGTGGCGAGCCAGGTCATGTCGCGCCTCAAGGTTCAGGCGAGCCTCGACATCGCGGAAAAGCGCGTGCCGCAGGACGGCCGTTTCAAGGTCGCGCTGCAGGGGCGGGAGATCGACCTGCGCGTGTCGATCATGCCCGGCGTCCATGGCGAAAACGCCGTGCTGCGCATTCTCGACAAGTCGCAGCGCGGTCACCAGCTGACCCTCGACACGCTCGGTTTTGACGCGCATTCGATCGGCCGGATCCGGGCGCTGATGCAGCGGCCTCACGGGCTGACGCTTGTGACGGGGCCGACCGGCAGCGGGAAATCCACGACGCTGTACGGCGCGCTGTCGGAGATCAATACCGGCGACGAGAAGCTGATCACGATCGAGGACCCGGTCGAATACGAATTGCCGGGCGTGCTTCAGATTCCCGTCAACGAAAAGAAAGGTCTGACGTTTGCGCGCGGCTTGCGCTCGATTCTGCGTCACGATCCCGACACCATTCTGGTCGGCGAGATCCGCGACGAGGAAACGGCGTCGATCGCCGTGCAGTCGGCGCTGACCGGGCACCGCGTGCTGTCGTCGGTGCATGCGAACGATGCGTTCAGCCTGATCGACCGGTTCATCTACATGGGCGTCGAGCCGTCGACCTTCCTCGAGGCGCTCAACGGCATCGTGTGCCAGCGCCTCGTGCGGCGCTTGTGCGCCGAGTGCCATGCGTCGCGGCCGGATTGCGAGACGTGCGGCGGCAGCGGTTTTCACGGCCGGGTCGGCCTGGCCGAGGTGATTACGCTCGATACGGCATTGCGGGTCGCGCTCATCGACGGCGCGCCGGACAGGCGCGAGGTGGCGCTCGCGCGCAGCGCGGGCTATCGCTCGCTGAAGGACGGCGCGCTCGCGCTGATCGACATGGGATTGACGACACATCAGGAGGTACAGCGTGCGGTTGCTTTGGGATGAACGCGTGGCCTTGATCGGCGCCGAACACATCACGCTGGCCCGCCCCCGCCCCCGCCGTGCGTCCGTCGCGACGCTCGAGCACGGCGGCGAGCCGGTCGCGGCGCTCGTCGAGCTGTTGGCGCAGGCCGGCGGCGACGGCAAGGGGCGCGGCGTGCTGGCGTCGCTGCGGCGGCTTCACGTACTGCTCGGCCATCCGTGGCTCGACGCGGCGATTCTGCCCTGGCAGGACGGCCTGAGCGCCGGCGACGCGTGGCGGGAGTATGCGTGCGTCGTGCTCGCCGAGCAGGGCGTCAAGGCGCCGGAAGGCATGAATCTCTGCATCGAAGCCGCCGGGTACGGGCGCGCGCGCCTGTGCGTCGGCGCGCGCTGCGAGTTGGTGGACGGGCTGGTCGCGGCGGGCAAGGGTGCAGGCTGGCGGATCGCGTCGTGCCGCGACGTCGTATCGGCAGCGGCCGCACGCCATGTCGGGCGTGTCGGGCGCAACGGCACGCTGGCGCTGCTGGAACCGGGCACGTTGACCTGCCTGTTTCGCTGCGACGCCGAATGGCGCGATCTCGCGACGCTGCGGCTCGACGCGGGACAGTCGCTGCAGGAAGCACTCGGCACGCTCGCCGTGCTGAGCGGTCACGCGATGAACGAGCGGATTCACGTCGCGGGTTTCGTGCCGTCCGACGTCGTGTCGAACGATGCATGGACGTGCGTCGGCTCGCCCGATCGCCGCTGGGACGGAGTACCGGTATGAAACGCATGCGCGATTTCGATTATCTGCCGAAGCGCAGGACGCTCGCGCCGCTCGCATCCCTGTTGCTGGTCGCCGCCTTGTTCGGCGGCATGTGGGTGGCGGGCGAGCGCTCGCAAGTCAGAGATATGGATAACGAAATGGAACAACTGCGCGTGCGCGTCGACAACCGGCAACGCGTCGTGAATCGCGCACGCCGGGATGCCCGCGACGCGCAGCAAAGCAACGCGGGGCAGGACCGTGCGCCGCAGGCGACGGCCGAGGCTTCGCCGATGCTGCTGCGCGTCGAGCATGCGTGGACGCCGAAGCTGGCCCTGCTGTCGCTGTCGCTGTCGACCAAGGACGGCCGCGAACAGGTCCGCATCGACGGGCTGGCGGCGAACCTGACGGAAGTGTACGGGTTCGTCGCGCGACTGCGCGATGCCGCCGGCGACGACAAGGCGAACATGCGCGTCACGCTGTTGCGGCACGGCATCAAGATGGTCGAGCAGTATCCGCTCGCGTCGTTCAGCCTGAGCGTGGAGGCGAAATGAAGCGGTTTTTCTCGACCCAATTGAAATGGGACGTACTGCTGGCGCACGGCCGATGGCATGCGACGCGCGTCTCGGAGGAACTCGGCCGCGTCGGCGTCGTGGCGGCATTCGCGATCATCGCGATGCTGGCCTATCGATTCTGCGTGCTCGGCCCGGACGAACGCGCGTTGCGACAAGAGCAGCAGGCGCTGTCCGCCCGCTGGCAGGAAATCAAGGCAGCGCCGGCCGCGGCGGCGTCGGCCGATCAATCGGCCGTGCTGCTGAACGGCGATCCGGTTGCGCGCAAGTTTGCGATTTTCGACGTCCTGAAGCGTCATGCGGTGATGGTCGAAGAGACGACGTACCAGACGAGCGACGAGCGCGACGGCAAGCTGTCGCGCCGGTCGATGGTGCTCGCCGGGAGCGCGCGTTATCCGGATCTGGTCGGCGCGCTGCAGGAACTGCGGAAGCAGCCGTTCGTGACGGTGGACGAGCTGACGCTCGAGCGCAATGCGATGGAGAACGATCAGTTGCGTGTCGTCATGCACGTTTCCTTGCTGGCGAGGGTGTCATGAGCCGCGCCGGGATGATTCGTACGGCGGCTTGCATCGCGGTCGCGGCCTTGTTGACGATGCAGCTTGCCGCGGCCGCGGCCGCGGAGCGCGTGCGCGTCGATCTGTTTCGGGCCCAGAGCCCGGCCTCGCTGGTCGCCGAGCCCACGGCGGCGTCTATCGAGCCGCCGTCAATGCCGACGGAGCTGCCCGAGCCGCCGTCAGCCACGCTGCCGTCGGATATTCCGCAGTCGAAGCCGGCGCTGCCGTTCGACGTGAGCGGCGAATGGAACGAGCCCGACCGGCACGTGATCGTGCTGGAGGGCATGGGCCGGATGTTTCTTCTGTGCAGGCGTTGCGGCGATGTGCGCGGCGCGGTGCGCCCGGGCCAGGAACTCGCAGGCGGTTATCGCGTGAAGTCGTTCGACGATGCCGCCGTCGTGCTGACGGGGCCGGACGGCCGGCAACACCGGTTGCCGATGGGCGGCCGCTCGCAATGACGCGCCTCCTTCTGAATTGAATGATTTGACGAGAGATTGAACGTGAAACGGATACTGATTATGTCGACGCTGCTGCTTGCGCTGCTGGGCAGCGCGTGTACGTCGCTGAAGGGCGCGTCGGGCGGCGCCGACAACGATGCTGTGAAGCAAAGCAATGCGCTGATGAAAAGCGGGCAACCCGAGCAGGCGATCGACGTCCTCAATGCGGCGCACGAGGCGCGCCCCGACGATGCCGAAGTGAATGTGGCGTTGCAGGGCCGCCGCACGACCTACGTGAACGACGAATTGCGGGCGGCCGGTTCGGCATGGGCACTGGGCGATACGGAGGGCGCTTTCGAGCACCTCGGTAACGCGCGCCGCGCCGATCCGTCGAGCCAGCGCGTGAGTCAGGCGATTGCGCGGCTGCAACGGCGCGTGCAGCTCGGCAACGAACTCGCGCAGGCGGAGCGGGTGCGGCAGAACTCGCCCGACCGCGCGCTGGAAATCGTAAAGCATGTGCTCGACGAGCAGCCCGACTTCGCCGATGCGATTCAATTGCGGGACAGCCTGCAGCAACAGCAGCGACGCGAGCACCCGGTGCAGCCGCGACTGGCCGACGCATTGCGCAAGCCGGTGTCGCTCAATTTCAGGTCGCAGCCGCTGGAGAACATCTTCGACGCGATTTCCCGCACGACCGGAGTGAACTTCGTGTTCGACCAGGACGTGCAGACGTCGGCGCCGTCGAGCCTGTTCGCGTCCCGCACGACCGCCGAGGACGCGATCAATCTGCTGCTCCGGACCAATCAGCTCGAGAAGAAGGTGCTCGACGAGCATACGCTGCTCGTCTACCCGGCGCGCGCGGAAAAGGGCCGTGCGTACAAGGAATACATGATGCGCACGTTCTTCCTGTCGAACGCGGATGCGAAGAACGTCGTGTCGGCGCTGCGGCAGATGGTCAAGCCGAAGGACGTCTACGTGGACGAGCGCACCAACGCGGTGATCGTGCGCGATACGCCGGAATCGATCAAGGTCGCCGAGCGCATCGTGCAGGCGCTCGATCTGCCGCAGTCCGAAGTGACGATGGACGTGCAGGTGCTGGAAGTGAATTCGGACGAGACGATCGACCTGGGCGTGCAGTATCCGCAGGAGCTCGGGTTCGCGATCGAACATCCGTACGAGCGGATCCACACCACCATCGGCGATCTGCTGAGCCTGAATCGCAACAATATCGCGGTATCCGGCGACGGCGGCGCGAAGCTGCGGATGGCGATCCGGATGCTGCAAACCCAGGGCAAGACCAAGATTCTGGCCAATCCGAAAGTGCGCGTCAGGAACAACGAGAAGGCCGACATCACGGTGGGCGAGCGCGTGCCGATCGTCACCACCACGACGAACAACGGCGTGACGAGCGAATCCATCTCGTATCAGGACGTCGGCCTGCAACTGGTCGTCCAGCCGCGCATCAGCCTCAACAACGAGGTGTCCGTCCAGGTCAAGCTGGAAGTGAGCAACATCCTGGCGCAAGTCACCACCAAGACCGGGCTCATTGCCTATCGGCTGGGTACCCGGAGAGCCGAGACGCTGATGACCGCAAGTGACAATCAGACGCAAGTGCTGGCCGGTCTGATCGACCAGAAGGATATTTCGACGACGAGCGGCCTGCCGTATCTTTCGCGGATTCCAGGGGTGGGGCGCGCGTTCGGAACGAACAAGTCCGAGGGCGGCCGAGCCGAGATCGTGCTGCTGATCACGCCGCATATCGAGCGGAATCTCGACTTGCCGGCCTCCGCGGTCACGACGTTCATGTCGGGCACCGAAGGCGAGGTCACGACCGAGCCGATGACGTTCGGCCGTCCCGACGCCGCCGGTGCGCCGGCAGCCGCACCCGCCGCCGCGCCGAAGGGCGCGCCGGCCCTGAGCGATCCGGTCGGCCGCTTCGATGCGGGCGCCACCGCGCACCCCTCGGAACTCGACGGGAAGCCGGCGGGCCCGGGCACGCGCGTCGCGCCTGCCGGAGGCGGAGCCGTCGAGCCTGCGCCCGCCGGAGGATCGGACAAGGCCGCACCCGACACGGGCGACGCCAAGGACAAAGGCGCGGCGAAAACGTCCTCCATCCAGGGCGGCACGGCCACGCACGGCGCGGCGAAGAAGGTCGCCGTCAGCCTGTCGTCGCGGCACGCCGCCGGCCCGGCCCGCCGCGCGCCGGCGCGACTCATGTGACGAGGGCGACATGCGGAACCGATATCGGCGGTGCGCGCCGGCGCGCGATCGCTCCCGCGGCTTTACGTTGGTCGAGGTACTGGTCGCGCTGACGCTGCTCGCGTTGCTGGCCTCCGTGGCGTTGCCGTTCACGGATCTGGTCCAGCGGCGCGGCAAGGAAGCCGAGCTGCGCCAGGCGCTGATCACGATTCGCACGGCGATCGATACCTACAAGCAGGCGTCGGACGACGGGCGGGTGGAGAAGACGGTCGATGCGAGCGGCTACCCGCCCGATCTGAACGCGCTGGTCGACGGCGTCGTCGACCGCAAAAACCCGAACGGCGACATGATCTATTTCTTGCGGCGCCTGCCGGCCGACCCGCTTTGCGAGTGTTCCGGCAAGGCCGCCGCCGATACGTGGGAAACGCGAAGCTACAGCAGTTCTCCCGACGCGTTCGCGTCGGGGAAGGACGTATTCGACATACGCTCGAAGAGCGAGAGGAAAGGTATCAATGGCATTCCCTACAGCCAATGGTGAATCGAGGCGGGCGCGACGCGCGCGCGGCTTCACGCTGGTCGAGCTGCTCGTGGTGATGGCGATCGTGGGCGTGCTGATGGCGATCGTCGCGCCCGGCTATTTCAAGCAGACCGATCGCGCCCGGGAAACGGTGCTGCGTCACAACCTGCGCACGATACGCGTCGCGATAGACGACTATCGCGCCGACCGGGGCGCCGATCCGTCTTCGCTTCAGGCGCTGGTCGACGACAAGTATCTGCGCGAGATTCCGCTCGATCCCGTGACCGGGCGGCGCGACACTTGGCGAACGGATTCGTCCGGCGGCGCGGGCGTGCACGACGTGCACAGCGGCGCGCGCGGCAACGCCAGCGACGGGAGTCCCTATGCGCGCTGGTAATCGCGTGCCGAATCGCGTTCCGCACCATGCGCGTCGCGCGCCGGCCGGATCGGAGCGGGGCTTTGCGTATGTCGGCGTGCTCGTGCTGATCGCCGTGATCGGCGTCGGCCTGATGCAGGCCGGCCTCGTCTGGAGCAAGCAGCGGCAGCGTGAGCGCGAAACCGAACTGCTGTTCATCGGCAGCCAGATCCGGCTGGCCATCGAGCGCTACTACCGTGCGCCGCCGGGCAGCCAGTATCCGCGCTCGCTCGACGCGCTCGTGGAGGACAAGCGTTCGCCCAGCGTGCAGCACCATCTGCGCCGGCTCTATGCCGATCCGATGACCGGCAAGCCGGATTGGGGCATCGTCAAGGCGCCGGACGGCGGCATCATCGGCGTATACAGCCAGGCGTCGGGCACGCCGCTCAAACAAGGCGGCTTTTCCCTTGCGGACGACGCGTTTTCTGGAAAGAATAGCTACCGCGACTGGGTTTTCGTATATCGCCCAGATAAAGAAAACGGGACGACGCGTCCCTGACCTTTCCTTTTTCACGGAGCGGCTTCATGATCGTGGCAATCCTGGAAGACGACGAGCAACAGGCGAAAACGCTGGCGTCCTGGTTGAGGATTTCGGGTTACGAAACAATCATTCGCTCGGACGGCGACAGCTTCATCGAGCTTTTAGGTACACAAAAAGTGGACGTATTGCTGCTCGACTGGGACGTTCCCGGCGCGAACGGGATCGAAGTGACGCGCTGGGTCCGGCAGAAGTTCGCCGATGCGATGCCGGTCATTATCGTGACGCAGCACGACAGCGAAGAGGATGTCGTGTGCGGCCTGAACAGCGGCGCGGACGATTTCCTGACCAAGCCCGTGCGGCAGCGGGAGCTGATGGCGCGGGTCGGCGCGCAGGTGCGCAGATACTATCCGGACACTCAGGATCAGGGCGCGTTGACGCTCGGCAAATACAAGCTCGATCCGGCTTCGCGCCGCGTGCACGTCACGGAGGTCAGCGGCGTGGAAGGCGATAGCGTTTTGCTGTCGGCGCGGGAATTCGAGCTGGCCATGGCGTTGTTCAGCAACGCCGGCCGGATCGTGTCCAAGGATTTTCTGCTCACGAAGGTCTGGGGCGCGGTCGATCGGAAGTACGACGCAAGCCTCGCGACCTATGTCAGCAAGCTGCGCAACGCGCTCGCGCTGCGTTCCAAGAACGGTCTCGTGATTTCGACGGTTTATAACTACGGGTATCGGTTGGAGCGGACGTAGGCTGTTGCCGTGGCCGTTTTGGCCGTTTCGACGCCGAGCAGGCGTTGCCCCTGCTCGGCGTTTGCGGCGAACGTCAGGCGTTTGTCGCGGGCGCCGGGATTCTGAACGCGCCCGATTTTCCTCGATGCGGCGTCGCGAACGGGTTTTGTCGGCGCGATGAAATGTTTGCGACGAGTCGATTGAATATCGAACCGTTCTAAATTTTCCCATCTTGAATAAATAAACTGCCGATTTCTTTAATCGGCGTGCATGCGCATTGACGGCTTGATGCGTCGGGCCGAACACGGCTCGGTGGGCAAGTAGATCGTCGAGTGGAATGGCTTGGCGGGGCGGCGCATGCGGTCGTCGGTCCTTCTTCCATGCTAGTTTTTTTGATTTATTTAAGATTTGTTTTTTGTTGCGTCGGAGTGTGAAACGATCGAATCCAGGATTTTAAGTTTTAAGTCGAATTGTTTTAACGGGAGCGGAAGCGTTTTTCGGTTGATGTGACGTACCTACGACAGTAAAGGGGCGATCGTGAATCCGGAATTTGACTTCACACGGCTGACGCGCAGGACATTCGGAAAAATTCTCGTCGCGGGCGCGGCCGGGCTGGCGGCCTGTACGTCGAAAGTCGGCTTGCTCAACGAGATCGAACGGAAAAATAGCGAGGGAAGCGACCGTCGCGAATTTCTCTATCCGTCCATGAAGGACCTGACCGGCGAGCATACGGTCGACGTGGTCGTCGTGGGCGCCGGATTGTCCGGTCTCGTCGCGGCGCGGCAACTCGCCGAAAGGCAACGATCGGTGATCGTCCTGGATGCGAGAAGCCGGATCGGCGGCCGCATGTATCTCGAGAAGACGATCGAGGACGGCGTGCTGGATGTCGGCGGTCAGTGGGTGGGCGACACGCAGGATGCCGTACTGGCGTTGCTCGACCGACTCTCGATCGCGAGATTCGACAGCTATTACGAGGGGCGCAGCTTGCTGTCGTGGAACGGCAAGCTCGCCGATTTCGACGGCGATGTCGCCAACGTGCTCGACGGCCAATACGGAACGACTCGGGCAGACCAGATCGCCATGCGGCAGGCGTGGAGCAAGTTCCTCGCGATATCGAGAACCGTGCCCGCGGCGACGCCGTGGACGGCGCCGAACGCGTCGCTGCTGGATGCGCAGACGTTCGAATCGTGGATGGACAACGAGGTTCGGAGGGCCTACGCGAAGTGGGTGCCGAGCGTGCAGGCGCGGATCGGCGGATCGGGCGGATTCGAGCCGGGGCAGACTTCCCTGCTGCATATGGCATGGACCCAGCGTGTCGGCCCGCAATCCGAGCATCCCGAGAGATGGCTGCTGCACGGCGGCGCGGGCCAGGTTCCGCCGATGCTGGCGGAAGCGCTGTCCGAGCGTATCGTGCTGGCGGCGCGGGTCACCGATATCGAGCGGCATGCGGGCGGCGTGACTGTTTCAACCGGGCGCGTCAGGGTTCACGCGAAGGCCGTCATCGTCGCGATCCCGCCTTCTTTGCGTGCGGGCATTCGCTTTTCGCCGGAACTGCCCGCTGTTTACACCGGATTCATGCAATGTTCGCCGATGGGTTCGATCTCGAAGGTTCACGCTGTTTACCCGACCGCATTCTGGCGGGCGCGAAATCTGAGCGGCACCGCGATGGGCAATCTGAAGACGTGCGAATTCATCGCCGACAGTTCGCCGCCGTCCGGCAAGCCCGGCATCCTGACTTCGTTCATCGCGGGCAAGCGCAATGTCGAACTGAGCGACGTGGCGCCGGAGCGCCTGCGCGATGCCGTGCTCGACGATTTCGGCTACTACTTCGGCGCCGAAGCGAAGCGTCCCACGCAGTTCTTTCACTTCAACTGGGAGGACCAGAGCCTGACCGGCGGTGCGTTCACCGCCTATCTGGCACCGGGCGGCTGGACGATTTACGGAAAAGGATGGCGCGAGCCCGTGGAGAACATCTTCTGGGCCGGCACCGAAACGTCGGATCGCTGGCCGGGGTACTTCGACGGAGCAGTCAGGGCGGGCTTGCGTGCGGCGAGCGACGTCGAGCGGAATACCCGCTTTTCCGCCGCGGTTTCGATGTTTTCTCCGGTTCGATCGGAGGCGTTGCAATGGGCTCGGGGGGCCGATCGTGTTATGGAGACCGTTTAGCCCTTGCGTTGCTTGCGCGAAGTGCTGAATTTGAGCCAAAGCGCCATGAAAAATGCGTGCCGGCCGATGGCGTGAGTGTGGCGTGTCGTCGAGAATCGTGGTGGCAGTAGGCGCAACGCAGGTAGCTGCGACGTTCTCAATACAGCGATGGTGGTCTCATGGAATTCATGCGAGCGCGCAAAGTAGGTGTGCTGCTTCTGGAATGGGATGTTGCCGGCATGGACGGCGTGGGCGCGGAAGAATGGATGTCGCAAGTGACGGCTGGCGTGCTGCCGGTTTTCCTCGTTGCTCGGGGCGATATCCAGGACGTGATGGACTCCAGAATCTGCAGGGGAAATCAGCCGGCCGCCTGGTTGTCGCTTCAGGATGTGATCGATCACGCTCGCGAGCAAGCGGAAGATTTTCTCGTGGACGAGCTGCCGGCCACGTCGCTGATGCTGGGCCGGTACGAACTGGATCCGGTGTCCCGATGCGTGTCGATGGTCGATGATCGACGCGGCGGCATGACCGAGGTGCGCTTGTCGGCGCGGGAGTACGAACTGGTATCGATACTTTTTGCCAATGTCGGCCGGGTCGTGCCCAAGCGTTTTCTCATGCAGCGGCTCTGGGGCGACGTCGACAGGAAATACGATGCCAGTTTAGCGACCTATATTAGCAAGATCCGCAATCGGCTGGTGCTGAGCGTGGAGAACGGGTTGCTGCTTTCCGCGGTTTACAACCACGGGTATCGGCTGGTGCGCGTGTAGTTGCGACGGCGGTGGTCTTGTCGTTCGTGTGCAATGAGATTCGAGGTTCGCGCGCGAGGTCGTCTATTTTCATCCGGATTCCTTAGTCTTACGCTCATGAGCGCGGACCGTTTTATCACTCAGTCTTATCACTCAGTCAATGGAGAAGTAGCCGATGTGTGAATCGAGTACTCATGGGTCGACGACGGACGCTCCCGCTCGTCGACTGTTTCTTCGTGCGACGGGGGCATCGGCATTTGTCGCGGCGGCCAGCGGCGCGCTGGGCGGCAATCTCGCCGTGGCCGCAGATGCCGTGCGCCTGCCGAAGCCGCAGAATGCGCTGTCGCCCGACGATGCGGTCAAGTATTTGATGGAAGGAAACGCGCGTTATGTCGCGGGCGTTACGCGTCGTCACGATTTCGCGAACGAACGCGAGGCGCTGGGTTCGGGGCAGAATCCCTACGCGGCCGTGTTGAGCTGCGCGGATTCCCGGATCGCGCCGGAGTACGCATTCGACAGCGCGCGCGGCGATCTGTTCGCGGTGCGCGTGGCCGGCAACTTCGTCAACGACGACGTGCTCGGCAGCCTCGAATACGCGGTGGCGGTATTGCGGGTGCCTGTCATCGTCGTGCTCGGGCATGACAAGTGCGGTGCGGTGGGCGCCGCGGTCAAGGTCGAGACGGAAGGCGCAACCTATCCCGGGAAGATTCAGACACTGGCCCGGGCCATGCTGCCGGCCGTCAGGAAAGTTCGGAAAGACGGTGGCGATTTGCTGAATGCGGCGATTGCGCAAAACGTCAAGGACAGCATGGGGAATCTGTCTGCTCGCTCGACAATCATCGGCAACGCAGAGAAAGGCGGGAAGCTGAAGATCGTGGGCGGCGTCTATCGACTGCTGTCGGGTAAGGTCGATCTCGTCGCCTGACGGATCGAGCGGCGCGGCTGTCCCGGTTCTCCGTGTCGAGCATTGCAAGGTAAGCCATGAGTGAATATATCTTCGAATACGGCGTCGTGACGGCGGCGCTGGTATTCACGTTTTTCTCTCTCCGCAGCCGGCTCGCCTGCCGGGCGACCATTGCAATATGGGCGAGCGCACCGCGACGGTATCGACTGCCGCGCAACCTGAGCTTTCTGGAGATGGTTTTCCATCCACGTCATTGGCATCGCTGGACGTCGAGTCAATGGCTCGACTACTGCCGGCAGATCCCGGCGAGCGGGATCGGGAAAGTCGATTCGGTTCGGTGAAGTGCCGTATTTCCGCGTCGACGTCGGGCCCGATTACGCTCTCGGTTCCATATCGGCAAACCGGTCGGGTTATGCTGACTGCGGACGATCGTGTTCGGCGGCCGCCGAGCGGCGGTGCGCTCCGATGATCTCTTGCTTGTCGCCAGTTTCCCTATCGTGTCGATCGTCGTCACTCCGCCAGCAATGCTTCGATGGATTGCGCAGGGACGGCGCCCGCTGCCATACGGCCATCCGCGTTGAATAGCGTCGGCGTGCCTCGCAAACCCAGCGCGAGGCCGAGCGTGCGGTTCTGCGCGATCGGGGCGGCGCACTGGCCGTTGTCGGCCGGTTGCACGTTGCCTGACATCCATGCCTGCCACGCGGCGCTCCGGTCGTTCGAGCACCAGATACCGCGTGCGCGTTCGGCTGCTTGCGGATGGAGCCCTTCGAGCGGATAAAGAAAGGTGTAGATGGTCACGTTCTCGACCTGTCGAAGCGTGTGTTCCAGTTTCTTGCAGTAGGAACAGTCGGGATCGGAGAACACGTAAAGGACGCGCTTGCCGTTGCCGCGGACCGTTTTAATCGCGTGATCGCGCGCCAGGGACGCTAGAACCTGGCCTTTGCTTTGCTCCTGAATGCGAGTGCCGGGGGCGATCGTGGTCGAACCGGGCGATGCGATGCGATTCGGGGCCGTGTATGTGTCGGAGGCGGCCGGATTAACCGGAGCGGGAGCCGCGATGGCGACCGAGGTTATGCCGGCGAAGAGCATCGAGAGCACTGCCAGGCGAAGAGTCACTTTTTTCATGGGATTTGCTTCGGATTACATATAAATAAGGAAGCGATTCATGGGGGAAACGGAGCGGACATCGTTTCGTTTCGAGAGGCTCCGGACGAATCGGCGTGATGCCGGGCAGACCAGGTTCAGAAAGTGAATATTTCCGCTGGTGTGTCGGAATGTAGCGCCGTTTGCGTGGAGGCTGGTTTTTCGGCCTATTGCATCTCGAGAGAGAGAACGACGCGAGCCGCGTACTCTTGCGAGCAACTGCTGGTGTATCCGGGGATCGGCGGCGAACAGCGACGCGGTATTCCCTCGATATCCGAGCGTTCACACAACATCGGCTGCTGCGCTAATCGCATGTCGAGCGGGTGCTGACGGCGGCGTCATCGCCGCCGTCAGCGTATTTGCTATCGAAGCTGACGGAGATTAGTGATTGACTGCCTCCGTATTCGCTTGATGTTCCGCCCCGGTTTGGTGCTGAGCAGCAGGCGCATCGTGACCGTGACCGCCGACGGCGGGGTCGTCGCATGCCAGTGCGGCGCTGCTGGCGGCGAATGCCGCGGCGAGAACGAGGATCAGTCGGGTTGCTTTCATTCAGGGGTGCTCCGGTTTGGTTAATGAGAACGGCGTCTGTTGAGGAAGCCGATGTGTCAGGTTTGGATTATGTGGGTGGTTTGGCGGAACCACCATCTTGTTGAAAGAAATCTAAATTTCGGGGGTGGTGGGGTGGTTTTTTCAGGGTGGGATGGTGGTTTGTTGCGGGTTTGTCTTCTGGTGAGTGAGGTGGAAGTATTTTCGTGGGATTCAAGGATTTTATTCGTAATGTATTAATTGGATGTTGATCAATATGACGTGCGAACTCAGTGGGACGATGGATTTTAGATTCGTCGGATCATTGCTTCTCCATGAAATCGTCTGACTTGGGTGCGGGGTGATGTTGCCGAGGTGGATGATTTAAAAAAATCGAAGATATGGCGCCAAATCCCGTTGGGCGCCTATCTATCGAGTGGGTCGGTCCCCAGAAATTCGATTGTTTGGCGCGTCCCAGCTCCATACTGAAAGCGCTTGTCGGCGTAATTTGTTGCGACCCTTTATTTAGGATGTTGTCTTTGTTCTTATTAGTCAATGTAACGAAGGCAGGAAATTTTCTTTCCCAGGACGTTGATAGGCGTTGGCCTATATGAGAATGGGGCTTCGATCTTGTTGAATTGGGTGGGTGCTCAGATCGATTAATGTGGATTTTGTGGTTTCATTCAGATTCCTGGATGTTCGTTGGGAGAGGCAATAGGATGTGCGCAATGTCCATGTCTCAAAAAGCGTAGTTATTCTATTTTTTGTGAAATGGGTGAAGCGTATTTTTCTTGTCTCCATTTAACGATTGGATTTTGAAATGAAAAAGAAATTAGTTTCTGTTGCGGTTGGGTATGCCTTTTTGGCGCTTGGTTCGTCTTCTGTATGTGCGAATGAATTCGATCGTATTCCGGCAGAAGAAAGCCAGTTTGATGTTCGCGAGGATGCGAGCGATGACGAAAAGAGTAAGTCTCGTCGAGTGCTAGGCGGGGCCGATGTCGGTCCAGAGCAGTCTGATGATTTGCAAACGATGGCAGTTTTGGAGAATGTGGAGCCGACGCAATCTGCTCAACGAACTATTTTGGAAGGAACTGCAAGTGGGGTTAATTCAATTGCAATCGGAGTTGGGTCAAGTGCGACATCCAATTATTCAATTGCAATTGGCGAGAGAGCCACGAGTTCGGCTGGTAATTCCATTGCGATCGGTTCGTCCGCCGCTGTGTCGACAGTAAATGCTGTCGCTGTGGGAGCTCGTGCCAAGGTGACCGGAGGAAATTCAGTTGCGCTCGGTTCTGATTCTACAGCTACAGCTAATAATAGTGTGGCGCTTGGTCAAAACTCGATTGCGGATCAGCAAAATTCGGTTTCGGTTGGAAATGGCACAATAAAGCGTTCCATTAAGAATTTGGCTAATGGCGCGGTTTCGGCTGGTAGTTCCGATGCAGTCACGGGGGATCAGCTTTATACGACAAATAACAATATTGTAACTGCTCGGAATGACATTACGTCGTTGTCGACGAGCATTAGCTCGACCAACGGCACCGTTTCGTCGCTGTCGACGTCGTTGAGTTCCAGCAATACCACGATGGGTTCGCTGTCGACGACTCTTGGTACGCTGTCGACGGCTCTGGGTTCGACCAGCAGTGACGTCGCGCTTGTCAAATCGCAGCTCAATGGTGAATTCGGCAGGACCCAAATCGGTACAGGTGCGATAGCAGCACGTACGGAATCCATTGCGATCGGTAGCAATGCGGCAACGAACGCGCTGGGCGGGATTGCGATTGGTTCGGGAGCTTCGGTCGGTAGCGAGAGCGATCATAACGGCCAAGGTGATGTTTCGGTCGCTCTCGGGCAGAACGCGAAGACCACTTCACATAGCAGCGTCGCGCTTGGCGCAGGTTCGGTTGCTGATCGAGATAACGCGGTGGCGGTCGGATCATCCGTCACCCAGAGGCAGATCATCAACGTTGCTGCTGGTACGGCACTTACCGATGCGGTGAACCTGCAGCAGTTGACCGATGCAATCGCGAACGTGGAAGGTGGCAGCACGGACCCGCTGGCGGTGAAATATGACAGCGATGCGAAGAACAGCGTGACGCTTGGCAATACCGGTACGGCGGTGAAGATCGACAACGTTGCGGCAGGCACGCTGTCGTCGACGAGCACGGAAGCGGTGAACGGTTCGCAACTGTTTGCGACGAATACGCGTGTTGGTTCACTGGAAGGCGCACTGACGGACGGTGGCGTGATCGTCAAGGACGGCGACGGCAATATGACGTCGCTGGCAGTGACGTACGGTAGCGCGTCGAAGGACAGCGTGACGCTGGGTAATGTCGGTACGCCGGTGACGATCCACAATGTGGCGGTTGGCGTGCTGTCGTCGACGAGCACGGACGCGGTGAACGGTTCGCAGTTGTATGGCACGGCGCAAAGCGTCGCATCGACGATCGGCGGCGGCACGACGGTTGGCGCGGATGGCAAGCTGACGAACACGTCGATCGAAGTCAACGGTGATCACTATGACACGGTGGAGAAGGCGATCCAGGCGGCTGCGACATCGGGTGCGACGGACTCGATGGCCGTGAAGTACGACGACAGCAACCGCACGAGCGTCACGCTTGGCGGCACTGGGGCAACTGAGCCGATCGTGTTGTCGAACGTCGCGACAGGCGTCAAGCCAACCGACGCTGTCAACGTGCAGCAAATGCAGGACGCTGTGGCATCGAGCTCGACGAGCAACTCGTATGTCGGCGGCCGTGGCACGGGCACCGCCGCACAAGCGACCGGCATCAATGCCGTAGCGCTGGGTATCAACTCGCTCGCGAGCGAGCTCAACACGGTTTCCGTCGGCAACAGCACGACCGGGCTGCAACGTCGCATCACGAACGTGCAGAACGGCCAAAGGGACAACGATGCAGCGACCGTCGGCCAGGTCAACGAACTGATGGGTGTCGCGTCGACGAACGTGCAGGCAGCGATCGACGGCATCGACACGAAGACGATGTTCGCAATCCGTGACGTGAACGAACGACTCGACTCGATCAGCACGTTTGCGGGTACGGATCCGTATGTCCAGGTCGACGGTGCAGGCGACGGTACCGACAACGCATTCGTTGGCGCAGACACGTATGGCGTGGCAATCGGCGGCGAAGCCAGCGCAACCGGCGTGATGGCGATCTCGATTGGCGCACAGTCGAAGTCGTCGGGTCTCGGCTCGATCGCGCTTGGTGCGGATGCGTCGGCGACTGCTGATGGCGCCGTTGCGTTCAACGGTAATGCGGCTGGCAAGGACGCACTCGCGCTGGGTAACGGTACGAATGCCACAGGCAACAATTCCATAGCCGCCGGCCCCAACGCGGGCGCTTCGGGTCTGAACGCGCTGGCGTTCGGTAATACGGCGAGGGCCAACGCAACTGGTTCGATGGCGTTCGGCACGGCCGCGCAGGTCGATTCGGCCGCGACGAACAGCATTGCGATAGGCGGCGGGGCCAACGTGACGAGTGCGGCGCTGAACTCGGTTGCGCTGGGCGCCGGTTCGGCAGCGGATCGCGCCAACTCGCTGTCGGTTGGCAGCGCTGCGCAGCAGCGCCAGATCATCAATGTTGCGGCTGGTACGGCAGATACCGATGCGGTGAACCTGAAGCAGTTGGCCGATGCGATCGCGAACGTCGAAGGTGGCGGTGGCGGCACGGACCCACTGGCGGTGACGTACGACAGCGATGCGAAGAACAGCGTGACGCTGGGCAGTGCCGGTACGGCGGTGAAGCTCGACAACGTTGCGGCAGGCACGCTGTCATCGACGAGCGCGGAAGCGGTGAACGGTTCGCAGTTGTTTGCGACGAATCAGCAGGTTGACGCGAACAAGTCGGACATCGCGGGCTTGACCAATGGCACGATCGGTCTGGTGCAGCAGTCTGTGGCTGGAGCGGCTCTGACGGTGGGTGCAGCGACAGGCGGGACGAGCGTGAACTTCGCCGGAACGTCGGGCGATCGGAAGTTGACGGGCGTGGCAGCAGGCGAGAGCAACACGGACGCGGTGAACCTGCAGCAGTTGACCGATGCAATCGCGAACATCGAAGGTGGCGGCACGGATCCACTGGCGGTGACGTACGACAGCGATGCGAAGAACAGCGTGACGCTGGGCAGTGCCGGTACGGCGGTGAAGATCGACAACGTTGCGGCAGGCGCGCTGTCGTCGACGAGCGCGGAAGCGGTGAACGGTTCGCAGTTGTTTGCGACGAATCAGCAGGTTGACGCGAACAAGTCGGACATCGCGGGCCTGACCAATGGCACGATCGGTCTGGTGCAGCAGTCTGTGGCTGGAGCGGCTCTGACGGTGGGTGCAGCGACGGGCGGGGCGAGCGTGAACTTTGCCGGGACGGCGGGCGACCGTAAGTTGACGGGTGTGGCAGCGGGCGTGGGCAACACGGACGCGGTAAACGTCAGTCAGTTGAGTGGTGTGACGGATGTGCTGGGTGGCGGAGCAAAGGTGGGTACAGACGGTTCGATCGTTCCGCCTTCGTATCAGGTGAATGGCAACACATACACCAATGTTGCCGACGCGATTGACGCGGCCGCGCGTTCCGGTGCGACGGATCCGAACTCGGTGCAGTACGACGGCACAGCGCGTGATTCGGTGACGTTGGGCGGCACGGGTTCGAGCACGCCGGTGGCACTGCACAACGTGGCAGCCGGTGCAGTGAACGCATCGAGTCTGGATGCAATGAACGGCTCGCAGTTGCACGGCACCGCACAGAGCGTTGCGACGGCGATCAGCGGTAATACGACGGTTGGTAGCGACGGCAAGTTGACGGCTGCGATCAGCGTCAATGGTGAGAACTACACGACCGTTGAAGGTGCGATCCAGGCAGCAGCCCAGACCGGTTCGGGTGTGTCGGCGACGTCGGTCCTCTACGACAACGAAGAACGCACGCAATTGACCCTGGGCGGTCTGACGAAGGCTGGTGCGGCTGTCAAGCTGACCAACGTCGCTAACGGCGCGATCGCGGCAGGCAGCTCCGACGCCGTGAACGGTTCGCAGTTGTACGACACGGCGCAAAGCGTTGCATCGACGATCGGCGGCGGTACGACGGTCGGTACGGATGGCAAGCTGGCGAACACGTCGATCGAAGTCAACGGCGATCGCTATGAAACGGTGGAGAAGGCGATCCAGGCAGCCGCTGCATCGAGCGCGACGGACTCGATGGCCGTGAAGTACGACGACGACAGCCGTACGAGCGTCACGCTTGGTGGCACCGGGGCAACTGCGCCGATCGTGTTGTCGAACGTGGCGAACGGTGTGAGCCAGTACGATGCGGTGAACTTCGGTCAGCTGAGCGAACTGGCGAGCAAGGTCGGCGATGTCGACGGCCGCGTGAGCATTCTCGAACAGGCGCCGGCTGGCGGCGCGGGCGGTTCGGGTGGCTCGACCGGCGGTTCGGCTGCCGATTGGGATCTCAACGCCGGTGGCGAGAAGATCACCAACGTCGGCAGCGCGACCGAGAAGACCGACGCGGTCAACCTGGGGCAGATGAACGACGCGATCCAGGCGAGCGTCGGCCTGCCGGCCGGCACGACGGCCAAGGACTACACGGATCAGCAGATCCAGGGCGTGCGCGGCCAGATCAACGATGTGTCGAAGAACGCCTACTCCGGCATCGCCGCAGCCACCGCGCTGACGATGATTCCGGGTGTCGATCCGGGCAAGACACTGTCGTTCGGCATCGGTGGGGCGACCTACAAGGGCTACCAGGCAGTGGCGTTTGGCGGCGAGGCTCGCGTCAACCAGAACCTGAAGGTGAAGGCGGGTGTTGGTCTGTCGAGCGGCGGCAACACCGTGGGGATGGGCGCTTCGTACCAGTGGTAAGGCAGTGAGGTAGCGGTTCGAGCCGCTATCGTCTGCAAAACTGTAGGACTTTCCGGGAGGGATCGATGGTCGATCCCTCCCGTTTTTTTGCATCTTTCAAACCGAACGGCGTTTCCCGTCTTTCCTGAGGCGGCCATGCGGCGGTCCACGGGGCGGCAGACGAAGTATCAACTGCCTCGACGAGGCTGTTTTTCATAAAATTTCATGGATTTTATTAAAAACATGTTTTTTAAATAATTCTATCCTGTGCGTAATGACACGCACGTTGACGAAATTCTGGCTCCGGTGCACTAGCTGGCCGAATGGCTCGGCGCCCGACCTGAATATCGACCGTCGGTAGCGACGTCACGAAAAATATTGGCTACCTAACGAGGGGCGTTGCCACGCGGATGCCAGCGTTGCGCCCGGCATGAATTTATCGGGCGCGATAGCAGACGTTGTCGTGCCGGGTGCAATTCCAGCGCCAGAAAATCATGACGATTCTTGGCTCGAAATCTTGTGGTCGCGTCGGGAGCGAATTCGTCGTTCGCCGCTGCGCTCACACCGCCGGAATGACCCCGAGCGCACCGGGTTCGGAATGTCTCCCACTCGCATTCCTTACATTTTCCATTCAATGCCAGTCGACTGAATGCGTCGTTCGCGAGGGCCGAGGTATGCGGGCTTGACGGCGGGAATTCGCTCGCGGTCTGCATCGCTTTCCAAGACGGGTGGGCTGACAAGCCAATCAATCAGGAATCCTGATGTTATATGAAGAAAGACGTTCAGGCGCCGAGCGGCGATCGATTCAGGAGAGCGGGCGATGCGTACAAATTCCGGCGGAGAGTTCCCCCGGCGGATCGAAACGAGGCGCGCGTCATCCATCGACGATGATGTTCGTGCGCTACGTCGGTTGCCGCGGCGTGTTGGCGTGATGAAAATTGCGAGGCCCGACGCAGACCGCGCGTTTCCCGTTGTCGCTCGTCCGACATAACGAGGATCGCGCGCCGGAAAATTGAAAAAGCATTTAGCGCTTTGAGGATTTTTATGATTTTGAGGATTTTCTTGAAATAGAGTGGGTTAAATAATTGATTGAAATATTAAATTTACAATGCAATTGACATCTCCGCCCATATTGGGGTTGTATGATTAAAAACAACGTATCGAGATGAGGGCGTGGCAGCCGGATCCGGCGATCCGGCTGCAGGGTGGCGTCGAACCGTGGTGGCCGGAGTCCCGAGCCCGCTAGGGCTTGCGCATGTCGTTCGAGCGGCACGTCGGCTAGGTATGAAAAGGAGACTAGGTCATGCGTCATTGGATGAACATTCCAGCGGGTAAAGCGGTCAGGTTACGCAATCCGTTCGTCGTTGTTCTGGTCGCGGCGGCGGCGGCGGTGGCGAGCACGCCGAAATTCGAATCGTTGTGCAGCCCTTTCGATCAATTGCATTTCGATGCGACCGCGTTCGCATTCGCGAATCGTGGTTCGAATCGGGTCGTGCTGATCAGTAAAGGGGAAGGAAGCTTGCGGGAGCTGGGTCGGGAGCGCGTATTTTCACCGACCACGAACGCCGAGTTGATCGATCGCCTCGCCGGCGCGATCAGCATCGTGTTCGATATTCCGCTGCCGGCGCGCGAGCAGTTCGACGATGCGTTTTTCGATGCCATCGCGCGTAACAAACGGGTCGTCGTCGGCCTGCCGTCGACCGACACCGACACGAGCGGCAAGCTGCTGCTGCCGTTGCCGGATCCTGCGCCGAAGGTAGTCGCCGCGGTCGGCCAGCGCGACGTCACCGTCGGGCATTCCGGCGTCGTGACCGGTTTCGTACCGTATCGCACGATCGGCGGCTCGGTCTATGCGCATGTGTCGCTAGAGGCGATCGAGGTGGCGGGCCTCGGCGAGCAGCTTCCCGATCTGCACCTCTACGAATTCCCGCGGACCACGTCCATCGGAAAGCGTCCGAGGGAGTCGGTGCTCCTGATGCTGCCCCGCGTCAAATCGGTCGCGACCTATTCGTTTGCCGATGTCGTCACGGGACGAGTGGCGCCGTCGACGTTCGACGGCAAGATCGTGTTCATAGGCCATGCCATCTATCGGCCGCTGGGAGAATACAGCGTCTCGTCGCTGAATGACGATGTCGTCGACGGGGCGAAGCTCGACGCGATGATCACATCGGCCCTGCTCAATGACGACGTCGTGAGCGAGATACCGCCGCTGCTGCAGTTGCTGGTCGGTCCGATGCTGGCGCTCGGCATGCTGCTGATCTGCTGGCTGACGAAGACCCGCAATCTTCATTTCTATGCGCTCGCCTGGGGCGCCGGCATTTTTGCGGCGTCGACCCTGCTGTTGGGGATGTTCCATATCTGGGTGCCGGTCGGGGCGGCGCTGACCGTGTGCTTGATCGTCTACAGCTTTTTCGCGTGGAGCCAGTTGCTCGGCATGCACCGGCTGCTGCGCCGCGAAATCAGCCGGTTGCGGGAACTGTCGTCGAGCGTCGGCGCCGTGCGTCTGTCGGACGACGGCTCGCACGGTGCGGTCGATTCCAACCTGCTGGACGAGGTCAAGCTGGCGATGCAGCAAATCCGGGAGTGGCAGGAGGCGTATGTCGGCGTCATCAACCTGCTGCCTTACCCGGTCGTTCTCGAGCGCGGCAGGAAACTCGTGCTGTGGAACAGCCGCGCGGCCGAGCTTCTCGGCGCAACGGTGACCGATTCGGGCGGCATCCAGGCCGGCGAACAGCCGAAGCTGGAAACGGTGCTCGAGCAGTTCGCCGCGCAAGGGCTCGGCGAGGCGCCGGCGCAGGAGCGCGAGGTGGTGCTGAACGGCCGGGAATACATGCTCGTCAACGTACCGTTTGCCCAGTTCTCGCCGTTGGCCTTGCAGGACGATGCAGCGCATCTGATCTGCCTCGTCGACATCGACGATCTGAAAAAATCGGTGACGAACGATCGGCAGGCGCTGCGCCATATCGCGCACGATCTGCGCAATCCGCTCACCACGATTCTGGCACTGATCGAGCAGCAGAGCGTCGGCATGCAAGATTCGCTGGCGGGCGCGCACGACGAGAAATTCATGCACGACTTGCGGCGTCTGGTCGGCTACAGCCTGAGGATGGCGCAGGATTTCATGCAGTTGTCGCGGGCGGAAGTGCTGGATCCGGCGACGTTTTCGATCGTGGATGTCGCCGACCTCGTCGAGGAGGCGGTCGACCAGGTCGGCGCCTTCGCGGAAACCCGATCGATCCGGCTCGCGTTGCATCGAGACAAGAGCGAGACGCTCTGGATCGACGGCAATCGAGACATGCTGCAGCGCGCGGTGATCAACGTGCTGGACAACGCGATCAAATACTCGCCGGAACACACCGTCGTCGACGTCACGGTGGCGCGCGATGGTCGACCGGGGAGCCGCGATGTGCTCATTCGCGTGGCGGATCAAGGCATCGGCATCCCGAACGACGCGATTTCGCTGCTGTGCGAGCCGTTTTTCCAGGTGGACGGCAAGCGCAGGGACGCGGCCGCAGGTGTCGGGTTGGGCCTGTCCTTCGTCAGGGCCGTGGTCGGTCGGCACGGCGGCACGATTTCCATTGCGAGTGAAGTCGGGCGTGGAACCGAGGTCGCGCTTTCGTTGCCGATCACCACGGATTCCATCATCGTCGACGATGACGAACCGGTCGAGGCGGCGACGCCGACGTTGCCGAAGGCGTCTTGAGTGTATCCGCGGTGTTCGGCGTTACAGCGCATCGACCCGTGACGTCAATGCCGCTTCGGCGCGCGCCCAGAGCGGCATCGCGGCGTCCAGCCCTTCGATGCGCGCGACCTGTTCGATTTTGCCGAGGAGATCCGCGAGCGCATCGTCCTGCAACACGCGCAGCGCCCCCTTGATCTTGTGGATGCGCCGCAGGAAGGCGTCGACATCTTTCGCCGCGGCTTTTGCCTGCACGACGGCGCGGTCGGCCGGCCAGCATGCGGCGAAGGTTTCCCACAGATCCTTCGCGAGCGTCGCGGTCCGGGCGGTGGCGGCCTTGTCGACGACCTGCGCGGCTCGGCGAGCGCGATCGCGCTGGTCGGCGGGGAGAAGCCTGTCAAGCAGCGCGGCGAGCTGCTCGATCGACAGCGGTTTCTCGACGATCGCAGTGAAACCGTCCCGTATCGAATGATCGTCGGCGGCTATCGGAACGCTTGCGCTGACGAGCACGACCGGCGTTGCTATATCGATTTGCCGAAGGCGCTTGAGCATTTCGGTGCCGGATATGTCGGGCATGTTCAGGTCGGTGAGAATCAGGTCGTAATGGTGATGCCGGCAGCAATCGATGGCTGCGACGCCATCTGGAACGTCGTCGACATCATGGAAGCCGAGTATGCCGAGTTGCGTCATCAGCAACGTGCGGGCGACGTCGTCGTCCTCGACGACCAGCAGGCGAGCGTGCCGCGCGCGCGCCATGCTCGGGGTGGCCGGACGATGGACCGACGGCGCGGCGAGGCCGGCGGCCGTCGCAAGCGCATCGCGCAGCGCGGCGCGGGAAAGGGACGATACCGCGATGCCGCCGTCGCGCGGCTCGGGTGCGAGCGGATAGGTGTCGGATAGCCGGACGATACCCGCGAGGCCGCGATCCAGTGCGATTTGCGCGGACTGCCGATCGGTATCGGCGAGGCCGCCGCCGGATTGTGCGTCGAGCAGAATACGCTCGTGCAGGTTTGCGTCGGGCAGCGCAGCGGTCGTTACGATTTCCGCGGCGATTCCCCAGCTCGCGAGCCGGGAAAGCAGCGCTTCGCGCCATGCGTCGTCGTCGCAGCGCAGCAGCACGGAAAGTCCATCGATCGGCGACGTGTTGCGTTGCACGACGGTCGGTGCGGTCGGTGTAGCGACAGGAATCTCCACAGTGAAGGTGCTGCCGGCACCCGGCGCGCTCGCGACTCGAATGTCGCCGTCCATCAACCGGGTCAACCGCTTGCATAGCGAGAGTCCCAGGCCCGTGCCGCCGAATCGCCGCGCGGTCGACTCGCCGACCTGCGCGAACGGCTGGAAAAGACGTGTCTGATCGTGGGCGGACATGCCGATGCCGGAATCGATCACGTGCACGCGAAGCAGGCTGCGACGACCGGCCTGAGCCAACGTCATCGCCAGGACGACGCGCCCGGTCGCGGTGAATTTGGTCGCGTTGTCGAGCAGATTCATGATGATCTGTTGCAGTCGCGACGAATCGGCGATCACGCGCGCGGGCAGGGACGCATCCGTTAGCAATCGCAACCTCACGCCTTTTGCCGCCAGCGACGGCGCGATCGCCTGCGCGCAGGTTTCGGCCAGTTCGGCCGGATCGAATGCGACGCTCTCCAGCCGCAATTCGCCGGCTTCGATCTTCGAGAAATCGAGGACGTCGTTCAGCAGCCGGCGCAGCGCGCCGAACGATTTGCCGATCGTATCGACCAGCATGTGCTGAGGCGCAGTAAGCGCATGCATCGAGAGCAACTCGAGATTGCCGAGCGCCGCATGCAGCGGGGTGCGGATCTCGTGGCTCATGGTGGCGAGGAACATCGACTTGGCATGATTGGCAGCCTCGGCGTCGCACTTCGCCGCAAGCAGCAGTTGCTGCATTTCGCGATCCCGGCTGACGTCGACCAGCCCGCACAGAATCACGTCCCGTTCATCGTACCGTGTGGCGACGAAGGTCGCGCCGATGGTGACCGGTTTGCCGTTGCTCGCATCGACGACGATTTCATTGCGCATGATGGCGCCTTTCGCGAGCTGGTGCGCGAGGCGGGGCTCGTCGCACGCCTTCGTCAGCGTGCGATAGAACGTTCGGGCCGCATCGGGAGAACCGGCGAGGAGCTTGCTCGCGATCGTGTTCTGGAGCACGATTTCATGGGTCCGCGCATCCAGTACGGACAGGCCGATCGGCGCCATCCTGACGATGGTCCGGTTGAATGCTTCGCTTTCGTATACGCGGCGCATCTTGCGCTGCATCGGTATCAGCACGGATTTGTCGAACGTAAGCACGAATCCCCAGAACAGCATCAACACGGCGAGCGTACTCAATACGATAACGGTCAGCTCGCTGCGCAATCCGTTCAGGATGGTCGACTGGTCGAATGCATAGACGGCGATCCATTCGGGGCCGCGAATGCGTTGGGCGATCAGGAACGTGCCTTGTGTCCGGTGGATTTTCGGCGGCGTGAACGTCGCGAACGAGATGTCGGCCGCCACGAGCCGCGCCGTGTCGAGGACCGAGAGATCGTTGTCGGGATGTCCGGCCATCATGGTGGTGCCGTCGCGCGAAATCAGGAAGAATCCTGGCGGAACGGGATGATCGTCGAGAAAGAACGACGGGAAGTCGGCGAGTTTGATGTCGTATCCGAGCACGGCGACGGGTTGGTGATTGCGCTCGATGAATGCGCCGTATTGAATCGTCGGTTCCCCGCTGAGCGGCGAGCGGCGCGGTTTCGTCCACGCGATGAGGTCGGGCCGCTTGGCGAGCGCCTCGCGAAGGTCGGCGGTTTCTGCTCTTGCGAGCGCCAGAACGTCGTCGCGCGGACGGTCGGCGAGCGCAGTGCTTGCGTCGAACGCGGGATGGAACGCAAATACGCGCGCGTCGGCGTCTAGCACGAAATTACCCTTCTCGATCCCTTTGGCGACCGCCTGAACGCCGGGCGTCGGGGATACGGCGTGCAGCAGGCTGACGATGCGCGATCCGTGCGTGCGGAAGTAGTCGGGATCGGTCGAGACGAGCGTATAGGGCGACGCGGAGAGATCCTTGCCCGTAACGGTCACGCCATGCAGGCGCGCCAGTTCTCCGGCGTACTTGTCGAGCAGCGCGTGCGTGGCATTCGCGTTGATGCCCCACGATTCCCGGCCGCCGTGCTGCAGGACGAGTCCCTGGAGGTGCGATTCCGCCAGCTGAACGGCCGCTTGGACGTTGTTGCGCTGGTGGACGAAGATACTGCGCTGGTCGTCGATGAAACGATCGATGCGTGCGCTGACGGAAACGCCGACCGCAACGAGGATCGCCACGGTCAGCATGACCGCGCCACTATACAGGATGGCGCGTTGATAGGCGCCGCTGATTTTGTGCGCATGTCGACCGCTTCGCCCGGCGCGAGCAAACGGGGGAGGGAGCATTCGGGAAAGCAGGGCAAGCATCGTCGTCGGCCGCTGTCGAGCACGCACCGCGTCAGAGGATCTTTCTGACGGCGTCGACTAATGCCTGATTGCTCGTGACGCCGAGCTTCTTCATTGCACTCGCCTTTTGCGTGGTGATCGTCTTGCGGCTGCGGTTCAGCCGCGTGGCGATATCGGCAACCGTCATGCCTTCCTCGTAAAGTCTCACGACCTCCAGTTCCCGAGCGGACAGTTCCGCTTGAGTTGACGTTCGCAAGGGCCGCTCGAGCATGTTGAAAAGAAGCGAACTGGCGATCTGGGTATCGATATAGGTTTTGCCCTGCATCACGCTGAGGACGATGCGCGGCAGTTCGTTCAGATCGTTGCTCGTCTTGCTGAGAAATGCCGATACGCCGCGCTGGACGATGTGGCGCAGCAGGCATTGGTCGTCCAGCATCGTGAGCAGAACGATCTTGACGTTCGGATACGTGCGTTTGACCCGCTCGATCATCCTGAGACCGTCGGGTTCGGGATCGTCGTCGAACGAGTAATCGCAGACCAGGACGTCGCATGCGTGTTGGTCGAGTTGCTGCATGATGTCCGTGACCGTATGCACCTCGGCGACGATGTGCATCGCAGGCGATTGCTCGAGTACATGGCGAACACCGTGCGTCACCACAGGATGGTCGTCGGCGATGACGATCCGGATGTCGGAATTCTCGTCGCCAGCGTATGGGGTGACGCCGCGGTAGCGTGCTTGGTTGTCAGTCATGCGAATGTCTTCAGAATCCTGGAAGTTCATGGAAGATTCCTGGCGATGGGTTGAGGTTGCCCGTGGAGATGCGAACATCCGGCAGGTTTGGCTCGCATTGTTCGAGATGCGTCGATGCGCATCAACGATCATTGAAGAAATCTGAAAAAGCGAGCGGTGGTTGTCGCCCCGCGCTGGAATTGGCACCGGTGTCGGACGAACATTATTGGGAAGTTCGGCCTGCCTGCAAATGGGCTTCAGGCCCGATTAAGTATGGGCCGAGGCTTATTTTTCGGGCAGGATTTGCGTGGCCGGTCTCGGCGCGTTGAGGATTGGTTGTCGTTGTTTGAACGTTTGCGACGCGGGTGCAACGGTCGAGCGTGCCGACGATCGATTGTTTCATTCAGCGAGATTGTCGGGGCGGCTCGACGGTGACGCATCGCGATACGGGATCCGCCCAACGTGGATCGGCCGGAGGGCAGCTATATATGGGGTTTGGCTGAGTGAGGCGGGGCGAAGGCAAATCTTAAGATGAGCATTCCGTTTCATGCGAACGGAGATAGATGCAGCGCATTTATAGATACCGTCTATTATCAAGGAACAGACATGACCAAATTGCAACCCCTCCTTCGCGAGCTCGAGGCACTCGACCAGAAGATCGCAGCGGTGCGCCGTGCCGAGCGTGCGGTGCTTCTGGAAAATGTGCGTGAAATGATTACGGACTGCGGATTCACGCCGCGCGAGGTGTTCGGTTTCGGCAGCAGCTCACGGACGAAACTGTTCTCGGTACGCCAGAAGTATTTCAATCCGAAAACCGGCCAGACCTGGAGCGGGCGTGGTCGCGAGCCTCGGTGGATTCTCGGCAAGCCGCGCGAGACCTATTTGCTCGAGCGGGATCGAGCTGGCTCGGCGTGAGTTTGATTCCGGCGGATCCGTTGTTGGGCGGGCCGGCCTGCAGCAACCGGGAGTTGGGTTCAATCATGCCATTGCGACGATCACTCTTCTTCGCAGAATCATGCTTCGTGATTGATTGTTCAAGCGCGTTTACAGGAGATTGACTGGTGTCGGTATCGGATCCGGACGAATATGTAGTCCACAAGGCGTTGATGTACTGTACCGATGGCAGTACGCCAAACCATTTTTCTGTTTCGCCGCGAAATGTACGCATTGGCAACGACCGCTACGGCAACACTAGTGACAAGACGGGCGGGGTAAACCTTCCCTCGTTTATGCGATGCAAGATCCACGGCGCTAAGTGTTTTCCCAAGCCGACCCAGTGGCGAAATCACGATCCTTCGACGAAGATTTCCGACGGTTACGCGTTGATGGTACAGTCCGAGATGCCTTGCGCGGTCGGTGGCATCATGAGGTTTGAGACCTCCGGGCAAATTCCGCTGTCCATAGACGAGGAACAAGCGCTACGGCAGGAACACGAGACTCAGCGTGAACTCTGGGCAAACGAACATTCGGTTGTGCCGCTCAATAAGCTGGTTCTGCCGCCCAATCCGATCAGGGATGCCATAGAAGAATCCGGTTTCCCAGTCATGTCAATGCTTGCTGCGGCTGGGCGAGAGAATACCGAGGGGAATCCTGGCATTGCGCTTCTGTATGTTCTTTTATCACCGTTGGATATACCGACAAAAGGACAAGTAGGCAAGATGGTCAAGGGCACCGTAGGGCGAGTCATGGGGCTAATGGGAGCTAGACCGCCCAAGGCTGCAAAGAAGGTTGCAGCGCCCAAGTCTACAAAGAAAGTTGCAGCGCCTGTTATCCCCAAAGCTCCGTCGGAACGTGATTCGCCGCTCGATCTTGTGAAGCTGGAGGCGCGGTTTCAGAAAGTCAGGCCGGACGGAAAGGGATTGGTCAGGGCGTGCTTCGCGGGTGAGACGCTGGTGCATTGCGAGTCAGGATTGAGGCGTATCGACTCCGTCAAGATAGGTGAGCGGGTATGGTCCTTCGATAGACAGCAACGCCGTGATGTATTGTGCCAGGTGCTGAATGTATTCATCTCGGAAGTCGGTCAGACGGTAGAGCTGGCGGCGGGTAATACGCGCGTCTTGACTACAATCGGGCACCTGTTCATGTGCAATGAACGCTGGACCCAAGTGTCCCGCATCCGGCAACGCGACTTGCTACAGGCGAGAAAGGCAGATATTTCAGTAACTATGAGTCGAGTGATTGAGTATCAAGGCAGGTCTGTCAGAGTATTCAATTTTCTTGTTAAAGATACACATAACTATTATGTTGGCGTTGATGGGTTGCTAGTACATAATGGCCCTCCTTGCAAGGGAGGGGGCGATTCGAAGCCCGATTCCCTTAAAGGCCCGATCAAAGGCCAGGCTCAGGCAGAGAATCGCCATAATCTGACTCGCCCCGAAGTGAATGGTCCATTATGGGGGCGTGGAGTGACGACGCAACGGGTTGCTGATCTGTTCAGAACCCGCGAGGGTTTGGCGGGACATTGGACTCAACTGCAGAACGAGGTCAACGCAGGGGTTAAACAATTTTATCGCCGAGAGTTTGGCACGAGCGAGGAAGGGAAGATAATGTTTCGCTGGATATCCGATGCGGTGGTTAGTGCCGCCAAGAAGACTAGGTTCGACTTTCCCCGACTGGAGCTTCGATTTTCTCCCGATATGGGTTGGCTCAAGATCGAGCGCCTCAACGGATTCCTCAATGTGTCTTCGCGCCCCTGAGTCGCAGCACCACGCGCGGCTACTGCCCGTCAACCGCAAATCGGCAAGGCCGGGAACAGCCCGGCCGCGATGACGTTCGCTTTCTCGATGGAAAGCGTTACCTCGAAGGCAGATGGGCATGCGGCGTGTCCAATCCCTTGCGTGGTACCACGAAGAGAAGCAGCGAGTAACGATAGCGGGCCTGGGCCGGATCCATGCGCAACACGCTGTGCGGTCGCGGGGCGAGGCCGAGCGGCTCGTGCGCATGTATGCCTGCCAGAACGACGGGATATTCGTTTCGGCATGGCATATGGCAGTCCTCGATATTCCACGACGCTGCAATCGTGTCGATATCGACGGTCGGATCGGGGGCGCCGATGCACAGATGCCGACTTTCGCCGGAAAAATCGAGGCGGCTATCGAGCATCATGGAAAACACACTGCGATCGAAATGAGGGGGAACGAAGATCGATTTCTTGTCGCCGGCGAATTCGGTGCGATAACGCCAGACTTTGCCGAGCACGGTCCATTGCGTCGCGAGCGGCGTGAGCGCGAGCAGCGGCGGGATGACGGCGGAATGCGCTTTGTGCGCAAACGCATCCATGCTCGCGTAAAACCCGGTAATGCGAGCGTCCAGCTTCACGGACCTCAGGCTGGCGAGATCGTTCGGCAAGCCCGGCACCGCATGAAATCCCTGCATCTGCCATCCGTCGCCGGCGCGACGCATCGCCGAAGGTTTGATCTGCGTGTCGTAAAGCGGTTTCGACGTATCGTTGGCCAACACCGCGCACTCGCATTCGAGCAGAGCCTCGTCGGCCGGATTTTCATCGAGAGCGGACAGAAAGGCGTCGAATGCCTCATAGATCGTGGGCACCACACCGTGCTTGAGCTCACGCACTGCTTCGGCGATGGTCGCTTCGACGGTGGAATGGGTCGATGTTTCGGATATCGAAGGCATCAAATGCTCCCGAAATGAAAGCGGCCATCGGCGAACGCGACACTATCGTCCAGCATGATCGAGCCGGTCGAAAAGATCAGGTCGAGATGATGGCTGCCATGCTCGCCGCCGCCGAGGCCGAGATGCAGCCCCGGATGCCGCTCCTCGAAACCCGCGTTGCGGCCGTACAGGCCGCGAATTCCGAGGTTCGTGCCGATGCCGAATTCCTCGATCCGCCGGTGATTCGCGTGTCGGTCGAGATAGGTCGCGAAGTCGCGTCGGAAGCCCACGTCGTCGCTGTCGAAATCGACGATCGTGCTGTTCTCGACCCGCAGCGTCGCGAGCCGCTCGGCCACCTTGTACTTGATCGCGAACGGCACGGTGCCGAGAAACGTGCCGCTGAACACGATCGAGCCGTGCAGGTCGGTCACGTGCGTTGCGATTTCGCCGGGCACGACGTCGAGATTGCCCATGCCATCCACGCTCGTCCATTTTTGATCGGGCTTCAGCGAGCCCGATAGCGCGTTGCCGGCTTCGTCGATAAAGCGGATTCGCGACGCGCACGCGGCCGCTCCGATCAGCCGGCCGTTGCGCGTGGCGATGTCATCGAGCGGTTCGGCGAATGCCTCGTCGAGATGTGGGCCGTAATCCTTGAACAGCACCGACTTGTTCCAGTGTGCGACGATCGCGGGGCGGATCGCGGCGAGAAAAGGCGGCCCGTTCGGCGACGGCGTCGGCAGGCACGACGAGTCGTACAGCAGCACGAACAGGTCGATGCGATCGAGCGCAGCGGTGATGTCGACGGGCGGGGTGGTTTCGAGGCAGAGGGTGGTCGCGTCAAGCGAATCGGGCAGCGCGGAAAACGCGCGCAGGGCGGTGTCGCGATTGCGGGTGTCGTAGCCGATCAGCAGTTTGCCCGTGTCGCCGCGCGCGAGTTTGTCGCGCAGCGCGGGATGAAAGCCGAGTGCGCGGTGCAGGTTAAGCATGCTAGTCTCCGGAAGCGGCGGAAGGGCCGAGGCCCTTCCGCGAGAACGGGCGGCCCGCTTAAACCGGCCAGAGAGCGGTGCCGAACGGCACCACGGCATCCTCGACCATCATGTCGACGGCTTCGGGGTGCGTGTCTTGCTGCATCCAGTCGAGCAATTCGATCTGCTGGGTTTCCTTCATGTCAAATCTCCTGTTGTGAGCGCGATTCCGCGCGAATGTGCGAAATACCGTTTAGCGCCTTGCCCGTAATTTGGCGATATCGGGCAGGCGATATCGATATTAATGGAGAGTATTGGCGGGGTGCAATCCGTTGTAATTATTTTAGTTGTATATCGATAAACACGGGGAGTCCGTGTAGGCAAAGGTGTGAGAAGGGGAGGTTTGGGTGGTGGCGGGGAAGCTCATATAAGAAATGGGCTTTTGCCTATACGGCATTGCTTGCCTGGCTGAGGGTTTGGATAGGTATAGGAGCGGTCTGATACGAGGGCAATTCATTTTCGAGGGGAATCTATTTACCGAAAAATAGGTATCGGATTTAATTTTCAGAAGAATTGAATTCCAGGTATCACGGAAGCGGGTTAGACATCGTCGAGAATATCGTCGTTTATTTGAACGTGTGATTGACGTGTTGGTCCAATCGGCACGCCGATGCAGGTCGCCAGCACTGCCGAGGAACTCGCTGCGCTACTTGCGATACACGACGCGTACGGTTCGCCTCAGCGCGAGCATGAAGAGGGTCGTAGCGCTCCGTGACCTCGGATATCGTCGGTAACCTGATCATATAACGAACCGCCCAACACCCACTAAAGGCAAACATGACGGAGCCGAAGCAGATCAAAGCGTACCTTCGAGATGCATCAGGTAAACCGATGCCGCTTGCCGTGGACTCCGTTGTTCTGGAATTCCCGTCAGGCGACTCATTGGAGTCTCCTGGGAAGCGCTGCATTCCGACGATCCTCGCCCGGTGTGCGTGCAAATATGGGGCGGGCGTCGCGTACCGACGGATCCGTCCGTGGACGAAATCAATGAGATCGATGCTCGAACCCGAGCGACGTCGGTCGCGCTCTTGCCGTCGGCCTCGAACCTCGTGCTCGTTCATCCATACTCGTACCGTGTTCGAAAGCGCACTTAACGCTCGCCGGTTCGAGAACGACGCCTCTCACACGAACGTCCGATGAGAGGCGTTAACAATGGATCGCTTACAATCAAGCGGCGACTAACCGACGTGCAAGCGCATTGTGTTTTTCCACGACCTTGGGCAGATCGATCGTGACGACGTCGCCGCCTTCCACCACGATGCGTCCATTGACGATGGTATAAGCGGCTTTGCCCGGGTCGCAAAACACCAGCGACGCGACAGGATCGTGCCCGGCGCCCGCGACGCCGATCGTATCGAGCTTGAAGATCGCCACGTCGGCCATCATTCCGGGGGCGATCGCGCCGATATCGTCGCGGTTGAGATTCTTCGCACCGCCAAGCGTTGCAATTTCCAGGGCCTCACGCGCCGTGAGCGCTTCCGGGCCGAACCCGACGCGTTGCAGCAGCAGCGCCTGACGAACCTCGCCAATCATGTCAGACGTGTCGTTGGAGGCGGAGCCGTCGACGCCGAGACCGACATGCATGCCGGCGTCCAGCATGCGGCGAACGGGAGCAATCCCGGAGCCGAGGCGCATGTTGGAACACGGGCAATGCGCGACCCCGGTTCCGGTGCGGGCAAAGAGTTCGATGCCGTGCCGATCGAGCTTGACGCAGTGTGCGTGCCATACATCTCGGCCGATCCATTCGAGTTCTTCGACATATTCGGCCGGCGTTTTGTTGAACATCTTCCGGCTATATTCGATGTCGCTGACATTCTCCGCCAGGTGCGTGTGCATGGATACCTTGTACGCACGCGCCAGCTTGGCCGAATCGCGCATGAGTTGTTGGCTCACGGTAAACGGAGAGCACGGCGCGACGACGATACGCAGCATGGCGCCCCTGCTGTCGTCATGATAGGTTTCGATCACGCGTTGGGTATCGCTGAGGATGGCCTTTTCGTTTTCGACCAGCGCGTCCGGCGGCAGCCCCCCTTGCTTGCGTCCGACGCTCATGCTGCCTCGGCAAGCGTGAAAGCGCATGCCCACTTCCCGCGCCGCCTCGATGCTGTCGTCCAGCTTGATCCCGTTGGGGTACAAATACTGATGATCGCTGGTCGTCGTGCATCCGGACAGCATCAGTTCGGCCATGGCCGTCTGGGTGGCAGCCCTCATCATGTCGGGTGTCAGTCTTTGCCAGATAGGGTAGAGCGTCGTCAGCCATTTGAATAGTTCGCCATCCTGCGCATCAGGGACGACTCTCGTCAGGCTTTGAAACATGTGATGATGCGTATTGATCAGACCGGGAATGACGATGTGCCCCCGCAGGTCGATGACACGATCTGCAGTCGCGGGCATGTTTTTGTCGTCTCCGACCGCTACGATCGTGTTTCCTTTTATATAAATGCTTCCCCGGCGGATTTCGCGTCGCTGCTGGTCCATCGTAACGACGACATCCGCGCGCTTCAGGAGCAGGGTTTCGTGTCGATCGGGCGTGGAGAGCGGGGTTCCGGCGACCGGAGAGGATACCGTTTCCGCGGTAGCAGGCAACGCAGCAAGCAAGGGCGTGGACAAAAGCAGGCGACGCAGACGATCCGGTTCATTCGTGGTGTCATTCGGCACGATGTGGGTTTCCTTTGTTAGTAAGGGGCGAGCAGCTGACGAACAGGGATAATTGCCGGCTCCGTAAAGGAGCGGTGCACGAAAGTGCGCGGAACGAATGATCGCGTAAACGCGTCGATACACCTGATCGGCCCAGGCTGAAATTGGGGAAGCGGCTTGAAGAAGGTCATCGGTGCTTCGGCTTAGCGCGGACACCGATGACAGATTACGGCACGTTATGCCTATCGATATTCGATATCGAAGGTCGCGACACTGTTCGCAATTCCCGCTTTGACGGCATCGCTCGTTTGAACATATTCGGCGCTCATCGGTAGCGAGCCGGATGCCAGATTCGACGTTATATCGAGATATTCACCGAACGCCACGGGTTGATCGTTCGAGCCGTACCGAATGCGTATGCCGACGCCAGCGGCGGTATTTGCGCCTTCATCTTGGATGTCTATGGTGCCGGGCATGCCACTGTGTAGGTACGGGCTCGTGAAATTGATGCTCAATTGCGATACGGACGAGTTGCAAGTCATCCTGATATTGAATTGCTTTCTCTTCCCCGAAGGAGACGATCCGATTCCGGAAAATTCGGAGACGTCGGTCGTCGTCATCGGAACGGATATGTTGCTGTTGCTGATATTGCAGGTCGGTTCTTGTACATTGACGCCGAATTTAAGCGAAAGCGTTTTTCGCCTGATGGGCGAAGTCACAGCGCCTAAGCCAAATTCCTGTATCGAAGTCGCCCCCCCCTTTATGTCTCCCGTTTTTACGAAACGCAAGACGAGTTCCTTCCCAGGGGGATACACCATGTAACCCGGTGTGTGTGTGTTAGTTATACTCAGAGGGGCAAGTCGATCCGTTGGCACCTGAGAACTTGGATCGGCGGGATAGAGAAGCTGATATCCAACGCCTTCAATGTTCGGAAGTTTGTAGGTTTGGGTGTTACCGTCGTATTCCGTGGTGCCGTAAAATTCCTCGACCGAGCCGGCATCGCACTTTATGGCATGATACTGACTTAGACCGTTTTGATCTCCGGAGTAAGAAGGCGTAGCGAATGTACGCGTATCACCAATCTGATCACCGACTTGCAGATTGGGGGCGATTTGAAGATTGATGACGCCTGCCGAGAAAGTGTAGTCTGAAAGAGGATAGCGAGTATTAATCAAGCAGTCGGCGTATGCAATTTCACTTGATAAAATGAGTGCCGTCGCGGCTCCGGTAATTCTGATGAAAGTGGAATGAAAAATATCGTGTCTCTTGAATTCATGGATTTTTATTGTCATTTTGAATCTCCATTGTTGCAAGCTACATCCACCATTCGCTCCTCATTTTCCTTATTCAGAAGCGCGACGTCGATCGTGAACGTGCAGCGTTTTTCCGCAGCATTGCCCCACGTAGCCGAATATTCGACCGAGCCGTCCTTCATGCCCGACAAAAATACGCGTCCCATCGGCCCCACGGCGCCTTTTTCCCGGCCGTCCCGGTCCTGAACCAGCGCGCCGAAAGGTACGTCGCTGCCGTCGGGCAAGCGCAGGCGCGCGAACATGCGCATGCCGACATCGGCACGCAGGACCGAGTAAGCGACGGCCCCTCTCGTCGGCGCAACGGATACGGCCGACTCGACCAGATCGACGTTGTCCTTCGCCGTGCGCGTGGCATCCACCGAGATACGATTGCGCCGGTACGGCACGAGACTCGGCACGACCGCGCGGCCGTTCGAATCGGTCACCACCCCGGGATATCCGTCGACCGCGACGCCGGCGGCTTCGGGGATTTCGACAATGCCTACCGTCTCCCCCAGCGGTTGCGACAACAACAAACCCTGACGATCCACGACCGCGCCGCCGCCGATGGAGATCTGCGACTGACGGGATCCCGAGCCTTGGTTGTGGCTGACGCCGATGTTGCCCTTCGATCCTTGGTAATAGAGCGAGCCATAGGCGTTGTGCGAGCCGTGGGTCGACTTGGCCAGCTGTGCGCTATACGACAGATTGTTTCCGGCGAGCAGCGAACCGAAGAGGCTCGCCTGGTGATTCATGTTGCCGTTGTTGTCCGCTCGAACCTGATACGACGCGGAGCTTGCGCTCCGTCCGAGCGGCATCGACACGTTCAGCAGCACCTGGCGTTCCTTTCGCGTGCTTCGGCTATTCGATATCTCGTTGTAGTTGAGGCTGGTGGCCGCTTTCCGGATCGACGTCGCGTAACTAACCTGCAAGAGCGTGTTGGTCCTCCGCGTGTCGCGGTACGACTGGCGTGTGGCCGTGGCGTAAAGCGCGCCGTAACGCCCGAATTGCTGGGCAATGCTGGCCGTCAACTGCGTTCGCAAATTGCCTTGATACTGCTGCCAACCTCGGCTGTCTTCGTGCACGGCCTGTGCGAACGACCGATATCCTTCCGTCATGTAGCGTGTGCCGACCATGCGGAAATGCGTGCCGTAACCCGGCAACGATTTTGCGTAGGTCAGCCGGAATGCGCTTCCCGACACGCGCGGCGCATTCGACGAATAAACGTGCGTCTGCGTGATATCGAACGCGAATGCGCCGAGGTTCTTCAGATTCAGGCCGGTTCCCGCTGCGACGGCGCCGTAGATGCCGGACATGATGGCGCCACCGTAGACCGTGACGTCGGAGGTCAGCCCGTATGCGATAGTGGTTTGGCCCACATACGGGCCGTTGCTCACGAACGCATCCCGATAGCGCCCGACCGCGACGCTGTAATTCAGCGTCCCGTCTCGCACAAGCGTCGGCAGCGCGGCATAAGGCTGCGTATAACGGGTAGTGCTGCCGTCCGCCTCGGTGATTGCGACTTCGAGGTCGCCGGCCCCCGGCGTGGCGTACAGATCGTCGATGACGAAAGGGCCGGGCGGCACATATACCTTGTTGATGACATAACCGTTCTGCCGGATGGTCACTTCCGCGGAGGTCCGGGCGATGCCGCGGATGGATGGCGCGTAGCCGCGCATGCTGTCGGGCCGCATCGTTTCATCGGTCTGCAGCTGGATGCCGCGAAGACCGAAGCTGTCGACGACGTTACCCGGCGTATACGTATCGCCGATCGTCAATCGGGAGTGGATTCCGACCAGCGCCCGCTCGACGTAAGTGGTCCGCGATTCGAATGTCGAGCCGCGAGCATCGTGATTGAACGTCGACAAATTACGAAACCGCCACGAGCCCGCATTGAAGCCGGCGCTGACGTTTGCATACAGGCCGCTCTGCCGGTTCAGGTAGTCGTGGTTGCCGTTGAGCTGATAGTTGAACATCAGCGCGGTCGTGCCGTTGTCGAGCTTATTGGCCGGAACGGTGCCTCGTGGCCGGCGTAGCATGGCCGCCTGAGGCACGGAAATTTCGAGTGTCTGCGTGGCTACGTTGAACCGTGCGCTTGCTTGAGGGATGGCTTTTGCGATATCGATGCAGGCGTCGTCGGCGGACTGGGCGATCGATTCGAACGCGGCCGTATTGACATTCCATCTTGCGAGCTGGGCGCGCGTCAGGCAAGGCGTCGCGTCGACGTCGTCGCTCGACGCAACCAGATCGATCTCTTCTTCTTCGAAGCTTTCGCCGTTGATCGTGACCGTGGCCTGATACCGGCCGGGAAGCACGCGGTTGCCGAATGCAAAGACGGCCAGATCGGCTTGTTGCGGGCCGCCGCCGAGACGCAGGAATTCGTTGTTGAACACCGCACGCTCGCTGTCGGCCATCGCCGAGAGCGGCGTGGCGCCGCCTCCCGAGAGCAAGGCCAGCGACAGCAAAAGGCGCGTGCGCGAAAGTGGTTTGACTACCGTGCCGCGAGAATCTGTAACGTTATGCCGCATGACGCTTAATGTGAAGCACTGCTTTCGCTTTGCTCGTTCGATGTGAGATTGACCTGAATCGGCGGGATTTCTTCCGTGGCGCCAAAATCGTTCACCACGGAATAGGAGAGTTGAATGCTTTGCGCACAGCTCGGCAGGCTCCAGTCCTGGCCGGAGAGCGGTGCGATGGCGCTGATCTTCAGCTTCTCCGGCGCGTTGCTGCCGTAACCGACGGCGATATCGGAGAGCGTGACGTAATAGGCGGAGTTGTTTTTAACCGCCAGCGCGCATTTGCCGATCTTTGCATTCCTGACGATTTTCCAATCGAGCATGGCTGCGCCGCGCGGTGCATTCTTCAGGCCCGCCGGTCGATAGAAAATCTTGATCCGGGTTCGAACCGCGATTTGAAGGACGTTGTCACGCTTGTCGATCTTCGGAATTTCCTTGACGTTGAGCCAATACATCGACTCGCGGTCTTCGGGCAGCGTGTCGTTGACTCTCAGCACTCTCAGCAGTCCTTCGCGTTCTCCATCGATACGCGACAGGGCGGGGGTGACGAAAAACGGCGTATCGGTGCTTCCGTCTTGCGCTTCGACCCATGCCTGGACGACGTACGGAACATCCGACGTATTTCGGGCATTGGTGGAGGCTTCGCGCTTGGTCCCGTCGAAGACGAGCCGTGTGCCTGACAGAACGATACCGGCATCGGCGTGCTGGCTAAGGAGCATGCCTCCGAACAGCGCAAGCGCAAGAAATGATGGAGATCGAGGAAACATGGGATCAATCGGTCGAATGACGCGCCGGGCGCGAGCCCGGCGGTAATGTGGAGGCAGGCTTGCCGCGATCAGTTGTAGGAGATCGTGAACTGGGCGCTTGCGTTCGCGCTGCCGGCAGCGACGTTGGCGGCTGTCTGCTGGTAATACGCACGGAATGGCAGCACGCTCAGGCCGCTTTGGAGGGGAATCGCGCCCGATTTGGCATTCAGGGCCAAAGCTTGGTTGTTATAGACGTCGTAGAGGCCCACGGCGACGTTTTGTGCCGCGCCTGCGCCCGGCATGCCGGGGGTCAACTTCAGCAGGTTCGGGTCGGTGTCGTCGGGCGTGCCGGAGAACGTGATCTGAGCTGTCTTCAGGGTCGTCGTGTTGCAACCCGTGAGATTGATCTGAAAGTCTTTCGCGGTGGACTGCGAACCGACTCCGCTAAAAATATTGGTCGAAATCGAACCCAGCGCCACAGTTTGATTGACGTTGTTGCCATCGACCGAGCAGGGCGCCGTGGTGATGTTGCCGGAAAAATTGATTTGCCCGCTGCTTTGACCGGTGCTTTGCGCAGTAGCCGTACCGGAGACAGTGGCAATTGCGAAAGCGGTGAGCGCGAGCGTGTTCTTGATGGTCATGCAGATTTACCTTTTTGATGGGTTTGTAAAAAAAAACACCGAAAATCGGTGAGGTTATTAACCGTTCCTTGGAAATGGAGTGGTTATTCGTTCGAGTTTTTTATCGAGCGAAATTTTCAATGCTTGCGCCGACGATCGTTACTCGAGTTAATAGGATTGGAAATAGTCGATGTGCTGAGATTTTCTCGGCGCGGAATAATTTAAATTTTCTAGAGGAAGATCGGTTACTTGGAAAATAAGTGCCGGGACGCGTTATCTCCATGCCGACCGGAAAGCGAATTCGACAGCGCGCCCATCGCCCAGCAGACGGGAATGAAGACGGCCCGACGCACGAACCGGCCTCGCCAATGAGGCGTATTGCGAAGCGCCATGTGGAATGCGCTGTCTTCGATGAACCATCGGGTCGGCGTCGACATCAGCGTCATGAACCATCGATGTTCGTTCATCAAAGCGGCGCACGCCGGCCCCCAGATTCGATAGCCTTGCAATACGGTTTCGGAAAGAGCGTGTCGGCAGTAGGCGACGTCCGCGATATATCGGGACCGATCGATCACGCCCTGGCGAAACAGCTCGGTACAGACTCTCTTGTTTCCGCCCTGGTCTACCCACACGTGCAGTTCGTTGTCGTTCAAGCGATAGCTGATCGATGTCGCTTGCCGCGTAATCTGGCCGCGCGAATGGCATGAAACGGATGTGAATGCTTGACTGGACATCAGTCTTTCTCCCGATAATGACGAATATGTCGTGCGAATCATTTCAGCACCGTTTGACGGCAAGCACGGTATTGTTGCCGCCCATGCCGAACGAGTTGCTGATTGCGAATTCGAGGCCTTCGACGCGGCGGCCCACGTGCGGCACGTAATCGATATCGCCGCAAGCGCGATCGCCCGCATCGTAGTGCAAGGTCGGCGGCACCCTTTGTTCGTGCACCGCCATCGCGCAGATCGCTAGTTCCAGCGCCCCGGCGGCGCCGATCAAATGGCCATGTGCCGATTTCGTGCTGCTGACGGGCAGGTTGTCGAGTGAACGTTCGAATACGGCTCGCAATGCGTCGCTTTCCGATACGTCGCCGTTTCGTGTTCCGGTGCCGTGCGCGTTGACGTAGCCCACTTGCTTCGCGTCGATTCTCGCGTCGTCGAGCGCCCGCCGGATCGCGAGCGCCTGACCGGCGGGCGTCGGCAGCGTCAGATGGCTGTGGTCGTTGCTGGTGCCGTATCCGACCAATTCGGCGATCGGAGTCGCGCCGCGCGCGATCGCATGGTCGCGGGGCTCGAGTACGACCATGCACGCGCCTTCCGACAACGCGAAGCCGGAACGGCTTCCGCTGAACGGACGACAGCCCGTTGCTGGCGCATCCGCGGGCTCCGCACAAAGGACCCGCAATTGATCCCATGCTTCGAGCAGCGGCGGCGTCAGCATGGCTTCCGTGCCGCCGCAGACGGCGATGTCCGAATAGCCGTCGCGGATGCGGCGGAAGGCTTCGCCGATGGCCACCGCCCCCGCCGAACATGCGGTCGAGTAGGTGATCGCTTCCGCGGAAGTGCCGAGCGACATCGCCAGATGCGCGGCCGGGGCGTGCGGCATGGCGGCTGGAACGGTCAACAGAATGCTGCGTCGGCCGATGCCGTGGTATTGGGCAATACCTTCCGCGAGCGAACCGACGCCGCCGATGCCCGTTCCGACGAACACCCCGCAATTGCGCCATGCCGCTTCATCGCGAAGGCCACTGTTTGCCACGGCCTGTCGGGCGGCATACAGAGCCAATAGCGACACGCGGTCGAGATTGCGCGACTCGGCGATAGAAAAATGCGCGCCGATATCGAGATCGACATAACCGACGTGGCGCTCGATCGTCGGGTCGGGATGGCGACGAATGCCGTTTTTGCCGGAAACCAGCGCATCGAAGAACGAGGTCGGTTCGATGCCCAACGGCGCGGCTAGCCCGATCCCCGTGATGACGACGTCGCGTTTCATGATGCACTCCGCCGCGCGTCGTTTCCGACATCGTTTCGAGCGTCGCTTGAGAGGCTCGCCTGAGCGGCGGCGGGAGCCGGCGCATCGAGTTCGACTTCTTGCTTGAGCTTCTCCGCGTGCCTGGCCCGGCTCAGCGCCTGGGCGAGCGCGCTGATATTCGGCGGGAACGACTGATATGCGGCGAGCGCGTCCGCCGATGACACCGATTGACCGGCATCCAGGTGCTGATCGAAGCGGAACCCCTCCTTGTCCTCAATGAGCAGGAGGATTTCCAGCATGACCAGGGAGTCGAAGTTGGGAATGACATCGGCGAAAGGCTCGTCTCGTTCCAGGCGATCGATGTCTGCCTTCAATCCTTTTCCTACCAGTATAGAAAGTTCGGATTGCAGATTTTCGTCTGTATGAATGATTTTCATAATTTCGTTCTATCAGGGTATCTGAAAGAATTTCCTCGACTGGGAGGGAACGATTTCAAGCGCGACGAAAGGCGCCGGGAACGGCCTGTTTGAGCCGTTCAGTTGCCGTTGCTCGATAAGCGGGGCCGACACCGGGTGGAGACGAAGAGGTCGGCCGGCGCCGGAGCGCTCGGTCTTTCCCTGACTCGATAGTGCGGGAGGAGAGGCGAAGCGTGCTGCGGATGGGGCCGCAAGTTGGTGCGGTCGTGCCGCGCTGCGTGGTCATGGTTGTCAAAAATAAACGGCGAAGTGATTCGAAGAACGCGGTCAAAGAGATATGTCTCGTCAAGAATTACGAATCTTGTCATCGACGCAGGTCGTCGTTAATGGGCCTGCGCCCAAAGTGCGGAAATTATGGTGGGCTGGATGACGATGGGTTGTGATCGGAAGAAGGGGGGGCGAGTCCGGGCTCGCGTCGTGAGTCGCGACGTTCTTTGTCGAGCATTGCCATCCGATGCCCGGAGTCGACCCGCGAGCGGGCCGCTCGACGAGCGATTGAGGAAAACATTCCCGTAGGGGACGGGCGCTTTGGGCAACTTTGGGTGCTCGCCCATTAACGGTGGCGGGGCGCGATGGCACCATGCATCAGCCCTTGCGATGCCCGGATGCTATTGGCTCGGCGAGGGTGGTGTACTTGAGAAATGTAAAAAGAGGAATTCAATTGATGAAAGTGCAAGTCATGGGACTGATGATCGCGGTGGCGGGTATCTCCGCTGCACCGGCGGTTTTTGCAGCGGGTACGGGTACGGTTACTTTTAACGGAAAGCTTATTCAGGAAACCTGTCAGATCAATGCCGGTGACGTTAACAAGACCGTTACGTTGCCCACGATCTCTACGCAGTCTCTTACCGCGGCAGCTCAGACCGCCGGTTCGACGATGTTCGATATTTCCGTTACGCAGTGCCCGACGGATCTGACTTCCGTGTCGGCTCATTTCGAGACTGCCCACATGGATCCCGATACGCGCAATGCCACGAACCAAGCGCCGCCGGCGACGGCTGCGAACAACGTGCAGGTGCAATTGCTGGATCGCGACGGTACGACGCCGATTCTGCTCGGTAGTTCCGGTGCGCCCGTCGCCATCAGCGGCGGCGCCGCGAAGTTGAGTTATGGCGGTCAGTACTATGCGACCAACCAGACCACGGCAGGCGACGTGATGGCTGTCGTCAACTATACGCTGGCGTATCCGTAAGCTTAGCGACGAGAGTCGATCGGGCCGAGTCTTCGTTGCGAAGGCGCGGCCCGAATTTGGGCCCGGTGGCTCATCACGAAATGGATTCGCGTGCATTCAATGAAGTTTCATATTTTCGCCACGGTTGCCGTCGTTTGCGGCATGGCTGCGTCATCGGTGCCTGCTGCAGTCACGATTACCGGTACGCGCGTGATTTATCCCGCTCAAGATCGCGAAGTCAATGTCCGCGTCAACAACACCGATAGTCAACCGGCCCTGGTTCAGGCGTGGTTGGACGACGGCGATGTCGCCGCGGCACCGAACAAGATCAAGGTGCCGTTCGCGCTGTTGCCGTCGGTATTTCGCGTCGAACCGCACCGCGGGCAGGCGATGCGCATCATGTTTACGGGCGGCGACATGCCGAAGGATCGCGAGTCGATTTACTGGTTGAACGTACTCGAAATTCCTCCCAAGCCGCAGGCCGCGGACGGCCGAAACATGATTCAGTTTGCGTTTCGCACGCGGATCAAGATGTTCTATCGACCTAGTGCGTTGCAGGACGATCCGGTGGCGGGGCGCGATCGGTTCCGGTGGCATATCGCGTCGAACGAGCGCGGCGAGCAGGTTTTGCGGCTGGACAATCCATCGCCCTATTACGTGTCCTTCGGCAAGATCGAACTGGATGCGGGGAATGGCGTTGTCGCATTGAAGCCCGATATGGCGCCGCCGTTCGGTTACGTCGATTTCGTGCCGCAGGCGGGGAAGCTCGACGTCGGATCGGCGGCAAGCGTCTCTTATACGGTCCTGAACGATTTCGGTTCGGAAATCCGGGATTCGGCACAGATCGATCGTGCACGAAACGTAGAAGTACAGGATAACTAAGAGGTATGGCGGCGGAATGTGCGGTATACGAGGTAGTGACGCGGAGGTTGGGGGGGCGCGAGGTGCTGCACCGTTTCGAGGGAGTCCGGTCGCACGGGCGGTGGTCGTGGCATTAGGTTGCTGGGCATTTCCTGTCGGCGCGACCGAGGTATCCGACCGCTCCGGGCCGGTGCCGATCGGCGAGCGGATGGATTCCGGAACACGAGCGGAGGCTGCAAGCGGGAGCGGGCCGGCGCCGGGTGGCGGTGAAGCTCCGAAGGCGATGATATTCAATCCCGCGTTTTTTACGGGCGACGTCGCCGATCTTTCGCGCTATACGCACGGCAATCCTGTTGCGCCCGGGCTTTATCCGCTCGAAGTATTCGTGAACGGAAAAGGGCGTGGACGGTTCGACGTACTGTTTCAGGCCGTGCCGGATTCGGACATCGCAGCCCCGTGCTTCACGCTATCGGACCTCGACCGGCTGGGCGTCAATGCCGGACGCGTGGGGCGGCGGCTCCATGCCGCGAGCGACGGCGGCGGCGAAAGTGACGGCGACGACGACGACGATCGCGATGCCGCGTCGCTCCCGCCGCGGTGCGTTCCGCTTTCCGTGTCCGTGCCGGATTCGATCGCGACGTTCAATTCCGCGGATCTGAAGCTCGATCTGTCGATCCCCCAACTCGAGTTGCGCAGGGAGGTCGTCGGTTATGTCGATCCCGCGCGCTGGGACAACGGAATCGACGCGGGCCTCCTGCAATACAGCCTCGCAAGCTATACGAGCCATCAGAATAATGGCGGCGCAGATCTGGGCAGCGTCTTTTGGGGCCTGCAATCCGGTATCAACGTCAAAGGCTGGCGGCTCAGGCAGCGATCGACAGCGACTTGGTACAACCGGTCGGCCGGCACGCGCTGGCAAAGTGTCGCGCTCTACGCGCAGCATGACGTGACGGCGCTCAAAAGTCAGCTGACGATCGGCGATAGCGCCACGAGCGGCGACGTGTTCGATTCGTTCAATGTTCGCGGCGTCCGGCTTTCCAGCGACGATCGCATGTTGCCGGATTCGATGCGGGCGTACGCGCCCGTCGTGCGCGGCGTGGCCGAAACCAATGCGCTGGTCACGGTTCGGCAGAACAGCGTCGTCGTGACCGAGATCAGCGTGCCGCCCGGCCCGTTCGAGCTGAGCGATTTGCCTGCGACGGGCTATGGGGGCGATCTCGAAGTGACGGTGATGGAAGCGGACGGCCGCAAGCGAACCTTTCTCGTGCCGTTCGCATCGGTGCCGCAACTGCTGCGACCGAGCGTGTCGCGTTTCAACGTGACCGTCGGCGCTTATCGCGATACGGTGACCAATATCCATCCGTGGGTTGCCCAGGTCGTTTATCAGCGCGGTTTCACGAACTTGTTGACGGGCTATACCGGCGGTCAATTCTCCGACGGATATTGGGCTGGCCTGGTCGGTGTCGCTTTCAACACGCCGCTGGGCGCCTTGGCACTCGACATGACGACGGCCGGCACGCAATTGCCGAGTCAGTCGGGCGGGCGTCCCGGTTACAGCATGCGAATCAGCTATAGCAAGCTCGTTCCCGGCATGAAAACGAATGTCTCCGTCGCCGCGTATCGCTATTCGACCGAGCGATTCTACAGTTTGCGCGATGCGATCTATGCACGCCATGGCGCGGCCGGAATCGACGGCTGGTACGACTATCGGACGCGAAGCCGGTTGCAGCTGAATGTCAGCCAGCCGGTCGGAAAGGCGAGTTCGTTCTACGTATCGGGCAGTTCGCAGAACTATTGGGGGGGAGGAAAGGGTTATGACCTCCAGTATCAAGTCGGTTTCAACAGTTCGTTCGGCCGCATCTCGTACTCGCTGTATGCGGAGCGCGCGCGCATGCAGAACGGGCAGGCCAATACGCAGATCGGCGCGAACTTCACCATTCCGCTGGGCACGGCTGCTTCGAACGCGCGTCATGCATTCGACTATCTGACGAGCAACCTGTCTCATAGCTCGGGCGGCGACAGCGCGATTCAGGTTTCGGCGTCGGGCAATACGGTCGGCACCACGCCGCTCAACTACGGCATCAACGCTTCGCGCATCGTGTCTGCCGACAACCGGACGATTTCCGCGGGCAGCTATCTGGTTTATCGGGCGCCGTTCGGTACCTACAACGGGAATGCGTCGATCGGCAACCGGACACGTCAAGCGGCATTCAACGCCGATGGCGCGATTGTCATGCACGACGGCGGCGTGACGCTGAGCCCGCCGCTCGGCCAGGCTTTCGCGCTCGTCGAGGCGAAGGGCGCGAAGGGCGGGCGGATCGTCAACGGTCAGGGGGCACGGATCGATCGGAACGGTTACGCGGTGCTGCCGTCGCTGACGCCCTATCGCGTCAATACGATTGCGCTCGATCCGAGCGACGTGCCGCTGGACGTGGAACTCGGAAACACGAGCGAGGAAGTCGTGCCACGGGCCGATTCGCTGGTGAGGGTGAAGATCGCGACCGTGCAGGGCACGCCCGTGTTTGCCGAAATCGAAGATCGGGAGGGCAATGCGCTGCCGATGGGCACCGAACTGTTCGACGAAGACGGAAAACCCGTCGGTGTCGTCGGTCAGGGAGGCGTCGCCTATTTGCGCGGCCTCGAAAAGCAGGGCAAGTTGCTGGCGCGTTGGGGCGATCGCCCGGACGAACAGTGTGCGCTGATCTATGCGTTGCCCGACGGCGACGACGCGGACAACAGCGGGAGCGTTGCCGCTATTGCTCGTATCAAGCTCGGCTGCGATTCGGCGTCGACGGTGCCGCCATCGGTGGAGCATCCCGTGAGTCACACATCGGCGACGGATGTCGTCGGCATATCGAACTGACGGGCAGATGATGGTCAAGCAAGCGGTCTCGGAGATAAACCGAAAAGTGGTCTCGGCAGTGGAGGTGGGGGAATGAAGAACAGGGGGAATGGCCGCCGGATCGCCGGTGCGATGCGTGGCCTGATTGCGGGCACGATGCTCGTGCCGCTTGCCGCAGGCGCGCAGTCGTCTCCTTCGGTGATGCTCAATTTCACCGGGAACTATCTCACGTCTACATGTCGGGTCGTGGGTGCGCCGGACATGACGGTCACGTTGCCGACCGTTTCGACGCAATCGCTGTCCGCATCGGGAGCGACGGCGGGCGACACGGTCTTTACCATCATCGTGCAATGCGAAAGCGAGATGGCGAATGCGCGGGTCTACTTCGAACGTGGTACGTCGACCGATCCGGTTAGCGGCCATCTGAATCCGCAACCAGTATCCGGCGAGACGTCGGCAACCAACGTGCAGGTGAGGCTCGCCAATTCGGACGGTTCGCCGATCAAGGTCGGCGATCGCAGCACGATGCAGATCGTTCCGATTACATCGACGAATCCGACGCCGATCAACTTCATCGCGAGCTACTACGCGACGGGGAAAACCACGGCCGGAACGGTGAACACGTTCGTGACCTATGTGATCGAAACGCCCTGAATTTTCCGAAACGACGCATTGCGCGGCGGCGTCGATATCGATCTGACTGGCGGTAGTCTCGTCGGGCTGCTCGAAGCGAGAGGTGCGAGCGGCAATTCCATGTTCGATGGAATCGTACGATTGCTCCCAAGAATCATCATTCTTATTTATGCAGGTATGCAGACGATATCGGCGTGTTATTTAGAAAATCAATCGAATGTATCTGGAAATTGGGCCGGCGCCCATGTTCGGAAGGGGGCGTCCTATCTACCATCCAGTATTGAAAAATATGCAACTTCAACGTGTTTTGTTGCCATTTCCATACTCCTTGAGCGATTAATGTCGCGGAGCACTCATGTCCGTTTCCAATAGTTCTCAAAAATTCATCGCGCGTAACCGCGCTCCCCGTGTCCAGATCGAATACGACGTGGAAATTTACGGGTCGGGAAAGAAGGTCGAGCTGCCGTTCGTCATGGGCGTGCTGGCCGATCTGTCGGGGAAGCCGCTCGAGCCGCTTCCGCCCGTCGGCGATCGCAGGTTCCTGGATATCGACGTCGACAATTTCGATGACCGGATGAAGGCGATGAAGCCGCGCGTCGCTTTCACGGTGCCCAACACGTTGACGAACGAGGGGCAATTGATGGTCGATATGACGTTTGAGGGCATGGAGGATTTTTCGCCGGCCGCCGTGGCTCGGAAGGTCGACGCGCTGGCTCAGTTGCTCGAGGCGCGGACGCAGCTCGCCAACCTGCAAACGTATATGGACGGCAAGGCCGGTGCGGAGGGGTTGGTCAGTCAGCTTTTGAAGGATCCGGCATTGCTCGACGCGCTGGCAAAAGCGCCGAAACCGCAACCGGAATCTGCCGACGCTTCGTCGAGCCACGATTGAATGCCGCTCGCCTGTCGATAAAACCACGCCCAGAGAGGGAGAAGTAATGATCGAAGTTCAATCACGGGCCGGCGTCGAAGCGATGCCGGGCATGGCGAGCCAGTCCGAATTCAACGCGTTGCTGTCGCGTGAATTCAAGCCGAAGACCGAGCGTGCGCGCGAGGTCGTCGAAAGCGCGGTTCAGACGCTCGCGCAGCAGGCGCTGTCGATGTCCGTGACGATCTCGGACGACGCGTACAAAAGCATCGAATCGATTATCGGCGAGATCGACCGGAAGTTGTCCGAGCAGATCAACCTGATCCTGCATCACGAGGAATTCCAGCAACTCGAAAGTGCATGGCGCGGCCTGCACTATCTCGTCTCGAACACCGAAACGGACGACAAGCTCAAGATTCGATTCATCGACGTATCGAAAGAAGAGATGCGTCGCACCATGAAGCGCTTCAAGGGTATGACGTGGGATCAAAGTCCGCTTTTCAAGCAGATCTACGAGGAAGAGTACGGTCAACTGGGCGGGGAGCCGTACGGTTGCCTCGTGGCCGACTACCACTTCGATCACACGTCGTCGGACGTCGATCTGCTCGCATCGATCGCGAAGGTTGCGGCGGCATCGCATGCGCCGTTCATCACCGGCGCCGCGCCGTCGGTTCTGCAGATGGATTCGTGGCAGGAGCTGGCGAATCCACGCGATCTGACGAAGATCTTTACGCAAAACCTCGAGTATGCACCGTGGAATGCACTGCGCAATTCCGAGGATGCACGCTATATCGGTCTGGCGATGCCGCGTTTCCTGTCGCGGCTGCCGTATGGAATGAAAACGAATCCAATCGATGAATTCGGTTTCGAGGAGGCGACGGACGGATCGGATCATCGCAAATACGTGTGGTCGAACGCGGCCTACGCACTCGCCGTCAATATCAATCGCTCGTTTAAGCAGTATGGCTGGTGCACGCTGATTCGCGGCGTGGAAAGTGGCGGTGTCGTGGAGAACCTGCCGTGCCATACCTTCCCGACCGACGATGGCGGCGTCGACATCAAGTGCCCGACGGAGATTGCTATTTCTGATCGCCGTGAGGCGGAACTGGCGAAGAACGGTTTCATCCCGTTGGTCCATCGCAAGAATACCGACTACGCGGCCTTCATCGGCGCTCAGTCTTTGCAGAAGCCGGCGGAATACCCGGATCCCGACGCGACCGCGAACGCGAATCTGTCGGCTCGCCTGCCGTATCTGTTTGCCTGTTCGCGGTTTGCGCATTACCTCAAATGCATCGTGCGAGACAAGGTCGGCTCCTTCAAAGGACGCGACGAGATGCAGCAGTGGCTCAACAAATGGGTGATGAGCTATGTCGACGGCGATCCGGCGAATTCGTCTCAGGAAACCAAGGCGCGTCGGCCGCTAGCCGATGCTCAAGTCGTGCTCGAGGATGTCGAAGGGAACCCCGGCTATTACCAGGCAAAGTTCTTCCTGCGTCCGCATTTCCAACTCGAGGGGTTGACGGTGTCGCTTCGCCTCGTTGCGAAGCTGCCGCTCGTCAAGGATGTGACTTGAGTCGATATAGATCGCCCAGCGATTGAGCGATGGACAGGCGCTCATTAAATATGCCTGATTCCAATGAGTCATTTTGCAACTAGATTTGTATTAAGGAGTATTTCATGGCGGCAGATGTATTTCTCAAATTCGATGGCATCGAAGGCGAATCGCAAGACAAGCATCATCAGGACGAGATCGAGGTTGCGAACTGGTCGTGGAATGTGACTCAGCAGTCCAACATGCATGCCGGCTCGGGTGGCGGCGCCGGTCGCTCGAAGATCGAGGATGTTACGTTCCGGCACTTCGTCGACCGTGCAACGCCGAATTTGGTTGACTATTGTGTGCGAGGCAAGCATGTCAAGAGCGCAACGCTCTGCACGCGTCGAGCGGGTCAGAATCCTCAGGAATACGTGACTCTGAAAATGGAGGATGTGCTGATTACGTCGGTGAAGATGCTCGGCAAGAGTAACGTCGACGATCGCCTGGAAGAAGAAGTGACGCTGTCGTTTTCGAAGTTTGAATACGAGTACAAGCCGCAAGGCGAGAGCGGTGGGGACAAGGGGGCGATTGCGCGGTCGTTTGATATCAAGGCGAATGCCTGATTCGCACGTTTTCCCTAGGCAGTACCCAACGCGCCAAACTTAAGGCGAGTTGAATCAAAAGCGTCGATCGGGATGCATGGCCTCCTGATCGACGCGCACGATTTCTCCGACGATCTCACATGGTTCAGAATGTCTTGCCCTGTCTCGCGACAGGAATGCGTATTCCGGGTTGCCTGGTCGTTTTGATCACCGCGATGGGACTGGCCGCGTGCAGCACCACGCCAACCCCGGTTGTCAAGGAGCGGACGAATCTTCAACTGAGGATGACCGCAAGCGATCACGTTAATCCGAACGAGTGGGGAGAAGCCGCGCCGATCCTGATACGCGTCTATGAGCTGAAGTCGGCGACGGCCTTCGAAACGGCCGATTATTTCACGCTGCAAAGCGACGCGCGGAAGGCCATCGCGGACGATGCGCTGGTCGTCGATGAATTCATCCTGCGCCCGGGCGACGAGCGGGATCTGATCCGCAAATCGAATTCGGCCACGACGGCGATCGGCGTGCTGGCCGGCTATCGCGATCTCGGAAAATCCGTCTGGCGCGCGGTTTATCGGCTGCCGGCCGCGCCCGACGTCTCATGGTACAGAGCGGTCCTCCCTGACAGGAAGCAGAAACTGATCGTACGCTTCGACAGGAATGCTGTTTCGATTTCGAAATCGGATTAACCGAGATGAGTGGGTATAACAAAGTTGTCTGGAGTGAGGGGCTTTTCTTGCGCCCTCAACTGTTTCAGCAGCAAGAGCGGTATTTCGAATCGCTCGCGCATCGGCGCAGCGCGCCCCTGAGCCCGTTCTTCTGGGGTTTCAGCCGCTACGACATCGATCGGGAAGCGTTGGCATTCGGCAAACTGGCGCTCAAGTCCGGCTCGGGCGTGTTTCCGGACGGCACGCCGTTCGACGTCCCCGGCATGACGCCGCTGCCGCCGCCGCTGACCGTCGGGCCTGAGCATCAGGGGCAACTGATTTTTCTCGCGCTTCCGTTGCGGTTACCGCATACCGAGGAAATCGCGTTCACGGACGACGAAGGGTCGCAGGCACGTTACGTCGCGTACGAGACGGAATTGCGCGACAGCAACGCAATCGGCCAGGGACCGCAACCGGTGCAACTCGCGAATTTGCGTTTGCGCCTGCTTCCGGAGAAGGAGCTGACGCAGTCGTGGATCGGCATCGCGCTGACGCGCGTGCAGGCGCTGCATTCCGGCGGGGCCGTGTCGCTGCACGATGCCGACCATATTCCGCCCGTTACCGGCTACGGCGCGAATCCGCTGCTGCGCGACTGGGCGACGCAGCTGCACGGCCTGGCGAAACTGCGTGCCGACGCGCTGGCGTCGCGCCTGTCGGGCGCCGATCCTCGGGCGGGTGCGACGGCCGAAGTCGGCGACTATCTGATGCTACAGGTGCTCAATCGCTATGAGCCGCTGCTCGAGCATATGTGCCGGGTCGACGAGATCGCGCCCGTCGATTTGTATCGCGAGCTAGCCCTGTTCGCCGGCGAGCTCTCCACGTTCGTCCGTCCGCAGACGCGGCGCCCCGTTGCGGCGCCCGGATACGAGCACGCGCAGCTTTACCGGAGCATCAAACCGCTGGTCGACGAGGTGCATCATCTGCTGAATCAGGTGCTGATTCGCAGCGCCCAGCCGATCATGCTCACGGAGCAGGCACACGGTATCCGTACGGCGGCGGTTTCGTCGGGCGAGTTGGCGACCTATTCGAGCCTCGTGCTCGCCGCCGGCGCTCAGATGCCGTCCGAACTGTTGCAGAAACAATTCCTCTCGCAAACAAAGATAAGTCAGCCTAACTATATTACGGAGCTGATTCGATCGCACTTGCCGGGGTTGCCGATGGCTCCGCTGCCGGTGCCGCCGCGACAGATTCCGTTTCATTCGGGATTCGTCTATTTTGAACTGTCGCGCACGGGTCCGCTATGGGAGCAGATCGTGCGGCACGGCGGTTTGGCGATGCATGTCGCCGGGCACTTTCCTGAACTCAAACTTGAACTGTGGGGCGTGCGTCAAAAATGAGTACAGAAACGTACGGCAACTTCGACTTCCTGTCGGAGCCGGGCGCCGCCATGCTAGGCAACGTGCCGCCCTCGGCATTTTCCGCCGGGCGCATTCCCGACCCGGAACCGGGCATCGATCCGGCGGCGTTCGATCCGCCGGAAGATTCTCAAGCCCGTGTCGAGCGCGTGCGTGCTGCCCGCAATCCATTGCTCGAAGTCGCGCAACCGCTGCTGCGCATGCTGGCCGACATGCCGGCGTCGCTGGACTCGCTCGCGGCGGTTACCGGCCTGCGCCAACTTATCGCTCGCGAAGTCACCGTGTTCGGCAGCGTCTGCGACAAGGCGAGCTTGCCGTGGACGCACCTGGCCGCGGTGCGTTATGCATTGTGCACGGCGCTCGACGAAGCTGCGAGCCGGACGCAATGGGGTAGAGGCATATGGGCGGAGCACGGTTTGCTGGTTGCGTTCGAAGGCGAAGCGGATGGCGGCGAGAAGTTTTTTCTGCTGATCGGCCGGATGGCGGCGGATCCGGACGAGTACATCGACGTGCTGGAGGTGATGTACCACATCCTCAGTCTCGGATTCGAGGGCCGTTACAGCGTCGTTCCGGACGGCCATCGCCATCTGGAGCAAATCCGGCAGCGGCTGCGGTCGCTGGTCGGCGACGCGCGCGGCACGACGCACGCCGAGCTGTCGCCGCATTGGCGCGGCGAGGCGCCGGGGAAGATGCGGATCCTGAAAAGCCTGCCGGTCTGGGCGACTGCCGGCACCGCGGCGTTGATCGTGTTCGCGTTGTTCGCCTGGTACAAGTACCTGCTGTTGTCGCACGGTGAAGCGGTCGAAGCCGGGATTCTCGCGATCGGGCAGATCGATCCGGTGCGTATACCGATTGCTCACGAGCGGCTGCGCCTGTCGTCGCTGTTGAAGGACGAAATCGCCAGCGGCGCGGTGGCGGTCGACGAGGGCGAGCGCGGCAGCATGATCGTGTTCAGAGGGGACGATATGTTCCGGCCGGGGCAGAGTGCGCCGCGCCCGGCGCTGGAGCCGATCCTGCGGAAGATTGCGCAGAAGATCGAGCGCGTGAAGGGGCGGGTCGTCGTCACGGGGCATTCCGACAATCAACCGATCCAAACCAGAGAATTCCCAAATAACCGAGTGTTGTCCGAACGGCGTGCGGCGCTCGTCGCGGACATCCTGAAGTCGCATGGCGTGTCCGCCGATCGCGTCACGTCGATCGGCAAGGGCGACGCCCAGGCCGTCGCGAACAACGCCACCGCGGATGGCCGTGCCCGTAATCGACGCGTGGAAATCTTCGTCGAGGAATAAAGAGAAAGTCTGAATGCAATACTTGAATCGCCTCCTGAAGAGCGTTTTGTCGCGCCGGGCGCTGATGATCGTAGCGGCTATCGTGACCGCCGCGGCCATTTGGTTTGTCGGTCCGTTGGTCGCGTTCGGCGATCTTCACCCGCTCGAGTCGGTCCTGTCCCGCGCGCTATCGATCGCCCTGCTGCTTGTGACACTGTTATTCGGACTGTTCGGCTGGTCGTACGGGTTCATCGTCGGCGCGCTCGCTTGTACCGCGCTGTGGTACTTCGGCCCGTCGCTTCGATTCGGAGAGGTGCATCCGCTCGAGGAGCGGTGGTCCCGGATCGTGTTGATCTCGATTCTGCTTGCGTGCTACGCGATATATGGGCTTTATCGCTTCTGGAAGGCGCTGCGCGGCAACGATGCGCTGCTGCAGCGGATCTTGAATCCGCAGGCAGAGGCATCGGACACGAGCCCCCGGCAGCATGACGAAATCCGCGTCGTCGAATCGAAGATTACGAAAGCGCTCGAGAAACTCAAGCGCATTCGCGGCGGGAGATCAGGTCTGGCCCGTCTGCTGGAAAGGCAACGCCATCTCTACAAGCTGCCCTGGTACATGGTGCTGGGGGCGGAGGAAGCCGGAAAGACCACGCTGATCCTGAATTCGGGCCTCGAATTCCCCGAGGCCGATCAGATGGCCCACGCGTCGAAGAAACGGCGCGCAAGAACGGCGAACTGCGACTGGTGGTTCACGAACAAGGCGGTATTGATCGATACCGCGGGGCGCTACGCGGTTCAGCACGCGCCGGCGCAGGACGATGGATCCGGGGATGACCGGGCGCGTGTCAACGCAGTGGAGTGGCGCGGTTTTCTCGCGCAGCTGCACAAACGGAGATCGCGGGCGCCGATCAATGGGGTGCTGCTGACCGTTTCGGTCGAAACCTTGCTGACCCGCTCGGTGTCCGAGCGCGAGACGTTCGCCGCGTCGATGCGCGCGCGGCTGGACGAGCTGTATGGCGATCTCGGCGTCCGGGTTCCGATCTATATGGTGGTAACGAAGCTCGACTTGCTGCCCGGGTTCTGCGAGTACTTCGATGCGCTGACGGTGGAAGATCGCGAGCAGGTTTTCGGCTTCACGCTGCCCTATCGCGACGACGATCCGCGGCACGGCGACGATCAGCTTCGCCTGGATTGTGCGGTCGAACTGGGCGAACTGGAACGGCGCATCGAGGATGGCATCGATGCGCGACTGAAAGAGGCATACGAGGTCGAGCGTCGCAAGAAACTCTATGCGCTGCCGTCCGAGTTCCGCAGCGTGTGCGCGGAACTGAACGAGCTGATTTCGCAGGTGTTTCTGGATTCGACGTACGACGATACGCGGCTGCACGGCATGTTGCGTGGCGTCTATTTCACGAGCGCAGCGCAAAACCAGGAGCAGGTGACGGCCGACGTTTCGACGGTGATGCAGCGGCTGCGCCGGGGCCTGGCAATGGTGCGCGGCGACGACACGGCGGCGGACAGGCCTGCGTCCGGTCGCACGGAACCCGTCGGGCATCGCGGCTATTTCGTGCGCAATCTGTTTCGGCACGTCATCGTGACCGAAGGGCACCTCGTTCGTCCCAATCGTCGCTGGGAGATGCGTTTCCATGCGTTGCGACTGGTCGGGCATCTGACGGTGGTCGTCGTGGCGGTGTGGGTGGTCGGCTCGCTTTTCTGGAGCTTCGAGAACAATCGGGAATATCTTGCCGCTGTCGATCGGAAGGCCGAAGCGCTTGCGTCGCGCGTTGCCGCTTCCGGCAACAAGATGCCGCTCGATGCGATGGCGCTCGTGCTGTCCGCAGCCCACGATCTGCCGAAGTTCGATGACCTGAATCCGGACGCGCTCGGAATCACGTGGCGTTACGGAATGTATACGGGCCGGGCCGTGCGCGATGTCGCAGACAAGACGTATCGAAGCCTGCTGCATCGGATGCTGCTGCCGGAGATCGCCGGCCGGATCGAGTCGGTGCTGGCCAGCGAGATCGATGCCGGGAATGCGGACGACGCTTACCGTACGCTGTCGGTCTACCTGATGCTGGGCGATCGTTCGCACTACGATCCGAAGGCGATCAAGGTCTGGGTGACTAGCGACTGGGAGAACGGGAAGATCGTCGCTTCGCCGAAGTCGCTCGACATCATGACGCACCATCTCGATGCGTTGCTCGCGGACGGCATGCCTGTCATGCCCGCGAAATCGCTCGACCTGCAGCTCGTCAAGCGCGCCCGTGATTTCCTCGGACGCGTTCCTGCGCCGGGGCGGCTTTATGAGCGCGCGATCGCCGCGATGGCCGGACAGGCGCCGGAGAACGTCACGATGAGCCGCGCGGCGGGCCCGCAGGCTTTGCTGGTTCTCGCGCTGGCCGAAGGATCGACACTCGAACGGGGGATTCCGGGGCTTTATACCTACGAAGGCTATCGCGAGGTGTTCGACAAGCGGCTGCCCGAGTTTCTCGACCGGACGCGAAAGCAGGACGCGTGGGTCATGGGGCAGGCGGACGGGCTGCTGGCGCGGTCGGTATCGCTGGCGAACGGCAACGCGCTGCGTTCCGGCAAGGACGAACTGAGCGACGAGATTCGACGCCAGTATCTAACCGACTACGGCAATTATTGGCGGCGATTCGTCGACGATGTCAGGCTGGTGACGGGGGATGACGATCTGCCGTCGCTCGACATGCAGACGCTTCGCATGCTCGCCGCGCCCGATTCGCCGCTCGTTCGGCTCGTGCGCACGATCGTGTCCGAGACGTCGCTCGCGGTGAACGACGGTGCGGCCGAACCGTCGCTTGCCGATGCCGCGATGACACAGGCTGCCAAGGCCGGAACGGGCGGCATCGCGCGAGCGGCGCGTGCCGCCGGTGCGATGGGTGCGGCGATGGACGCGGGCCGTCCTTCGCAGCGGAAGATGGAGCGGGAGCTGGTCGACGATCGCTTTGCCGAATTGCGGGACATCGTGACCGGAAGGCGCGTTTTCGACGGCAGGGCGACGATGATGCGCGCATCGTCCGACGGCGGCGACCTGCCGCGTCTCGACGGCGTCGTCGGTCTCGTCGGCAGGGAGTATATGCGTCTGTCGATGATCAACGATGCACTGGCGAGCGGCAGCATGCCGCCGGCGGAAAGTCTTCGCTCCGCAATGCAGTTCGAGGCGGAGACGTTGCCGGCGCCGCTGCGCGCGGTGCTCGGGAGCATTGCATCGCGATCGAGCGAACAGGTGGAGAGCGGCGTCAGGTCGTTGCTGGCATCGCAGATCGATTCGAGCGTCGGCGCACAGTGCCGCAGCGTGATCGAAGGCAAGTATCCGTTCGCGGACAGCATACAGGAGGTCGATATCGATGACTTCAACCGTATGTTCGCAGCGGGTGGACTATTCGACGATTTTTTCCGGAAAACGCTGGCAAATCGCGTAGATACCGATGCCCGACCGTGGCGTTACAAGCCGGTTGCATCGGGCGTGCCGCCGATGCGGGAGCCGGACCTCGCGTCGTTCGAGCATGCGGCCGCGATTCGCCAGACATTCTTTCGCGATCCCGGCGCGGCCCGGATGTCATGGAAGATGGGGTTCAAGGTCGTGTCGATGGATCCGGAAATTTCGGATCTGCTGATCGACATCGACGGACAGAGCACGCGCTATGCGCACGGTCCGGTCACGACGATTCCCGTCACGTGGCCCGGGCCGCGCGGCGGAGCGGTGGCCGGCATCACTGCCAACCCGCGCATTCGTCCGGACACGTCGACCCTCGTGGCCGAAGGGCCGTGGGCATTGCTTCGCTTGATCGACCGGGCGCGCGTGACGTCGACGTCGTCGGCGAACCGCAACGTCGCGGATTTCGCATTTGACGGCCGCCATGCGGCGCTCGAATTGACATCGGGCAACCATTCCGGGCTGCAACTGCTCGATTTGTTGAGGCGCTTTCGTTGCCCGGGCAGCGAAAGCACCCGTCGGACGGACGCTTATGCGTTGCTTCGGTTCGACACTGCCCGATAGCGCGTTCGGCCCGCTCATTCGGCAATCTTAACCATATAGTTTTCGACGAACACGATTTAGAGGTGTGCATGGCAGACAATTCAAATGAAGTCACGGCGTTTAGTAGGCGATTGGATGAGGCGGAAAAGCGGGAAAATAAAATCGAACCGGAACGCTCCGGCGATACGTTCCTTCAGGAGCGCGTCGTTGCGATCTTCGGCGAAGCGGTTCCGGAGATACTGAAAAAACCCGCATTGAAATTCATGTCGCTGCGCGGCCGCGAACGCATTGGCGAGCTGTTCGAATACGAGCTGATGGTGCGTACGCCGGACGATTTCACGATATCCGCCGAAGCCGGTGCCAATATCGATCTGAAAGCGGTGCTGGGCAAGGAGATGACCGTTTCGGTGATGTCGGACCAGAAGAGCGACTCGACGAACGGGAAGAAACCCGTCGTATCGCGCGAAATCACGGGGGTGATCGCGAAGGCGGAATATGTGCGTCCGGAGGGGCGGTACAACGTCTATCGCGGCATGCTGCGCCCGTGGCTGTGGCTGGCGACGTTGACGACCAAATTCAGGATCTTCCAGGACAAGACCGTCGTCGAGATCATCGACGAGGTCTTGAAGAGCTATCCGTATCCGGTCGAGAAACGGCTCGACGTTCGCCGCTACGGCAAGCTCGGCGAGAGCGCGCGTAACGAACCGCGCGCCTTTCAGGTTCAGTACGGCGAATCCGATTTCGACTTCATCCAGCGGCTGATGGAGGAATGGGGGATTTACTGGTTTTACGAGCATGCCGACGGCAAGCATCTGCTGGTTCTGTGCGACCACGTCAACGGGCATAGAAAATCGCCGAATTCGGCGTACCACCAGCTGGCGTTCCAGCCGCAAGGCGGCAAGACCGATGCCGAATATGTGATGGATTTTTCGCTGGCGGAAACGTTGTGCACCGGCCGCTATGCAACAAACGACTTCGATTTCATGCGCGTTGGGATGGATCTTCGGGCGAGCAGCAGGCAGCCTCGCGAGACGAACTGGAACAAGCTGGAACGCTATGAATGGCCGGGCGATTACACCGACAGAGCGCACGGAGAACTGCTGGCGCGCACGCGGATGGAGGAGTTGCGCGCGCCGGGCACCCGTGCGACGGGCGAAGGCAATTTGCGCGGCCTGTCGTGCGGTCAGATATTCGAGTTGAACGGACACAAGCACGATGCCGCGAACGACAAGTATCTCGTCATCGAGACGCGCCTCGAATTGAGCGTCAACCCGGACGAATCGGGCAGCGGCTACGAATATACGTGCAACAACCGCTTCGAGGTTCAGCCGACGAGCGAGGCGTTCAGGTTGCCGCGGCTGACGCCGAAACCGCGTGTCAGCGGCCCGCAGTCGGCGATCGTCGTGGGGCCGCCGGGAAATGAAATCTGGACCGACGAGTTCGGTCGCGTGATGGTCCGCTTTCCGTGGGACGTCTCTCCGACATCGACTTCCTGCTGGATTCGGGTGAGCCAGGCCTGGGCCGGCGAGGGATTCGGCGGGATGTGCATTCCGCGCATCGGGCAGGAGGTCATCGTCGATTTCTGGAATGGCGATCCCGACCGCCCGCTGATCACGGGGAGCCTGTACAACACGCGGACGATGCCGCCATGGGAACTGCCCGGTAACGCGACGCAGAGCGGTCTGATGAGCCGGTCGCTCGGCGGCGGTCTCAATAATTTCAACGGCATTCGTTTCGAAGACAAGGCCGGCAGCGAAGAATTCATGATTCAGGCGGAAGGTGTCATGAATCGCCTGACGAAAATTCATGAATCGCATGTAGTGGGCGCGAACTTGTCGGTGGGCGTGGGATTGACGTACGGCATCAATGTGGGTGCGGCGCACAGCGTTGCCGTGGGCGGCGCGTACTCGAACCATGTGCTCGGCGCGGCAAGTTACGTGGTGGGGATGACGCAATCGGTGTCGATCGGAGGGGCTGAGTCGACGACGATCGGCGGAACGTCTGCACTGTCGGTCGGTAGCGTGCGCGCCGTCACGGTTGGCGATAGCTATTCGCTGAATGTGGGCAGAGGGCTGAGCCTCGTATGCGGCTCGTCGTCGTTGACGATGACTTGCGACGGTAAGATCAAGCTGGCCGGAACGGAGATCAGCATCGAGGGCGACAATCGCGTCGTGATCAAGGGCATGCCGTTGGAGCTCAATCCCAGCGACAGCGATGAAAGCAGTCAATGTGGCAACGACACCGGCAGTGCCCTCGCAGGGTGCACTCCGCTCGTTCCGAGCATTCCCCCGCTTCCGCCGATCGTCGTTCCGGATTTGCCGGTCGGTGCCGTTATCGGTGCAGCCGCCGCAGTAGGCGCCGCTGCGGTGGACGTGATAGGAGTAGGCGCGGCGGTCGTTGCGCCGATTATACCGGTACCGATACCCGTACCGGTGCCGGTACCGACGCCAACACCGACACCGACACCGACACCGACACCGACACCGACACCAACACCGACACCGACACCGACACCGACACCGACACCGACACCGACACCGACACCGACACCGACACCGACACCGACACCGACACCGACACCGACACCGACACCGACACCGACACCGACACCAACACCAACACCGACACCGACACCGACACCGACACCGACACCGACACCGACACCGACACCGACACCGACGCCGACGCCGACGCCGACGCCGACACCAACGCCAACGCCAACTCCAACTCCCAGTTTTACGGAGCTTGCGGAGCAATAACACTTGCCGGTATTGGGTAGATCCGGATTGAAGGTAGTCCTGATCTATCCACTTGTTGTTTCGAGGAGAATATGCGTTATGTTTGAAGCAGCCCGCGTGGGAGATGCCGCCGGGTCGGGCGGTGAGATTACCTCCGGTTCGTCGACGGTCTTGATCAATGGAAAAGCAGCGGCGTTGGTCAGCGTGAGCGCGATGTCTTGTCGGCTGCATATATTTTCACAGGCGATCGATCAAGGCTCTCGCACCGTGTTGATCAACGATGTGCCGGCGGCACGGGTTGGAGACAAGACATCCTGTGACGAGTCGATCAATGCGGGTTCCCCGGATGTATTGATCGGAGATGGCGGCGGCGGGCGTTCCGCGCCGCCCGTTCCGGTCGTTCCTGCCATTCCGGTGGCTCCGATCGGTCCGATCCTGGTGCCGGATATTCTGAGATTGGTGGCCGGGGGTGCTGTTGATGCTGTCGGTGCCGTAGCCGCGGGTGTGACAGGTGTGGTGGCGGGCGTGATAGGTGTCGCAGGCGTGGTGATCGCTGCACCGATACCCATACCCGTACCGGTGCCTATACCGACACCGACACCGACACCGACACCGACACCGACACCGACACCGACACCGACACCGACACCGACACCGACACCGACACCGACACCGACACCGACACCGACACCGACACCGACACCGACACCGACACCAACGCCGACGCCGACGCCGAGTTTTACCGAGCTGGCGCAATCATAGTGCAGTGTTTTTCGATATGCATAACCTGACCCGATCGCCGCATATCGGAAGCATCGCCGGGCATTCAGAAAGATAGGGAAAACAAAGTGAATTTCGGCGGTATTTCTGGATTGGGTGCAGTACTGGCCAAAATGCCCGGCATCGTGTTGCCGTTCGCAAGTGCGAGTCCGGTGATTGACCGACTGGACCGTCTGGGCGATGCGCTCGATCGCTATCGCATACGCTGCGCATTGTCGGGTATGCATCGCGCTTCGATCGACGCGATATCCGGTGGAAAGCTTTGTCTTGCCGCCGGCGCAAACGACTTCGAGCTGCTTGGCCGTCTTCCGCTGAGATGGTCTCGCCGTTATGCAAGCACGTGCGACGCGATCGGCTTGCTCGGGGTCGGTTGGCGAACCTGTTGGGAGAGCACGCTCCGCAAGGCCGGCGAACGGCTTGTCTATATGGACGAACACGGCAACACGCTCGACGTGCCTTTTCCGGAACGCGGCACGCAGGTAATCGCGGTATCGGAGCAGTTGCATTTCGCGCATTTTCCGGACGGTCGCCTCGTCGTTGCGGACTTGAAGCCGCACTATCGGATTTTCGGCGATTTCGACGAAAACGGGATCGCACGCCTGAAGTACATCGAGGATCCGAACGGGCAGAGGATCGGATGCATTTGGGATGCCGCCGGGCGGCTGCTCGGCATGCGCGGGACGTGCGGACACGAACTGAAGATGCATTACGACGAGGCGAAGGGAGGCGAGCGGCTCGGCATCATCGAGTGCATCGATGGCGGCCGCGGCGGTGCGATCGCCCGATACGGCTATAGCGAGAACGGCGAGCTAACCGAGGTGCGAAATCGCATCGGTGCTATCGCATGTCGCTTCGCGTGGCAGGACGGCCGGATCGTTGAAGCAACCGATCCGCTCGGCGTGACGACCCGCTATGCGTGGGAGACGATCGGCGGAGTCGCGCGCGTGGTCGAACGCGCAACGTCGGAGGGGGAGCGAGAGCGGTTCGTCTACGACATCGAACGACGCGTTACCAGGGTGACCGATGTATTCGGCCACGATGCCAGTTGGCAATACGATCGATCCGGCCGCGTTCAAACCCACATTGATTTCGACGGACGATGTTACTGCTTCGATTACAGCGATGCCGCTCTGCCGACTCATGTGCAGTTGCCGGGAGGGCGTGAGATCCGCTTCGAATACGATTCGCTGGGCCGCGTGGCCAAGGAAACCGATCCGGCGGGTGCGACCCGTGTCACGCACTACGCGTTTGCGACGTACGAGCCGGTATCGATGACGATGAGCGACGGCCGGACCTGGATGTGGGTGCGCAACGATCGTTTTCAACCGGTGCGTTACCGGGTGCCGTCCGGGGAATCGGTGCGTTTCGAGTATGGCGATGACGGTTGCCTTGCCCGCACGGTCGATGCTCAGGGCATGGCGACGACGTACGAACGCGACACACGAGGCCGCATGATTCGGCGGACCACCGCCGCAGGCGATTCGACGCACTACGAATACGATGTCGACGGTCACGTCGTTGGAATCACGGATGCGCTCGGGGCGACGACCCGCATCGAACGCGATGGGCTCGGCCGGCCGGTGGCCGTCATGCGTTCCGATGGCCGAGTGGAACGCTACATCTGGAACGCGGCAGGCCAACCGATATCGTATTACGGTCCGGGCGGCCGGAGCCGCCACTGGCACCGCGATCGGCGCGGCAATGTGGTGCGTACGGTCGACGAGGAAGGAAACTGGACGGCGCGGCAGTACGACGTGCACGGTCGGCTGATCCGTGTCGAGAACGCGAACGGCGTCGTGCGAACGCTGGAATGGGGCGCGGGCCATTGTCTGTCGATAACGGATGCGGACGGTGTGGTGCGCCGCTTCGACTACACCGACGCAGGGCAACTCGCCGGCGTGACGTCGACCGCGGGCCGGCATGTGCGCCGAGAGACGTTCGCCTACGATTCGGCCGGGCGTCTCGTTCAGCGCGTCACGCAACACAGCCGTTACACGTATCGCTATACCGTGCGCGGAGAACTCGAAGCGGTCGACCGCACGCCGACGACGGAAGGCGAGCTGCTCGGTATCGGTGCCGACCAAGTCTGGTTTCGATACGATGGACGAGGGCGTCTGGTCGAAGAGCGGGGCGCGAACGGCGAACTACACTACACCTACAACGCAACGGGTCGGCTCGTCGCGATGCAGTTGCCGCAGGGGAAGACAGTGCTTATCCGGCGACTCGTGACGGGAGACGTCGCGCGCATCGAGCTGGACGATCGTCCGATCGCTCATTTCTGGTATGACGCGATGCGACGCCCGATCGCACGCACGCAAGGTCGTCTGCGAACCCATAGCGGCTATTCGACGTTGGGCCTGCCCGTTTGGTGGCGTTCGGTGGGGATCGATGAGCCGACTGACGTCGCAGCGCCGGATGCAGAAGTCAGACGTTTGAGGCGCGGAGCGGAATATGGTCCCGGCGACCTGATCGTCAGGATGGACGGTCCGGACGAAGAGGCGGTCTGGTACGACTACGACCGGCGCGGTTGTCTGTTGCGGCGCGTGTCGGATCAGGCCGGCATCGAGTATTTCACGTGGGATGCCGTAGGCAATCTGCTCGATACGCCGGGCAGAAACTGGCTTCCGGTCGTCGACACCGATCATCGGATACGGGAGTGCCGCGGCTATCGCTACGAATACGACGTATGGGGGAATCTGGCGCGCAAGGTCGGCCACGATTGCACGTTGTCGCTGGTATGGGATGTGGAGGGCAGGATAATCTCGGCGCATCGAAACGGCCGCACTGTGCGCTATCGATACGATGCGCTCGGCCGGCGTATCGCGAAGTACGTCGAATTCGACGTACTGCCGCGTTCGGGCGAGGCGACGCGGGACGAGCTGGTTCGCTACGTATGGCAAGGAAGCCGATTGATTCAGGAGCAGCGTGCGAACGGGTTGCGTACCTATCTGTATCAACCGGAACCGGGTGGTTCGACGGGTTTCGCGCCGCTCGCTCGCGTGGATCAAGCGCTGACCGACGGCGCAGCGACCGTTGATGCGGAGGTCTATCATTACCATACCGATGGCATCGGGACGGCGATCGCGCTCACTGACGAAGCCGGCAACGTCGTGTGGCGTGCACGCTATCGTGCGTGGGGCAGATGCGCCGCGGCGCGCGAACGGGGTGGCGGCGTGGCAATCGATCAGCTGCTTCGCTACGCCGGGCAGTACGCGGATGAAGAAACGGGACTGCATTACAACGGTGCGCGCTTTTACGATCCGGACGCGGGGCGTTATGTCAGCCCGGACCGCGTGTGCGACGGCAGCGCCAGCCCTTATCGCTACGCGCCGAATTCGGCGACGTGGTGCAATCCGCGCGGGCGGGCGAAACCGGAACGCTCTCCGGGTTTCGCCGCGGGAGAGGCGTCAGACAATGACGGTGTGCTCGACCCGGCTCAGCAGATTGCCGCCGCCGTCGAGCAATTCGACGGCATATCGGCCTGGGACGTGTTCGAGCGCTGACAGGAAGATCACGTGAAAATCGAGCCAGTCGTTGGTTCGGCGTTCGGATAGACCCTGCGTGTCGATGGTCTCGCGATGCTGTTCGAGGCCGTTCTCGTCGTGAATCGTAACGACGGCCGATCGCGCGGCCGATAGTGTTCCCTGCGCGGGCTGCGTGGTCGCGAATTCGTCGAAGGTATTTCGATGCAGGCAGACGCGCACGTCGTTGGCGCGCCGTAGTCGCTCGTTCCATGCCGGGTCGTCGGCATGCGACGCGCCGGGCGGCTGGGGCGGTTCGTGATTCAGCGTGGCTTCATGAACGCCGCGGCGCGCGAAGCTAATGCCCGCGTAAGCCTCGTACTCGGCCAGCGTGCGTTGAGTGCCCAAGCCGTACCGGCCGAAGTCGTTTTGAGAGCATATTTGACCGTCGACGCCGAGCAGCATGCGATTGCGCCGATACGCGCGAGTGTCGCGCTCGACCCAATGTGCGTCGATGTCTCCGCGCTGCTTGGCTTGATCGGTATGATCGTCCCACATCTTGACGCGATGCCGGCGCGTATATTCGTGCCATGCGATCACGCGGTGCGGATGGTACAGATCGTAGCCGTGCGTGAAGGCGCGCGCGGCGATCGAGATTTCCTCTCCGAGAAAGAAGAAATCTGGATCGTGCTGAACCGCTTCGGAAAAGTGCCCGTCCGCGAACGCGAAATGCGCGCTGTAGAAGCGCGCCCTGACCGGACGTTGACGGATCTCGTCGGCGCGCAGGTGCCGGCCTCGGAACATCACGACCCCTTCCACGCCGAATCGATCGAAGCACATGAACTGCGGCGTTTCGCTCGGTGCGGAATCGCTTTCCGGGTCGAACGCCGGAAGATAGGCGGTCAGAACCGGTTTCGTGCTTTCGTCGCGCAACGATTCCAGCATGTCGATCGCGCGCGTGTCCCAGTGGTTGACGAAACGATGATGCGAGTCGAGTTGGAGCGTGTAGCGCTCGCCGCCGTAGCGTCGCTGAATCAGGTTGCGCGCCCAACACGCTCCCCGGGTTCGGAGATGCGGCACGTCGATGAGCTCGACGCCTGCGCCGCGATAGTCCAGCAGATGGTGGGGCCAGCCGTTCGCGGTCGTCGTTCGCCATTTTCCGAAACCTTGTTGCCAGAATGCGCCCAGCGCTTCGTCGGATGCATGTTGCCAGCAGACGACGATGCGCAGCAAATCGGGGTTTCTCGCCTTGTCGATCAGATTGCGCAGCGTGGGAATCAACTGCGAATCGCGATAGCTCGCGATCTGGACGAAAATCGAGTCGGGGCGGGTGGCGGATGGAGCAGTCATGCGCTTGATATCCAGTTCGTATGCGTGGGTGACGTTCGGGTCAGAGCAGGGTCATGAGGATCGTGGCGGTCGCCTGAATCTTGCCGGCCGTCGGCGGCACGTTTCCCACGCGCAGCACCGTTGCCTCGAGCGCGAATGGCGATTGCATGCCGATGATCGGCGTATGGGTGATCGTGCTGGCGGAATCGTTGGGCCGCAGGACGATGTTGGTGGAAATTTCTTTCAGTCGAATCGCGAGATTCGCTGCGCCGGTATTTTTCAGCATGCTGTGATCGTCGCTATCCGGCGTGCCCTTCAGCATCGCGGTGATCGATGCGGGCGGCGTCGGCCCTGAGCAGAGCACGGTGAAATTCACCGGTCGCGTCGGCCCGCTGGTAGCCGACACGTCAGCCGGCCCGAACGTGCCGAAGTCGATGTTCTGTTCGCTACTGTCGACTCTGCAACTCGGCTGGATTTTGACGACGATGCCGCCACTGGTGACTGTCGTGACGGTCTTGCCGTCTCCATTGGCGCGTCCCGTGCCCACGGGGCCTGTAAACGCGACGCTCGAGTTGCTGTTGGCGATGTCTCCGGTCTTGACCAGCTCGATCCTGAATCGGGCACCGGCGCCGAGATAACCGTAGACGACACCGTCGGGCGGGTCGGGAGGGGCAGCGAGCGGGACGTTGATCACGAACGGGAATTGAGATTCGTTGCCGTCTGCCCGAACGTAGCTGAGCCGGAAGCCGATGCCTTCCACGTTTGTTTTGTAGTAGTTCGGGAGCGGCGACTGCTGGGGGGGCGTGTAGTAATCGGCGTTCATTGATCCCGTGTTGGTGCAGGCCACGATAGCGCTCTGGATGGAAATCGGAACGGTGTAGCCCGTAGCGATCAGCGAGCCAACTGCAAGATCGGGATCGATCGATACCGAACCTTCCGGGAAGGCCACATTGAGCTGCAAGTTCTGGTAACCGTGATAACCGTGGGACTGCACCTCGGCAATTTGAGCCTGCGTCAACTGCAGACAGGCCGCGGATGCAGCGCCGGAGATCCCGAAACCGGCCAGGATCAGAAGCCGAACGATTCTTTTCATCGAAAATTGTCTTGATGACTCTGTACAGTGAAAGTAGATGCGATTGCGCCGACGCGATCGAGACGCGCCGTCATTGCTCGGCCGCATCCCACGTGGCCAGCAGGTCGGCCGGAATGATGTGTGCGAGTTCCGAAAACCGCTTGCCGACCATGCGTTCGGACTGACGCAGCAGGACGATGACGGGGCTGCTCGGTTCGTTCTGTTCGAACCACTCGCGCGTTTCCCGAATGGTTGCCAGTGCGGTCCGTCGGTCGACGAGGGGCGCGGCCTGCGCGGGGCCTCCGTTGGGCGGCGCGTTGCCGAGCATTTCGATCGCGCCGGGCGCAGCGGCAGGGCCGCCGTCGGCTTGCAGGCACTCGAGCGGTTTCAGCAATTTCAACAGCGCGTCGAAGTCGGGTGCGTCGGCGCCGAGCGTCGCTTCGCACCAGGCGGCGATGCCCATGGCGATGCGTCGTGCGTCGACGAGCGCGAGTATCCCGGCATCGCGTGCCGCCCACCATTCCTTGAGCAACCGGATGGCGGCCTCCGGCGCGAGCGCATCCTTGTGGCGCGGCGTAGCGAACGCCTTTTCGATGTCCCGCAGATGCAAATGCAGTCCCGATGCAGCCGGCAGCGGCGTATCGCGTGTATCGCCGAGCACGCCGTCGGGATCGGCCAGGGCCGCGATCGCATTCGAATAGATCGTCGCATCGCGCTCGCCGTCGAGCATGGGAACGGGATGAAGCGCGTTGCCGTAACGTTCGAACAGCGCACCCAGAACGGCCAGCCCGTCGCGCAATCCGGCTGCGCCGTTCAGCCGGATCCGGCATCGCAATAGCACTATCGCGAGACGGATATCCTTGGTGCGCAGCAGCAGCGCGCGACAGTCCCGTTCGATCTCGGTCCAGTTGACGACTTGCGGAACGTCGATGAAGTCGCCGTACTGAACTTCGACGCGCGGCGCGACGGCGGCCATTAGCATGACGAAATCCGGATCGTATTCGAGGTCGGGGCCGCAGGGCGCGCCGGTGTCGATCGGTTTGAGTACGTCGGTATCGCGCGGTTCGACGACGAATGTGTGAAGGGTCATGCTTGAAAATCTCTGGAACGGTTGCAGTATTGTTGGGGCTGGAACACCATGCCGACCATCGGCTGTTCGTCCGCACGCTTGCCGAGCCACGTCGAATAACCGAGTTGCTGGGACGGGCCGATGCGGGCAGGCGGCGCGGCGCGCGACTCGATCAGCAGCTTGATGTCCCACGCGTATTCGTAGCCGACGAACGCATTCACCCACGCGACGAATGGCTTGAAATCCCTGCCGTGAGGGGTGAGGCGCAGGTACTGGTCGAGATCGAGAGGGCCGATCACCAGGCGGAATTTGTGCTGCCGGTCGAGAATGGCTTCACCGAGGTGTGCAGAATCGCCGATGACGGCTGCGGCGCCCGGAATGCCGAGCCTCGCATGATCGGTTTCGGGCAGGTAGATCCAGTGCGCCACGAATTCCTCGATCTCGACGGGAACGCCGAAATAATGCGAGAGGGTCGCCGCGAGGCCATTCGGGTTGCGCGCCTCGCATACGAGGTGTGCCGCCGCGCTGTACCGCGCGTGGGCGGGCAGACAGGACAGCCTGGCCTCGGCCGGATCGAGCCCTGCCAGGCTCGCGATATAGAACGAGAACGTCTCGTCGGATCGATCCAGCGACGCGGTGGCCTGTGCCGATGCCCACGCACGATAGAACTGAGACAGGGCGCGATGATGGAACAGATCGACAAAGTGAACGAGCGCGTGATCCTGGTGGCTTTCGACGCGGCTATGGGCCAGCTCCGTCATGTGCAGCGGCAACGGTCCCTGCGGCCCCCACAGGCCGAGCCCGAACAGGCGAATGTCGAAGCGGCCGTCGCGCATGTCCATCAACGCGATTTCGCGCGGCGCGAACACCATGGTCGGCTGTTGCCCGATTCGGAACGGCTCTTCTTCCGGCAGGCATGCGGTGCCCGGCGCAGGCATTTGCGGCGTGCGCGCGGCGATGGCGCGCAGCAGCGTCATGAAACCGGATTGCCAGGGCGCCTGCGAATCGAACCAGGCGGCGAGTGCTCGAGGATCGAACGGCATCGTTGCGACAGCAGCGGTTTTCGGTGCGAGTTCATCCATGTCTAGATGACTTTGCGTCCACCCGTGCGCGGTTGCCATTTTGCAATGAGGCCGCGTTGCATGGAGTGGAGTTCGGTTTCGGTGAATACGTTGATCGATGCGTGACGGGTGACGTAATGCTCGAGGATCAGCCCGAACAGGTAGGGGCTGATGCCGGAGAAGCCGGTTTCGTCGACCGTCAGCTCGCAGCGCACGCCGCGTCCGTATACGAGCAGCCCCGGATTCGGCAGGCGGCGTACGACGGGTTCATACCGTGCGCCCACGAGTGCTTCGATTTGTCTGGCCTGCTCGCGATCGCCCGGCGTGGCGAACAGGCTCAGCATGTTGCGCAGTGCCTGGCCGCAGGCGTCGCGATCGAGTTCGGCCAGCGGCATGTAGTTGAACCCGAGCTGGCGTATCAGGCGCCATGCCGTTCTTCCTTCGGCGTATGGCGCGCGTGGCGAACTGGGGGAATGGACGAAGCTCGAGCCCTCGATCGGAACCGAGTCCGACACCGTGAGGTTCATCTGGCCGGCGGAGGGAATCAGGCGCGGCAGATCGCGATTGGTGACCCATGCGTCGACCGAGAGATAGCGAATGTCGTCGGAATAGGGCGCGTTCGCCTGATCGACGAGCGAGAGATAGACCTCGGTGCCGACATATGACGTCCGGGTGCCGTACTTACGCGCGTCGATCGAGCGCATGCGCGGCTCCCGGCGTACCGAAAAGTATCGGCCGTGGTTGCCAAGATCGGCGTGCACGGTCTGATACAGCGGATTGAACGCGATTTCCTCGGATGTTTGGGCTTTTCTGCCGAGCACGCGCGAGACGGAAAATATCTCGTAGTCGAGTGGGCGTGTGCGATCAGGGAGCAGATGATAGTCGGGCTGCGCCCGATCGATTTCGACGCGGTCCATCTGCTTGTGAAACAGGTTGATGACCGGCGTGCAGAACAAGTGGAATCGGGACGTATCGGCGTGTGTAACCAGTTCGTCCGGAAGGCGATCGAGCAGCAGCACGATCTCGGCTTCCTTACCGTCGATGTTCGCGAAACCCGGTGCGAGCCGGTTCAGCGCGAAAAAATAAAAACGCTGGCGCGACGCGAAATATTCCTGCAGAAGATTGTGTCCATGGAAGGTGTTCCACGTGAGCGGCAACAGCCCCTGGTCCGGTCGCAGGCCCTCGAATCCGACCGGTGCTTTCGGGACCACATACCCTTCCCCGCGCGGCGCATCGCCTGCACGAATCACCGATGCGATGCTGCTTGCGTGAATCAGTTCGAACAGGTGCGACGCGATGCGTTCGTCGCCGCCGATGTAGATCGGCAGACGGTCCAACTGCGTCAACTGATTGAATTTGATGTCGCCTGTCGTGCGCAAACGCAGGCGCAGCGCGCCGCGCGCCGTCGAAGCGGGCCGCAGGTGGTGGCCGGTCTCCGGCAGGTCTGGCGGTACGGTCGTCAGTCGCGCGTCGGCGATCTCGATCGGCCACAGCGTCACCTCCTGGCCGCTGCGAAATTCGCACGCCGTCTGCTCGCCCGGCGGGACGGCCGAGCGAAAGACGCTATGGCGCGGCACTTTCACGCCCTTCGAGAAATTGCCCATCCGCAGGCTCGGCCGCAGCTTGACGACGGCGATCGACGGCATCGGCGCGATATGGTTCGGATGGACGACTTCGAGCAGGCGCTGCGTAAAGCGCGGAAACTCGGCGTCGAGCTTGATCTGGGTGCGCGCCGACATGAAGCAAAAGGCTTCGATGAGACGTTCGACATACGGATCGGCCACTTCGATGCCATCCATTCCCAGGCGGCGCGCGATTTTCGGATGCCGGGCGGCGAACTCGCCGGACATTTCGCGCATGAAGGTCAACTCGCGACTGTAGTAATCGAGAAAGCGTGGATCCATGTCAATGATCCTGGAGAGAATGCGTGTCGGGCGTGACTCGATCGATTTCCATGTCGAGCATGCTTCGAATGCGGAATTCGACGGGAATGGGCGACCAGTACATGAGCCCGCTGATTTCGAATATCAATCGGTTGTACCGTATCGGGTTCTCGTGGTGGATGGGGCGAATGCGCAGCGAGTCCGGCAGCAGGCGCGGTTCGAAGCGGATGATGGCCGTGCGAATCATCTTCTCGACGACATTCCAGTCTCGATTGGCGAGATAACTCCCGGAGAGCGGCGGAATGCCGTAGTTGACGACCGAATCGAGCGCCGCGGCATGCCGTGGCGCGTCGAGTTCGTCGTCGAGGTTCGTCGTGTTGAGAAGCAGGCTCAGGTCGCGCCGGACGAGGCGATGCATGCCTTCGCTATCGGGCGCATGGTGCCGATGTTCACGTTGCCGTTGCGGCGCGTCGTCGATCAGACGATCGATGAGCGACGGCATGTACGTCGTGCGGTGTCGGGGTTGAGGTGCGTTCATGCCGGTTCGCCGTGATCGAACCGACACTCGCCGATATCGAGAAGCCCGATATCGCCGTGGTCCGAGCTCCAGGTCTTCTGGCCGACCGCGATCACGCCGGTGGCGCCGACATCTTTCCATGCGGTTTCGCGCGCGAGCTTGAACGCGGCGGAGGCCTGTTCCGAGCCGGGATAGCGCACCGGAAGATAGCCGCGCAGCTCGGTGGCGTTGCGCAGGCCTGCCACGGCCGAGCGCCACACGAGGTCGGTCAGTGCCGTGATCGGGCTGAGCGTGAGCGATTGCATGTCGTCGAACGGTATCCATCGATAGCCGCCCGCGACGGCTAGCTCGCATATCGGCCCGATCCGGCTGTCGCTGTCGGTCAGCCATGCGAATTCGCCGATTTGCGGGCTTCGACCGCGCGTGGCCGGCGCGCCGTCGAGTGCGGTGCGGCGGAGCGCGTCGGCGGCGCAGAGGTCGCCGTCGAACAATTTCGCGTTGGCCTGCGCCAGCGTATCGACCCAGGCCGGCAGCGAATCGATGCCGGCCGGTGTACGTCGGCCGTCGAACACCTCCGATCGAAAGCGCTCGCACCGTATCAGCCCGCGATACATCTGCGCGCGAGGGGCGCCTTCGGGTTCCAGCACGGCCCACGTCTGCAACTGCTGCAGCGCGCGATCCCATTGGCCGTCGACGCACAGCAGTTCGAAGAGCAGCCAGCGCGAGCGCGTGTTCGATGGGTGCCGTTTCACGTCGTCCATGACTTGCGCCTTCCAGTCGTCGAAGGTTCGCGTGCCGAGCAGGTCTTGAAGTGTGGAAGGGCGCGGTGGGGAGAAATCAGCGATGGTGCTCATCTGGAGAATCGGAGGTAAAGGCTTCGACGGAGTCGGGTAGGGCCATGTGACTGTCCAGGCCGATCAGGTGATGTTCTTCGCGGGTGAGTCGCGCGACCGGGCCGGCGCGGCAAGCGCGGAGGTCGGGCGGCGCGAACACGGAAAGGATGTCGCGTCGCTGCGCCGTTTCGAATAGCGGCGCGGCATCGCATGCGTCGAGACTGTCTAGCAGCGCGTCGATGTTCTTGCGGGCCGTCAGCAATTCGGCTACGGACGATTCCGGCGGGAAATTGCTTGCCGGGTGCCATGGTGCGTCCTCGTCCTCGGGAAACCGGATCGGCGGCGTGCTTGCGTTCGGCAAGCTCAGGCCGGCCTCGGTCATGCCGTTGGTGCCCGGGCTCAGGAGCGCTTGCCGGAATTCGACCATCAGCATGTAGAGTGGGTCCGTCTCGTCGATATTGATCGGCGGGTTCGGCCACATGTCGTCGCCATGGTCGCTTCCCGGTGCAAAGGGATCGAGATGGATGAGCGGCGCGTCGCCGGGATCGACGTCGACGACGATTGCACCGGCCGCGCGCGACGCATCCTGAAGCGGAGGAGAGGCAAGGCCGTCCATGGGTTGAATGTCGAATCTCACTGGTCGAAGCACGTCATGTACGGGCGTTGCCCGTCTGGTTCTGGTGGCCGGTGCGGCCCATGCAAAAAAGGATGTCGGGTGGAGCGGCATGCGAGCAGGCGCGTGCTCGATGAACAGGATTCCTATCGCATGACCGACATGCCCGAAGCCGCGTGTCCCGTGACGCCGGTCTTGCCGACGGCTTGTTGAAATCGGTCATGAATCATCCAGTCGGTACGGCGAAATTCGAATAAAAATGGATAAAAAATAGCGATTTTCGAGCTAAACACGATCGAATTCCCGTGTTACGAAGAAGACGAAAAGATGGTACTTGGCCGCACGAATGCGAAATATGGGCGGACGCCCAAATACACACGCCGATCGACGGACTATGCTTTTTATTCCTTGGCTCGCTCGGGGATGTCTGTTACGCATGCCGCCGATCGAACCCGGAAGCTCATTCGGACCGGGTTAATCCGGCTGCAACATCTCCATTCGTTACGTCAAAATGCCCATTTCACGTCATGCGCTGTTCGGAAAACTCGGGGCGACGCTCTTCAGGAGCATCGAGTCCGCGACGGCCTTCTCAAAGTTGCGCGGCAATCCCTATGTTGAGCTGGTGCATTGGTTGCACCAGCAGATGTCGCAGGTCGACAGCGATCTGCATCGTATCGTCAGGCACTGCGGCATCGATCGCGATGTGCTCGAAAGGGACCTGCTTGCTTCGTTGAATGCATTGCCGTCGGGGGCGACCGCGCTCAACGATTTTTCGCATCACATCGAGATGGCGATCGAGCGCGCGTGGGCGATCGCGACGCTTGCGTTCGGCGAGCGGCGGATCCGCGGCGCGTGGCTGATGACCGCGCTGGTCGAGACGCCGGAGTTGAGGCGCGTGCTGCTGTCGATTTCACCGGCGTTCGGCAAGATACCCGTCGAGGGGCTGGCCGATGCGTTGCCGGCGTGGATTGCCGGATCGCCGGAGGCGGATGACACGCCGTACGATCGGAGCGACTTCGGGAGCGCGATGCCGGGCGAGGCTTCCGGGGCGCTGGTCGAGCCCGGGAACGGGCAGGCGCTCGCAAGGTTCTGCACCGACTTGACCGCGCGGGCCCGTGCCGGCGAGATCGATCCGGTCGTGGGCCGCGAACTCGAGATCCGCACGATGATCGACGTGCTGATGCGGCGGCGGCAGAACAATCCGCTTCTGACCGGCGATGCGGGCGTGGGTAAAACGGCGATCGTCGAGGGGCTGGCGCTTGCGATTGCGGCCGGCGATGTGCCGCCGAAGTTGGCCGAGGTCGAGTTGTTGAGCCTCGATGTGGGGGCGTTGCTCGCGGGCGCGAGCATGAAGGGCGAGTTCGAGTCGCGACTGAAGTCCGTGCTCGAGGAGGCGTCGAAGTCGTCGACGCCGATCGTTCTGTTCGTCGACGAGATTCACACATTGATCGGCGCCGGCGGTCAGGCGGGTACCGGCGATGCGGCCAATCTGCTCAAGCCGGCGCTTGCGCGCGGCACGCTTCGCATGATCGGTGCGACCACGTGGTCCGAATACAAGCGATACATCGAAAAGGATCCGGCATTGACGCGGCGGTTTCAGGTGTTGCAGGTCGTGGAACCGGAGGAGCATGCCGCTGTCGACATGGTGCGCGGTCTTGCCGATGTCTTTGCCGATCATCACGGCGTCGTCGTGCTCGACGAAGCGATCCGCGCGGCGGTTGCGCTGTCGCATCGCTACATTCCGTCGCGCCAGTTGCCGGACAAGGCGATCAGCCTGCTCGACACCGCTTGCGCGCGCGTCGCCTTGTCCCAACATGCGCCGCCGCGCGAACTGCAACGCATTCGCGAGAAGCTGCAGGCGGCGCGCGTCGAAGCCGAGCTGCTCGGCCGCGAGGCGCGCATCGGGCTCGGCAGCGACGACGCATTGGCGAACGTCGGCGCGAGCATCGTCCGACTGGAAGCCGACGCACACACCGTCGAGACGGCGTGGCAAGCGCAGGTTGCGGCGGCGGCGGAGCTGGCGAGCGCACGTGCGGCATTGGGCGGCACGTCCGGCGCCGATGCGTTGACCGACCGCGACGTCTCGATAGACGTATTGCGCGCGCTCGAAAAGACGTTGTCGGATCTCCAGGCGAGCAGCCCGCTGGTCTTTCCCGAAGTCGACGAAATCGTCGTCGCGGAAATCGTTTCGGACTGGACGGGCATCCCGGTCGGACGCATGGTGACCGACGAGATTGCCGCCGTTCGGGTACTGCCCGCGACACTCGCTGCCCGTGTGATCGGTCAGGGCGATGCGTTGCGCAGGATCGGGGAGGGCGTGCAGACCGCGCGCGCCGGGCTGGCCGATCCGCGCAAGCCGCTTGGCGTGTTCCTGCTCACGGGGCCGTCGGGCGTCGGCAAGACCGAAACCGCGCTCGCGCTGGCCGATGCGCTCTATGGCGGCGAGCAGAACCTGATCACGATCAACATGAGCGAATACCAGGAGGCGCACTCCATCTCCGGCCTCAAGGGGGCGCCGCCAGGTTACGTGGGATATGGCGAAGGCGGCGCCTTGACCGAGGCGGTGCGCAGGCGTCCGTACTCCGTCGTGTTGCTCGACGAAATCGAAAAGGCTCACGGCGACGTGCACGAAATGCTGTATCAGGTGCTGGACAAGGGTTACATGGAGGACGGCGACGGTCGCTATATCGATTTCCGCAACACCACGATCCTGATGACGAGCAACGCCGGTTCCGATCTGATCGCCAACCTGTGCGCGGACGACATGCTCGCGCCGGACATGGACGGCTTGCGTTCGGCGTTGACGCCAGATCTTCTGAAGGTGTTTCCCGCCGCGTTTCTCGGTCGGGTCACGGTCGTGCCTTACCGTTCGCTCAGCCAGGATTCGCTCGCTCGGATCGTGGGCCTGCATATGGAAGGCGTAGTCGCGCGCATGGCCGAAAACAACCGGATCGAGCTGAGCTATGCACCGGACGTGGTCGACTATATCGTGGGCCGCTGCCTTGTCCAGGAGACCGGCGCACGTATGCTGATCGGCTTTATCGAGCAGCATGTGCTGCCGCGTCTGGCCCGATACTGGCTCGATGCGCTCGTGTCGCAGGACGCGAGCGAGCATATCGTGCTGGAGGTGGCCGATCCGGATGCCGGGCCCGCGGACGCGTTGGTGTTTCGGACACCTTGTGACATGCGGCAGGCCGTAGTGGCTGGCGAATGCGATTGAAATTCCCGATCGAGGTGCGCTCGTGAGGAAGATTACGGTAGGCGTTGCCGACGATCATCCGCTCATTTTGCGTGGTGTCGAGCACCTGCTGTCGGTCAACTCCGATATCGAAATATGTTTCCAAAGCCGGTGCATCGGTCAGTTGCTCGACATGCTGGTGGAAAAGCCGGTGGACGTTCTCGTCTGCGACTATGAATTTGAGGACGATCCCTATCCGGACGGTCTCGATCTGCTGGTTCGGATTCGGCGTACCGCGCCAGCTACCCGGGTCCTGTTTCTGAGTTCGCATGCTTCGGCGTATATCGTTTCCGCGGCACTCGACGCCGGCGCGGCGGGTTTCGTCGGCAAGGGGGGCGACGATTATATGGATCTGGCCAGCGCGATCCGTGTAGTGAAAAACGAAGGCATCTATTTGCCGAGCTCTCTGAAAAGTCAGATGTTGTTGGCGATATCTCACTCGAGACGACGAGAGACCCGTGCCGAGATGCTGTCGACCAAGGAAGCGACCGTCGTGAGAATGACGTGCGCCGGGATGTCGATCTCGGAGATTGCCGAAAGACTGAAGCGCAGCCGCAAGACGATCAGCAACCAGAAGAATGCGGGAATGAAAAAACTGGGAGCAAGGAACGAAGTCGAGCTGGCGGCGATCATGCGGAAATTGTGTTGAAAAGCCAGGTGGGACGACATCCTCTCGATGGCGTGTTTTATTTGCGATTGGGTATCGAGTTCGGGTGAAGACGGATAACTGAATAATTCTCGCCTTGCGGCTGGGCGGCGAGTGATCGTTGATATTTTATGGTGATTGAAAAACAGGAGTTTTACACGCGTCTTCTCGGGATTTCTTCTCCTTGGCGAATCAAGTCGGTCACGGTCGATGAATCCGAGAGCACGGTGTTCGTCCGTATCGGAGCCGAGGCTGGCGCGCGTCTCGTTTGCCCGCAATGCGATTGCCATTGTCCGGGATACGACCTTCGAATCAGGCGATGGCGCCATCTCGATACGTGCGAATACCGCACGATGGTGTGGGCCGAGGTGCCGCGCATCAAGTGCCCGGAGCACGGTTGCCTGACCGTCCTGGTGCCCTGGGCGGAACCGGGCAGGCGTTATACGAATGCTTTCGAGATGCATGTGATGCAATGGTTGCGCGAGACCTCGATTCATGTCGTGAGTCGAAAGCTGGAGTTGAGTCCGAGCGCGATCGACGGCATTACGCAGCACGTTATGGAGCGCGCGGTCGCGGGGTGGTTGCCGACGCAGCGGGTGCGCCAACTGGTGTTGGAATGAGGTCGGTTTCTTTTTTGGCATCGAATTAAAAAATAATTGGAACTTTGCGTATCCAATTATTACCGGGTATTTGCGCGCGCTTGCAAAGCGTCGTGCATTACGGCTGTATATCACTATTAACCTCTTAATTTTTTTGGAGTTTGAAATGGGATATCTCATGTGCACGTATGCGAACGATTATCGGATGAGCGTTGAGCAAGAAATCAATCCGGAAGGGGTCGACGAGGTTCGCGAGAGCGACCTGACCGATCAGGAACAGGACGCAGTCGGCCAGTAAGGTAGTTCGCCTTCACCTCAGGGGCGGGCTTACCCGCCCCTCTCAACCTTGGTCAAGACATGATAGCCAGCGAACTGGAAAGAAAGGTTTCATTGCAAGATGCGGAGGGGCTGATCGACGAATATTTTAAAGAGAACCGGATCCGTGTAGAACTTTCGAGATTCGGCGACCCGCTGTCGAGTACGGTGGCAACCTTGCATCTCCCCGATGGTTCGACCTGCGTCGGCTGCGGTAAAGGTTACGAAGCAGAAGCTCGAGTCGGCGCGAAATTCGAAGCGTATGAACATCATGTTGGATTGGCAGGTATTCGAGCCCACGGCTCGGTAGTCCATTTTTCGGAAATGGCACGCCAAAGTGTCTGGGAGAACTTCCTGCCGCTCGACATGATAAGGAAGCAAAACCCCGAAAAAATTGCCGCAATTGAATTTGAAGCGAATATCGATGAACGGGGGGCGCTGCTATTTCCTCAATTTCTGATCGATTATTTATATGCAACCAATCGGCGTGGTGAGGACGACGTCGACTACCACGATGCGAAGCGCTACTCTTGCGGAACAGGTCTCGCGGTCGGCGTCGGATTTGAGGAGGCGGCGATTCATGCGTTGAGCGAAGTGATTGAGCGACATGCTGTTGGTCGCTTCCTCGCCGATTTATTTTTCTATCAAATTAGCCCTTCCATCAAGATCGTTTCTCGCGAAACATTTCCCGCTGGGCTTGTGGATCTGGTGGCCCATGCCGAAACATTGATCGGCGGTCGAGTCGATATTATTGATGTCGGGTCCGAGATCCGGGCTCCCGTTTTCGCCGCGTATTGTCAGGACCGAGACATTGCCGGCGTTCACGTCATTGGAGCAGGTTGCTCGCTTTACCCGACGCATGCCGCCGCGCGGGCCGTAAAAGAACTGGTTCAACAGTACAAGATCGCAGACGGCGTCGAGCTGGTTCGCAGAGAATGGGCCCGGCATTACATGCATCTTGAAAAATACCCCAAATTGTTGCGATGCCTGATCGCTGACATGAGCGCCATCCGACGCCAGGAAGTCGCTATGGCATATGATCCTCCGGCGATGAATTTGGCTTCCCATCTAGATCACCTTCTTGCCGCATGCCGTTTCGCAGGAACTTCCGCATGGGTCAAGCAACTGAGACTTGAAATGAATGGCATCTGTCTGGCGTGTGCAGTGATGCCAAAAATGGAAAGATTCTCGACTGTATCTCTCGGTAATTATGTGATTCCCACTTGCAATCCGGCAATGCGTGTCGAGATGGTGTAACGCATGCGGAATCAATTAACTACAACGATTCGCCTGCACAGGTCGAGGCTGCATGACTTGTTTCTGCTGAGGCGCGGCAGCGAGAGATGGATTGGGATCCGGGAAAGAAAATCTCGTGGGAGTCGATACAGCATCGTCGAAATGGATATGCTGCTGGGAAGGCTAATTGACAGCGAACCGGTCGACGAGCACACGATTTTTCATATTGTAGTGCCTCGTAATCAGAATTGGAAAGATGATATATTTCTCGCAATCACGAATTCCGCTGGATGGGATGTTCATTTCCCCTACGCCCCGTTGACCGAAAGTGGAACTGAATTCGTCTGCCCAGCCGGATTCTGGGAGGAATGTGCGAGCGTTCCGTACACGCTGGACGCGGAAGAGGCTCACTTCAGGCGTCACACGAGTGAAGTGCTGGGCTCGCTTGCGCGGCCGGGAGCAACGATCTACGATCCGGCATGCTCTACCGGAGCCTTTCTCGGTCACATCAAGGATCGACACCCCGGGTTCAGCTATATCGCCTCGGATGCCAGCAATAAAATGATCGAATTGGCCCGCGATCGCTTTGAAGACGCATTTGTCAGTGATGTTCTTGCTGCACAGCGATTGGCAGTCGATTGCGACATCATGATTTTCCGCTTTCTGAACCACGAAGTGATGTCATCGAGAGATGCAGAATTCGCCTTTTTGAATATGGCCGCCAACTGCAAGGCAAACGGAAAAATAATAGCCTTTGGCCACACCCCGCTTGCGATTGATCTACCCAAAATTGTGAGCGGAATGAAAGCGGAAGTGGTCGGCTCAATCGGAATTAGCGTCGACCCGGTCGGAATATTTCAATATTATATTGTTAATATTTTATAGGGTGCACCAGCACGCGCGCACCTTTTCCGGGTAAGGACATGTGTCGTGAGTCCCGATGCGAGCGTCTTCTGTGCGCGAATATCCATCGTCGTCAAAGATCGTCGCTATTTCGCGACCCGTGCGGCGCACGGTGTCGAATCGTTGAGTACCGTATCGATCCAATGGATCAGGCGAAGATTCTGTCTCAGTTGAGCATTGTCGATATGAACGACCAAAAGTCTCGCGTTGTTTCCGGGAATCGTTCTCGACCCGTTGCCGAAATTGAAGATGCGCCGTGCGCCAGGGCTATCGATATTGTCTACCAATGCAGCCCCGCGAAGGCGCTGCGCATCGATCCGATAGATATGAAACGGCCCGGTGAAGTAACGGCGGCCGTAAGCCATCGCCGCATGCGGAGTCGTCGACGCAGCTAACACATGGTCGCTCGGGAGCAGGCACGGTACTTCGAGGAACGCCTGTGAACCGGAATCCTGAAAACCGTCGCGCTGAACTGCATCGCGGGGCGTCTGTCTGGCGACGCAAACGGTAGCCCCTACGCCTCCCGATCTATAAATTCTCTCGGAGCTTCTCTGGGGGGGGGCGTCGAAAGCGCAATCCTTGGTGCCGTCATCTGTGGCAACGCAGGTTTGTCCGCGGACAACACTTTCATCCGGATGGCGCACGCCCGCCATGAATTGACTGAGGTCGTTGGAAGGGGGGGGCGGAGGCAGCGTCGGCCGCGTTGGCGATGTCGGCACATCGTTGGTCTCTCCGAACGCGATGGCGATCCTGAGTTCTCGCTGATATCGCGCGTAGTCGCGCTCGTACTGCTGCATTGCCGTCAGATAATCGCGATGCCTTTGTTCGTAGATTCGCGCTTCCAGCACCATCGAAATCTCGTCGGTGCTTCCCGCCAACGGAATGGACGGAGGGCTTTCCAGCGTGATTTCAGTCGTGCGGTTGTGATATGCCGGCGGGGGAAGATTGCGCGGAATGGTTGCGTCTTCGTATGACGGAAGCAGAGGGTCGGCCCGGGGCCTGAGCATCGGAATCGAGGGATCGTCGACGCCCCGTTTTTCCCGGCGGCGTGTGGTTTGCGTGCCGATGAAAACGGAACGTGCGCCCGTGACGGGGTGGTGATGATCGCTTGCAGCATGGGTTGCGCAAACGGCGGCGGGTCTGCCATTGATGAAGACCCCGTGGGAATTGTCGGGGTTCGTCAGTGTGCCGCCGCAATTGCATTTTTCCGTCAGCCGGGCGGCGGGCTCGCCTTCGATGATGACGTCGGTCGATCCGAAGGAAATTCGGGTGTGGCGACAGTGAGGGCAGGTGACGAAATCGCCTTTCCGAACCGCGGCGTAGTGCGACATGGATTGATCGCCTCATGACGGTGTTTTAGTGGAAAGCCTGCAATCGACGTGGTCGTGTACCGCAGTTCTAAAGCCATCCCGGCTCAGTTGGCGCCGGGATAGTAGAGCGGTGCCCCCGGCCCGACCGGCCATTCCAGCATGAACACCCACACGCAGAACATTGTGCTCCACGCCACTAGGAACAGCGCGGAATACGGCAGCATCGTCGACATCAGCGTGCCGACGCCGATATTCTTTCGATAGCGCGACGCGACAGCCACGACCAGCCCGAAATAGCTCATCATCGGCGTCACGAGATTGGTGACCGAATCGCCGATCCGGTAAGCCGCCTGCGTGATTTCCGGCGAAAAGCCGAGCAACATCAGCATGGGCACAAACACGGGCGCTGTCAGCGCCCATTGTGCGGACGCCGATCCGACCGCGAGGTTGGCCAATGCACAGATGGCGATGAAGCAGAAGAACAGCGCAGGCGCGGGGAGGTCGACGGCCTGCAGCAGATCGGCGCCGGTCACGGCGACGATGAGGCCGAGCTGACTTTGGCCGAAGCACGCGATGAATTGCGCGGCGAAGAACACCAGGACGATATAGGTGCCCATCGACGACATGGTTGCCGACATCGCATCGATCACATCACGATCGGAGCGAATGGTGCGGGTCGTCACGCCGTAGACGATTCCGGGCAGAAGGAAGAACAGGAAGATGAGCGCGACGACGGCGCCGTACAGCGGCGCTTTGGGGCCCAGTGCGCCGAGGTCGTCGCGCAGCGGCGAGCCGGGCCACATGACGGCAAAGGCGAGCAGCACCACGCCGGCGAGCATTACACAGCCGGCGTGCAGCAGCGCACGGTTTTCGCGCGGCGATAGTTGCGTCGGCATCGTGGCGGCGACGTCGCGTCCGGGCTGCGCTCCGGTTTCGTCCGGCCGGTAAACGCCAAGCCGCGGTTCGACGATGCGTTCCGTGATGAGCGCGCCGAGGACTGTGATCATGACGGTGCTTGCCGCCATGAAATACCAGTTGGCCGTCGCGCTGACGGCGTAGGTCGGATCAATGAGCCGCGCGGAGGTTTGCGTGATGCCGGCGAGCAACGGATCGGCGGTGCCGAGCAGCAGATTTGCGCTGTATCCGCCCGACACGCCTGCGAATGCGGCTGCGATTCCGGCGAGCGGATGGCGGCCTAGCGACTGAAATACGGTCGCCGCGAGCGGAATTAGAACGACGTAGCCGAGCTCGCCCGCAATGTTGGATATCACGGCGGCGAATACGACCGCATAGGTGACGGTGCGTTGGGGCGCGGCGAAAACCGTTTTCCGTACCGCGGCTGAAATCAGGCCGCTGCGCTCGGCGACGCCTACGCCGAGCAACGAGACCAAGACGGTGCCGAGCGGCGCGAAGCCCGTGAAGTTGCCGACGAGCGAGGTGAGCAGCAGGACGATCCTGTCGGCACTGAGCAGATCGACGGCGGCAATCGTGGCGCCGGATGTGGAAACGCGCGGGTCTGCGGCGTTGATTCCGAGCGCGGCGGCTAGCGAGGAGCCTACGAGCACGATGGCCCACATGCTCGCAAATAGCGTGACAGGGTGAGGCAGGAGATTGCCAAGTCGTTCGACCGTGCCAAGCAAGCTGCTTCGTTTTTTGGCCGGAGTGGGCGTAACGATTTCTTTCATAAGAGGCGGCTCGGCATAGGATGGGGAACGCATGAGCGGTTGGTCGACCCGCAGAATCTGCTTGCCATTGACGTGTGCATGTGAACTGCTCGCAAGTCGTTCGGGACAAGTCGGTGCGCCCGGACATAAAAAACCCCCCGCCTCGAAAAATGAGGCGAGGGAAACGGGGCCACTCCATGCTTGCCTAGTTAAACGCGTCAGGAGAGACGCCGTATCGATGATCGCGTACTGTATGTATTGGGAAAATCGGTTCAGGCTGAAAATTGTCGGCGTCGATATCTGAACCGTTGGCGGGTGCGATCGTCGTCCGCAATTCGTTCCCTTCTGTCTCTGAGGTCGGACGGAATTCTTCGAGGAAAACGAGTAATTACAGCGGGCGCATTGGCGCCCGTTTCTCGCTGCTTGTTCTTCCGATCGTCGTCGGCCGACGCGACGATCTCGATTTCCCCTTCATCCGTTCTGCATCCGGGTTCGTGACGTTACCTGCGTTGCACCGCAACCCGTACGATCCGTATCACCGTAAGCGTGGGGCCGATACCGTCTTGACGGCGTGAGTTACCGGTTTCCCCAACGATTGGATGCCATGCGCAGCAGCGTGGCATTGGCCGCACGCAGATCGAACCGATCGGCATCGAAGCCGGGGCCAACCCAGTTTCGGTAATGTTCTGCCTCTTCGCTATTCGGATCGTTAGATAGCGTGTTCAGGAACGCGTCGTAGCCAGGCGGGCCGCCCACATCTTCTGGCGGGCACGCGCGAGCACCATCGATGACCTGGGCCGCGCCCCACGGTTCGCTTTCAACGATTTCCACTTTCTCAACGACGATGGCGTGATCCCACCCGTCCCCGAAGTCGTACCGGTAGAGGAAGCGTGAGCCAGGTTTCAGGACCTTCTGCAGTCGAACCTTGCGGTCATCGGCGGTCGTGCCCGGATCGGCGAAGTCCAGCACGTCATCGACCTCGAACATGGCGTAGGTCATGCCGTCGATCAGGAAGTCGTGCAGGTGGGAGTCTTCCCAGCCGAAGGCCGCCTGCAGGATATGGTGCAGCTTGCGCAGTGACTCGGTTCCTTCGACCTCGATCCGGCGCCAGATGGGCGGCTCGATGTGTTGAAGCTGCACGTGCAGGGTAAAGCGCTGGAACGATTTCGCCATCTGATCTCCGGGGAACGGGAAGCCAGCGGCATTATCGCCTTACGATGCTGGGGTGGTCATTTTCCAGGGCAGCAGGCCTTCGACCTGGTTGATCGGATGGTCTGCAATGCGCGCAAGCACGGCGCGCAGATACGCCTCGGGATCGATGCCGTTGAGCTTGGCCGTCCCGATCAGGCTGTAGATCGCGGCAGCACGCTCCCCACCTGAGTCCGCGCCGGCGAACAGGTAGTTTCGGCGCCCGATAGCCACTCCGCGCAACGCGCGCTCGACCGGCAGGTTATCGATTTCGAGATGCCCGTCGTCGCAGTAGCGCGTGAGCGCTTCCCACCGATTCAGCGCGTAGAGGATCGCCCGACTCGTGTCGGATTTGCGCGAGAGCGTCTCCAGTGTGGCGCTCAGCCACGCATGGAGTTGATCGAGCAAGGGCCTGGCGCGAGTTTGTCGGTGCGCTCGCCGCTCATCGGGTGGTTTGCCACGGATCTGCTCTTCGACCTTGTAGAGCGCGCCGATACGTTCCAGCGCCTCGGTGTTCAATGCATTTGGGCGAGCCGCATGCAATTCGTAGAACTGCCGCCGTGCATGGGCCCAGCATGCTGCTTCGGCAACGCGTCCCGTTTCGTAAATCGCTTGGTAGCCGCCGTAGGCGTCGGCCTGCAACGTGCCATTGAACGATTCGAGATGCTGCTGCGGATGAATGCTCTTGCGGTCCGGCGTATAGGCAAACCAGACGGCCGGCGGAGTGGCGTCGCTGGACGCCCGATCGTCACGCACATACACCCACAGGCGTCCGGTTTTGGTCTTGCCGTTCCCTGGCGCAAGCACCGGCACTGGCGTATCGTCGGCATGGAGCTTCGTCGCTGCCATGACGTGGCGACGCAGTGCGTCGACGAGCGGTTGCAGCAGCGCCGCAGTGTGACCAACCCACTTCGCCAGCAGCGAGCGATCCAGCTCGACACCTTCCCGCGCATAGATCACCGACTGCCGGTAGAGCGGCAGGTGATCCGCGAACTTCGCGACCAGTACGTGAGCCAGCAGTCCCGGGCCAGCCATGCCTCGCTCGATGGGACGGCTTGGCGCAGCAGCCTGGGCGATGTGATCGCAGCATGAACATGCCAGCTTCGGCCGCACATGGCGGATGACCCGGAAGCTCGCCGGCACATACTCGAGTTGTTCGGCGACGTCCTCGCCAAGCTGCTTCATCGGCGCACCGCACGCCGTGCAGGTTTCACGTGATTCGGGCCAATGGATCTGGATCTCGCGCGGCAGGTGATCCGGCAACGGCTTGCGTTGTACCTGTTCCGGTGCCGTGCGTGGCGTCCTGGGAATCTCGATGGGGGCAGCGCCTTCGTCGGCCTCGAGTTCTTCCAGACGCAGCTCGAGCTGTTCGATCTGGCGGTCCAGTTTCTCCGAGCGGCGGCCGAACTGCATGCGGCGCAGCTTTGCGATCAGCAGCTTGAGATGCTCGATCTCCGCCTTGTCGGTTGCCGTCGCCGCCTTGTGCGATTCGACCACGTCTTCCAGATGCCCGATGCGGACATCGCGCTCGAGCAGTAGAGCCTTGAGCGCTTCGATGTCGTCCGGGTACGGGTTCGCCGTCGTCATGCCCGCAGTCTACGCGTCGGTGGGCGGGTTTACAACGCTGAGGTCGGCGCCGCCGTGCGCACCGGCTGCCGCCAGTCGATGCCTTCCAGCAACATGGACAACTGCGCCTGGCTCAAGCTGACGACGCCCCCATCCGCACGCGGCCAGACAAAGCGGCCGCGTTCAAGCCGTTTCATCAGCAGACACATGCCGTCGCCGCTCCACCACAGCACCTTGATCAGATCGCCGCGTCGGCCGCGGAACACAAACACGTGTCCGCTGAACGGGTCCCGCTCGAGCACGGTCTGCACCTTCGCGGCCAGGCTATTGAAGCCGGAACGCATATCGGTCACACCAGCAGCCAGCCACACCCGCGTCCCAGCGGGAAGGCCCAGCATCACGAACCCACCTCCAGCAAGCTCGTCAGCACAAGCCGCAGGACATCAGACTCCGGCTTGTCTTCGAAACACACGCGTACGCCACGACATTCGATGACCAGCCCGGATGATCTGACCGGTTCCGGTATCGGCGGTGATGCCATCTGAACAGGCAGGAATAATTCAACTGGCGCGGATGCGGACGTCGCCTCTTGCTCCTGATCCCGACGCCACTTCGACACGAGATTCGCGTTCAACCCATGCGCGCGTGCAACTTCCGCCAGTGAACGGGTCGGGTCTCGTGTTTCCGCCACGACCTGCGTGCGAAACTCATTCGTGTAATTCTTGGAGCCTCGTCGGCGGCCCTGCGCCTTGATTTCCATTTTTTCTGGTTCCCACTACATTCTGGTGGGAACCAGATTGCCGCCTATGAACCTTCATGAACAGACGGTGCTGGGGAAGCGCTTACGTATCACCCATGACCACGCCATCGAGGATCGAAACCGAACGCCTGATGCTGCGTCGCTGGCGACCGGCGGACGCGGACGCACTTGCGGCGATGCATGCGCATCCGGACGTGACCGCGTGGCTCGCACGCGGCCCGATGTCCATCGATGAGGCGAACGACGTCATCGCGCGCTTCGAAGCGCATTTCGATGCGCACGGTTTCGGGCTCTGGGCGGTCGAGCGTCGCGCCGACGCGATGCTGATCGGGCTGTGCGGCTTGTCGCACGAAGCGCGCGCAACGCATCCGGTGGCGCCGTGCGTCGAGATCATGTGGCGGCAGGCGCGTCCCGCATGGGGTCATGGTTATATTGCCGAAGCGGCGGCCGCGGCTTTGGTCGACGGATTCGACCGGATCGGACTCGGCGAGATCTTCGCATGGACGGCCGATACCAATCTGCGATCGCAACACGTGATGCAGCGGCTCGGTATGCTGCGCGAACCCGCGCGCGATTTCGATCATCCGGTGTTGCCGGAAGGGCATGCGCTGCGGCGGCACGTCGTGTATGTCGCGTGCCCCGGCGGCGGCGGCGCGTAATGGTTCACGTACATCGAGCCGTTAGCGCCATGCGGCGTTCTGCAGCACGATCCTGTAAATGTGGATCCGTTCCGGCCAAAACGCGCCGCCGAACCTCATCTCACGAAAGAAAACAGCATGATGCTCAGATCGCGTGCGCGAACCCCATCGCTGCAGTTGCTCTTCCGGAAAACTGTCGAATCCCTGCCTTCGACGGAGCCTGTCCGTCGACGTGCGGATACGCGCATGCCGTACGGGAGGTGAGGAATGGGTAAGCCCGACCTTCGTCGGCCGGTTGCCGGACCTTATCGCCAATCCCGATGGGCGGCCGTGCTGGATGCTGCCTTTGGGTGGGTGGCAAAGGGGACGATGGTGCTGGCCGGGCTGGCGATGGTCGCGTTGATGGCCCTGACGGGCGACCTGGGCGGTCTAACAGATCTGCCGACGACCAGAAAGGGTTGGCTGTACCTGCTGCTGATACTTGTCGTAGCGGTCGCGCTGATATTTGCGGTGCGCCATTACTGGTTGCCGCCGGCCAGTGCACGTCCGGCAGGTTAGCCGGAACGGAAGGCGATGCGGCCCCGCAATTCACGCAGGCAAGAAAAAGCCCGCTGCTTGAGCGGGCTGAATCCATGTTTGGAGACATGGAGGAGACAGACATAAATTTAAGGGAAAACCCGAGGGTTGGCAAGCCCCCGTTGTATCGATGCAACTTGCTGCCGTACCGGCCGCCTCGCGTCGATGCAACCGATACCGCACTCACATGCCGCCGGCCCGCGCGTGCGCGGCAAGCGTGCCGAACCGCTCCTGCGCGACAGGCAGCGCGTACTTGTCGCGCATCTCCGTCTCGATCCACGCACAGGCCTCGCGCGCGCAGTCGGTCAGCGCGTGCCGCGTCGCGTGTCCGTCGATGTCGTAGACGAAGCGCACGCCAACCTCGTCGTCGGCAACTTTCCGCTCGAGCTGATTGAGTTGCAGTTGCGGCCCGTGCTGTTGCGACAGCGCGCGCAGCTCGTCGAAGTGATATTCGAGCCAGTCCGCGAAGAACAGCGCGTCGCTGTGGCACGGCAGGCGGAAAGCCGCGCTGCGCGACGGGCGCGGCCCGGCTTCGCCGGCCGCCGCGCGCGGTTCGTTATTCGCGGCGAGGGGCGCGTCGACGGGCGCGAGCGGATGCTGAATTCGCCGGTACGGCGCATGGTCGCGCAGCGCATGCCACAGCAATTCGTCGCCGACGGCGCCGGACGGCTGCATCGTCAGGTCGTGGCGGCCGTCGCCGGCAGGGGCGATGTCGCGGATCACGAGGCGCAGCGAGCACAGCGGCTCGTCCGCGACCAGCAGCGTCGCCGCGCGCGGCAGCCCGCAGACGAGCGGCGCGGCGCCGGCGGCACGAAACACGAGCCCGCGGCGGTCGAGCCGAACGAGCGGCAGCGGCCTGGGAAACGACGGATAGGCGACCGCGATGCGGGCGCCGTTGGCGCTCGTCAACCCGGGCATCATCGCGCGAAAGACCTGAGACTGGTCCACGTTGGTTCTCCTTCGTTACGATGCCGCCCGGACGGAAACGCGCGTTCCGGCTCAGGCGGCGATGGCTTGCCGGGCTGCCTGCCCCGGCTTGATTCCTAATGCCGCAAACGTTTGCGGATCAATATCGATCCAGCATGCGACCACCAGACGTCCGTCCACCTGCTTCGGCGGGCCTGCGCGGTGCGCGTGTATGCCGATCCGGCGGAACAGCCGCTCCATGCTCGCGAACGTCACGCCGATCAGCTGCCGCGCGCCGAGCTGCGCCGCGCATTCGACCACGGCCGCGAGCATCGGCCGCACGGCCCACTCGGCATTGCCCGACCCGCCTTCGTCGTCGGTCGCCGCGAACCTGGACAGCTCCCAGACGGCCGCCGATTGCGGCAGCGGCATGTCTGCGGCAATCAGGTCGGCGAACAGCGACTGCAGCAGATACGGGCGCGTCGTGGGCAGCAGGCGCGCACATCCGCACACGTCGCCGCCGGCATTTCGCGCGAACACGTACACGGTATCGTCGCGATCGAACTGGTCGCGCTCGAAGCTTTCGTTCGCCGACGGGAGCTCCCAACCGAGTTGTTCGACGAACACGCGGCGCCGGTAGCGCCCGAGATCCGCTGCAAGTTCGTGTGGTAACCGCCCTTCTTCGTGAACGAAGGTCCGCATGGTGTCCTCGGATTTGTGCTTTTGTATGCATGCATTACATCGCGCGGCACGAGGGGGCGGTAACTGGTAACTCTTACAGGTTGGGCGGCGCAAAAGCGCCATTTAGGACGTGGTAACGGTTTCTTGATCGACGGGATTGAAAAACCGGGCGCTTTTGCTTATAAAGAGCGCCAGCATCTTGGAAATTGTCAGAGGAATGCGCAGCCGGTTGTCACTGGAGCGTCGGACCGGCATGATAGGCGTCGTTGCAACCGAGCAGGGCAGACGCGACCGCGGCGTGCCAGTCGATGCAGGCGAGCCGCGCGACGAGCGCGGCGGCCGTGCGGAACATGCCGATGTCGGCACCCGTGGCGTCGACGGCCATTACGTTGCTGCGGACGTCGCCGCCGGCGATGACGAACGTGCCCGTTGCGCGTTCGAGGTACCAGTCCCAGCCGACCGTCACGTAAGGGACGCCGGCACGGGCCGTGCGCTGCCATTCGGTATAGCCGGCGAGGCGTGCGTCGATCGCGTTGTCGCGCAGTTCCGCGAGCAGTGATGCGTCGAGGCCGCTTGTGACATGATCGAGTGCAAGCGCGGCCAGTGCGCCTTTTGACAGGCGCACGTAGCCGTCCGGGGACGGGCCGGGAACCGGGTGCAGCAAAGGTAAAGTCATGCGCGGAATGTATCAGCCTCGAACCGGAGCTGGCACCTGACAAGTATGACAGCGTGACGTTGTCGGAGAACGAATGGAACTGCGCTGGCAGGATGCCTATCAACAATTCAGCGCCGCGGAAGACGAGCAGCAGCTCTTCCAGCGGATCGCCACCTATTCCAGGCGGCTGGGATTCGAATATTGCTGTTACGGCATTCGCGTGCCGCTGCCGGTGTCGAAACCGTCGGTCGCGATCTTCGATACCTATCCGGACGGCTGGATGGCGCACTACCAGGCGCGGAACTACATCGAGATCGATTCGACGGTGCGCGACGGCGCGCACAGCACCAACATGATCGTCTGGCCGGATGTCGACCGGATCGATCCGAACCCGCTGTGGCAGGACGCGCGCGAATTCGGGCTGTCGGTGGGTGTCGCGCAGTCGAGCTGGGCGGCCCGCGGTGCGTTCGGGCTGCTGAGCATCGCGCGCCACGCCGACCGGCTCACGCCGGCCGAGATCAACATGCTGACGCTGCAGACGAACTGGCTCGCGAACCTGTCGCATTCGCTGATGAGCCGCTTCATGGTGCCGAAGCTGTCGCCCGCGGCGGGCGTCACGCTGACCGCGCGCGAGCGCGAGGTGCTGTGCTGGACCGCCGAAGGCAAGACCGCATGCGAAATCGGCCAGATCCTCAGCATCTCGGAGCGGACGGTCAACTTCCACGTCAACAACATCCTCGAGAAGCTCGGCGCGACGAACAAGGTCCAGGCGGTCGTCAAGGCGATCTCGGCCGGGCTCATCGAGGCACCCTGACGCAAGCGAGGGCGGCGGCGCCGAATCCGGCGGCCGCCATGCCGCTCACTCCATCAACGGCTCCGCTTCCTTCGCGGTCCAGCTCACGCTGGAAATGCTCTTCTCCATGCTCATCCGGCTCGCGATCTGCTCGAGCTTCTGCTGATCCTTCGGATGCAGCTTCAGCGTCGCGGTCACTTTCAGCCGGTCAGGCTGGTCGGGCACGTCCTCGCTCGTCAGGCTCTGGAACGACAGCGGCTTCGCGTACATCGCGTTCGACAGCAGCGTGCGGATGTGCACCTCGTCGGCGGCGAGGCAGATCACGGTGATCTGGTATTCGCGCACGAGATCGGCATTCGACACGGGCGTTGCGTTGATCGCCTGGCTGACGCCGCGCAGCAGGGTATTGGTGAGCAGCACGACGCCGGTGCCGGCGAGCGCGGGCACGTAATGGCCGGAGCCGGCCAGCACCCCGACGGCGGCCGAACACCACAGCGTCGCGGCCGTGTTGATGCCCTGGATCGAGCCCTTGTCGCGCATGATCACGCCGCCGCCGAGAAAGCCGACGCCCGACACGACGTACGCGGCGATCTGCGTGACGCCCGCGACGCCGTTGCCGGTCAGCACGCCGAGCGTGACGAACAGGCACGCGCCGCTCGCGACGAGCGTGATCGTGCGCAGGCCGGCCGTGCGCTGGCGCATCTGGCGCTCGAGGCCGATGGCGACGCCGCAGGCGAACGCGGTGAAAAGACGGAGTGCGAAATCGAAAGTCATGGTTGTCCTGCCGTGCAAGGCGCGCATAGCGGCTCGCATCGCCGTGGCGCAATGCCGAAGGCGACGCGAAGATAGCCGTCATCGCGCGGTACTGTACCGCGCGTATGCGTCATTCAGTGTGAAACGGTAGGCGTGCGGGCTCGCGGAACGCGAGCCGGGGCAGGAGAACTGCGTCGGACAGGCGTTCAGGCGGCAAGCGGCGCACGCAACGGAGTGCTGCAACTGTCCACGATGGTTCCTGAAGGAAGAATGGGCGGCATTCTAGTGGGCGGCGTGCGCATGCGTCAACCGCCCGGCGGCGGTTGCGCTACTGCGCGGAGCCGATCGTCCCGGTTGCGAGCGCGAGCGCGGCAGCCGCCGACAGCGCGCCGGCGTAGCTGTCGACCTCCGCATTCCGCGCTGCGAGCAGCTGGCTTTGCGCGATCGTCGTATCGGTGACCGAGCCGACGCCGTTCCGGTACGCGGTCAGCGCCGCATCGTAGCTCGTCTGCGCGGCATCGACGAGCGCGGTCGCGGCGTCGTGCGACGCGAGGCTCGTCTGCACCGCGTTCTGCGCGGCGACGACCTGGCGGACGGCTTCCTCCTTGGTCCGCGTGAGGCGCGCGGATGCGCTTTGCGCGTCGTTGCGCGCCTGCATCAGCACGGCCGAACGCAGGCCGCCGTCGTACAGCGGGATCGTCACGCCGAGGAACACGCCGCCGCCGTAGCGGCTGCCGTTCAGGTTGACGGTCGGCGCCTGGTCGCCGATCGCGGGCAGTGCGGTGATGGCCGTGCCGCCGCTCGCATACGACGTCGAAGCGGACAGGAATATCTTCGGCATGAACGCGGCTTCGGCGGCCTTGATCTTCGCGCGATTGGCTTTTTCGAGCGCAAACGCGCCCTGCAGGTCGGGGCGGCGCGCGATCGCGTCCGACACGATCGCGTCGACCGACGAACCGAGCGCGGGCGGCAGCGGCCGCTTCGGCAGCGCGGCGATCGTCGGTTTCGACAGCGGCGAGATGCCGAGCGCGGACACGAGGGCGAGGTAGCTGTCGCTCTCCGTGCCGCTCGCCTGTACGAGCGCGAGGTTCGCCTGCGCACGGTTCTGCGTCGCCTGCGCGAGCTCGACGACCGTGCCGACGCCATGCTTGAGCCGCGCGCGGGACGCCGCGAGGATCGCGTCCGCGTTCGCGAGGCCCTGCTGCGCGCTGAGTGCGCGCGAGCGCGCGGCTTCGTACCGGTAGTACGCGACGGTCACGTCGTGGATCACTTGCTGGTGCACGGCCGTGAACGCGACGTTCGATGCGATCGACGCCTGTTCGGCCGCTTCGACGCGCGCCGCGCGCCCGCCGAAATCGAACAGCAGCCATTGCAGCGACAGCGCCGAGATCGTGCCGTGCGCGGTCGTGTCGCTCGACGAGTCACCGAGTATCGTCGACGTCGAGCCGTGGCTCGCCTGGTACGCGCCCATGGCCGTTGCCGACAGCTTCGGCAGGTAGGCGGCTTTCGCGATGCCGACCGCGAGCGCCGCATTGCGCGCGTCGTTCCATGCGATGCGCGTCAGCGGGTTCGCCGATTCGGCGAGGTCGATCAGCTCGGGCAGCGTGTACGCATGCGCGGCATCGAGCGCGGCAGGCGGCGCTACCGACGCGAGCGCGGGCGTGGCCGGCAGCGTGTAGTCGTGCGCGCCTTGCGCGGTCGCGCGCGGCGGTGCGGGCACGATGTCGCCCGCGGCCGAGGTCTGCGGCTGCCACGGGCGATCGGACGCCTCCGGCGCCAGATCGATCGACGACGTCGCGCAGCCGGCCAGCGCGACGGCGGTCGCGAGGGCGGCGGCGGCGATCGACGCGGCCGGCGGTTCAGGTAGGCGCATGGGGGGCAGGCTCCTTCGGTGTGTCTTGACGGGCGGCGTCGGCGATGTGCGCGAGCCGCGTGTCGATCAGGTTCAGCAGCGCGTCGCGTGCGGGGTCGGTGGGGGCGGCATTCGGCGGTGGGGCCGGTGGCGCGGGGGAATCCGCGCGAGGCGCGGCTTCGTCGTCGTGCAGGTCGACCACGCGTGCGAGCCGCGCGCCGATCGCGGCGTCGCCCGGTGCGCGCTCGGCGAGCAGGAACAGCGGGCCTTCGAGCGCGCCGAGTTCCGCGAGTGCGCGCCGTCGCGCGGCGAGCCACGTGGCGGCCGGCCGCACCCACGACGGTTCGTAATGGATCAGGCCGAGCTCCTGCGCGATCGCGCCGTGGCGTGCGAACGCTTCGGCGGCCAGCGCGCGCCGTTCGGCCGGCTGTGCGATCTGCGCGACGCGCCGCCACTGGTCGAGCAGCGCCGCGAGCGCCGTGTCGATCTGCTTGCCGATGCTGACGGGCCAGATGCGCGTAAACACGAGATACACGACCACGTTGCCGAGCAGGATGCCGATCGTGCGATCGCGCGCGAGCGTCAGGTCGAAGCCGGGGCCCGCGCCCTGGATCACGCACAGGAAGAACGCGAATGCGACCTGGAAGCCAGCGTAGGCGATGCGCGGCGACCCGAACGCGATCCACGCGGCGAGCCATGCGCCGGCGAACACGAGCGCCATCAGCTCGCCGATCGACGACAGCGACGGCACGACGAACACGAGCGCGGCCGTACCGAGCAGCGCGCCGACGATGCAGCCGGCGATGCGCAGCGTGAGCTTCTCGACCGTTTCGGCCGTCGAGCCGAGCGACACCATGTAGCAGGTGATGAAGCAGGTATGGATGCCCGACCAGTCGAGCTGCGAGTACAGCAGGTAGCAGAACATCGCCGCTGCCGTCGTTTTCAGCGCATAGCGGACGTGGTCGGGATTGGTGCGCGCGTCGGGCAGGAAGAAGCCGCCGCCGGGGGCAGGCGGTGCGGCGGGTTCGGCAGGCGTGTCGGCGGCGTGCGCGTGGGCTGTGTCGGTCGAAGCATCGGCCTCGGCCGGTTCCGCGAAGAGTGTGATCGCCGTGTGCAGATCCGTCGCGACGACGCGCGCGAGCGGCGGCAGCGCATCGGCTGCCGGCAGCGTGAGCGTCACGTCGACCGGATAGCCGCCGCGTTCGAGGATGGCGGCCATCTCGTCGAGCGTCGTCGCGATCGGCTTGACAAACGCGTCGGGCAGCCGCGCGTCGGGTTCGCGGTCGGCGAGCGCGACCGCGACGAGCAGCGCGGTGCTCGATGCGATGGCCTGCCGCAGCGCGACGACGTCGGCGGTTGCCGACGAGCCTTCGAGCTTCGACAGCTTGAGCCGCGTGAGCAACTGCTTGTCGCCTTCGCGCAGGCTCGCGTCGAACGCGGTGCGAGAGTCGCCGCTGTCATCGCCGCGCAGCCGCCGCGCGGCGAGCCGCAGCCGTTTCGCGAGCTGCGCGTGTACGAGCTTGCGCGGCGACGGCGCGATCAGCAGGTTGACGACGATCGCGACACCGACCGGGATCGCGACCATCAGCCATGCATAGAGCAGCGCGCGCGTCGCGGCTTCGCCGAACGGCGCCAGTCCGAGCTGGTCGAGCCCGAAGCCGACGATCATCGCGAGGATCGCGCCGACCGGGCGCAGCTTGCTGGCGGATGTCAGGTAGAGCAAGCCGATCGACATCACGGTCATGCAGGCGACCCGCAGGATCGAATAATCGATGCTGAAGATCGCGACGCCCATCACGAGCGCGATCACGACCGTGACGAGCAGCAGCATCGCGACCGCGAGCACGACGCTCGTCACGCGGTCGGCACGGTTCAGGAAGAACACGACATACGCGGAGATCGCGGCTTCCGGCGTGCCGTAGCCGCTCGTCACGAGCACGACCAGCGCGCAGATCAGCGCGACGCGCACGGCGATCGCCGTGCGCCCCGGAAACGGTGCCAGCAGCCGCAGGACTTCGCGCGGGCCCGGCGAGCGGACGTCAGCGGCAGGCAGTGCCATGCCGGACCTCGACGATCGCGCTGGCGCCGACGCGCACGAGCTTGCCGTCGGGTTCGTCGAGCTTCACGCGCACGGGGAAGCGCTGCGCGACGTGCACCCAGTTCACCGAGTTCTGCACGATCGGCAGCGAGCGCGGCAGGTTGATGCGAGCACTGTCCGCGATGCCCGCGCCGATGCCGACGACCTTGCCCGTCATCGGGCGGCTGCGGTCGATCATCGAATAGACGGTCGCGCAGTCGCCGACCTCGATGCGGTTCAGCGACGTTTCGCGGAAATTGCCGACGGCGAACCATTCGCTCGCGTCGATCAGCGTAAAGATCGACTGGTTCGGCGCGAGGGTTTCGCCGGCGAGCACGGTCAGGCCCGTCACGAGCCCGTTGTGCGGCGCACGCACGATCGTATCGTCGAGCGCGTGCTGCGCGCGGGCCAGCGCGGCCTCGCGCGCATGCAGCGTCGCGATCGCGTCGGCTTCGTCGCCGATCGTCTGCGCGGACGCGCGCTGCTGTTCTTGCGCCTGCGCGAGCGACACGGCCGCGTCGCGCTGGCGGACCTTCGCCTGGTCGAACTGCTGCGCGCTGACGTAGCCCTGCGCGGCGAGCGGCGCGAGCCGGTTCACGTCGCGCGTCGCGAGGTCGGCGTTCTGCGTCGCGCGCTTGACCTGCTCGGCGGCGACCGCCGCGTTCGAGCGTTCGCCGATCAGCGAACGGCGGCGCGTGTCGAGCGATGCGCGCGCGAGCTCGAGATCGGCTTGCGCCTGCGCAACCGTCAGCCGGTACGGTACGGGATCGATTTCGTACAGCAGGTCGCCTTTCGCGACGCGCTGGTTTTCATGCACAGCGAGCCGCACGATGCGCCCGCCGACAGGCGATGCGACATGCACGACGTCCGCGTCGATCGATGCGTCGTCGGTGGACGGGTAGGCCGTCGTGCGGTGGTATGCATACGCGAGCGCCGCGATGCCGAGCGCGACGATCGCGAGCGCGATCACGCGGCCTTTGAAGGAGGGGCGGGCGGTTCCGGCGGCCTTCATGCGAACGGCCCCGTGCCGGTGAGCCAGACGATCACGGCGATCACGAGCCCGATCGCGGTGCAGACGGCAAGCTGGTAAGGGACCGTGGCGGCCCAGCCGGTCGCGACGAACACGCGGTGCGCAACGATCGCGCCGACGATGCCGACGATCGCGCTGACGAGCCAGAGCGGGAAATACGCGCCGAACAGCACGTACGACGGTGCGCCGCGCGATGCGCAGCCCGCGAGCGGCAGGGCTGGCGCCAGGACGGCGGCGACGCGCAGGGGCGCGCGCGGCGTTGTTTTTCTCATGGGGTGACGAGCTCGACGATGGGGGTGGATGCCGGGCACGGCGCAATGCGGTTCGTCGCCGCGACGACGATTCCGAGATACGGGGCCGATAATAAAGCAGCGCGATGCGGATCGCCAGCCGTCCGTCTCGAGGGGGGCGGCACGGGCCATGGCCGGTCGCGGTCGCGCTGGCGGTGGTGCCGGCCCGTCCGGCATCGCGTTTCGGCGGCGGGGCGGCCGGATCGCCGTGATTCTGCCAGCGCAAGCTCGTGTAGGGTTGCTAACGGACTGTAAAGGATCGTAAGACGAAAGAGGGCTGGCGAAATTTGCCGCGCCGATGCGGCGGAATCGGCGTGGAAACGGCCGATTACCGCGCGAAGCCGCGCGAGTCACCACCGGCGGCCGCGACCGGTCGTCGCGGCCGGGATCTGTGTACCATCGTGCGTATGGTGCGAAGCGCGGCCCGGGGCGTCACGGCCCCGTACGACGCGCGTCGCGGAAGCCGTATCGCAACGAAGGTGAGCGCTCCATGCGAAGTTTCTTTGTCCGGTTCATTGCAATCGGCGTGCTGTTCCATCTGTATGTCGGGATGCGGATCATTCCCGACGCGTTCGCGTCGCCGGTCGCGCGCACGATCGCGGCGCTCGTGCTGGCGAGCTTCGTCGTGCTGATCCCGGTCGGCATGTTCTCGCGCCGCTTCGACGAAGGCTGGGCCGCGACGCTGGCAGGCTGGACCGGCGCGCTCCTGATGGGTTTCTTTTCGTCGCTGCTGGTGCTGACGTTCCTGCGCGAGTTCGTGCTGCTCGGCGTGTTCGCTTGGCGGCAGCTCGGGCACGACGGCGCGTGGAGCGGCGCCGCGGCCGACACGGCGCTCGGCGTGCTCGCGGCCGCGGTGCTCGTCACCGCGATCGGGTTCGTCGGCGCGCGCCGCACGGCGGCGGTCAAGCGCGTGTCGATTCCGGTCGCCGGGCTGCCGGCCGCGCTCGACGGGCTGACGATCGTGCAACTGTCCGACATCCACGTCGGGCCGACGATCAAGCGGCCCTATATCGAACGGATCGTGCGTGCGGTCAATGCGCTCGATGCCGACCTCGTCGTCGTGACGGGCGACGTGGTCGATGGTTCGGTCAAGCGCCTGCGCGAACACACCGCGCCGCTCGGCCGCATGCAGTCGCGGCACGGCAGCTTTCTCGTGACGGGCAACCACGAGTATTACGCGGGCGCGCACGCGTGGATCGACGAATTCCGGCGCATCGGGCTGACGGTGCTGCTGAACGAGCACGTGCTGATCGAGCACGACGGCGCGCGCGCGGTGCTCGCGGGCGTGACCGACTTCACGGCGGGCGGGTTCGATCCCGCGCATCGGAGCGACCCCGAGCAGGCGCTGGCCGGCGCGCCGCACGACGTCGGCACCAAGATCCTGCTCGCGCACCAGCCGCGCAGCGCGGAAGCGGCGAGCCGCGCGGGTTTTACCGTGCAACTGTCGGGGCACACACACGGCGGCCAGTTCCTGCCGTGGCCGCCGTTCGTGCGGATGCAGCAGCCGGTGATCGGCGGGCTGAGCCGCTTCGGCGATCTGTGGCTCTATACGAGCCGCGGCACCGGATACTGGGGGCCGCCGAACCGCTTCGGCGTGCCGTCCGAGATCACGCTGATCCGGTTGACGAGCGGCGGCTAGCGAGCCCCGTCATTCGATGCGGGCGATATCGTCGAAGTCGAAGCGCGGGCTGCGCGGGAACAGGCCGGCCGGATCGCCGTAGCCGAGATTCACGAGGAAGTTGCTCTTGATCGCGGTGCCCGCGAAGAATTCGGCATCGACCTGCGCGTTGTCGAAGCCCGACATCGGGCCCGCATCGAGGCCGAGCGCGCGTGCGGCGAGGATCAGGTACGCGCCTTGCAGCGACGAATTGCGGAACGCGGTGGCCTCGATCAGCGCATCGTTGCCGGCGAACCAGCTGCGTGCGTCGGCGCGCGGGAACAGGCGCGGCAGGTGATCGAGGAACGCGAAATCCATCGCGACGATCACGGTGACGGGCGCGGCCATCGTCTTCGCGAGATTGCCTTTGGACAACGCGGGCTTCAGGCGCGCCTTCGCTTCGGGCGACTTGACGAACACGAAGCGCGCGGGGCTCGAGTTCGCCGACGTCGGGCCGAATTTAGTCAGGTCGATCAGCCGGTGCAGCAGCGCGTCGTCGACGGGTTTGTCCTGCCACGCGTTGTGCGTGCGCGCGGTGAGGAACAGTTGATCGAGGGCGGAATCGGAGAGCGTCGTCATGATGGGATCCGGAAAGAAAGCGGCCGGGTCGCGCCGGCAGGCATGGCGGAAGCAAGCGGCGCCTTGCGGCAGGGCGCCGCGACACGCCGCGATGATAGTGTGATGCGCGAACGCACAGTGCGGTGCGCGGCGGTTTCCTTGCATCGGCGAATGACAGCGCATGGCGGCGCGCGGCGCCGTTGGCTAGTATGCAGACATGCGCTGTTCGTCCCGCTCATCGCCCGTTTCCTCCCGACATGTCGACGTCCGATCTCTTCGCTGATACGCCCGCGCCAGACGTGGACTGGTACCCGGACTGGCTCGCGCAGCCCGACGCCGACCGCGCGCTGGCCGCGCTGATCGGCGAGGTCGCGTGGCGGCAGGACACGATCCGCACGCCGCGCGGACGCATTCCGTTGCCGAGGCTCACCGCGTGGCAGGGCGAGCCCGATGCCGTCTACGTGTATTCGGGGATCCGCAACGTGCCGGCGCCGTGGACGCCGGCCGTGCTCGACCTGAAGCACGCGGTCGAGGCGACGTGCGGCGCGCACTTCAACAGCGTGCTGCTCAATCGCTACCGCAACGGGCAGGACAGCCTGGGCTGGCACGCGGACAACGAGCCAGAGCTCGGCGATGCGCCGGTGATCGCGTCGGTGAGCCTCGGAGCGATGCGCGTGTTCGATCTTCGTCATCGCGCGACCGGCGTCACGCATGCATATCGCCTCGTGCATGGCAGCCTGCTGGTGATGCGCGGGCGCACGCAGGCCGAATGGCAGCATCGCGTGCCGAAGGCGCCGAGCGTGCAGGGCGAGCGCGTCAACCTGACATTCCGGCGCGTGATGCCCGCCGGTACGGGCCGGTAGCGGCAGGCTGTCACAGCGGTGCCCGGGTGGCCGGGCTATTCGCGCCCCGTTTTTGCGACCCACGAACGGCCGATGCAAGCAATCGGCTGCTCATGCGGCACGTTGCCGCATGAGCGTCGTGTCATGCGGCCTGAAGCGGCTCTGAGGCCCGTCCCATATGGGTTTCAGACATATTCGATCGACCGCCCGGTTCCGATAGATGAGTGAAACCTCTGATGGTGCGTCGCAACAATCATTGACTAGACTGTCGAATGGCTGAAACGCGTCGCATCCCGGCGCGATCTTTTCGACATGCCCCCGTGCGTTGCCGATGCAACGTGCAACGGGGCAGGAGCATAACGCGTGACCGTACTCGACCCTTCCTTCGAACCCTCGCTGCACGTCTTCGAACAAGACGGCGGATGGCAATGGGCGCTGACGGTGAAGCGGGCGACCGGCGTCGGTGTGAAAGTCGTCGCATTCAGCCGGGAAGGCTTTCGCGGCGAAGCCGAGGCGTACGCCGCCGGCCAGCTTGCCCGCGCCGAGTATGACGCCGCCGTGACGGCCTGACGCCGTCGCGTCGATCCCGCCCGAGGATCGCCTTCACCGCCCGCCGCCTGCCGCCGGACGGTTTTTCCCGACCGTTTCCCGTCTTCCGCCTGCCGTGATGCGCGCATAGCGCGATACCGCACGCGGTGCACCGGCGCGCCGGCCCCCCCGCGCTTGCCGTGCCAAATGGTCCGTACCATTCGACACGTGTGTGCCATACGCAACGCTTAACGTCCTCGCACGGCGCCTGTCGCGCCGGCGATGCGGCCTGCGCCGCGGTTTGAGCGCCGGACGGCGGGCGACGACCCATCGACAAGAATGCAGGTCATGTGCGACGACTACACCGACTACAACCGCCATGCGCGCGGCGGATCGCGCACGGCGCGGGCGCCGGAACGGGGATTCACGCTGATCGAGGTGCTGATCGCGCTGGCGATCGTGGCGGTGGCGCTGGGCGCCGTGATGCGCGCGATCGGCGCGCTCGCGTCGGATACCGATACGGCACGCATGCGCCTGCTCGCGTTGTGGAGCGCCGACAACGCGCTCGGCGAGATCCGCATCGCGTCGACCTGGCCGCCCGTCGGCACGAACACGTTTGCATGTCCGCAGGGCCGTTACCGGTTCGTGTGCCGCCAGTCGGTGGCCGCGCTGCCGAGCCCGCTCGTGCGTCGCGTGACGGTGAGCGTGTATCCGTCCGCGTCGAGCCGCAACATGCTCGCCGAAGTCGTCACGGTGGTCCAGAATGAAGCGCGCCGCTGAACCGCGCGCGGCGGCACGTGCCCGCGGCTTCACGTTGATCGAGATGCTGGTCGCGATCGCGCTGCTCGCCGTGATCGCGCTGCTGTCGTGGCGCGGCCTCGACGCGACGATCCGCGGTCGCGACGATATCGCGTCGAATCTGGCGCAAACGCGTCTGCTCGGGCGCTATTTCTCCCAGTTGCAGTTCGACCTGATGAACCTGGTGACGGCCGACGAAGTGTTCGGGCCGCCGCTGCGCATCCGCCCGAACGAACTGGTGATGGTGCGCCATCTGGGTGTCGGCGGCGGGCCGACGCAGATGCAGGTCGTGCGCTACCAGCTCAACGGGCGCGAGCTCGCGCGCAGCGCGTCGCAGCCGCTCGCGTCGCTGACCGAGGTCGAAGACGCGCTGCATCACATGGATGCGTTCGCGCGGGTGGTGGCCAGCAACGATGCACGGTCGATGCAGCTGGCCGTGTGGATTCCGCCGGGTGGCTGGACGACGAGCCAGACCGTCATCGAGCAGACCTACGCGCAGTTTCTCGCGCAGCACGGCATCAGCAACATCACGTCACTCGGGATGCCGCTGCCGCGCGGGGTGCGCTTCGCGGTCACGACGGGCTCGCCGGCGGTCGAATACGTGCGGACGATTCCGATCGGACAATGACGGCGGCGCGTGCCGCCCCGGCCCGAAACGCGTTCCGCCCCCGGGCAAAAAGGTCCGTAACTTTCGTCATACATCTGTTATTGCCCGTCCGTTAGTCTCGTGGCGAGCATGACCGCCGCGACCGGTTCCATCGGTCGGGTCAGCGGCGGCATCGGCAAACGGGAAGGGGGCGAACGTGACGGTCGAGCACCGGCATGATGCACACGCGGGCGCGTCGGGAAACGACGCGCGCGGGCAACAGCAAGCCGCGGCGATCCTGAGCCGCGCACAAAACTGGCACAGCGCCGGACGGTTCGACGACGCTGCGCGCGAATATCTCGCCGTGCTCGCGAAGGAGCCGGACAATCCCCACGCGCTGCACCTGTATGGCTTACTGCAGTTCCAGCGCGGCGCGGCGGACGACGCCGAAGCATTGCTGCGCCAGTCGATCGCGATCGCACCCGGCGCACGCGCGCTGTCGGATCTCGGCGCGATCGCCGGCGAGCGCGGCCGCGTCGACGAGGCGCTCGAGCATTTCGCGGCTGCGCTGCGCGCGACGCCCGACGACGTGCAGACGCTCGTGCGTCACGGCAATACGCTGATCGGGCTGCGCCGCTACGGCGACGCACTCGCATCGTTCGACCGCGCGCTCGCGGTGTCGCCGCTCGTGCTCGATGCGCTCTGCAATCGCGGTAGTGCGTTGCGTGCGCTGGGCCGCTTCGACGAAGCGCTCGACACCTACGATCGCGCACTGATGGTCGACCCGCGTTCGTTCGAATCGTGGTTCAACCGTGGCCTCGTGTTGCGCGAACTGCAGCGGCCGGCCGATGCGCTGCAGTGCTTCGATCGCGCCAACGCGATCCGGCCCGGCGTCGCCGCGATCGTGGCCGAGTGCGGCCGCACGCTGATCGAGCTCGATCGGCCGGGCGAAGCGCTCGCCGCCTTCAACGAAGCGATCGCGTCCGATCCCGCGCGCATCGACGTGCTCTACAACAGCGCGGTGGCGCTCGAACGGCTCGGTCGCGCCGACGAATCGCTCGCCCGCTGCGAGCGCGTGCTGATGCTCGATCCGGAGCATGTCCGCGCTCATGCGACCCGTGGCAATGCGTTGCTGCAGCTCAAGCGCTACGACGATGCGCTGGCCGGTTATGCGCGCGCGCTGGCGCTCGATCCGCACGCGGCTCAGACGTTGTGCAACCGCGGCACCGCGTTGCGTTATCTGAAACGTTACGACGATGCGCTGGCCAGCTACGACGCGGCGCTTGAGCGCGACGCACGGTTCGCCGAGGCGTGGACCAACCGCAGCAGCGTGTTGCAGGACCTGCATCGCTACGACGAAGCGATGGCGTCGCTCGACCGAGCGCTCGCGCTGCGTCCCGATCACGCGACGAACTGGCTCAATCGCGGCAACCTGCATTTCGAAACGGCACGTACGGACGACGCGCTCGCCGCGTACGACCGCGCGATCGCGCTGCGTCCCGACTACGCCGAAGCGCATTTCGCGCGCGCGTCGCTGTATCTGATCGAAGGCGATTTCGCGCGCGGCTGGCCCGAATACGAATGGCGGCTGCGCGATGCGCAGCTTGCGCGGCACTACCGGCCGTTCACGCAGCCGGCGTGGCAGGGCGACACGCCGCTCGACGGCAGGACCGTGCTGATTCATGCGGAACAGGGCTTCGGCGATACGCTGCAATTCTGTCGTTATGTGCCGCTGGTGGCCGCGCGCGGCGCACGGGTCGTGTTCGAGGTGCAGCCGGCGCTGCGCGCGCTGATGGCGTCGTTGCCCGGTACGGCCGACGTGATCGCACGCGGCGAGCTGCTGCCGGCATTCGACTGCCAGGCGCCGCTGTTGAGCCTGCCGCATGCGTTTCGCACCGAAGAAGCCACCATTCCACACGCCGATGCCTACCTGCAGGCGGACCCGCAGCGCACGCGAGAGTGGGATGCGCTGCTCGGCGAACGGCGCCGGCCGCGGATCGGGCTCGCATGGGCCGGCAATCCGGAGCATCGCAACGATCACAACCGGTCGATCGATTTCTCGCGGCTCGCGCCGCTGTTCGATCTCGACATCGACTGGATCAGCCTGCAGAAGCCCGTGCGCGAACCCGACGAGGTGCTGCTCGCGGATGCACCGGTTCGCCGCGTCGACGACGAACTCGGCGACTTCGCGGATACGGCCGCGCTGATCGGCGCGCTGGATCTCGTGATCGCGGTCGATTCCGCGATCGCGCATCTGGCGGGCGCGCTGGGCCGCCCTGTCTGGGTGCTGTTGCCCGATCCGCCGGAGTGGCGCTGGATGCGTACGCGCGGCGACAGCCCGTGGTATCCGTCCGCGCGGCTGTTCCGGCAGCCGGCGCCGGGGGACTGGACGGGCGCGATCGATGCGGTGCGAGCCGCGCTCGAGCCGATGACACGTTAGACACGACACGCGATGCGAACAGCGACCAGTGGGAGCCACACGATGACACCGAACGGGGAAGGGACGACATTCGCGAGCGCGCCGGTCGCGCCGGATCGCCGTCCGCCCGACGCCGCGCAGCTCGAACGGCTGCTCCTGCGTGCGCGCAAGGCGCACCACGACGGCGCGCTGCAGCATGCGGAGAACGCGTATGCCGAATTGCTGACGCTCGATCCCGAGCATCCGGAGGCGCTGCACCTGCTCGGCGCGGTGCGCTTCCAGCAGGGGCGGCTCGACGATGCCGAGCCGCTGATGCGACGCTCGGTCGAGCGCCGGCCGGTGCCGCTCGCGCTCGCGAATTACGCGGCGGTGCTGGCCGGGCTCGGGCGAGCGCACGATGCGCTCGCGCGCCTCGACGAGGCGCTTGCGATCAATCCCGTCCATCAGCGCGTATTGTTTCAGCGCGCCGGGCTGCTCGCGCAACTCGCGCGGCACGACGACGCACGCATGGCCTACGATCGCCTGCTCGAACTGACGCCCGGTTTCGCCGACGGCTATGTGAAGCGCAGCGACATGCTGCGCGCACTCGGCCGCCATGACGAAGCGCTTGCCGACTGCGACCGCTCGATCACGCTCGGCGGGCGTTCGTTCGACGCGATGCGCGCGCGCGGTCTCGCGCTGCGCGAACTCGGCCGTTTCCGCGATGCGGTCGACAGCTATGGCCACGCGCTCGCGCAGACGCCGGGCAGCGCCGAGGTGCTGTTCCTGCGCGGCGTCGCGTATCTGGACCTGCACGATCCCGAACGTGCGCTCGCGGATTTCAATGCGGCGATCGCGACGAGCCCGACCTTCATCGATGCGATCTTCAACAGTTCGATCGCGCTCGAGCAGCTCGGCCGGCACGACGAGGCGCTCGGACGCTGCGACCGCGTGCTCGCGATCGATCCGCGCCATGCGCGGGCGCTCGCGAACCGCGGCAACGCGGCCAGCCACCTGGAGCGCTACCGTGACGCGGTCGACAGCTATGCGCGCGCGCTCGAAGCGGAACCGCGCAGTACCGGCGTGCTGTGCAACTACGCGAGCGCGCTGATGCGCGTCGAACGTCACGACGATGCGCGCGACATGTGCGACCGCGCGCTCGCGCTCGATGCGAGTTTCGTACCCGCATGGTTCACGCGCGGCCGCGTGCAGCTCGAAACGCACCGCTACGAGGCCGCGCTCGACGATTTCGCGGGCGTGCTCGACGCGACGCCGCGCGACAAGCTCGCGCACTTTCACAAAGGCAACGCACTGCGCGCGCTGCGACGTCACGACGCCGCGCGGCAGGCGTATGCGGACGCGATCGAACTCGATCCCGACTATGTGCTCGCGCACTGCATGCGCGCATTCCTGTGCCTGTCGATCGGCGATTTCGAAGCGGGCTGGGCCGAGTACGAATGGCGCTGGCGCGACACGCAGCTCGACGCGAGCCGGCGCGCGTTCGCGCAGCCGCGCTGGACCCACGGGATGCCGCTCGACGGGAAGACGATTCTGCTGTACCCGGAACAGGGGCTCGGCGATACGTTGCAGTTCTGCCGCTATGTACCGCTCGTGAAAGCGCTCGGCGCACGCGTCGTGCTCGAAACGCCGGTCGAACTGAAGGCGCTGTTCGCGACGCTCGACGGCGTCGACACGCTCGTCGCGCGCGGCGAACCGCTGCCGCCGTTCGACCTGCATTGCCCGCTGCTGAGCCTGCCGCTCGAGTTCCGCACGGACCTGGCGTCGATTCCGGCGGACGTGCCGTATCTCGCCGCCGATCCCGCGCGCGTCGCGCGCTGGCGCGAACGGCTCGGCGCATCGACACGACCGCGCATCGGCCTCGTGTGGTCCGGCAACCCGCTGCACCTGAACGACCGCAATCGCTCGATGACGCTTGCGGATCTGCTGCCGCTGTTCGACGACCGCTACGAGTGGATCAGTCTGCAGAAGGTGGTCCGCGACGAGGATCGGCCGGTGCTCGATGCGAGCGCGGTCCGCTTCGTCGGCGACGATCTGGCGGACTTCGCCGACACGGCGGCGCTGACCGCGCTGATGGACGGCATCGTCAGCGTCGATACGTCCGTCGCGCACCTCGCCGGCGCGCTCGGCCGGCCGCTTGCGCTGATGATTCCGCATACGCCCGATTTCCGCTGGCTGCTCGAGCGTGACGACAGCCCGTGGTATCCGTCCGCGCGATTGTTCCGCCAGCCCGAGGGCGGGCAGTGGGCGCCCGTCGTCGAGCGGATCGCGGCCGATTTGCCGACGCTCGTTGGTGGGGGCGCGCGGTGAGTGCGCGCCGTGAAGCTGCGCCGCTCGCCGGATTCGGTGTCGGCGCCGTGCCGTTGAGCGCGGTGCTCGCCGATGCGCTACGCAATGCGCGCACGCGTCTCGAACAGCGCGACTTCGCGGGGGCCGGGCGGCTCTACGAAGGCGTGCTGACGATGGCGCCCGACCACGTCGAGGCATTGCACCTGCTCGGCCTCGTGCACCTGAAACTCGGCGATCCCGCGCGGGCGGAGCCGCTGATTGCGCGGTCGATGCGGTTCGGGCTGAACCAGCCGTGGAATCTCGCGAACCACGCGGCGGCGCTGACCGGCATCGGTCGTCATCGCGACGCGCTCGCGGTTGCCGACCGCGCGCTCGCGGCCGATCCGGACCATGCACCGTCGAATGCGGCGCGCGGCGATGCGCTGCTCGCGCTCGGACAATACGACGCAGCGCTCGCGGCCTACGATCGCGCGCTGGTGCGCGAACCGGCCCACGCCGCGGCGTGGTGCAAGCGAGGCGAGACGCTGAGGCGGCTCGAGCGGCCCGCCGATGCGCTGATCAGCATCGAGCGCGCGCTGCGGATCGATGCGAACGACCCGGCCGCGCATACCGAACGCGGGCATGCGCTGCGCGCGCTGGGTCATCGCGAGCAGGCGCTGCACAGCTATCAGCTCGCGATGGTCGTGCGCGGCAAGACCCCCGATCTCGTCTATGCGTGCGGCGTGGTGATGACCGAGCTCGGTCGGCCGGCCGACGCGCTCGCGTGTCTCGACGAAGGGCTTGCACGGCTACCGAACGACGAACAGTTGCTGTACGCGAGCTGCGTCGCGCTGGATCTGCTGCATGCCCGCGATGAATTGCTGAAGCGCTGCGACCGGCTGCTCGCGCTGAATCGCGGCAACGTCGCCGCATGGGTCGGGCGCGGCAATGCGCTGCTCGGGCTCGAACGCTACGACGAAGCCGCGTACGCGTATCGCGAAGCGCTGGCGCGCAAGCCCGACGACATCGACGCGCGACGCAACAGCGCGGCCGCGCTGCGCGCGCTCGGCCGGTACGACGATGCGCTTGCGGATTACGACGCGGCGCTCGCGCTGACGGGACCGCATGCGGAGCTGCATTACAACCGCGCGCTCGCATTGCAGCAGCTCGGCCGCTACGACGAAGCGCTCGCGAGCCACGCGGCCGCGGCCGCCGCGCCGGCGGAAGCGGCGCAGGCATTGTTTACGCGCGCCGTTGCGCGCCAGCATCTGGGCGACTACGACGCGGCGCTGGCGGACTACGCCGACGCGTGCCGGCGCGATCCGCACCACGGCGCCGCGCGCCGGTCGGAGGCGTTCTGCCGGCTGCTGATGGGCGATTTCGACGCGGGCTGGCGGCAGCACGAGACACGCTGGGACGCGGCCGACGTGATGCTGCGTCGGCGTCATGCGGACCGGCCGCTGTGGACCGGCGACGAACCGCTCGCAGGCCGCACGCTGCTGCTGCACGCGGAACAGGGTTACGGCGACACGCTGCAGTTCTGCCGCTATGCGAGCCTCGCGCACGACGCTGGCGCGACCGTGATCGTCGAAGCGCCGGCCGCGCTCGGCGAACTGCTCGGCACGCTGCGCGGCGTGAGCCGGATCGTCACCGAGGGGCAGCCGACGCCGGCGTTCGACCTGCAGTGTCCGCTGATGAGCCTGCCGTACGCGTTCCGCACGACGCTCGACACGGTGCCGGCCGACGTGCCGTACCTGCGCGCCGATGCGCGGCGGCGCGCTGCGTGGGCGCAGCGCCTCGACGCGCTTGTGCCGCCGGGCCGGCTGCGGGTCGGGCTCGCATGGTCCGGCAATCCGCGTCACGCGAACGACGAGAACCGCTCGATACCGTTCGCCGCGCTCGCGCCGCTCGTCGCATGCGATGCGACGTTTGTGAGCCTGCAGCCGCAGGTGCGTGCGCGCGACGTCGAGGCACTCGCCGCGAGCGGCGTGCTGTCGTTCGCGGACGCGCTGACGGATTTTGCCGAAACGGCCGCGCTGGTCGACACGCTCGATCTCGTGATCAGCGTCGACACGTCGGTCGCGCATCTGGCCGGTGCGCTCGGGCGGCCCGTGTGGGTGCTGCTGCCGCGCGTGCCGGACTGGCGCTGGCTGCTCGATCGCGACGACTGCCCGTGGTATCCGGCCGCGACGCTGTTCCGGCAGGCGCGGCCCGGCGACTGGCCGGCGGTGCTCGAGCGGGTGGCCGGGGCGCTCGACGCGGTGCACCGCACGCACCCCGAACCGGCGTGACCGGCCTTCCATGACAAAAGCTACGGACCTTTTCGCGGGGGCCGGAATGGTCCGTAACAGTCGCCATGTCGCTGCCATTCGCGCTTCGTATGGTCTTCGGATTCCAGCGGCCTGTTTCAGGCGCAACGACATGTGCGGTGCCGGACCGGCGCCGCGCGCAATTTCCTAGCATCGGGGTGGAAAGAATGGCAGCACGCGCACGTACGGATCGGCAAGTTCGCGCAACGGCCTCGCGGTCGGTCTTGAAATCGGAGCTGAGCCCGCTTTACCGGGCGGTCGTGCTGATGCTCGCGGCGGGCGTGTCCGCGCATGCGCATGCGGCGGGCATCATGAACCTCGGGCAGGCTACCGCGCGTGCGGCGGGCGGCGCCGCGGGCGGTGCCGGCGGCGTGCCGGGCATGCCGAATCTCGGCGTGTCGCCGCAGCAGGCGCTGCAGGCGAGCCAGCCGTCGATCCGCAACCTCGGTTATGCCGCGCACGCGATCGCCGCGCAGATCGCCGCGCAGCAGAACGCGGCCGCGGCGGCAGCGAAGCTGCCGTCGACGGTACCGAACGGGCTCGCGCCGGGCGGGCTGCAGGTCGCGGCGGGGGCGACGGGCGATACCAACAATCCGGTGCTGTGGTTCAACGCGAACGCGCCTCAGCAGAACGTCGACGCGAACGGGCACGTGAACGTCGACGTCAAGCAGACCGGGCAGAACGCGGTGCTGACGTGGGAGACGATGAACGTCGGCCGGCAGACGACACTGAACTTCGACCAGTCGGGCGGCACGCAGACGAACGGCGCGAACAACTGGGCGGTGTTGAACCGGATCAACGATCCGAGCGGCAGGCCTAGTCAGATTCTGGGGAACATCACCGCGCAGGGGGCGGTGTATGTGATCAACCGGAATGGCGTGCTGTTCGGGGCCGGGTCGCAGGTGAATGTGCATTCGCTGGTGGCGTCGTCGCTCGACGTGCTGAACATGAACAACTACAACCAGACCCTGCAGAACAAGGTGCCGGTTGTGGCGGACAGTACGCTTGCGCAGGATGCTGCCGGGATCGTCGCGAGCAACAAGCAGTTCCTGAGCCTGCCTGCCGGGACGACGGGCGGGCTCGCGTATCCGGAGTCGGGTAGTTCGACGGGGGTGAATGGCAGCAGCCAGGTTCCGAACGAAGTGCTTGGCCTTGGCAATCAGGTCAACCTTACGTCCGCAAGCCAGTATCAACCGTGGGGCGATGTCACCATCGAACAGGGTGCGTCGATCAGCACGCACGCGAACGGCAATGCGAGCGACGGCGGCTTCGTGATGATCGCGGCACCGAACGTGACGAACGCGGGGCACATCAAGGCGACGGACGGGCAGGTCGTGCTGGCGGCCGGTGTCGGCGTGAGCCTGCGGCCCAATAGTGGCGTCACGGCGAATCCTCAAGTGCTGCTGCCGGAACTGAGCGGGCAGATCATGCTGCTTGGGCCGAATGGCGCGACAACCGACGTCACGCCGGCCGGCACGCTGACCAATACCGGTATCGTCGAGGCCGCACGCGGCAACGTGAACCTGCTCGGCAGCCGCGTCGCGCAGAACGGGGTGGTCGGCGTGACGACGAGTGTCAACGCGCCCGGCACGATCACGATTTCCACGGTCGACGAATACAGTTCGAACAACCCTTCGGGTGCCAAATACTTCGGGCTGGGGCAGGCGACTGGTGGAATCGGCGGCGCGGACGACACGCATCGCGCCGGCCTGCTGAGCTTCGGCCCGGACTCGGTGACGACGGTGATGCCGGACGGCAACGGCCAGACGACGCCGTCGACGCCGGGCGCGACCTTCACGCCGGGCAGCATCGGCATGACGGCCGGCTCGATCTGGTTCCAGGGCGGCTCGCTGATCGAGGCGCCCGGGTCGAAGGTCACCGTCGCGGCGCTGACGCCGTCCACGTCGGGCGCGCAGGCGCCTGCCGGCCAGACTGCCGTACCGGGCCGCATCTATGTCGACAACGGCGCGACGATCGACGTGTCGGGCCTTGCGAACGTCGAAGTGCCGATCTCGCAGACACTGGTGACGGTCGACCGGATCGGACAGAACGAACTCGCGGATTCGCCCCTGCTGCGCAACGGGTTCCTGCTCGGGTACAAGAACCTCGTGTTCGACAGCACGCTGACGGGCACGCGCAGCGACGGCGTGCAGTGGGTCGGCAGCCCGATCCTGAACCTGTCGGGGTACGTGAACCTGATTCCGCGCACGGTCGACCAGTTGCTGACCAATGGCGGGTCGATCACGCTGTCGGGCAACGAGGTGATGACCGCCGCGGGTTCGTCGATGAACCTGAACGGCGGTTACGTCCATTACGACGGCGGGATGGTCAACACGACGCGCCTGGTCGACGCGAACGGCGCGATCGTCCCGATCGGGCGGGCGAGCCCGTACGACACCTACGTCGGTATCGCGGGCCAGTTCGTCGAATCGCATCCGCGCTGGGGCGTGACGAAGTCCTGGTACAACCCGCTGCAGACGGCGGGCGCGTATCAGGGCGACACCATCGTCGGCGGCAATGCGGGCACGCTCGACGTGTATGCGTCCCAGGCGACGGTGCTCGACGGCGACATCAGCGCGCAGGCGTTCGGCGGCGCGAAACAGATGCAGGGCAACAGCCTGCCGAGCGGCGGGACGTTCAACCTCGGGGCCGATCCGAAGCTCGGCAGCACTGCGCTGGTCAATCTGACGTCGAACAACCACGACGCGGGAACCGGCGCCACCGGCCTCGTCGTGCTGCAGGACCACGCGCCGTCGCTCGGCGAGATCGCGCGGGGTTTCTCCATCGATACGCCGCTCGATGCCAACGCCTTGCAGGCGCTGCCCGAGACGGACCCGCGCAACGTGTTGTCGACCACCGTCGTACCGGTCGCGACATTGAACAACGGCGGTTTCGCGAACCTGAACGTGACCGAGGACAAGGTCGGCGGCAAGGGAATCGTGGTGCCGCAAGGCACGCAATTGGAATTGCAGCCGGGAGGCTCCATTTCGCTCGGCAGCGCGCGTCCCGGCGCCGACGTCAATGTGGCAGGCAAGCTGATCGTGCCGTCGGGATCGATTTCGATTGCCAGCGGCGGCAACGTCATCGTAGGGCCGCAGGGGGTAATCAGTGCTGCCGGTCAATGGGTGAACAACGACTTGCAGGCGGCGCCCGGATCGACGCCGGGCAACAGCCAGTTCATCAACGGCGGCACGATCTCGCTGTCGGCAATCCAGAATTCGCTGATTGTGCCCGGCGCCGGTTATGCGGACGCGACCGGCTCGGTCCTGTTGCAGCCCGGCAGCGTGCTGGACGTGTCGAGCGGCGGCGAGATGCTGGCGAACGGCCAGATGCTGATGCAGAACGGCGTGCCGGCCGGGCGTGGCGGCAACGTGTCGTTGCAGACTTATGCGGGACCGCAATCGAAACAGTTTGGTCACACGACCGATGGCGGCGGCGGTGCGTACCTGCCCGCCACGCAGCCGACGGCCGGCACGCTTGCGCTGGGCGGCACGATCCTGAGCGAAGGTTTTTCGGGCGGCGGCACGCTGACGCTTCAGGCGCTCGGATTCCGGATCGGTGGCGATGCGGCGGCAGCGTCGCCGTTCGACGTGTATCTCCCGGAGACCTTCTTCGCGCGGCAAGGGTTCGGCAAGTACGTGCTGAACGCGTATTACGACGCGACCGTCGCGCCGGGCGCCATGGTCGGCGTGACGCAACTGAACCGCATCCCGGATGCGGTCGCGCTTCAACAGGCCGGTACGGGCGCGAACCTGTCGGCGGGCAGCCTGACGTCGATCGGCCAGCTCGATGCGTATCACCGGCAGGCGACGAACCTCGTGTTGACGGGCGGCAATTACACGTCGTGGCTGACTTCAGCCGGCGTGGTGCCAACGTACCCGGGCGGGACCGGCGCGGTCACTGTGTCGGAAGGCGCGTCGATCCATGCGGATGCCGGCGCGAGCGTCGGCCTCGGTTCGCCGACACAGGTCACGGTGCTCGGCTCGATCGTCGCGCCCGGTGGATCGATCACGCTGAGCGCGGACGGCGGCGGCACGTATGCGCCGGCCGGGCAGTTCAACACCGGTTTCCTGAGCGCGAGCCAGTCGGTGTGGCTGGGCGCGGATGCCTTGCTCGACGTATCGGGCACGGCATTGGCCAATCCACTCGCGGCGCCGGTCAAGATCGGCGCGACGACGGTCGTGCCGAACTCGGGCAAGGTGTTGCCCGGCGGCTCGGTGACGATGTCGAGCGACAAGGGCTACGTGGTGGCGCAGGCGGGCTCGAAGATCGACGTGTCCGGTACGTCTGCGAATTTCGACCGGTTGCAGGCCAATGGTACTTACGCGTCGCAGCCGGTCTGGAGCGATGCGGGCTCGATCACGCTGTTGGCGGCGAACGGCCTGTTTGCGGATGCGACGCTGGCGGGGCATCCGGGTGCCGCGCAGGCACGCGGCGGTACGTTGACGATCCTGCCGCATCAAAACGATGGCGCGAGCGGCACGGCATTGGTCGTGCGGCAAGACGGAACGCTCGTGCCCGCGGGACTGGCACCGGGACAGGATTTCACGTCGGCGATCGATCCGACGACCGGACTGCCGATCGGCCAGCCGACCGGGGTCATCCAGTTCGCGGCCGACCGGTTGACCGGGTCCGGCATCGCAAACCTGGTGCTCGGCAGTGCCACGCCGCCGAATCTGTTCGGCGTGTCACCGACACAGATGCTGTTTGCGGGCGACGTGACGCTGTCCTTGCCCGAATCGGTGACCCTGAATGCGGGACGCATTGCAGCCATCGGCATGGGACAGTTGTCGACGCTGCTGTCGACGCCGGTACGCAAGCCGGACGGGACGATTGCGTCGGCGGTCGACGCCGTGCTGGCACAGGCGCCGCAAACGCCGCTCGGCACGACGGTGGAAATCGATGCGCCCTACGTCGCGTTGTCGGGGCCGTTCATCCAGACGCAGGCACCCAAGTTCAAACCGGTCGCGACGCTGTCGGATGCGACGCTGAACGTGAATGCGTCGTTCATCGACCTGAAGAACCAGCTTCAGCTCAACAATTTCAGCCATGCGAACTTCACGAGCGGCGGCGACATCCGGCTGAGTTCGACGAATGCCGGCCAGACCTTGATGCCGGGCATCCTTTATACGCCTGGCGACCTGACGTTCAAGGCGGCTGGCCTGTATCCGGCGACCGGCAGCACGTTCATCGTCGACGCGGTCGGCCCGACCGATCCGGCAACCGGCAAGCCGGCGCCGACGACGGTCACGTTCGCGTCGAACGGCGCGTCGCGCACACCGTTGTCCGCAGGTGGCACGTTGCTCGTCGATGCGACGAACATCGTGCAGGGCGGCACGGTGCGCGCACCGTCCGGCACGCTCGTGTTCGGTATCGGCGATCCGTCGAATGCGGCGACGCAGGCGCAGTTTGCCGGTCTGCTGTTGGTCGCGACGGATTCGGTCAGGCTCGCAAGCGGCAGCGTGACGTCGGTGTCGAACGAAGGCGCAGTCATTCCGTATGGCACGACGGTCGACGGGGTCGAGTGGCAGTTCAATCCGGTCGCCGGCACGACGACGGCAGACCTGACCGCACCGCCCGCGAAATATGTCGGCGTGAACGGCGGCAACGTCGCGCTCGACAAGGGCGCGACGATCGACCTGTCCGGCGGCGGCGACCTGCAGGCGGTCGAATGGGTGCCGGGCACCGGCGGCACGCGCGACGTGCTGTCGCAATACAACGTGAGCTATGCAAGCGGCAAGGGCGCGACGGCAGTGCCGGTCAATGCCGGGGCCGGCAACGTCTATGCGATCCTGCCGGGCAAGCAATCACCGGTCGCGGCTTATGACCCGACCCTCGCGCAGACGGTACAGCCTTCCACCAATGAAAACGGTACGGCAACGACCGCGACGGCGACGATGGGAGTGGGACAGGCGAGCCTGACCGACCCGGTCGGCAAGGCCGTGTATCTGTCGGGCGTGCCGGGGCTGGCGGCCGGCTACTACACGCTGTTGCCGGGCAAGTACGCGACGGTGCCGGGCGCGTATCGCGTGACGGTGTCGAGCACGGCCGGCAACGTCGTACCGGGCGCGAGCCAGGTGCTGCAGGACGGCACGGTCGTGACGGCCGGCTATTTTGCCGACTCGCTGACGGGCAACCGCAGCGCGACGCCGACGTTGTTCAACGTGCAGTCGAACAGCGTGTGGCAGCAATACTCGCAATACACGCTGACGGGGGCGAACGCGTACTTCACGAAACTTGCCGCAAGCAAGGGCAACGTGACGCCGCCGTTGCCGGTGGACGGCGGCCAGCTGGTGCTGGCCGCGACGAAGGCGCTGACGCTCGGCGCGACGCTGAACGCGGCCGCCGGCGCGGGCGGCGCGCCGGCCGAGGTCGACATCGCATCGCAGGACATCCAGATCACCGGCAACGGCAGCGCGGTGCTGCCCGGCTATCTGCAGATCGGCAGCGATGCGCTCGATTCGCTGAACGCGGGCAGCCTGCTGATCGGCGGCACGCGTGCGGCGACGACGCGCGGCGTTACGATCACGCCGATTGCGAACAGCGTCGTCCTGTCGAACGACGGGAACACGACACTGAAGGGCCCCGAGATCCTGCTCGTCACGAAGACCGATGGCAGCGGCACCGATCCGAACGCGGCGAACGGTTTGCGTGTCGATGCGGGCGCATCGATTACCGCGCAGGGCGATTATCCGGCCGCGAAGGACCAGCCGATCTCGATCGCCGGCGACGGCGCGCTGCTGCGCGTGTCGAACGGCGCAATGGCACCGCTCACGCGCACGGGCGGCACGGGCACCGGTTTGCTGACGGTCGGCGCGGGTGCAACGCTCGCGGGTGGCCAGGCGCTGCTGCTCGATTCGTCCGGCGACCTGAAGGTCGATCCGTCTGCGGCGCTGTCGGCCAAGGCGATCACGGCGGACGGTGCCGCGATCACGTTCACGAACGCGAGCGGCGGCGCGGCCGCGAGCCTGCCGGGTTTCGTGATCGATCCGGCCGGCCTTGCGCAGTTCGCGAACGCGCAGCAGGTGGCGCTGCGTAGCTACGGCGCGATCGGCTTCGTCGGCGACGTGAACGCGACGTTCGGCAACAACGTCGATCTGAGCGCGGGCACCTTCACGAGCGACGGCGGCCACGTGACGCTGAACGCACAGCAGATCGCGTTCACGAACGAGATGGGCGCAACGCCCGGCACGGCGACGGCCGGCGGCGGCACGCTGACGGTCAACGCGAAGGAAATCGACTTCGGCACGGGTACGAAGAGCGCGAGCGGCTTCGGCTCGGCCGTGATGAATGCGACGGGCGGCATCGTGGGGCAGGGCACCGGGACGTTCGACTTCGGCGCGTTGCCGGTGACGCTCAATGCACCGGTTTATCTGGCCGATACGAGCTCGGCCGCTACCGTGAAGACCACGGGCGCACTGACGCTGAACGGTGCGTCGGGTGCCGCGTTGAAACGCGATGCGGTTGGCGGTGCATGGACCTTCATCGGCGGCACCGTGGCCGACAACGGCGCGACGATCAGCGCGCCGGCGGGCAACGTCACGCTCGAAGCGACGAGCGGCAACCTGACGATCGGCGGCGGCTCGACGGTCAGCTCGGCGGGCGTGTCGAAGCAGTTCTTCGACGTGACGCGTTACGCGCCGGCCGGGTCGATCACGCTGACGGCCGATGCGGGCACCGTCGACGTACAGGCAGGATCGACGCTCGATTTTTCCGGGGCGAGCGGCGGCGGTGCGGCGGGCAGCCTTGCGCTGTCGGCGCCGCAACAGGTCGTGAACCTGAACGGCACGCTCAAGGGCGGCGCGGCGAGCGGTTATGCGGGCGGCTCGTTCTCGTTGAATACGGGCGGCGCGGCCGATCTCGACGCGCTGTCGAAGACGCTTGCATCGAGCGGCGTGAACCAGGCGATCACGGTCCACACGAAGACGGGCAACCTGACGCTGTCGCAAGGCAACACGCTGACCGCGCATTCGGTGCTGCTCACGGCCGACGGCGGTTCGGGCAGTGCGGCGGATACGGCGAACGGCAACGTGAACGTGCTCGGAACGATCGACGCGTCGGGCAAGGCGGGCGGCGAGATCGACCTGTACGGCCGCAACGGCGTGGACATCGAAGGTACGCTGCTCGCGCGCGGCTCCGATCCGAACCAGCGCGGCGGCAAGGTCAACATCGGCACGACCGCGCTGTTCGATCCGACGATCGTCGATGCGAATGGCAACTCGATCGCGTACAACGCGACCTATGGTTACGAGAACATCCTGAGCGCGAATTCGGGCGCCATCACGCTCGGCGCGAATGCGCTGATCGACGTGTCGGGCGGGACGGCGGGAGGATTGTCGGGCGGCACGGTGAATTTCCGCGCACCGCTGCTGATCGACAACGGCGTGAATCTCAATCTGCCGGATACGTTCAACAACGGCAAGGGGATCGTCGGTTCGCGAGCGACGACGCTGGAAGCGTATGCGGTGTGGAGCACGACGGATGCGACGACGGGCGCGAAGCACTTCGACGGCGTCATCGATCCGGCGGGATGGTATGACAAGAGCGGGCATCTGCTGGGCGGCACGTTCACGGCGCAAGGCACATCCGGCACGCCGGCGACGTTCTCGTTCACGCCGGACGGATCGGGCGGCGGCACGCTGACGAATCAGGCGACCGGTGCATCGGCGAGCGTCACGCAGGCACAGCTTCAGAGCGGTAGTTCCGCGATCGGGTTCGGCGGGCTGAACAACATGTATTTCGCGCCTGCGAGCGGCGGCACGAATGCGGATCACCAGACCTTCTACGGATATCAGAACGGCGATGCGTCGACGACGGCGCCGGGCACGCTGATGGGGTTTGTACAGCACGGGCTCGATACGCTGGTCGATCCGTTCGCAGGAAAGAACATCGCGAATGCGCGCATCGTGCCGGGGATCGAGCTAGACAACCCGAGTGCGGCGATCAATGGCGGCGATATCCAGGTGCTGACGAACTGGAACCTCGGTGCGGGTGTGTCGCCGACGAATCTCGCGTTCCGGTTCGACGGGGAGGCGCCCGTCGTGACACTGCGCGCCGAGAACAATGTGAAGGTGAAGGCGAGCCTGTCGGACGGGTTCTTTCAGATTGCGAACCCGCTGGGTGGAGGCGGGACGATTCCGGTGCCGCCGTTGTCGACGCTGAATGCAGTACAGACAATTTTCAACGCGCCCGCGGGCTTTTTCGGGATTGCGTATGGCTATGGACTCTCGTATTTCGCGGGGAGCGGCCTGGCGTCCGGTCCGGGGCAACCGACCGGCGGCACGCCGGACGAGATTGCAGAGTACTACGCACTATATTCGGCGTATGCGAATTTTCTGGATCAGACCGCGACAAGCCTTTCGTCAGCGTTGACAGGTGTGCCGTTGACCAGTAGCAATATGGAGATCGTCTACAGACTACACGCGCAAAACTCTACGACGATGCTGCCCGGTCAGCCAGTGGCTCCGATTGCGCCGAGCACAGCCGAGCAGGCTTCGAATCCCGGCTCCTATCTGATCTATCTGAATCAATATCAGAAGTATCTGTCCGATTCAGTCCAGTTTGTGGTCCAGCATCAGCAGCAATGGCCGCTCGTGACTACTGTCACGGCGCCAAGCGTTCAACCGGTTTCGGTCATCGCGACCACGACGATCAGCTTGCCTGCCGTGACGGACAATTCGCCGGCCCCTACCTCCGTTGCGACCGTCCCGATTCCGCTTGTGTCTGCTTCACTGACGGGCGGATCGAGCAGTTCCTTCCGCGTCGTGGCTGGGGCGGATCTGAACAGCACGAACCCGCTGGCGCTTCAGGCGCCGACCGCAGGAGGCGGATCGAACGGCAAGAGCGTGATTTTCGACGGGCATACGACGTTCGTGGACGGCAATGGCCTGGCGTTGCTGGCCCCGACGATGATTCGCACGGGTACGGGTGCGATCGATATAGCGGCCGGCAACGACATTGCGTTGTTCGATGTCGATTCGATCCAGCCGGGCAACCCGGACGTGCTGGTTCCCGGCGTGATTTACACGGGCGGCGCGCCTGCCGCGGGGGCGCCAGCCCCGGGCACCGGCCTTTCGATCATTCATGGCGGGAGCGGCAATCCGGATATTCTGGTTACGTCCCCCGTCAATCCGGATTCGGCCGGCGATATCACGATTCACGCACAGGGAGATATCACCGGCGCGGAGTATTTGACCGATGTGAACGGCACGGTGACCGGAAAGAAGGGCGCCAACATCAGTCAATTCTGGTGGCAGTGGATGCAGATCGGCAATCCGACCGGGATGGTCGGGGCGACCAATCCCGCGACGCAGACCGTGCAGACGTCGATCAACTTCGGTGCGTTCGATCAAGGCGTGTTGAGCGCGGGCGGAAACGTCTCCGTGTCGGCGGGCGGGAATATTTCCGACCTGTCGGTGTCGTTGCCGACGACGTGGTATCTGACCGGCGCCAATACCGATAGCCCGACGGTCAATACCGTTGGAGGCGGCAATCTGACAGTACGGGCAAGCGGAGACATTCTGAGCGGCGGCTATTTCGTCGCGAAAGGATCGGGCACGATCACGGCGGGCGGGAAGATCGGGTCGGATATTGTGGTGCCCCCGAATTTCGACGGTGCGCGGACCGTGACGATGGATACGTTGCTGGCTATGCAGGATGGCGTACTCGACGTCAACGCGCGACAAGGCGCCAGCATCGGACGCGTGTTCGATCCGTCGTATGTGCAGGGCAATGCGCTGTTGTCCGCGTACAAGCAACAAGCCGACATGAAGGGCTATTCGTCGACATCCGCCGTCAATATCACGTCCACGACGGGCGATGTTGCAATCGGCACGCTTTCCAACGTCGGGTTGATCGGTGGCGGCAATTTCAGCCCGATGACGCCGGGTCAACTCGACCTGTCGTCCATTCTGCCGTCGTCGGTAGACCTGACCGCGTTCACTGGCGGCATTACGGTTGCGGCGAGCGGCGAGCTTTACCCGTCGGCATCGGGCAATCTGAATCTGATTGCCGACCAGACCATCGGTCTGTCGACCATCAACGGCATGGGGCCGCCCGTCGGGACGCCGTCATTCGGCATGCTCGATGTCGACCCGTCCGCGATGCCGTCACCGGCGAGGCCGAATGTATTCGTCGCGGATCCCACGGTTGCATCTGCGGCGGCACACGATTCCGCTGCGTTGCATGGCGATGATGCCGTACCGGCGCGAATCTACAGTTTGAATGGCGATATTGTCGATGGCGTTCTGCAGACAACCGGTGCTCGCGCAGGCTTGTTCGATTATCTTGTCCCTGTCGTGATTGACAAGCCTGCATTGATCCAGGCCGGGCGCGACATCGTCAATCTGTCGTTCCTGGGGCAAAACCTGCGCAAGTCGGATGTGACTCGTATCGTGGCTGGACGCGACATTTACGATACGCAGGGATTGATAGTGGGGCAGGGAACGGTTGCGCCGGTACTTGCGCTTGGCGGTCCGGGCACGTTCGATATCGAGGCGGGCAGGAATATCGGACCGCTGACGAATCAGCTGACCGTGAAGAATTCGAAAACGCTAACGGGTATCGACGCGATCGGCAACGCGAACAATCCGTACCTGCCGCACGAAAGCGCAGACGTCAATGTTCTTTTCGGCATTGGGCCGGGCATCGACACGTCATCGTTCGTCTCGACTTATATCGACCCCGCGGGTTCGGTGCCCGGTGTCGCAAGCAGTGCAGGCACGCTCGTCGCGTTCATGGAGCAATACGAGGCGGGTCTTTCGGTCGATACGGGCCTCGTCAACGATCAGCCGACGATCAAGCCGTTGACCTCGGACGAGGCATGGTCGAAATTCAAGGCGCTGCCGCAGTATGTCCAGCAGCTCTTTGCCGAACAGGTACTGTTCAAGGTGCTGACCAGCGTCGGCGAGGATTACAACAACCCCGGCAGTCCGTACTATCAGAAATATGCACGCGGATATGAGGCGCTCAATACGATGTTCCCAGCCGCGCTGGGCTACACGGCCAACAATCTCGGCGGGGGCAGCAACGGTGCGAACAGGTTGATCGATACGGGTGACCTGGACATTCGCAGCACGACCATCCAGACCCAGCAGGGCGGCAACGTATCGATTCTCGGCCCGGGAGGTCAGGCGCTGATCGGCAGTACATCCGCACCGCCGCAGATCGTCGATCCCACCACCGGCAAGGTGATTGCGGGGCCGGGGACGATGGGGATTCTCACGCTCGAGAAAGGGGATATCGACATCTTTACGGATCGCAGTGTCCTGCTGGCGCAGAGCCGGATCTTCACCGAGCAGGGCGGCGACATGACGATCTGGAGTTCAAACGGCGACATCAACGCGGGCAAGGGTGCGAAATCGTCGGCCGATACGCCTGCGCCGCAGTATGTGTGCGATGCGAACCACTACTGTACGGTCGACGCGCGTGGGCAGGTCACCGGAGCGGGCATCGCGACGCTGCAGAGCGTACCTGGCGTGCCGATTGGGACAATCAACCTGATCGCGCCGCGCGGCACGGTTGATGCGGGAGACGCCGGTATTCGCGCGGGGAACCTGAACGTCGCGGCGCTGCGCGTGGTGAATGCCGACAACATTCAGGTGACGGGAAAGGCGTCCGGTATCCCGCTCGTGCAGGCGGTGAATACCGGTGCGTTGACGGCCGCGAGCGCAGCTGCATCGGCCGCGACACAAGTCGCGCAGGATATCGCGAAGAACAACGCATCCGGCGGGTCAGTCCGTCGCTGGACGATTTCGGTGCAGGTCGAAGGTTTTGGCGACGCAGGCGGCGATGGCATGAAGAAACACAAGCAGCAAGTTGGCTACGATTCGTCGAACGCGGTGTCGATTCTTGGCTTCGGTCAAGCAGGCGCAACGCAACGGGCCACGTTGACGTCGGAGGAGCGCGCCAGGTTAGGCAAGATCTGATTCGGACGAACGTAAGGTGTGACGCGGGGCGCCGGTTGGATCGGTGACCCGCATTTTATTTTTCGTGCATGCATACATGCGTCGTGCGGGTCGTTCGACGAGCGGAGCGGAACGGAACGATTCCGACGCGAACGTAAGTTGTGCTGCCTACCAGTCCACCCGGAGTTCTTGTATGTCGTAAGACCGCGTGGACATTCCGACTGCAATACGGGATGTTCGGAGTTGTTGCGGCTTGCCTGACGGATACGTTGAAGACGACCGAATAAAACTGAGCCCCTGATAACCCAGGGGCTCAGTCGTTTAGAACTCGGAAGTCAGCTTGCTGGCGACTTAGGACTTAGCGGCCGACCACCGTGCCCGTGCAGACGCTCGTGTTGCCGATGTCGAGGTTGAAGCCGCTCGTGTTGCTCAGGAAGTCGGCCGAAATCGCGGTCTGATAGTTCGACGGGACCGTGTCGAAGCCATTGCCATGAACGATCGACGCGAAGCTGGCGTTCGTGTAATGCGCGTTCAGGAAGTCATGCGTGGCCGCCTTGACGTCCGGATTGGCGTAGCACTGGCTCAGGATAATGTAGCTCATGCCGGAGACCGGATAGCCAGAGTTCGGGTTGTTGGTATTTGGGGCCCAGTTTGTCTGGTTGGCGGCGAAGAACCTGTTTGCTGGTGGCGCAATCGTACCAAGCGCTGCCGTAGCGTTCGCATACGTTGGCGCGTAATACTGGCCGTTCTTCAAGTTCACGAGGCTCGCCACCGGCAGTTGGATCGCATTGGCCGAGGTCACGACGGAGCTTGATGGCGCGAGATACGTATTGGTATGACCCGGTCCCAGGTACGCAACCGCAGCGATGCCGGTGCTGGCGAGCGAGGTCAATGTGTTTCGCACGTGGCCATCTGTCGAGCCCGGAATGAAGTTCGGCGGTGCGATGCCACCCGGGAACGACGCCGTGAACGTCAGCGAGTCGATGAACGTCACGCCCGTGGCCGTATTGACAGTCGTACAGACAGCGGCTAGATGGCGGGTCAGCAGTTCGGTCGTGCCGCTGCCGTCCGAGCGATAAACCACCTTGATCGGCATGCTGGTCGTCGTGTACGCCGAGCCCGTTTGCGGGTTGATGACGGGATTGGCACCGCTCACGCCAGCCCAATCGGTGATACGACCCGAGAAGATGCCGCACAGATCGTCGTCGTTCAGCGCGATGCTATGCGCTTGACTCGGCGTCGTTTGCGGCGTCGTCGTGCTCGTCACGGCCGGGCCGTTGACGACTGGAACCGTGATCGGCGTGACGATGTACGGGATCTGGATCAGCGGGCCGTTGGTCGCGCCGAGGCCTACCTTGTACGACATGAGTTGTGAGGGTGTGAGTGCCGCGTCGCTGTTCGCGAAGTGGACCGTGCCCGTGACCGTCGAACCGAAGAACGTCGGCTGGTTGTTCAGGAACGCGTTCTGGCCGGCACCCGAGCCGACAGAGAAGTACGTGAACGAGCCTTCGGCGGTGCCAAACAGACCGATTTCGGTTGTGCTGTTGTCGATTGTGCCGATAGCCGGAGCGAAGAGCGACGAACCACCGCCTTGCACGTTCGGCGAAGCCACCGTTGCCGTGGCACCTGCGCCGGACAAGAAAAGAGCGATGATCTGGCAGAGTTTGCGTTGTTGGTGTTTCATAAGATTTTCTCCCGTCGTGTTGACCGGATATTCAAAGTGCATCGTATGTTCGAAAGCGATGCTCGACTTGGCAGCGAAGAGAAACGCGCAATTGCATACGCAAACAAACACTGCGCCCTTGGTTTCCCAAGGGCGCAGTCGCGTCGGGCAAAAAATCAGCCTGAAGAACGCTTAACGACCGGTAACCGTGCCTGCGCAGACGCCCGTGTTGCCGATGTCGAGGTTGAAGCCGCTCGTGTTGCTCAGGAAGTCGGCCGAAATCGCGGTCTGATAGTTCGACGGGACCGTGTCGAAGCCATTGCCATGAACGATCGACGCGAAGCTGGCGTTCGTGTAGTGGCTGTTCAGGAAGTCGTGCACCGCCGTTTTGACAGTTGCATCCTTATAGCACTGGCTCAGGATGATCTGGCTCGTGCCGGAAACCGGATAGCCGGAAGCCGGGTTGCCTGCATTCGGCACCCAGTTTGCTTGGTTGGCGGCCTGCGCCTTGAGTGTCGGCGGGGTTACAGAACCCAATGCCGTAGACGCGTTCGTGTAGTTCGGTGCGTAGTACACGCCATTCGTCTTGTTCACGAGGCTGGCCACCGGCAGTTGCAGCGCGCCGGCCGACGTCACGACCGTGCTCGACGGGGCGAGGAACGTATTCGTGTAATCCGGGCTCAGGTACGCGAAGGCTGCCGTACCGGCCGACGAGAAGCTCGCCACCGCATTACGCACGCCACCGCTGCCCGATGCTGCAACGAAGTTCGCCGGCACGACGCCGCCCGGGAACGACGCCGTGAACGTCAGCGAGTCGACAAACGTGACACCGGCTTGCGTGTTGGTCGTCGTACAAACAGCGGCCAGGTGGCGCGTCAGCAGTTCGGTCGTGCCGCTGCCGTCTGCACGATAGACCACCTTGATCGGCGTGCTGGTCGTCGTGTACGCCGAACCCGTTTGCGGGTTGATGACGGGGTTGGCGCCGCTCACGCCGGCCCAGTCGGTGATACGACCCGAGAAGATCCCGCACAGATCGTCGTCGTTCAGCGCGATGCTATGCGCCTGACCCGGCGTCGTTTGCGGCGTCGTCGTGCTCGTCACGGCCGGGCCGTTGACGACCGGCACCGTGATCGGCGTGACGATGTACGGGATCTGGATCAGCGGGCCGTTGGTCGCGCCGAGGCCGGCCTTGTACGACGTGAGCTGGGCGGTCGACAGTGCCGCATCGCTGTTCGCGAAGTGGACCGTGCCCGTGACGCCTGCGCCGAAGAACGTCGGCTGGTTGTTCAGGAATGCGTTCTGGCCTGCGCCCGAACCCACCGAGAAATACGTGAACGAGCCTTCGGCGGTGCCGAACAGGCCGATTTCGGTCGCGCTGTTGCCGATCGCACCGATGGTCGGGGCGACGAGCGACGAACCGCCGCCTTGCACGTTCGGCGAGGCCATCGCGGCCGTGGCGCCCAGACCGGAAACGACGAGAGCGAGGACTTGACAGATCTTGCGCTTGCTGGATTTCATGAGAAATTTCCTTGAACGAAGATAAACGGGAACCCCTGCTGTTGCGGTTGGAATGCTTATGGACCGCCGGATAAATGTAGGGGGAAATCCGTATGACGCGTGTGAATTTTTCATAACGAATGGTGCGTAACATTTTCGTCGAATTAGTCATTTCGTTATTCGGATTGATAAAGCGGAGATTTGGCCGGTATTCGATGTGTGCCGGGATTTCGCAGATGTTGAGATTGCGCGATGAAGCGTTGATGTGCGCCTTCGAGCAGGCTTGGGAGCGGATGCTGGAGTGCGTTTGCGCGCGTCGCGTGGACGCATCCCTGCATGCGATGCCGCGCTATAGCAACTCCAAGTCAGTTTCGTGGCGGATGCTACGGAACATTTCTTCCAGAGGCGAACGAGTCATCTGTTGAGATATTGAGGAAATTAATTGAATGATTTCGATAAAAAACGTGGATTATGGTGCACCCGATCGTTAATGTCTGAATGACAGTCGACGCGATCCGGTATGAAATCGTTCTTCCGATATAAGAATAACGACCGAAAGTAATAAAGCCCGCCCAAAAAGATAGCCCAACATCCGTCACAAATTTGCGCTGGTTCGCTCCTTAGTCTTCTTCGGCGACTCCGTCCGGCGCGTTGCGCGACGTCGTCGGAAAAAAGTCCTATGCGTGACTCGAGGGCACAGACATGTCGGCATTCCGCTACGAAGCGATCGATCCCACCGGCCGCACGCTGAAAGGCGTGCTCGAAGCCGACAGCGCACGCGCCGGGCGCAGCCATCTGCGCACGCAGGGGCTCACGCCGCTCGTCGTCGAACTCGCCGCGCAACGCCAGCACGGCGAGCGTCAGCAACGTCTGTCGCTCGGCCGCAAGCTGTCGCAGCGCGAGCAGGCGATCATCACGCGCCAGCTCGCGAGCCTGCTGGTCGCGGGGCTGCCGCTCGACGAATCGCTGTCGGTGCTGAGCGAGCAGGCCGAACGCGAATACCTGCGCGAGCTGATGGCGTCGATTCGCGCGGAAGTCGTTGGCGGTCATTCGTTCGCGAATGCGCTCGGCCAGCATCCGCGCGATTTTCCCGACATCTATCGCGCGCTCGTGGCGGCGGGCGAGCATACGGGCAAGCTCGGCGTCGTGCTGTCGCGTCTCGCGGACTACATCGAGCAGAGCAACGCGCTGAAGCAGAAGATCCTGCTCGCGTTTACATATCCGGGCATCGTCACGCTGATCGCGTTCGGCATCGTCACGTTTCTGCTGAGCTACGTGGTGCCGCAGGTGGCAAACGTGTTCACCAGCACGAAGCAGCAATTGCCGACGCTGACGGTCGTGATGATGGCGTTGTCCGATTTCGTGCGGCACTGGTGGTGGGCGTCGCTCATGGCGACGGTCGCGATCGTGTTCGCGATCCGCAAGGTGCTGTCGCAGGAAGGGCCGCGGCTCAGGTTCGATCACTGGCTGCTGACCGCGCCGCTCGCGGGCAAGCTCGTGCGCGGCTACAACACAGTGCGCTTCGCGAGCACGCTCGGCATCCTGACGGCCGCCGGCGTGCCGATCCTGCGCGCATTGCAGGCGGCCGGCGAGACGCTGTCGAACCGCGCGATGAGCGCGAATGTCGACGACGCAATCGTGCGCGTTCGCGAAGGTTCGGCGCTGTCGCGCGCGCTGGCGCATACGAAGACGTTCCCGCCGGTGCTCGTGCACCTGATCCGCTCGGGCGAGGCGACGGGCGACGTGACGACGATGCTCGATCGCGCATCCGAAGGCGAATCGCGCGAACTTGAGCGTCGCACGATGTTCCTGACGAGCCTGCTCGAACCGCTGCTGATCCTCGCGATGGGCGGCGTCGTGCTCGTGATCGTGCTCGCGGTGATGATGCCGATCATCGAGTTGAACAACATGGTGCAGTGAGACGCGGCTCAGCGCACGAACACCTTCACCTTCTCCGCGGCAGGCAGCGCGATCTCGCGTTGAAGGCCGTTGCGGTCGACGACGATCGAGCGCGCTCGAACCTCGGCGAGCTTCGCGGCTTCGCCGATCGCGGCGCCGAGCGACACGACGCGCGACGCTTCGCCGCCGATGCTGACGATCGCGGCCGCGCGGCGCGCGTCGAATGCGAGTACGCCGAGCAACTGGATCGCATCGCGGCCGTTGTCGGGCTTCGCGCCGAAGAGCTGCGCGCTCGCGGTGACGTCGAACGGCGCGGGCGGTGCGACAGGCGGCGGAGCAGGCGCGTCGGACACGGTCAGCAAACGCACGGCCCACAGCGATACAGCGACGAGCGCTGCGCCGGAAGCAAGCGTGGCGACAAGCGGCAGCAGATCGGCGCTGGACGGAACGATACGGAGCAGGGCGAACGGTTTCATGGCAGCAGGTCGGTGCGATGGACGATTTCCATTCTTTGATGAAAGGGTGAATGCATGATGACGGGCCACGACGAAACCCGAACGTCGCGCGCAGGCGAGTCGCATAAAAACGCACGCCGCCGCATGCAACGCGGCTTTACGCTGCTGGAGATGCTCGTCGTGCTCCTGATCGTCGGGCTGCTGGTCGCGGTCGTGACGCTTGCGCCGTCGCGCAATCGCCGCACGGATCTGGCAGAGGAGGCGCAGCGCCTGGCGAACCTGCTCGAATCGGCCGGCGACGAAGCGCAGGTGCGATCGATGCCGATCGCTTGGCAGCCGGTCGGCGGCGGCTATCGCTTCGTGCAGCGCACCGACAGCGGCGGCTGGGCGCCGATGACCGACGACCTCTATCGTGCACGCCGCTGGGGCACCGCGGTGACGGGCGTGTCGGTGCGCTACACCGGCGGCGGAGAAGTGCCGTCGCGCGTGGTGCTCGGCAGCGAAAGCATCGACGTGCCGGTGACGATCACGCTGTGGTCCGGCGACGTGCGGATGGCTGTCGTCGGCACGGGCATCGGCAACTTCGTCGTGCGCCGGCCTTGAACCGCATGCGGCGCCCGCCACGCGCGTGACGCGCGAAAGTGGTGCGCGCAGCTACACGGTTCACCGGACTGTCACAGTGCCCGCTCACAATCTGTCGTTCGCTTGCGACGGAACCGCTCACGGGGGAGCGCGTTCCGGCATGCAACGTGCAACTCCACTTCCGTCCAGGGATTCATGACTCGTTCACGGGCGCCGACCGGTGTCCTGGCGCTCGTCGCGTGGCTCGCGTTCGTCGTGCTTTGCATGCGCGGCGTACAGGCTCAGGAGACCGGTTCCATCGGCCGTCAGCCGGGCAGCGCGGTGCAGTTCGATCTGCCCGCGCAGCCGCTCGCGAAGGCCTTGCAGGATTTTGCGCGGATGACCGAGCTGATCGTGCTGGCGCCGGCGCCGCTGCTCGACGGGCGCACGAGTGCGCCGGTCCGGGGCGAATTCGCACCGCGCGACGCGCTCGAGCGGATGCTGGCCGGAACGGGGTTGCGTGCGGAATTCTCGCGTCCGGACGAAGCGATCATCGTCGCGCAGCCGGCCGCCGAGACGGCGCCCGCGACGGCCGACACGCCGGCGGATGCGGCCTTGCCGATCGACGGGATCGGCGATTCCGGCGAGCGGCGCGCGTTCGCGGGCTCGCTGCAGGCGCATCTGATCGATGCGCTGTGCGCGCAGCCGGCGGCCGTGCCGGGCAGCTATCGACTCGTCGCGCAGGTGCGCATCGACAACAGGGGGGCGGTGGTGGCGGTCAACATGGTGGCATCGAGCGGTTCGGCCGCCCGCGACGCGGCGGTGATGCGCGCGCTGCGCGCGCTGAAGCTGGACGACGCGCCGCCGGCGGACTTGCCGCAGCCGGTCACGATCCTGTTGCGGCCGGCCGGCAATGGCGTGCATTTCCGCTGTCCGGCGCCGCAGCCGGCCGTTCGGGGCTAGGCCGCCATGTCCGACAGCAACCGCTCCGGGCTCCGGAATCTGCTGGCGACGCGCTACGCGTACCTGGTCAGGCGCCTCGAGCGCGTGACGGGGTCGAAGGACGGCGCCGCCGACGCTCTGCACGAAACCTGGCTGCGCCTCGAAAATGCGAACGTCTCCACGCAGGTGACGAATGCGGACGCGTATATCCTCGGGATGGCGAACAATGTCGCGATCGACCAGCATCGCCGCGAACGGCGCCATCTGCACGACGACGATGTCGAGACGCTGCTCGAGATGCCCGACGAACTGGCCGATCCCGAGCGCATCGTCGCGGCGCGCCGCAAGGTCGATACATTGAAGGACGTGCTGCGCGGCCTGCCGCCGCGGCGCCGCGCGATCCTGCTGGCCGCGCGCGTGGACGGCCTGCTGAACCGCGAGATCGCCGAGCATTTCGGCATTTCGCTGCGTCTGGTCGAAAGCGAGCTGAGCGCGGCAATGAAGTACTGCCTGCAGCGCATGCAGGAAGAAGACGGTGATTCGTACACGGGTTCGCGAGGCGGCCCGCGCAAATTTTGAGCATCCGGACGATGACGAAAGCCCAGGCCGAACCTGCCCACGACGAACTCGACGAAGCGAGTGCGTGGCTGCTGCGTCTGCGCTCGGGGAGCGCGAGCCAGGCCGAAGCCGACGCGTTCGAGCGCTGGTGCGCCGATCGTCCGCAGGCCGCCGATCTGCTGCGCGACACGTGGAGCTCGCTGCGCACGGCCGCGACCGAACTCGCGCACGAGGAGCGCACGGCCGCTGCCTGGGCAGACGTCGCGAAGCGCGAGCGCACGATGCGCACCGGGCGGCGCGCATTCCTCGGCTTCGCGGTCGCGGCCGGCGCGTCGTGGCTCGCGTTGCGCCCGCCGATGGAATTGTGGCCGTCGCTCGGCGATCTCGCGGCCGATTACCACACGGGCACCGGCGAGCAGCGCAGCGTCGCGCTGTCGTCGCGCGTGACGGTCGCGCTGAATACGCAGACGCGCGTCGACGTGCTGCCGGCGAGCGATGCCGCGCACGGCGTCGAAGTCGTCGCGGGCGAAGCGGAGATCGACGCGGCCGTTCCGCCGGCCGGCCGTGCGACGCCGATCCAGCCCGTCACCGTGGTCGCGGGCGGCGGCCGCATGCAGGCAATCGTCGCGCGCTTCAACGTGCGGCGCACGGGCACGCAGGTCTGCGTGACCTGCCTGTCGGGCACGGTTGCACTCGAGCATCCGCGCGGCGCGCGCACGTTGAACGCCGACGATCAGGTGGTCTACGACGATCGCGGCGTGCAGCCCGTGTCGCGGATCGATCCGGGCGCGGTCAGTGCGTGGCGGCGCGGCATGCTGGTGTTCAACGGCGTGCCGCTCGCGGATGTCGTCGACGAGATCAATCGCTACCGGCGCGGCAAGGTGATCCTGCGCAGCGCGTCGCTCGGCGCGAACCGGATGCAGGCGCAGTTCCCGATCACGCGGCTCGACGACGTGATCGACATGGTCGGCCGCCTGTATGGCGCACACATCACTCGCTTGCCCGGCAACATCGTACTGCTGAGCTGACGCGGTTTCCCGCGTTTCAATTCCCCGTATTCCTTCCGCGGGCGATTCGTTCGCCTCCTTTCCGGCCGTCCGCACGCTGCGGGTTACGGCCGTCCGATACGACCTGATCAATGAGGGCCGGCAAACGCCGGGCTGTCTTTCGTGGCAGACCGGCGGGGCGTCGTCGGACCCGAGGCGTGGGTGGCAAGCGCCCCGGCCGCGCAGCGATGCGCGGTGCGGGGGATGTGTGTCGAGGGAGCTTCGGGCGGTGGCGTGATCATGAACGAATCGCAACGGGATGAGGATTCCGGCGACGCGAACACGCGCGCCGATGCGATCCGCGAGGGCGCGGTGCGCTGGCTGCTGTGGCTGCGCGCCGGCGACACGACGGAACACGAACTCGACGCTTTCGGGCGCTGGCGCACGCAGAGCGACGAGCATGCGCGCACGGTCCGCGAGCTGATCTGGATGTGGGCCGTGCTGGAGACGGTCGGTCGCCAGGAGCCGGGTGAGCCGGGCGGCTCGCCGCGCACGCATTGATTCGGCGAGCGGGCGCAGGAAGAAAGTCTGCGGGTTACGCGGGCTCGCTTCGACCTTGTATATGAGAGAGCGAGGGGGCCGTGAAGAGGGGCTGTAGAGGGGACCGTAGAGCGGGACCGGGGGCCGGATCGGCCCCCGGATCACCGTTCGTGCCGCGGGGCGGCGTGCGGCGAGGTCTTGCCGGCCGGACCTCGGAAGCCCCGATTCAGGATGGCGACCCGCGCTGCATGCCGGCACGTGCGCCGCTCCACGCGGCGTCGAGCGGATCGCCGGCGTCGCGCAGCGGCTCGCGCAGAAAGGGAAAGCGTTCGACGAACGGTGCGGATTCTTGCAGGGCCACGATATGGTTGACCATCCATTGCAGCAGTTCGCCGCCGTGCCGGACCTGTTCCGGGCGCCAGTCCGGCATCGTCGAGAAGAGGGCCGAGAAGCCGCTCCAGCGCGACGGGCGGTCGTTGTCGCCGGGCCGGAAATAGGTGTTCATCGCGACGTCGTGCGCGTTGGTCAGCGTGCCGACGAACAGCCCGTGCGGCGTCGGCACGCCGATCTGCTGCCAGCCTTCCGCGAGGGCGAGCGAGCGCATCACGCGCGCCGCGACGAACGCGATGCGCGTTTCATGCTCGATTTCCGCGAGCGACATCACGCCGTTGCGCTGCATGCAGCGCGCGACCGCATGCGGCCGGATCGCGTTCGACGCGAAGCTGCGCAGCACGAGGTCGGGCACCGTCAATTGAAGCTGGAATTCGCGCAGGCCGTGCTCGGCGCTCATCGTCGAGAAATTGACGAACAGTCCTTCGGCGTGGCCGAGCGCGCCGACGTACGGCTCGAGCCCGAGGCGTGCGAGCTTCGGCGCGATCTGGCGTTCGAGCAGCCGCATCAGGTTGCGGCGGTTGCGCACGCCCGCGAAATCGTCGATGCCGCGCGTGACGACGTCGCTGATTTCCCAGCGGCGCTCGTCGGCGACGAGCCGCGGCGAGCTGCTCAGGTCGAACCGGGCGCGGCCGTGCGCCACGCGTGGATCTACGTACATGCCGGTGCCTCGTGCATCGATTGCGGGCGGACCGCCGCGACGGCGCGTCGTCGCGCGGATCCGGTCGCCCACGATGCTGCGGCGCCGAAAGCGCTCCGTCAAGTGCGATCGCGTCGCGCCGCACGCGCGCGCATGCCGCTGCGGCGGCCCGCGCACTCAACCAGACAGTGTGGGGTAACCCGATGATGCGCACGATCGTGGAACGCTTTGTCGAGCAGAGCCCGATGACGATCATGACGCGGCTCGTGCTGCAGTGCGCGCTGCACGACGACTGGATCGGCGCCGCGGCCGACGCTGGCGACGAACCCGACGACGAGTCGACCCGCGAGGCGCTGTTCGCACTCGCCGTCGACGCGATCGCGGCGATTGCCGCGTGGCAGCGGATGCCGGATGCAGCCGGCGCGGCTGCGCCGGGGTCGGGCGCTGCCGTGACGGCGCTGCACGATCGCATGAGCCGGTGGCGGTCCGGCTGGGGGCGTGCGCTGGCGAAGGACAGCGTCGAACTGCTGCTGCCCGTCGCGTCGGTGCGCACCGTCGACGGCGCGCGCGCGGTCGACGGGATGCGGCTGCGCGTGCTGGACGGTGCCGGCGATGCATGCGCACCGCGGGCCGACGGTTGCGGCTGCGGACGCGCGTGCGACGGCCCCGCGCGCGATGCCGCCGCGGACGGGCCGCGCGTGCTGCCGGTCTACGATCCGGAACTCGGGATGATCGTCGACCTGCTGCCTTACGAGCGCGGCCGCTCGCATGAGCGCGCCTTCGTCGGCGCGCTGCTCGAAACGGTCAGGCCGGGCGAGCTGTGGATCGTCGACGGGCGCTTCGACACGGACGCGATCCTGTCCGGCTGGCCGCGCCGCGGCGGCGCGTTCGTCGTGCGCGAATACGGCCGCGCGGCCGCGTGCCGTCCGCTGGGCGACTGGCAGGAAGCCGGCGGGTTCGGCGACGGGCGCGTGTACGAACAGTCGGTCGGGATGGCAGGAGACGGCGGGGTGTCGGCCGCGTTTCGGCGGCTCGAATGGCGCCGTGCCGCCGCGCACGGCGAAACCGGCGAAATCGTCACGCTGCTGACCGATCTGCCGGCCGAGCGGTTCGACGCGCCGCAGGTCGTGCAACTGTCGTGCCGCCGCTGGCGCGATGCGTTGCCGCTGCCGCTCGGGCCCGTGACGGGCGGCGCGCCGTTCGGCGGCGTGCCCGCGCGCGCGGCGCTGCTGGCGAGCGGGATTGCGGCGTTCGCGTACAACGCGTTCAGCGTGATGACGCGCGTCGTCGGCGGTGCGCTCGTGCTCGACACGCGCGACGTCGAGCGCCTGCCGTCGCTGATCGCCGACGGCGTGACGGCCACCTATGCGGGGATGATGATCGCGCTGCCGCCCGAGTGGTGGGAGCGTTACGACCAGTTGCCCGCGACGGCGCTCGGTCAGATCGTGCGCATGCTCGCCGTGCACGTCGATCCGCGCAGCGAACGGCGCCGGCGTCGCGACAACCGGCTGTCCGCGAAGTCGCAGGCGCTGTTGCGTGCGGCGACGCTCGAGCGCCTGATGCACGACGACGGCGACGATCCGGCCGCGAACGTGTTCAGCCTGCGCACGATCGCGATGGCGACGCGCGACTTCAGCAGCAATCCGTCGAAGGCGCTGCGGCACGCGGGCGAGGCGCTCGTGATGGTCACCAAGTACAACCGGCCGATCGCGCTGCTCGTGTCGATCGACGACTGGAACCGGCTGCTCGGCGAAGTGCGCGAGACGAGCCTCACGCGGCTGTCGTTCGATGCGGCGGCGTCGCAGGGCTTGCGTCCGGTCGCGTTGAGCGAATCGTCGTTGAACTAGTGGGCGTGGATGCGCAATGCGGGCCGATGACCGTGCGTTGCCGGCCCGCCACGCGACGCGCACACCGCTTCCAGCCTCAGCTCGCGAGCCGCCGCACCCAGATGACCGACGTCCACGCGAAATTGCCGCTGCCGTAGCGCGCGACCAGCGTGTCGACGCGCGCGTTGATACGTGCCGAATGCACGCGGCAGTGCACGATGAAATAACCGCTGGTCACGCCGACGGACGAGCCGTCCGGCAGCGTCGGGTTGCCGCCCTGCGCGGGCAGCAGGTATTCGGCGATGTCGCCGGTGCTGACGAAATACGCGGTGTTTCGCCGGTCGACGAGCCGCTTTGCCTGGCTGGGCGACAGCGTCGGAATCGCGGCGACGAGCACGGGCTCGGCCGCGGTGTTCGCATTGACGACGGTCAGGTCGGGCAGGATCGTCACGAACGGTGCGAGCGTTTCGATCGCATGCGCGTCGTAGCCGGGGATGCGGGCGAGATCGTCGACGGACACGAGCTGCAGCGGCCAGCCGCCGGGGCCGTTCGCGTCACGCAGCGAGCGCAGCATGTAGTCGGCCGTCTGTTGCGCGAGCGCGGGTTCGAGCGATAGCTGGCCGAGCAGCCGCCGGTACGCTAGCACACCTTCGCCGTTGGACTGCCACGGCTTGCCGGGCGCGGCGCGCGATACGAGGTTCATCAGGTTGAAGCGGGCCTGCGCATCCTCGACGCTGCCCGAGATCCACGCGCGCGACAGCTCGGCGTTGACCGCCAGCGCGTCGGACGGCAGCAGGTCCGAAAGCTGCACGTCGGCGACCGGCGCGGACCACGGCTGGCCGACGAACGTGACGTTCGACGTCGCGCTTTGCGCGCGCAGCGTCGCGCGCGCCCATTCGACCGCGGCGCGCTCGACCCACGTCGTCTGCGTCGCGAGCCGCTGGTTCTCGACGTCGCGCGTCGCGACCTGCTGGCGCCACAGCACGCTGGCCGCGAGCGTGGCCGCCAGCGCGACGACGAGCAGCACCGTCACGATCGCGATGCCGCGTTCGCGGCGCACGTGCGCGGCCGTTCCTGTCCCGTATCGATGCATCCGCGTGCCCCCGGCAGTGTCGGCGCGGCGCGCTCAGATCTCGAACGCCAGCCACGCATGCGCGATGCTCGCATGCGCAGATGACGTGACGCCGAACAGCGCGGCGAGCCCCGCCACCCAGCATGCGAGCGTCGCGGTGCGCATGCCGTCGGCCGCCAGCGGGCCGACGAGGCTGGCGATCGCGTGCGAACGCCACAGCAGCAGCACGAACAGCGTGCAGCCGACGGTCATCGCGATGCCGAACATGTGCAGCGCGACCGCCGGGCGTCGCGTGAACGGCGCGCGGTGATGCCGCTGGTTCGTCGCGACGATCGCGACCCCGTTCGCGACGGGGACGATCGCCATCGCAAGCGCCCAGAACAAGGGCTGGTCGCTCGACGGATTGATCAGCAGCAGCGTGCCGATCGTCCAGATCGGCGGAGCGAGCAGCGTGAGTGCGGTCCACGACAGCAGTTGCCATGCGAGCCAGGGCATGCGCCAGCGCAGCGGCGGATTCTGCGCTGCATGAGCGGCAGGCGGAAGCAGCCGGCCCGGTGTTCCGACGGCGCCGGACAATCGCCCGGCGAGCCACCGTACGAGCATCGTCGCGAATGACATGGATCGTCCTGTCGTTGATGTTGTCCGTTCTCAATAGCTAGGACGAAGCGGGCGGGCGCAAGCCGCAGGATTTCGTGCGTGCCGGTGGTTTGCCGTGGGGCGCATCGGGAGTCAGCGGTGCGTACACGGTATCGGCGCGGAATCGGCGCGGCCCCCCTGCCGGGCTCTGCGTGCGTTTCGTGAATATCTTCAGTGGAATGTCACAAAAACTTCCCGGTTGAAACCGGAGGATGGTGCCGGCCGCACGCTGGCGCGTTGCGTTTTCGCATGTCGGCCAGCAGGACGGCAACACGTTTGCCGGCGGTCCGTGCGGAAGTGCGGGCCGCTGAAGAGCCGGAGATCGGCCGGGCAACGGCACGCACACGAAGCGGGGGCCACGCAAGGTCTTGCGCCGCGTCTCGCGAGCATCGCGCGAGGGGCTGGCTGCGCGCGCATTGCAGTCCGCGCCTTGTCGGTTGCACGGCATGGCACACGCGGGCCGCTTGTGTCGACCGTTTGCCCGTGGCGGCAGATCGGTCGACGTCACGCAAAAAAATTGCGGCAATGCGCGCTTCGTTCCGTCTAGGTAGGTGGGAGCTGCGACTTGGTGCGCCGTACGCGGCCCCGTTCGCGACCGATGCACATGCGTCGTGTCGGCGGGCGGGACGACGCGGACGCGCGCATTTTTCTCATCACGCGGCGTGAAGCCGACAGGTGCATGACAGTGGAACAGTTCGAGGAAACCCGGCCGGCCGGCGCTAGCGGCGCGGCGCCGGACCACGTATCGGCGCGGGAAGCGGAAGCGCTCGCGCCGGTCATCAACCTGCGCGACACGGGGCGCTTCCTGCAGGTGCTCGACGCGCTCAAGTGCTCGCTGGCCGTGAGCCGGCGCCCGTCCGGCGTCGCGGTGATCGGCGTCGACGGCGGCGTGCCCACGCTGTCCGCGTGCCTGTTGCCGCGCTCGATGGGAATGGCCGTGTCGGGCAACCGGCTCGCGGTCGCGACGATGCACGAGCTGATGGTGTTTGCCAACGTGTCGACGCTCGCGCCGCTTTATCCGGGCCGCCCGGATCATTACGACGCGATGTTCGTGCCACGTATGTCCTACTACACCGGCGATCTCGACCTGCACGACATGGCGTTCGACAAGCACGTCCTGCTCGCGGTCAACACGCGCTATTCGTGCATCAGCGTGATCGACGGCTATTTCAACTTCACGCCGATCTGGCAGCCGCCGTTCGTGACGGCGACGGTGCCCGACGATCGCTGCCACCTGAACGGCATGGCGTTCGCCGACGGCAAGGTGCGGTTCGCGACCGCGCTCGGGATGAGCGACGAGCCGTTCGGCTGGCGAAGCGGGATGGCCGGCGGCGGGATCGTGATGGAGGTGCCGTCCGGCCGGGTCGTCGCATCGGGGCTGTCGATGCCGCATTCGCCGCGCGTGATCGGCGGGCGTCTGCACGTGCTCGAAGGCGGTCGCGGCCACGTGCTGCAGATCGATCCGCAATCGGGCGCGCGACGGGTGCTCGCGAAGCTGCCGGGCTTTACGCACGGCCTTGCGGAATACGGCGGCGTGCTGTTCGTCGGACTGTCGAAGCTGCGCGACAAGCGCGGCCCGCAGGGGTTGCCGATCGAAAGCGAATCGGATGGGCTGGTCGCGGGGGTCGCCGCGCTCGACGCGAACAGCGGCGACGTGCTCGGCATCCTTCAGTTCTTCAATGGCGTCGACGAGATCTTCGACGTGCAGGTGCTGCCGAACGTGCGGCGTGCCGAAATCCTGAGCCCGCATCAATGGGCGGAAACGCCGTCGATCGTGACGATGCAGGGCGGCTTCTGGCAAACGCGTCCGCGCGAGGACGACGAGCCCGCGAACACCGGCGGGCGAGCGCGATGAAGAGCGATCGTTGCGGGTTTTCCGGCGTCGTTTCGTCCTTATCGGTAGACGCGACGCATGCGGTGCGCGGTGCGTCGTCGCAACGGGCGGGCGGGGTGCTGTGGCTCACGGGGTTGTCGGGCGCGGGCAAGACGACGCTGGCCGACGCGCTGGCGGCGCGGCTGCGCGAATGCTGCGTGCATCCGGTGGTGCTCGACGGCGACCGGTTGCGGGCGGGACTGAATCGGGATCTCGGCTTTACGGTGCACGATCGCTTCGAGAACGTGCGGCGCATCGCCGAAGTCGCGGCGCTGTCGAGCGAATCGGGCGCGCTTGCGATCGTCTCGGTCATTTCGCCGCTCGCGGCGATGCGCGACGAAGCGCGATCGATCGTGGGGCAGGCATTTCGCGAAGTGTATGTGAGCACGCCGCTGGCCTGCTGCGAGGCGCGTGATCCGAAAGGGCTGTATGCGAAGGCGCGGTGCGGCGCGCTGCCGGAATTCACGGGCGTCTCGTCGCCGTACGAGCCGCCGGTGAAAGCCGATCTCACGATCGACACCGGCCGCGCATCGCTCGCGGCGTGTGTCGATACGCTGATGCGATTCGCGCACGCGCAGTTCGGTTTTCCGGCGGATGCGCGGGCGGTGCAGATGCGTTGCAGCTGAGTTCGAATCGAAGCGTGTGAAAAGCATCGTGCAGATCATGATAAGGATGACGAATAAATCGTCATCAAAGTGAAACAGGCATTTGATAGCGAAGCGGGCGACGGGTGCCGGGCACTTCGCTGCGATCCGGAACAACAAAGGGGAATGGCGCATGCCGCCGAGAGTAGACCGCAAGTCACGCGAACGATGGCGGCTGAACTGCCGATGCCTGGCCGGCGCCGCGCTGGTCGGAGGGCTGGGCCTCGCGCCGGGCGTTCATGCGCAGGAAGCCGCCGCGCCGGCCGCGAAAGCGGCACCGTCGGCGCCGCAGACGTTCGACGTGAACGCCTTCGTGGTGCGCGGCAACACGACGCTGCCGCCGATCGAGATCGAGAAGGCCGTGTACCCGTTCGAAGGGCCGGGCCGGACGCTCGCCGACGTGAACGCGGCACGCGACGCGTTGCAGAAGGCGTACCAGGAGCGCGGCTATCAATCGGTCGTCGTCGAGCTGCCGCAGCAGCAGGTGAAGAACGGCGTGATCCTGCTGCAGGTGACCGAAGCGAAGGTCGGGCGCCTGCGCGTCGACGGCGCGAAATACAACTCGCCCCAGAACATCCGCGATGCGGTGCCCGCGCTGGCCGAAGGCCAGGTGCCCGATTTCAACCAGGCGCAGCAGCAGCTCACCGACCTGAACCGCTCGGCGGACCGGCAGGTGATCCCGGTACTCAAGCCGGGCGCGCTGCCGCAGACGGTCGACGTCGACCTGAAGGTCGACGATTACAGCCCGCTGCACGGCACGCTCGAACTGAACAACGACAACAGCCCCGGCACGTCGACGTTGCGCACGAGCGCGAGCCTCAGTTACTCGAATCTGTGGCAGCTCGGTCACGTGATTTCCGGCACCTATGTGATCGCGCCGCAGCATCCGAACGATGCGCGCGTCTACGCGTTCTCGTATCTCGCGCCGATCAGGGACTCGCGCTGGAGTTTCCTCGCGACGGTCGTGCACTCGGACAGCAACGTCGCGTCGGTCGGCGGCACGAACGTGCTCGGCAAGGGCACGACCTACGGCTTCACCGCGATCTACGCGTTGCCGGCGACGGAGACCTATGCGCATTCGGTCAGCATCGAGATCGACCGCAAGCATTACGACGAGAACGTGAGCCTGGTGGGCCAGACGTCCACGGCGCCGCTGACCTATGTGCCGGTGACGTTCTCGTACAACGGCCAGCTCAGCCTGAAGAACTCGCAGACGTCGTTCTCCGCGTCGTTGACGACGAACATCCGCGGCCTCGGCAGCGACTGGGGCGCGTGGGACAACAAGCGCTACAACGCGACGCCCGATTTCGTGTACGGCAAGTTCGACGTCAACCACACGCAGCGCTTCGCGAACGACATGCAGGCCAACGGGCACGTCAGCGCGCAGATCTCGAACTCGCCGCTCGTGTCGAGCGAGCAGTTCGCCGCGGGCGGGATGAACAGCGTGCGCGGCTATATGCAGGCAGAAAACACGGCCGACAGCGGCGTGATCGCGTCGCTCGAACTGCGCAGCCCGTCGCTCGCGAAGTGGCTCGGCGGCGCGGTCGGCAGCCGCCTGAACGAGTGGCGCTTCCACGCATTCTTCGACGCCGCGCATCTGTGGCTGCTGAGTCCGCTGCCGGAGCAGACGTCGCGCTTCAACCTGATGAGCGTCGGCGTCGGCACGCGGCTGCAGATCATGAAGTACGCGAGCGCGGATTTCGAGGCCGGCTGGCCGTTGAAGGCGGGCGTCTATACGCGGCAATACAGCCCGCGGTTCGATTTCTACGTACGGCTGGGGTTCTGACGGAATTTTTTTGATCGTGCCGGGGCAATGCGACGAACGCGGCGCCCGCACATTCGGGGAGTGGATCGTGAAGCGAGTCTTGTTTTTCCTGTTGGCGGTGATGCTCGGCGTGCTGCCCGGCATCGCGAACGCATGGTGGCAGAACGACTGGTCGTACCGGAAGACGATCACGATCGACGCGAGCGCAAAGGGCGCCAATCTCGCCGATTCGGCCGGCCGCGTGCCACTGCTGATCCGTCTGCATTCGGGCAACTTCCAGTTCGACGGGCTGGCCGACAACGGCGCCGATATCCGCTTCGTCGCCGCCGACGACAAGACGCCGCTGAATTACCACATCGAGCAATACGACCCGGTGCTCGGCGTCGCGCTGGTCTGGGTCGACGTGCCGAAGATGCCGGCCGGCGCCGCGGAGTCGATCTGGATGTACTACGGCAACAAGAAGGCGCCGGACGGCGGCAAGCCGGCCGAGACGTTCGATGCCGACTACACGCTGGTTTATCACTTCAACGGTGCGGCGGGTGCGCCGCCGAAGGATGCGACCGCATACGGCAACAACGCGCAGAACGCGTCGTTCCGCACGGTCGAGGACGGCATCGTCGGCAAGGGCGCGCGATTCGACGGCAGCGGGTCGCTGACGCTGCCGGCGAGCCCGTCGCTGAACCTGGCCGCTGGCGGCAGCTTCACGTTCAGCGCGTGGGTGAAGCCGTCGGCGCTGGCGCCGAACACGGTGCTGTACAGCCGCCGCGACGGCGCGAACGCGCTGCTGATCGGTCTCGACAACGGCGTGCCGTTCGCGGAAGTCGACGGCGCGTCCAGCAGCCCGGCGCCGGTGCGCACGCCGGCCGCTGCGCCGGTTGCAGCGAACCAGTGGACGTATCTCGCCGTCACGGCCGACGGCAGGAACCTGACCGTCTACGTGAACGGCAAGCAGGCCGCGCAGGTCGCGGCGACGCTGCCCGCGCTGAACGGCACGGCGACGATCGGCGCGGACGCGACCGGCGCGCCGGCCGGCCTGGCTGCCTACGCGGGCGCGCTCGACGAACTGCGCTTGTCGAAGGTCGCGCGCCCGCCGGCCGCACTCGCTGTCGACGCGCTCGCGCAGGGCTCGGAATCGAAGCTCGTCGCGTATGGCGCCGACGAGAAGCAGTCGGGTTTCGGCTTCGGCTACTTCGGCGTGATCGTGCAGTCGGTGACCGTCGACGCATGGGTCGTGATCGCGATCCTGCTCGGCATGGCGTTCGTGTCGTGGATCGTGATGTGGACGAAGGCGCGCTACGTCGGCACCGTCGACAAGGCGAACCAGTATTTCGTGCAGCGCTTTCGCGAAGTGGCCGGGCGACACCTGGTCGGTCTCGCGCATGTCGACGAAGCGAGCGACGACGGCCGCCGGCTGTACCAGTCGTCGCTGTACCGGCTGTACAAGGCCGGCGTGCATGAAATCCACAGCCGCGTGGACGGCAACGGCCGAACGGTGATCACGTCCGAATCGATCGAGGCGATCCGCGCGTCGATGGACGCGACGCTCGTGCGCGAAAACCAGCGGCTGTCGAAATCGATGGTGCTGCTGACGATCGCAATCTCGGGCGGCCCGTTCCTCGGGCTGCTCGGCACGGTGGTCGGCGTGATGATCACGTTCGCGGCGATCGCGGCGGCCGGCGACGTCAACGTGAACGCGATCGCACCGGGTATCGCGGCCGCGCTGCTCGCTACCGTCACGGGCCTGTTCGTCGCGATTCCCGCGCTGTTCGGCTACAACTACCTGCTGATCCGCAACAAGAACGTGACCGCGAACATGCAGGTGTTCGTCGACGAATTCGTCACGCGACTCGCCGAAGCGCACCGCACGCCCGATCACGCGGTGCTGGCCGACTGAACGCACGCAGGAGACCACCATGCAGGTTCAGGACGACGACAAGCCGTACGACGACATCAACATCACGCCGATGCTCGACCTCGCGTACGTGCTGCTGATCATCTTCATCATCATGACGACCGCGTCGGTGCAGGGCATCAAGGTCGATCTGCCGAAGGCGAGCTCGTCAGCGAGTCTCGCGAAGCCGAAGACGAAGGCGATCACGGTCGCCGATTCGGGGCAGGTCTTCCTCGACGCATACCCGGTGACGATGGACGAGCTCGAGAGCCGGCTGCGCACCGAGAAGGCGACCAACCCGGAATTCCCGATCGTGCTGAAGGGCGATGCGGCCGTGCAGTACCAGAAGGTCATGGACGTGCTCGACCTGCTGCGCCGTCTCGACCTGTCGCAGGTCGGGCTCGTGACCGGCAAGGCGAAGCAGGGCGGCTAGCGCGATGGAAATGACCTATAACGGCGGCCCGCCGCAGAAAGGCCCCGGCCGCTTCGTGAAGCCGGTTGCGATCGCGCTCGTGCTCGCGGGGCTGGCCGCGCTGATCTGGCATTTCGCGGGCGATACTGCGGGCGTGAAGCGCGTGAGCGCGCCGCAGGTGACGACGGTGATTCCGCTGCCGCCGCCCCCGCCGCCGCCGAAACAGAAGCCGCCGCCCGAGAAGGTGAAGGAAGAGGTCAAGACGCCGGTCGAGCGGCCGACGATCGCGCCGAAGCCGTCCGAGGCGCCGAAGCCGTCGGACAACCAGCCGAAGCAGATGACGATGAATGCGCCCGCGCAGGCCGGCACCGACAGCTTCAACATCGGCGCGGGCGACGGCTCGGGGATGATCGGCAGCGGCGGGGGCGGCAAGTTCGGCAATGCGAGCTACCCGCAATACATGGTGTACGTGCTGCAGCGCGCGATCGAACAGGACAAGGGCGTGCAGGAGGCTGGCGGTGCGCGCTTCGCGGGCAGCCTGAACCTGTGGATGGATGCATCCGGGCGAATCACGAAGGTGACGGTCGCGCAGTCGACCGGCGACGCGAAGATCGACGCGGCCGTGATCGCGGCGGTCGAGGCGCTCGGCAGGGTCGACGAGGTGCCGCCGCCCGCGACCGCGTATCCGGTGCTCGTCAGGCTCCAGGGGCGCAAGCCGGCATGACGACGCGTGCGCGACACGGCGAATCAATCATGGGGCGGCGCCGTTGCACGGAAGCCGCCGGAAAAGAAACGAAAATTGTTCGGAGTGCTTCGATGATTCGGAAGATGAACGGATGGGGTGCGGTGCCCCGCAACGGCGTGCTGCCCGCGCGCCTGTCGCGCGTCGGCGCGGCGGTGCTGACGCTCGGGCTGACGTGCGCGTCCGCCGCGCACGGGCAATCGCTCGAGGCGCAGGCGGCATCGGGGAAGGCCGCGCCGACGGAGAGCGTGGTGATCAACCTGATCAATCTGCTCGTCAAGCGCGGCGTGCTGACGCAGCAGAACGCGAACGAGCTGATCAGCGAGGCGCGCACGGAAGCCGTGCAGGCGAGGGCCGCGCGTGGGTCCGGCGCGCCGGTGGTAGCCGGTGCCGCCGTGGTCAACCCGCCGACGCAGCCGGGCGACGTCGCGGTGCCGTACGTGCCGCAGCTCGTGCGCGACCAAATCCGCGACCAGGTGAAGCAGGAAGTGATCGCGCAGGCGAAGGCCGAGAACTGGGCGCAGCCGAACACGTTCCCCGACTGGGTGTCGCGCATCAAGCTCGACGGCGACCTGCGCGTGCGTGACGAATACCACTTCTACGGCAGCCGCAACGCGAACAACGTGACGAACTTCGCGGCGATCAACCAGGGCGGCGGATTCGACATCAACCCGAACACCAACACCACGCAGCTGCCGACGCAGAACACCACGCAGAACCGCAACAACCTGCTGCGCTACCGCGCGCGGCTCGGCGTGACGGCGACGCTGTCCGACGAAATGATCGCCGGGATCCAGCTCGCGAGCGGCAACGACAACGGGCCCGTGTCGACGACGGCCACCGCCGGCGGCGGCTTCGCGAAGAAGAACATCTGGCTGAACAAGGCGTTCTTCGCGTACCGGCCGACGCCGTGGCTGAACCTGACGGCCGGCCGCTTCGACAATCCGTTCTTCAAGTCGGACCTGGTGTTCTCCGACGACCTGATGATGGACGGGCTCGCCGCGAACCTGCGCCATGCGCTGCCGTGGAATCCCGACGTCACGCTGTTCGGCACGCTCGGCGTGTTCCCGATCCAGTACACGAGCGAGAACTTCCCGTCGAACAGCACCGACAAGGCTGGCAGCGACACGAAATGGATGTTCGGCGCGCAGTTCGGTGCGGACTGGAAGATCGATGCGAAGAACCGGCTGCGCGGCGCGGTCGCGTATTACGACTTCCAGAACATGCGCGGCACGCTGTCGTCGCCGTGCGCGCTGTATCTCGGTGCGACAAGCTGCAACACGGACAACGAGGCACCCGCGTTCATGCAGGGCGGCAACACGCTGATCGCGCTGCGCAACATCGTGCAGAACCCGAACCTCGCGCCGGGGATGACACCTCAGCCGCAGCTCTTCGGGCTCGCGTACAACTACCGGCTGCTCGACCTGAAGGCGCAGTGGGATACGGTGGTGGCCGACCGCTTCAAGCTGCGCCTGGACGGCGAATACGTGCGCAACCTCGCGTACAACGACAACAAGGCGTTCGCGGCGGCGTCGCTGCCGGTCAACAACTACGAATCGACGTCGGTGAACGCGACGCGTGCCGACTATCGCAGCGGCCCGAACGGCTTCCTCGCGAAGGCGACGATCGGCGAGCCGGAGCCGCGCGAGAAGGGCCAGTGGAATTTCTCGATCGCGTACAAGTACCTGCAGCCGGACGCGGTGCTCGACGCGTTCAACGATCCCGACTTCCATCTCGGCGGCACCAATGCGCGCGGCTACGTGATCGGCGCCGCATACGCGGTCGCACGCGACACGTGGGTGTCGGCCCGCTACCTGAGCTCGAAGGAAGTGTACGGGCCGCCGGTATCGATCGACGTGCTGCAGATCGAGCTCAATGCTCGCTTCTGACCGGAGCCGCGAATGAACACGACCTATCGCACGATGCTCGCGGCCGGTGCGGCCGCCGTGCTGCTGCTGGCGGCCGGCGGCGCGCACGCGCAGAGCATCGAGGACAAGCTGCGCAGCCAGTTGCGCTCGACCGTGCAGGAGCTGCGCCAGTTGCAGGACAGTCAGGCGCAATTGCAAAGCGACAAGGCGGCGGCCGAGAAGCAGCGCGACGACGCGCTCGCGCAACTGAAGGCGTTGCAGGGGCAGCTGGCGGCGGCGCGCGGCAATTCGGGCGCCGAGGCGGCCGCGAAGCGCGCGCTCGCGCAGGAGCGTGCGGGCCGCGAGCAGGATGCGAAGTCGCTGGCGAAATACAAGTCGTCCTACGAGGACCTGCTCGCCGTGTCGCGCGCCCGCGATGCGCAGCACACGCAGCTGCAGAAAGACATTGCTGCGCGTGACACGCAACTGAAAACCTGCCAGGCACACAATGCCGAGCTATATCGCGTGGGGCACGAGATTCTCGATGCATACGAGCACGTCGGGATCGGCACGTTCTTCTCGTCGCGGCAGCCGTTCGCGCAGTCGGCGCGCGTGAAGTATGACGATCTCGCGCAACGCTACGGCGATGCGCTGTATGCGGGCAAGTACGACCCGGCCGCACGTCCGGCCGCTGCGGCACCGGCGTCGGCCGCGCCGGCGAGCGCGCAGTGAGTGCACGGCCCGAAGCCGCGCTTGAACCGACCGATTCGTTGAACACGGAGAAGACAGACATGCAAGACCAGCAACCGAACGCCGGCGACGAACGCGCGGCACACGATGCGCCGATCGAGGCGATCAGCGCCGAACGTCTTGCCGACGTGCTGCGCCGCGCGGGCTACCGCGTGACGGCCGCCGAGCAGAACGGCACGGTGCAACTGATGAGCGCGAGCCAGGGCATCGGTTTCGCGGTGCGCTTCGGCAACCCGGTCACGGCGCTCGTGCCGCAAGGCGTCGGTGCACAGGCTGCGGCGCTTCCGTATATCGACTACACGCTGTCGTGCGTGCTGCAGGTGCAGGGCGAATTGCCGGCCGAACTCGTCGCGGACTGGAACCGCACCAAGCGCTTTGCGCGTCTCGCGAGCCACGGGGCGTTTCTCGCGCTGGAGATGGACGTCGTCGTCGCGGGCGGCGTGTCCGAGCGCTACCTGCGCTCGACGATCGAGCTGTGGGACCGGTTGATCCAGGAATTCCTGCTGCACCTGCGCAACCGGCCCGCGATGGCCGAGCAGGAAGCGGCGGCGCGTGCGGCGGCCGGCGAACCGGCGGCGGCTCCGTCCGAGGCTCCGGCTACGGCTGCACGCGAGGCCGCCGCGCAGTCATGAACACCGCGAGCGGGAGCGCCGGCCGCCGTAGCGTCGGCCGCCGGATCGCCGCCGCGCTGCGCGCGCTGCTCCCGGATGGCCGGCCCCCGGATGGCCGGCCGGGGCCGACGTCCGCCGCCGACGCCCCCGTCGCGTGGGTGATGTATGCGGAAGGCGTAGCACAAGCGCTGCGGGCGGTGCTCGACGGCGACGAGGCAGCCGTGTGCCGGTTGCGCGCCGACCTCGGGCGCTGGGCCGACCGGCTCGCCGATACCGGCGACGACGTGCCCGTGCTGCCGGTGCGCGCATGGCTCGACCGGCGTGGGCGCGTGACGCGGGTCGACAGCGCGCCGGCCAGCGATCCTGCGGTCGACGCGGCGCTGCGCGACGCGCTGGTGGGCCGCGTGGTCGGCACGGCGCCGCCGCACGGGATGACGCAGCCGATCGTGATGCGCGTGACGCTGACCGGCATGCGCTAGCGCGGGCCGGCGAGGAACGGAACGACGCGGACATCGCGCGACGGACGGTGTGCGCAATTCAAAAAAGTAATCGAGAGGGCTGTCGAATCATGATGACGAAAGTGAAGACGCTGGCAATGCTGGCGGGCAGTCTCGCGCTGAGCGCGCCGCTCGTCGCGCACGCACAGGACGACGTGATCGCGAACGCCGCGCAGGCGTCGGTCACGCAGGCCGATATCGCGGGGCTGTTGAAGGCGGTGAGCGCCGAAGGGCGCGAGCGCCTCGCAGCCGACCCCGCGGCGCTGGACCAGGTCGTGCGTTCGACGCTGGCACAGAAGGCGGTGCTGGCCGAGGCGAAATCGAAGGGCTGGGACAAGCAGGCGCAGGTGCAGGCGGCCGTCGAGCAGGCGCAGCGCGACATCGTCGTGCGCAGCTATCTGACGTCGGTGAGTGCGCCGCCGGCCGACTATCCGTCGGACGCGGAGATCCAGTCCGCGTATGACGGGAACCGTGCCGCGTTCACCGTACCGCGCGCGCTGCACGTCGCGCAGATCTACATCGCGGTGCCGCCGAACGCGGATGCCGCGACGCTCGACAAGGCGCGCAAGCAGGCGGCCGATCTCGCGAACCGCGCGCGCAGCGGCGATTTCGCGGCGCTCGCGAAGGCGAATTCGCAGGACAAGGCGAGCGCCGCGAACGGCGGCGATCTCGGTTTCGTGCCCGACCAGTCGATGCTGCCGGCCGTCCGGCAGGCGGCCGACGCGCTGAAGCCGGGCCAGGTTTCAGCACCGATCCAGACGCCGGCCGGCTTTCACGTCGTGAAGCTGATCGACGTGCGTGCGGCCGCGCCGCGTCCGCTGGCCGACGTGAAGGAGCAGTTGCGCGCGATGCTGCGCGCGCAGCGCACGCAGCAGAATGCGCAGGCGTATCTGGCGAAGCTGGCCGCGAACGCGCCGATCAACGAAGACGCGCTGAAGAAAGCGCTCGCGTCGGCCCGGTAGGCACACTCATGGCACCTGTCCGTTCGACGCCGCGCGTCGCGGCCCCCGACGCGCGCACGCCGGCGCGGCGCCGCCCGGCCGCCGCGTCCGACCGTCCGCGCATGCCGAAGGCGAACCCGTGGCCGGGCCGGCCCGGCGAATGGCCGACGCATTGTCCGCTTTGCTTCGGCGCGTTGGAGCCGTTGCCCGGCGCGGGAGGCTATGCGCGGCACCGCAGCGCGCGGTGCTCCGCGCAGTGCGTGCTCACGACGCGCCAGTATCAGCCGGATGAGCCGACGATACGCGGCGCGCGCGACGCGCAGGTCGCCGCGCTCCATCGCGAGCGCTTCATTGCGCAGTGGCCGCGTCATTACGCGCTGATGCGGCGCGTGTGGCCCGCGCTCACGATCGGCCGCTTCATCGCGGTGATCGCCTGCGTGGACGTCGCGGATCTCTGGTCGTACCGGATGCTGCGCGACGACGATCTCGCGGCCGTGCTGCTCGTGCTGGCCGGCTTCCTGCGCGTGCCGGATGCGCCGGGCGTCGACACGTCGGGCGTCGCTACGCCGGGCGCCGACGCGTCGACCGGCGATGCGTGCGCGCCCACGGTGCGCTGGGTGCGGTTCTGGTTCGACGCGAGCGTGCGCGACGTCGGCGATCTGTGGGCGGCCGGCAGCGACGCGCCGCCGCTGTTTCGCGTCGACTATCGCGAGCCGCTCGTCACGCCGTATCCGACCGGCGCGCAGGTGCATGCATGGCGGCCGGTCGACGGCATGCGCGATGCATGGGCGCAGCACGCCGATGCGCATGAAGCGACCGTCGACGTGTCCGATCGCGCGGCGTTCGAGCGCTTTCTGGCGCGTGCGCAAGCGTCGGGTGCGAGCGTGTGAGCTCGGCACCGCGAGCGCGATGAAGCCATCGCTGAAGGAGCCGCGGATGAAGATGCGACGAAACGGAATCGCGACGATCGTCTGCCTGCTGCTGGCGGCCGGCGTGCACGCGCAGGGCAGCCGCGCGGCGGCGAGTGCGGTCATGCCCGCGCCGGCCGGTCCGGGTTCGGCCGCGAAGCCGGTATGCGTCGATGCGGAAGTCGACGGCAAGCGCGCGCTGTCGTACGACTGCCTGAGCCAGCAACTGAAGCCGAAGGCCGAACCGCAGGCGGGCGCATCGCAGGCGGATTCGGAGCGGCTGTCGAAGCAGCCGTCGAACCGTCTCGGCACGTTCAACCTGTCGACCGAGCGGAACCGCTTCGGCTCGAACTGGGGCCGGTCGGTGACGCCGCAGCGGCCCGATGCGCCGGTCGCGGTGCCGCCGAAGTGAGGCATACGGCTGGTGGCGCGGCGCGGGCATCGACGGGCCGGCGGCGTTGTGGCGCGAACCGACGAGGAACTGCGACATGAAAGCGGGCAAGCACACGGGCCGGGCGGTGGTGTTGCGGGCGATCGCGGGTGTGCTCGCGTTCGCGTGCGCATGCTCGACGGCGCAGGCCGCGGAGCGTTCCGCGCAGGCGGGTGCCGCACCGCCGACCGTCGCGCTGCCGAACTTCGCCGCGCTGGTCCGGCGTGTCGGCCCGGCCGTCGTCAACATCAGCGTCACGCGCGAGGTCACGCAGATGGGCATCCAGTTGCCGCCGGGCATCGCGCCCGATCATCCGCTCGCGCCGTTTCTCGCGCGGCGCGTGATCGGGAACCGCGAGGAAGTGAGCCTCGGCTCCGGTTTCATCGTCAGCGCGGACGGCGTGATCCTGACCAACCGGCACGTGGTCGGCGACGCGACCAACATCGACGTGAAGCTGACCGACAAGCGCCAGTTCAAGGGCCGCGTGATCGGCAGCGATCCCGTGTCCGACGTCGCGGTGATCCGCATCGATGCGCACAACCTGCCGGTCGTCGAGACCGGCGACCCCGCGCGCACGGAGGTCGGCGACTGGGTAATGGCGATCGGTTCGCCATACGGGTTCGCGAACACGGTCACGCAGGGCATCGTCAGCGCGAAATCGCGCTCGCTGCCCGGCGAGCGCGCGATTCCGTTCATCCAGACCGACGTGCCGATCAACCCCGGCAATTCGGGCGGCCCATTGTTCGACCTCGGCGGCCGCGTGATCGCAATCAACTCGATGATCTTCTCGAAGACGGGCGGTTATCAGGGGCTCGCGTTCGCGATTCCGATCGACATCGCGCTCGACGTGAAGGACCAGTTGCTGCGGACCGGCAAGGTCACGCGCGGCCGGCTCGGCGTGGCCGTGCAGGAAGTGAGCCAGGCGCTCGCGCGTTCGTTCGGCCTTGCGAGCCCGGACGGCGCGCTGATCACGATGGTCGAGCCGGACGGCCCGGCCGCGCACGCGGGCCTGCAGGCGGGCGACGTCTTGCTCGCGGTCGACGGCAAGCCGGTCGCCGAATCGGCGGACCTGCTCGGCACGGTCGCGGGCATGCGTGCCGGACGGCAGGCCGACCTGCTCGTGTGGCGCGCGGGCCGGGCGATGCACGTGGTCACGACGGTCGGCGCATTCGACAGCGGCACGGCGTCGGCCGGTGGCGAGCAAGGGCCCGCGCGGTTCGGGCTCGCACTGCGCGCGGCGACGGAGCAGGAGCGCCGGCGGCTCGGCGTCGGCGAGGCGCTCGTCGTCGAGCAGGCGAGCGGCCAGGCGGCCCGCGCGGGTTTGCAGCCGGGCGACGTCGTGCTGTCGGTGAATGGCACGCCGGTCGCGAGCATCGGCGCGCTGATGACCGAGATCGACGCCGCGCACGGTAACGTCGCGCTGCTGGTCCAGCGCGGCGGCACGCGGCTGTATGTGCCGATCGAGATCGGGTGAGCGGGTACAGCCGGGCAGCACGAAGGCAATGCGAACGCAGTGCGAATGACTGCGGGAATGACCGCGCGAGGGCCGCGCATGAAACGGTGCGCAGGGCGATTCGTCGAAACGGGAGGCGGGATGAAGCGAATGCAGGAGTGGGGCGCATCCGGATGGCTGCGGGCAATCGTCGTCGCATTTGCGCTGGCCGCGTGTGCCGCGCCGGGCGCCGCGCAAACGGCCGACGTGCCGCAGGCATGGATCCGTTACGGGCAGCTCGCCGGGCAGCAGTTCCAGGCGTGGCTCGAAGCGGACGGCGACGCGGCCGACCGGCTGCATCGCTATCTCGAAGCGCGTGTGCTGAACGCGAGTGCCGATGCGCCGCCGCCCGCGATCGTCGTGCGCGCGTGGATCGGCGCGAACGGTGCCGTCACGCGCGTCGAATTCGCGTCGCTGGGCGATCCCGACGCGGACGCGACGCTGCGGCAACTGCTCACGGCCGGCGGCCCGCTGGCCGAGCCGCCGCCGCCCGACATGCTGCAGCCGTTGCGCGTGCGCCTGCGGCTCGCGCCGAATCCCGACGCGGCCGCCGCCGCACCGGCGTCGGCGGCGCGTGCGCCGTGACGCCCGGGCCGGCCGCCGTCGGCGGATATCGTAATAAGATATGAGGTTATTGCGTTGGCGGGACGACGATGCCTTTCTTCCTCAAAAGGACCTACCCATGCAACTGACCCAGTTAGGCGGCCATGTCGCCCAATCCGGCTTCGCCGAAAAGCAGAAACATGCGCAAGCGCTGATGTACGGCATGGCCGACATCAACGAGTATGTGTCCGGCGGCGTCTGCTACGACGCCGCGGCCTATGTCCGGTACCTGCTGCGCGGCGACGCGATGATCGCGCCCGATACGCTGCTCGACACGATCGGTCAGCACTGGAGGACGCGGTTCAACTTCGAGACCGGCGATCAGTGGGACGGGCGCGCCAGCATTCCGGCGGGAACCGCGGTCGGTTTCTCCCGCGGCGGCAATGTCTTTCATGCCGCGATCGCGGTCGGCGGCAGCCGGATCCGGGCCGTGAACGGCGGCCGTCTGGGCAGCGGCTGGATGTATGCGGTCGACCTTGCACGGGTGCTCGAGCAGGATGCGGCCGGCGGCTTCACGTTCGATCGCGCGAACCTCCGGGTCCACCTGTCGCGCCTGTAGGCGACGCGGCGTCGGATGCCGCGCCGTTTGTCGTCTTTCAGCCGCCCGAAGCGGGCAACGGCCGGGCGGCGGTCTTCCCACCGTTCGGCGATTTCCGCATGGCGTCGCGCTGTCCATCGCTGCTATCCTCTCGACCGTGAATGACTCTGCATGGGTCGCGGATGCGCATGCTGCGTCGCGGCGAAGCGCGCGGGTGCGAGCCTGCGCGCGCGCTGGAGTAGCATGACTGAATATCCACGACGATCCATGACCTGTTTCGTGACTGATTTCCTTCCGTCCATGTCCACATGGTCAAGACAACGATGAGCGACGCCCCCGATCCTGCCGCTGCCGGCGACGACGAATCGTCCGGCGGCGCTTCGTCCTATCTGGTGCCGGGGCTCGAGCGCGGGCTGCGGATTCTCGCCGAATTCTCGGCGCGCGAGCCCGTGCTCGGCGCGCCCGAGCTGTCGAAGCGCATCGGCATTCCGCGCACGACCACGTTCCGCCTGCTGCAGACGCTCGAGGCGCTCGGGTTTCTCGAACGCGTGAACGGCGACCGCCACTTCCGGCTCGGCGTCGGCGTGCTGCGGCTCGGCTTCGAATACCTGAACTCGCTCGAGCTGACCGATCTCGGCGCGCCGGTGCTCGAACGGCTGCGCGATTCCACCGGCTTCTCGACGCACCTGCTGATCCGCGACCAGCGCGACGTCGTGTTCGTCGCGAAGGCGCAGAGCAACGCATCGATGTTCGGTTCGGTGAAGGTGCACGTCGGTACGCGCCTGCCCGCGCATGCGACCGTGCACGGCCACGTGCTGATGGGCGACCTGACGCGCGACGCGCTGCGCCAGCTCTATCCGGAAAAGCGGCTCGAGCAGTTCACCGAGCGCACGCCGGGCACCGTCGACGAACTGTACGAACGCGTGCGGCAGTACGCGCGGCTCGGCTATGCGGTCAGCGAGGCGGCGTTCGAAAGCGGCATCTCGGCCGTGACCGCGCCCGTGCGCGATCATTCGGGCTCGATCGTCGCGGCGATCACCGCGACGGTGCCGCGCTCGGAGATCGGCGAGGCCGGCGAGAAGGAGCGGCTCGTCGAAGCCGTATGCGGTGCGGCGGTCGACCTGTCGCAGCGCCTGAACTATCGTCCGCTCGAAAGCGACCCGACGTTCGCGCACGCGCGCCACAAGGTCGCGATGTTCTGACTCGCGACGCGCCCGGCATCGCAAAAAGCAAGAGCGGCCCGCGGGCCGCTCTTGTCGTTTCTGACGCCGAACGCGTGAAACCGCTCAGAACGAGTGGTGGATCCCGGTGAGCACGATCACCTGGTTCGCGGTGCTCGACACGCCGGCCGTGAAGAACGCGGCTTTCGCGCCACCCGACCCGTGTTCATACAACACGTTCGCATAGAGCTGCGTACGCTTCGACAGCGCATAGATGTCGCCGAGCTCGACCTGCGTCCAGCGGCGGCCGGCCAGCGTCGTGGTCGCCGCGCCGCCCGCGATAGTGTTGAACGCGCTGCTGCGGTAGTTCACGCCCGCGTCATAGCTCTGGAACGTATCCGAAAAGCCGTTCGACTGCATCTTCGTGCGCGTGTAGAGGCCGTGCACGAGGAAGTCGCCGAACTGGTACGACGCGCCCGCGCCGATGTTCTCGACCTTGTTCGCTATGTAGCCGTTCGCGGTGTTCTGCCCCTGGAATGACGCGATACCCGTCTGGCCGATCAGGATCGAGCGGTCGTGTTCGTTCGAGTAGACGGCCGACGCCTTGAACGGCCCGTTCGCATAGTTCAGCGCGACGCCGACCGACTTGCCGGTCGAGAAGTTCGTCGTATTGCCGAGCGCCAGCGTCGCCGCGGCCGAGAAGCCCGCATAGGTCGGCGAGCGGTATTTCACAGAATTGTTGTACGGCACGTTGCCGGTCGCGGCGAGCCCGTCGATGTTGCCGGGGTGGAACGCGTACCAGCTCAGCGCCAGGTAGGCCGTGCTGAGCGGATCGAGATAGTCGAACGACAGCGGCGTCTGGCGGCCGAGCGTCAGCGTGCCGTAGCGGTCCGAACTCAGGCCGACGAACGCCGCGCGGTTCCAGATCGTGTTCGCGGTCGCGAACTGGCCGTTGTTCGTATAGAAGCCGTTTTCGAGCTGGAAGATCGCCGACAGGCCATCGCCGAGGTCTTCCTTGCCTTTCAGGCCCCACCGATCGGGCTGCGTGTTGCCCTGGATCATCGCCCACTTCGCATGGCCGCCGACGTTGTTCACGTACGCGACGCCCGCATCCAGGCTGCCGTACAGCACCACGCTGCTCTGCGCCCACGCGCCCGACGCGGCGCCCATCCCGATGACTGCTGCTGCTACCGCATGCTTGACCATTTGATCTCCTGACTCTCCAACCTGATGAAAACGTGCCGTGGCGGCATGCGCGGAGACGGCCGGCCGTCTCGCGTGTTCCACCGCCGGATGGGCATTTCGTGGGTTCCATATAAGGAACGATGTGCCTCTGATGGAATGGAGTATAGGGGTGTCAAGCGCGTGATCAAAAATAAATTTTTCGGGACGGATGGGATCGAAAGCGCTGCGCCGCAGCGATGCGTGGAGCTTTCAAAAAGGGCATAACTCCCCGTCACAAAAACAAAAAATCACATTTGATAGGGTAGGCGGCGACGATCGCCGACCCAACGGTCAGTGTTTTCCCTAGGGCGTGCAGCTTTTTGTTTTACTCGTGGAAAGTCGCTCCTATAATCACCATCCATAAACTGATGTTCCTAATATGGAACAAACAAGAAGCAAACCGAGAGTCGATCAGAAGGAAGGGTGTGAGATGTCTGAACAATGGATTTGCGCCGGGCACGCCGGCGCGCTGTCGGAAGACACGCCGATCGAGTTCAAGCGGACCGACGGCGTCGAAATCGGGATCTATCGCGTCGGCGACGACGTGTATGCGCTCGAGAACGTGTGCCCGCATGCGTACGCGCTGCTGACGCAGGGGTTCGTCGACGAAGGCACGGTCGAATGCCCGCTGCACGAGGCCGTGTTCGACATCAGGACGGGCGAATGCCTGAAGGGTCCGGGCGGACGCGCGCTGAAGCAGTACGCGGTGCGCCTGGCCGGCGAGGAAATCCAGATCAAGGTGGAATGACATGAAAGAAGCGACCGTCAACTTCAATCCCTTCCTGAAGCCGTGGGTGGCGCCGCAGCCGAACAACGTCGCCGGCAAGGGGCAGATCGAGATCCCCGGTCAGGTCGAGAACCGGATCTGGCAGAACCGCAAGGCCGAGCCGACCCAGTACGAGAACGATCTCGGCGATGCGCTCGAACGCGTGTTCGAAGCCGGCGCGACCGAGCTGGACGACGTCGTCGCGGGCCTGAACCGCATCGGCTTCCGCGCACCGGACGGCACGCCGTGGACACCGGAGCGCTTCCGCGCCGAAATGGCCGCGCTCGCGGAATGACCGCGCCGAGCGCGCGATCCGCCGACCCGACGACAACCGCATCCGGAGCACACTGATGACGCCCCCCGCACAACACGCTTCCCAACACGACCCGGTCCGTGACTATCTCGACCGCGGCATCAAGAACTACTGGTATCCCGTCGCGCCGAGCTGGCAGGTGTCGAACGCACCCGTCGGCCTGACGCGCCTGTCCGAGCAGATCGTGCTGTGGCGCGATCACGAGGGCAAGGTTCACGCGCTCGAGGATCGCTGCCCGCACCGCGGCGCTCGGCTGTCGCTCGGCTGGAACCTCGGCGGCAGCATCGCGTGCTGGTATCACGGCATCGAAGTCGACGGCGGCGGCACGGTCAACCGTGTGCCGGCCGTGTCGAACTGTCCGCTCGAAGGCATGAAGTGCGTGAAGTCCTATCCGGTCGAAGAGAAGGCCGGCGCGATCTTCCTGTGGTTCGGCGACGAAGCGCACGGCGAGCCGGCGCCGCTGAACCTGCCCGAGGAACTGGTCGCCGACGAATACGGCCACTTCCTGTGCGTGTCGAACTGGAAGTGCAATTACCAGTACGCGATCGACAACGTGATGGACCCGATGCACGGCGCGTACCTGCACGCGACGTCGCACTCGATGGCCGAAGGCGACAAGCAGGCCGACATGCGCGTGCGCAAGACGGAAACCGGCCTGATGTTCGAGAAGATCGGCCAGCGCGACGTGAACTTCGACTGGGTCGAGCTCGGCGAAACCGGCTGCCTGTGGATGCGCCTCGCGATTCCGTACAAGCAGAAGTTCGGCCCGGGCGGCAACTTCGGGATCATCGGCTTCGCGACGCCGGTCGACGGCGACAACTGCCAGGTCTACTTCTGGCGCACGCGCAAGGTCAGCGGCTGGCAGCGCGACGTGTGGCGCTTCATGTACCGCAACCGCCTTGAAGGGCTGCACTGGGACGTGCTCGAGCAGGACCGCTACGTCCTCGAAAGCCTCGCGCCGCAGGCCCGCGATCACGAATACCTGTACCAGCACGACGTCGGCATCACGCGCGTGCGCCGGATGCTGCGCCAGCGTGCGCAGGAACACCTGTCCGCGCTCGACGCGCATCGCGCGGCGCAAGCCGCTTCGGAGCCCGCGAATGGCTGAGCTCGCACCGGTCGTGTCGCTCGCGGGGCGCCGCGTGCTCGTCACGGGCGGCGCGCGCGGCCTCGGCGCGGCGTTCGTGAAGGCGCTCGTCGCCGCGGGCGCGCAGGTCGCGTTCGGCGACGTGCTGGCCGACGAAGGCCGTGCGCTTGCCGCGCAACTGTCGGCAGCCGGCCACGTTGCGCATTTCTTCGCGCTCGACCTGGCCGACCCGGCGAGCGTCGACGCATTCGTCGCGCAGGGCGCGGCGGCGCTCGGCGGCATCGACGCGCTGATCAACAACGCGGCGATCACGAACTCGGGCGGCAAGCTGTCGACGGAGCTCGACGTCGCGACCTGGGACGCCGTGATGAACGTGAACGTGCGCGGCGTGTGGCTCGTCAGCAATGCGGCGCTGCCGCACCTCGCGAAGTCGGGCCGCGGCGCGATCGTGAACCTCGCATCGGACACCGCGCTGTGGGGCGCGCCGAAGCTGCTCGCGTACGTCGCGAGCAAGGGCGCGGTGATCGCGATGACGCATGCGCAGGCGCGCGAATTCGGCGTGCACGGCGTGACGGTCAACGCGATCGCGCCGGGGCTGACCGAAGTCGAGGCGACCGCCTACGTGCCGGCCGAGCGTCACGCGTTCTACATGCAGGGCCGCGCGCTGACGCGCGCGCAGGTGCCCGACGACGTGACGGGCCCCGTGCTGTTCCTGCTGTCGGACGGCGCGCGCTTCGTGACGGGCCAACTGCTGCCGGTGAACGGCGGCTTCGTAATGAATTGATGTTTTCACTCTGAATGAAGGAGAGGACGATGGCGGACGCCGATCTCGAACGCAAGTCGTGGGACCAGCCGGAAGGCGCAAGCTTCAACGACTGGATGGAAGGGCGCGTGGCGCGCTATGCGACGCGGCGCTACGACTGGGACGCACTGAAGTTCCAGGCCGACTACGACCCGAAGTACCGCCGTGCGCAGATGCGCTATGTCGGCACCGGCGGCACGGGCGTCGCGAAGGACGTCAACACGGTGCCGGCCGGCAACTTCACGTTCTCGACGATGGTGATCCCGGCCGGCAACATCGGCCCAAGCCACATCCACATCGACGTGGAAGAAATCTTCTTCGTGCTGCGCGGCAAGATGAAGGTGATCTGCGAACGCGACGGCGAGACGTGGGAAGCGATCCTCGGCGAGCGCGACCTGATCTCGGTGCCGCCCGGCGTGTATCGCACGGAAATCAACATCGGCGAGGAAGACGCGCTGATGTGCGTGATGCTCGGTTCGCCGAAGCCCATCACGCCGACGTATCCGCCCGATTCGCCGCTCGCGAAGATCAAGCGTTGAGACGGAGCCGGTGAAGCAATGAGTGTCATCGACAAACGTGAACGCGACCGCACCGCGGCATTCGCAGCGCTGCTCGGGCAGTTTCCCGAGCAGCGCTGCGCGGCCGGCGCGGCGGGCACGATCGGCTATCGCGAGGCCGGCGCGCAGCATGCGGGCCGCGCGCTGCCCGTCGTGCTGCTGCACGGGATCGGCTCGGGTGCCGCATCGTGGGTGCGCCAGCTCGACACGCTCGGCGCATCGCGGCGCGTGCTCGCGTGGGATGCGCCCGGTTATGGCGCGTCGACGCCCGTGCACGGCGCGTCGCCGGCCGCCGCCGATTACGCGGCGTCGCTGAACGCGTGGCTCGAGGCACTCGGCATCGAACGCTGCGTGCTGGTCGGGCATTCGCTCGGCGCGATCGTCGCGGGCGGTCTCGCCCGCGTGATGCCCGCGCGGATCGCCGGCCTGCTGCTGGTGTCGCCTGCCGGCGGCTACGGCAGCGCGCCCGCCGAAACGCGCGAATCGCGCCGCGACGCGCGGCTCGCGATGCTCGCGGAACTCGGCCCGGCCGGGCTCGCCGAGCAGCGCAGCGGCAACATGCTGTCCGGTTTCGCGAGCGAGGATGCGCGTGCGTGGGTGCGCTGGAACATGGCGCGCATCGTGCCGGCAGGCTACGCGCAGGCCACGCATCTGCTCGCGAACGCCGATCTCGCGGCCGATCTCGCCGGTTTTCGCGGCCGCACGGCCGTGGCCGTCGGCGCGAACGACGCGATCACGCCGCCCGCCGCATGCGAGCGGATCGCCGCGGCCGCGCACGTCGGGCTGCAGGTGATTCCGCAAGCCGGTCATGCCGGGTACGTGGAAGCGCCGGCCGTTTATTCCGCACTGATCGACACGTTCTGCCGTCAGTGCGATACGCAGTGGGGGCTGGTATGAGCGAGCCGCTGCAACAAGAACCCGAAAACGGGAAGGCCGAAGCCAGCTACGTGGTGCCGGGCCTCGAACGCGGGCTGCGGATTCTCGCCGAATTCTCGCCGCGCGAGCCCGTGCTCGGCGCGCCGGAGTTGTCGAAGCGGCTCGGCATTCCGCGCACGACGGTGTTCCGTCTGCTGCAGACGCTCGAATCGCTCGGCTTCCTCGAGCGTGCGGACAAGGATCGCAACTACAAGCTCGGCATCGCCGTGCTGCGGCTCGGCTTCGAATACCTGAGCTCGCTGGAGCTGACCGATCTCGGCCTGCCGGTGATCGAGAGCCTGCGCGACGCGACCGGCTTCACGACGCACATCGTGATCCGCGACGGCCGCGACGTCGTGTTCGTCGCGAAGGCGCAGAGCCAGTCGCCGGTGTTCAGCTCGATCCGCGTGAACGTCGGCACCCGCTTGCCCGCCTATGCGACGACGCACGGCCACGTGCTGATGGGCGATCTGTCGCTGAAGGAGCTGCGCTCGCTGTATCCGGAAGGCACGCTGAACCGGATGACGAGCGCGACGCCGGAGACGGTCGATGCGTTGTACGAAGTGATCCGCGAGGATGCGCTGCGCGGCTACGGCGTCAGCAATTCGTCGTTCGAGCGCGGCATCTCGGTGGTCACGGCGCCGGTGCGCAACGAGACGCAGAAGATCGTCGCGTGCATCACGGTGACGGTGCCACGGCCGGAGATCGACGCGGCGCTGATCGCGGACGGGTTGATCGACAAGGTGCAGCGCGCGGCGGCGGAGTTGTCGCGGCGGCTCAATTACCGCTCGGATGACGAGCACACGTTTATGAAGGCGTTAGGACTCCGATGATTCAGATCGATCTGACCGGGCAGGTTGCGGTGGTGACGGGCGGTTCGTCCGGCATCGGCCTCGCGACGGCCGAACGGTTCCTGCAGGCCGGTTCGTCGGTCGCGATTTGCGGCCGTGACAGCGACCGACTCGCACGCGCCGCGGCGATGCTCGGCGAAAAATATCCGGGCGCGCAACTGCTCGCCGAGCGCTGCAACGTGCTCGACGAAGCCGACGTGGCCGCGTTCGCGCAAGCGGTGTCCGCACGCTTCGGCCGTGCCGACATGCTGGTGAACAACGCGGGCCAGGGCCGCGTGTCGACCTTCGCCGATACGACCGACGACGCGTGGTGCGAAGAGCTCGAACTGAAGTACTTCAGCATCATCCGCCCGACGCGCGCGTTCCTGCCGCTGCTGCGCGATGCGGCCGCGCCGACGATCACCTGCGTGAACTCGCTGCTCGCGCTGCAGCCCGAGCCGCACATGGTCGCGACGTCGTCGGCGCGGGCGGGCGTGCTGAGCCTCGTGAAGTCGCTCGCGACCGAACTGGCGCCGCAGCGCATCCGCGTGAACTCGATCCTGATCGGCATCGTCGAGTCGGGCCAGTGGCGCCGCCGCTACGAAGCGCAGGCACGAGCCGGCGAAAGCTGGGAAGACTGGACGGGTGCGCTCGCACGCAAGAAGAACATTCCGCTGAATCGCTTCGGCAAGCCCGACGAGGCCGCCTGGGCACTTTTTTATCTCGCAACGCATCTGTCGTCCTACACGACGGGCAGCCATATCGACGTTTCTGGAGGCTTTGCACGCCATGTCTAAAAAAACCACGGTTGGCGAGCTGATTGCCGCCTTTCTCGAGCAGTGCGGCGTGAAAACCGCATTCGGTGTCATCTCGATCCACAACATGCCGATCCTCGACGCGATCAACTCGCGCGGCAACATCCGCTATGTCGGCGCGCGCGGCGAAGCGGGCGCTGTGAACATGGCCGACGGCCTGGCCCGCGTGTCGGGCGGCCTCGGCGTCGCATTCACAAGCACCGGCACGGCGGCGGGCAACGCGGCCGGCGCGATGGTCGAGGCGCTGACGGCCGGCACCGCGATGCTGCACATCACCGGGCAGATCGAGACGCCGTACCTCGACCAGGATCTCGCCTATATCCACGAAGCGCCCGACCAGTTGACGATGCTGGATGCGATCTCGAAGGCCGCGTTCCGCGTGCGCACGGTCGAGACCGTGCTGCCGACGATCCGCGAAGCCGTGCGCATCGCGCAGACCGCGCCGACGGGCCCCGTGTCGGTCGAAATTCCGATCGATATCCAGGCTGCAGAAATCGAATGGCCGGAAGACCTCGCACCGGCGCACGTCGCGGTGCGCGAGCACGACGCCGCACGCGTCGCGAAGCTCGCCGATGCACTCGCGGCCAAGCGCCGCCCGCTGCTGTGGCTCGGCGGCGGCGCGCGCCACGCCCGCGACGAAGTCGAACGCCTCGTGAAGCTCGGTTTCGGCGTCGTGACGAGTGTGCAGGGCCGCGGCGTGCTGCCCGAGGATCATCCGGCGACGCTCGGCGCGTTCAACGTGCATGCGTCCGTCGAAGCGTTCTACAAGACCTGCGACGCACTCGTCGTGGTCGGCTCGCGCCTGCGCGGCAACGAGACGCTGAAGTACAAGCTCGCGCTGCCGCAGCCGCTGTTCCGCGTCGATGCCGACGCGCTCGCCGACAACCGCGGCTATCGCAACGAGCTGTTCGTGCACGGCGATTCGAAGCGCGTGCTGGCCGAGCTGGCCGATCGCCTCGAAGGCCGCCTGTCGGTCGATCCGCAGTTCGCATCCGATCTCGCGGCGGCCCGCGAGCAGGCGGTCGCCGATGTGGCGAAGGGCCTCGGGCCGTACAAGCAGCTCGTCGATACGCTGCAAGGCGCGGTCGGCCGCGACTACAACTGGGTGCGCGACGTGACGATCTCGAACAGCACGTGGGGCAACCGCCTGCTGAAGATCTTCGAACCGCGCGCGGGCGTGCATGCGCTCGGCGGCGGCATCGGCCAGGGCATTCAGATGGGCATCGGCGCGGCGCTGGCGGGCGCCGCCGCGAAGACGGTCTGCCTCGTCGGCGACGGCGGCCTGATGGTCAACGTCGGCGAGCTGGTGACGGCCGTGCAGGAGAACGCGAACGTGATGATCGTGTTGATGAACGACCAGTGCTACGGCGTGATTCGCAACATCCAGGATGCGCACTACGGCGGCCGCCGCTGCTTCGTGCAGTTGCACCAGCCAGATTTCGCGCAGTTCTGCGCGAGCTTCGGCCTCACGCACTACCGAATCACGTCGCTCGACCAGGCCGAAGCGATCGTGCGCGACGGGATGGCGAAGGAAGGGCCGGTGATGGTCGAAGTCGACATGCTGTCGGTCGGCTCGTTTGCGTCGCAGTTCGCGGGCCCGCCGGTGAAGAAGGAAGCGCCCACGGAGCGCCAGTATGCGTAACGCGCACGCACCCGTCGACGTCGCGATGATCGGCTTCGGTGCGATCGGCGCGGCCGTGTACCACGCGGTCGAGCACGATGCGGCGCTGCGCATCGCGCACGTGATCGTGCCCGACCACCAGCGCGCCGCGGTGCAGGGCGTGCTGGGCGGCGCGGTGGAGGTCGTGTCGTCGGTCGACGCACTGGCCCGCCGCCCCGAGTTCGCGCTCGAATGCGCAGGCCACAGTGCGCTCGTCGATCACGTCGTGCCGCTCTTGAAGGCCGGCACCGACTGCGCGGTCGCATCGATCGGCGCGCTGTCCGATCTCGCGCTGCTCGACGTGCTGTCGCAGGCTGCCGACGAAGGCGACGCGACGCTGACGCTGCTGTCGGGCGCGATCGGCGGCATCGACGCGCTGGCATCCGCGAAGCAGGGCGGCCTCGACGAAGTGCTGTACGTCGGCCGCAAGCCGCCGCTCGGCTGGCTCGGCACGCCGGCCGAGGAACTGTGCGACCTGCGCACGATGGCCGAAGAGAAGGTGATCTTCGAAGGCACCGCGCGCGACGCCGCGCGGCTGTATCCGAAGAACGCGAACGTCGCGGCGACCGTCGCGCTCGCGGGCCTCGGCCTCGATGCGACGCGCGTGCGCCTGATCGCCGATCCGGCCGTCGCGCGCAACGTGCACCGCTTCACCGCGCGCGGCGCATTCGGCGAGATGTCGCTGGAAATGAGCGGCAGGCCGCTGCCCGACAACCCGAAGACGTCCGCGCTGACGGCGTTTTGCGCGATTCGCGCGCTGCGCAACCGCGCGGCCCGCTGCGTGATCTGAGCGGCGCTTCGAGAGATTCGGACTATTGAACGTCTGCCCGCGCCACGGCGAGGGCGGGTGCGCAGAGACAGATTTGTGGGACTTGTGACATGACATCTTTCGATACGAGCCTGGTACCCGACGGCAACATCCTGATCGGCGGCGAGTGGCGCCGCGGCCGTGGCGCGCCTTACGCCAGCATCTATCCTGCCGACCAGTCGGTGAACATGGAAGTGTCGACGGCTAACGCGGAAGACGCGGCAGAAGCCGTCGAAGCCGCCGATGCCGCATGGCGCCGCGCCGACTGGGCCGGGCTGAAGCCGCACCAGCGCGCGCAGGTGCTGTACCGCATCGCGGATCTGATCATGCAGCGCCACGAGGCGCTCGCGAACCTGCAGCGCCGCGACAACGGCAAGCCGATCGGCGAGACGCGCGTGCTGGTGGCCAGCGCCGCGAACACGTTCCGCTATTTTGCGGCCTGCCTCGAAACGCTCGACGAAGAGCTGACGCCGTCGCGCGGCGACTACCTGACGATGAGCGTGTACGAGCCGGTCGGCGCGATCGCCGCGATCACGCCGTGGAACTCGCCGATCGCATCCGACGCGCAGAAGCTCGCGCCGGCACTTGCCGGCGGCAACGCGGTGGTGCTCAAGCCGGCGGAAGTCACGCCGCTCGTGTCGCTCGCGCTCGCGCGCATCTGCGAGGAAGCCGGCGTGCCGAAGGGCGTGCTGAGCGTGCTGCCGGGCAAGGGCTCGGTGATCGGCGACGTGCTCGTGCGCCATCCGCTGGTGAAGAAGGTGTCGTTCACGGGCGGCACCGAAGTGGGCCGCGGCATCGCGCGCATCGCGGCCGAGAAGCTGATGCCCGTGTCGCTCGAACTCGGCGGCAAGTCGCCGACGATCGTGTGCGACGACGCCGATCTCGATCATGCGGTCAACGGCGTGCTGTACGGCATTTTCAGCTCGTCGGGCGAAGCGTGCATCGCGGGTTCGCGGCTGTTCGTGCAGCGCGCGGTGTACGACGAATTCATGAAGCGCCTGGTTGCGGGCGCACGCAAGCTGCGCGTGGGCGACCCGACGCGGCCCGATACGCAGATGGGGCCGCTGATCACCGCGAAGCACCGCGAATCGGTGGAGCGCTACGTCGCGCTCGGCCTGGAAGAAGGCGGCCGCCTGCTGTGCGGCGGCGAGCGGCCGTCGGGCGACGGGCGCGAGCACGGCTTCTTCTACCAGCCGACGATACTCGAAGGCTTGCCGAACAGCGCGCGCATCTGCCAGGAGGAAATCTTCGGGCCTGTGCTCGTCGCGATGCCGTTCGACGACGAAGCGTCGCTGATCGCGCAGGCGAACGACAGCGTGTTCGGCCTTGCCGCCGGCATCTGGACGCGCGACTACAAGCGTGCCTGGCGCATCGCGCGCGCGCTCGAAACGGGCACCGTCTGGATCAATACGTACAAGCTGTTTTCGATCTCCACGCCGTTCTCCGGCTGGAAGGAGAGCGGGATGGGGCGCGAGAAGGGGCGCCTCGGCATCCGTGAGTACATGCAGCAGAAGAGCCTCTACTGGGGTTTGAACGACGCGCCGCTGCCGTGGGCGAACTGAGCGAAGGGGAATGACGCAATGAGCATTTTGGGAATCGAGCAGATCACATACGGCGTCGACGATCTCGCGACCTGCCGGCGCTTTTTCGCCGACTGGGGGCTGAAGGAAGTCGCGCACGACGACACGCACGCGCGCTTCGAGACGATGAACGGCTGCACCGTGCTGGCCGTCAACGCCGACGATCCGGCGCTGCCGCCCGCGTTCGAAGCGGGCCCGACGCTGCGCGAAGTGACGTGGGGAGTCGCGACGCAGGGCGAACTCGACGCGCTGCGCACGAAGCTCGCCGGCCAGCCAGGTTATTACTCGCATGACGATGCGGTCGGCTGTATCGACCCGAACGGAATGGCGATCCGCGTCGAAGTCACGCGCAAGCGCGAACTCGACATCACCGGCTCGCCGTCGAACGTGTGGGGCCAGACGCTGCGCGTCGACCAGCCGAGCCCGATCTATGCACGCGCGGAGCCGGTCGAGGTCGGGCATGTCGTGTTCTTCACGAACTGCCTCGACGAACAGGTGAAGTTCTATCACGAACTGCTCGGCTTCGAGACGTCCGATCGCTACCCGGGCCGCGGCGCGTTCATGCGCTGCGCGCCGCACGGCGGCCATCACGACCTGTTCCTGCTCGCGCTGCCGAATGGCAAGCGCGGCCTGAACCACGTCGCGTTCACCGTGCGCGACATCCACGAAGTGTTCGGCGGCGGCATGCATATCGACCGCTGCGGCTGGGAAACGCAACTCGGCCCGGGCCGTCACCCGGTGTCGTCCGCGTACTTCTGGTACTTCCAGAATCCGGCCGGCGCGCTGATCGAGTACTACGCGGACGAGGACGTGCTGACGCCCGACTGGCAGCCGCGCGAATTCGAGCCAGGCCCGACCGTGTTCGCCGAATGGGCCGTCGACGGCGGCCTCGACGGCAACACGCGCCGGCAGAAAAACGCGAAGGCGCCGGAAGGCAAGTTCATGACGGAGCGAAAATCATGACCGAAGCGAATACGCCCGCGCAGCCCGCGCCCGGTACGGTCGTCGTGATCGGCGGCGGCCAGGCCGCCGGCTGGGTGCTGAAGACGTTGCGCGCGGAAGGTTACACGGGCCGCCTCGTGATGATCGCCGACGAGCCGCACCTGCCGTACGAGCGTCCGCCGTTGTCGAAGGCCGTGCTGGCCGGCGACGCCGATATTAAAACCGTACGCGTCGTGCGCCCGGACGAATTCGACGCGCTCGATATCGAAGCATGGCAGCCGGAACGCGCTACATCGATCGACCGCGCGCGCCGCGTGGTGACGACCGCCAGCGGCCGCGAGATCGAATACGACCGGCTCGTGATCGCGACCGGCGGCACGTCGCGCCGCCTGCCGGACGCAATCGTGAGGACGCCGAACCTGCACTACCTGCGCACGCTCGACGAAGCGGCCGCGCTTGGCGAGAAGCTGCGCGCGAGCCAACGCGTGCTCGTGATCGGCGGCGGCTGGATCGGCCTCGAAGTCGCGGCCACCGCGCGCAAGCTCGGCGTCGAGGCGGTCGTGGTCGAAGGCGCGCCGCGGCTGTGCGGGCGTTCGGTGCCGCAGATCGTGTCGGATTTCCTGCTCGACCTGCATCGCGCGAACGGCGTCGACGTGCGTGTCGGCGCGGCGCTAGCGTCGCTCGATGCGCAGCCGGACGACGCATCGAAGGTGCGCGCGACGCTCGCCGACGGCACGACGATCGACGCCGATTTCGCGGTGGCCGGCATCGGCCTCGCGCTGAATGCGTCGCTCGCGAGCGATGCGGGGCTGGCCGTCGACGACGGCATCGTCGTCGACGAATTCGGCGCGACGAGCGACCCGGCGATCTTCGCGTGCGGCGACGTCGCGAACCATCACAACGGCTGGCTGAAGCGGCGCGTGCGGCTCGAATCGTGGGCCAACGCGCAGAACCAGGCGATCGCGGCCGCGAAGGCCGTGCTCGGCGTGCGCGCGCCGTACGCGGAGATTCCGTGGTTCTGGTCCGATCAGTACGACGTGAACCTGCAGATCCTCGGCGATCTGCCGGCCGATGCGCAGCTCGTCGTGCGCGGCGATCTCGCCGCGCGTCGCGCGACGCTGTTTTTCCTTGGCGACGGGCATGTGAGAGGTGTCATCGCCGTGAACAACGCACGCGAGCTGAAGCTCGCGCGCAAGTGGATGAACCAGGGCCGGGCAGTGGATACGGAAGCCCTGGCAGACACGACCAAAGCGCTTGCCTGACCGGCAGACCAGGAGACACCCCGCATGAGCACTTTCGACAACGTCGTGGCCGGTCGCGCCACGATGGAAGCTGCCGCCTCCACGCCCGGCGCGATCATCGCGCGGCTCGAGCGGCTTCCCGGCAACGCGATGCAGATCCGCGCACGCGTGCTGATCGGCACCGCGACGTTCTTCGACGGCTTCGACGTGATCACGATCGCGGCGACGCTGCCGCTGCTGATTCACAAATGGGGGCTGTCGCCGACGCAGATCGGCATGCTGATCGCGTCCGGCGCGATCGGCCAGCTGATCGGCGCATTCCTGTTTCCCGCGCTGGCCGAGAAGCACGGCCGCGTGAAGGCGATTGCATGGAGCTCGGCCGTGATCGGCATCACGAGCATCGCGTGCGGCTTCGCGCCGACCTTCGAGGTGTTCGTGCTGCTGCGGATCCTGCAGGGGCTCGGGCTCGGCGGCGAGCTGCCGGTCGCCGCGACGTACATCAACGAGATCACGCGCGCGCATGGCCGCGGCCGTTTCGTGCTGCTGTACGAGATCGTGTTCCCGATCGGCCTGCTCGTGTCGATGGCGCTCGGCGCGTGGCTCGTGCCGCGGTTCGGCTGGGAAATCATGTACTTCGTCGGTGGGCTGCCGCTGATCCTGTCGTTCGTGCTCACGCGCCTCGTGCCGGAATCGCCGCGCTGGCTCGCATCGCGCGGGCGGCTCGCGGAAGCCGGGCGCGCGGTCGGCGTGTTCGAGGCGTCGGTGCGCGGCGAGCTGCCGCCGGTCACGCAGGTGGCCGCGTTCGACGAGATGGTGCGCCAGCATCCGAAGCGCAGGATGAGCGACCTGTTCAGCGCCGCGTATCGCAAGCGCACGCTCGCGGTGGCGACGTTGTGGGCGACCTGCGGGTTCATCCAGTACGGGCTGTCGACGTGGCTGCCGACGATCTACAAGAACTTCTATCACGCGCCGCTGCAACTCGCGCTGAACCTCGCGGTGATTGGTTCGGTGATGGGCGTGCTCGGGTCGCTGGCGTCGGCGCTGCTCGTCGACAAGCTCGGCCGCAAGCCGGTGATCGTGTGGTCGTTCGTGCTGTGCGCGCTGTCGCTGGCGTTCGCGGGCATCTATCACGCATCGTCGGTGTATGTCGTCGCGGTCTTCTGCTCGCTGTCGCTCGGGTTGATGGCGTCGGGGTTCATTACCGCGTACGTCTATACGCCGGAACAGTATCCGACGAGCATCCGCGCGTCGGGCTGCGGGCTCGGCAGCGCGTGGCTGAAGATCGCGTCGTTCGTCGCGCCGATGGTCGTGCCGCACGCGATCATCGGCGGGAACCTCGCGCCCGCGTTCTACCTGATCGGCATCGTGCCGCTGATCGCGGCGGTGACCGTGCACTTCGTCGGGATCGAGACGAAGGGGAAGGTGCTGGAGGCGCTCGAAGCGTAAGCGCGGCCGGCGGTAACGGACGATGTGCACAGGCCCGGGCGATGTCCGGGCTTTTTTGTTTGAGGCGATCCAATTGCGTTGCGCGGCGTGCTTGGCCGATGCACTGCCGCCACTGCGAAAGAATGCCGCATTGCCGGTGTGCATCGGTGCACTAGAGTCGAACGGTAGCGAACGAAACGACACCGGGAGGGCAACGCGCGATGGCCAGGAAATTTCCGCTGCACCCCGTGCATCCGGAGAGGATCTGCTGGGGATGCGACAACTACTGCGCGGCGCACGCGATGCGTTGCGGCAACGGTTCCAGCCGCACGCAGCACCCGAGCGAACTGCTCGGCGACGACTGGTATCGATACGGCGACTGGGGCATCGAATGCGCGGATACCGAAAACGAACACACGACCGAAGCCGGAGGGCAGTGACAGCGACAAGTTGCCTCACCGGCGAGCGTCCCGTTTCTTGATCTGCATCACGGTGGCGAAACGCGTGCCGAAACATCATGAAAAAGATGCATAAGAAACGCATCTTGAAGCGGGCGGGATGCCCGGCGGCAAGGAACCTGCGTTCCGCCGCCGTTCGCGCCGACCCGCGCCCCCATGATCGAGAAAGGAGAGCACCGTGTTTTGCTATCAATGCGAACAGACCGACCGGACCGGCGCGCGGCCCGGCTGCGCATCGGCGAAAGGCAACTGCGGCAAGGATGCAACGACGGCCGACCTGCAGGACCTGCTGGTCCATGCGGTGAAGGGCATTGCGCAATACGGCGCAGTCGCGCGCGCACTGGGCGCCCCCGATCGCGACGCCGACCGGTTCGTGCTGTACGCGATGTTCACGACGCTGACCAACGTGAACTTCCATGCGGCGCGCTTCGTCGCGTTGCTGCGTGACGCGGCACAGACGCGCGACCGCGTGAAGGCCGCATGTGAAGCGAAGGCGCGGGCCATGGGAGCGGTCCTCCCCATGCTGCACGGGCCCGCGATGTGGCAGCCGGCGGGCGATCTCGCCGGCCTGCTGGAACAGGCCGCCGCCGTCGGCATCGACGCGGGGCTCGACAAGGTGGGCGCGGACATCGTCGGCCTGCGTGCGCTGGTGCTGTACGGGCTGAAGGGCGTGTGCGCCTACGCGCATCATGCGCGGGTGCTCGGCTACGAGCGCGACGACATCTACGAGGGCGTCGAAGCGGCGCTCGCGTTTCTCGCGCGCGACCCCGACGACGTCGACGCGCTGCTCGCGCAGGCGCTCGAACTCGGCCGGCTGAACCTGACGGTGATGGAACTGCTCGACAGCGCGAACACCGGCCGTTTCGGCGCGCAGCAGCCGACCGCCGTGCGCGTGTCGCCGGTGGCGGGCAAGGCGATCCTCGTGTCGGGACACGATCTCGGCGATCTGCACGCGCTGCTCGAACAGACGGCCGGCACGGGCATCCATGTGTACACGCACGGCGAAATGCTGCCGGCCCACGCGTACCCGGCGCTCAACGCATTTCCTCATCTCGTCGGCAACTACGGCGGTGCGTGGCAGGACCAGCAGAGCGACTTCGCGCATTTCCCCGGGCCGATCCTGATGACGTCCAACTGCATCATCGAGCCGATGCCGCAATACCGGCAGCGGATCTTCACGACGGGGCCGGTCGGCTGGCCGGGCGTGCGCCATCTCGAGCATCACGATTTCTCGACGCTGATCCGCGCCGCACAGGCACTGCCCGGTTTCCCGGCCACAGCGCCGGAGCTGACGATCACGGTCGGGTTCGGCCGCCATGCGGTGCTCGGCGTCGCGGACAAAGTCATCGACGCGGTCAAGGCCGGACAGATCCGCCACTTCTTCCTGATCGGCGGCTGCGACGGCGCGGCGCCGGGCCGCAACTACTACACGGAGTTCGCGGAGCAGGCGCCCGACGATACGGTCGTGATGACGCTCGGCTGCAACAAGTACCGGTTCAACCGGCATGCGTTCGGCGATATCGGCGGCATTCCGCGCCTGCTCGACGTCGGGCAGTGCAACGACAGCTATTCGGCGATCCGGATCGCGACGGCGCTCGCCGACGCATTCGAGTGCGGCGTGAACGATTTGCCGCTGTCGCTCGTGATCTCGTGGTTCGAACAGAAGGCGGCGGCCGTACTGCTGACGCTGCTCGCGCTCGGCCTGCGCAACATCCGCCTCGGACCGACGCTGCCGGCGTTCGCCACGCCGGGCGTTCTCGCGGTGCTGGTCGAGCAATTCGGCATCCAGCCGATCGGCGACGCCGGCGCGGACCTTGCCGCTTCGCTGGCGCGCAAGGCCGCTTGAGCGGGATCGTTCGATGACCTATCGAATCGAGATCACGACGCGCGACGGTGAGCAGTTCGGCTTCGGATGCGACGCCGAACAGGATCTGCTCACCGCAGCGGCGGACGCCGGCATCACGCTGCCGTCGCAATGCCGGCGCGGAAGCTGCGGCGCGTGCCAGGCGACCGTCGTCGACGGCGCGTACGAGATGCAGGCCGACAGCGCCGGCGTGCTGCCGGCCGGCCAGCAGGGTGCGGTCCTGCTGTGCCGGACCACGCCGCGCGGCGATCTGCGGGTCGCCGCGCCGTACGACCGGACCAAGGTGCTGCTGCAGCCAGTGCCCGTGCGCATCGCGCGAATCGCGGCGCTCGATACGATCGCGGCCGACACGATGCGCGTCGAGTTGCAAGTCGAGCCCGACGACGCGTTCGGCTCGGCCGTCGAGTTCGAGCCCGGCCAGTTCGCCGAGCTGGAGGTGCCGGGCAGCGGCTTGCGCCGGCCGTATTCGCTCGCGAACACGAGCAATTGGGACGGCCGCCTCGAGTTCCTGATCCGGCTGCGGCCGGACGGCTGGTTCTCGACGTACCTGCGCGAGCGCGCACGGCCGGGCGATCCGCTGACCGTGCGCGTTCCGATGGGCGGCTTCGGGCTGTTCGCGGACAGCCTGCGGCCGCGCTGGTTCGTCGCGGGCGGCACGGGGCTCGCGCCGATCCTGTCGATGCTGCGGCGCATGGCCGAGTATCAGGAGATGGCCGATGCGCGGCTGTTCTTCGGTGTCAATCAGGAAACCGAACTGTTCATGCTCGACGAGCTTGCGCGATTGCAGGCCGATCTGCCGCAGTTGCAGGTCGATCTCTGCGTATGGCGGCCCGGCGGGGAGTGGGCCGGGTTGCGAGGCACGCCGGTCGACGCGTTGCGTGCGGCGCTTGCACAGGCCGGCGCGCTGCCGGACATCTACGTGTGCGGGCCGCCGCCGCTCGTGCAGGGTGTGCGGGACGTGGCCGTTGCGGCAGGCGTGCCGGATGCGCAGTTTGCGAGCGAGCGCTTTACCGGGTGATGCCTGCGGGGCTTGCCTGCGCGTTGCCGCGACGCGAGGGCGGTTTTGTCGGGCGAGGGTGACTTGCCGGATTCACGGGCCGAACGTACTCTTTGTCGACACCACGATCCACCAGCGGGTTCTCGACCATGCAAGCCCATCCTCTGCGTCTGTCCCCCGGCGACGATCTGCGCGCGTCCATCGAGGAAGCGTTGCGTTCGCACGGTGCGCACGCGGCATTCGTGATCCAGGGCATCGGCAGCCTGAGCGTCGCGCAGTTGCGCTTTGCCGGCGCCGACCTGCCGACCGAACTGCGCGACGACCTCGAAATCCTGACGCTGGCCGGTTCGGTATCGCCGGACGGCGCGCACCTGCACATGTCCGTTTCCGATGCGGGCGGCCGCGTGTCGGGCGGCCATGTGGCGAGCGGCTGCGTGGTGCGCACGACTGCCGAAATCCTGCTCGCGCTGCTTCCCGGGCATCGTTTCTCTCGCGAACCCGATGCGGATACCGGTTTCAACGAGCTGGTGATCCGTCGCGAGCCGGGCGGCAATGCCGGGTGAACGTCGCCGGAGCCGAATAAAAGAATGGCGCCGCGGGCATGCAGCCTGCGGCGCCATTTGCGTGTCGCTGCGACGGGAAAGACCCGCCGCAGCCCGACAGCGTGCTTACATCTGCACGGTGTCGGCCACTTCCTTGAAGTCTTCGATCTGGTCGAAGTTCATGTACTTGTAGATCTTGTCGCCGTTGGCGCTGAGCACGCCCATGTCGGCCATGTACTCGTCCTTGGTCGGGATCTTGCCCAGGCGCGAGCAGATTGCCGCCAGTTCCGCCGAGCCGAGGTACACATTCGTGTTCTTGCCCAGGCGGTTCGGGAAGTTGCGGGTCGACGTCGACATGACCGTCGCGCCTTCGCGCACCTGTGCCTGGTTACCCATGCACAGCGAGCAGCCCGGCATTTCGGTACGCGCACCGGCCGTGCCGAACACGCCGTAGTGACCTTCTTCCGTCAGCTGCTTCTGGTCCATCTTGGTCGGCGGGGCGACCCACAGCTTGACCGGGATGTCGCGCTTGCCTTCGAGCAGCTTCGACGCCGCACGGAAGTGGCCGATGTTGGTCATGCACGAGCCGATGAACACTTCGTCGATCTTCGCGCCCGCGACGTCGGACAGCGTCTTCACGTCGTCCGGGTCGTTCGGGCAGGCGACGATCGGCTCATGGATATCGGCGAGATCGATCTCGATGACGGCCGCGTAGTCGGCGTCGGCGTCCGGCGACAGCAGTTGCGGGTCGGCCAGCCACTGCTCCATTGCCGCGATACGACGCTGCAGGCTGCGCGGATCCTGGTAGCCCTGCGCGATCATCCACTTCAGCAGCGTGACGTTGCTGTTCAGGTATTCGATGATCGGTTCCTTGTTCAGGTGGACCGTGCAACCGGCGGCCGAACGTTCGGCGGACGCATCCGACAGTTCGAACGCTTGCTCGACCTTCAGGTCGGGCAGGCCTTCGATTTCGAGAATGCGGCCCGAGAAGATGTTCTTCTTGCCTTGCTTGGCGACCGTCAGCATGCCTTGCTTGATCGCGTACAGCGGAATCGCGTTGACGAGGTCACGCAGCGTGACGCCCGGCTGCATCTTGCCCTTGAAGCGGACCAGCACCGATTCCGGCATGTCCAGCGGCATCGTGCCGGTGGCGGCCGCGAAGGCCACCAGGCCCGAGCCTGCCGGGAAGCTGATGCCGATCGGGAAGCGCGTGTGCGAATCGCCGCCGGTGCCGACGGTGTCGGGCAGCAGCATGCGGTTCAGCCACGAGTGGATCACGCCGTCGCCCGGACGCAGCGCGATACCGCCGCGCGTGCTGATGAAGTTCGGCAGCGTCTGGTGCGTCTTGACGTCGACCGGCTTCGGATAAGCGGCGGTGTGGCAGAACGACTGCATCACGAGGTCGGCCGAGAAGCCGAGGCAGGCGAGATCCTTCAGTTCGTCGCGGGTCATCGGGCCCGTGGTGTCCTGCGAGCCGACCGAGGTCATCTTCGGTTCGCAGTACGTGCCCGGGCGGACACCCTGACCTTCCGGCAAACCGCATGCACGGCCGACCATCTTCTGCGCGAGCGAGAAGCCCTTGCCGCTGTCGGCCGGCTGGTGCGGCAGGCGGAACAGCGTCGACGGCGCGAGGCCCAGCGCTTCGCGTGCCTTCGCGGTCAGCCCGCGGCCGATGATCAGCGGAATGCGGCCGCCGGCGCGCACTTCGTCGAACAGTACGTCGGACTTGACCTGGAATTCGGCGATCACTTCGCCGTTCTTCAGCGCCTTGCCGTCATACGGGCGCAGTTCGACCACGTCGCCCATTTCCATCTGCGACACGTCGAGTTCGATCGGCAGCGCGCCTGCATCTTCCATCGTGTTGTAGAAGATCGGGGCGATCTTGCCGCCGAGGCACACGCCGCCGAAGCGCTTGTTCGGAACGAACGGGATGTCTTCGCCGGTGAACCACAGCACCGAGTTGGTGGCCGACTTGCGCGAGGAGCCGGTGCCGACCACGTCGCCCACGTATGCGACCAGGTGACCCTTTTCCTTCAGCGACTCGATGAACTTGACCGGGCCGCGCTTGCCGTCTTCTTCCGGCGTGATGCCCGGGCGCGCGTTCTTCAGCATCGCCAGCGCGTGCATCGGGATGTCCGGGCGGGTGGTGGCGTCCGGCGCCGGCGACAGGTCGTCGGTGTTGGTTTCGCCCGTCACCTTGAAGACGGTGACGGTCAGGCTTTGCGGCACTTCCGGACGGCTGGTGAACCATTCGGCGTCGGCCCAGCTTTGCAGCACGGCCTTCGCGTGCGCGTTGCCCTTGTCGGCGAGTTCCTTCACGTCATGGAACTGGTCGAACATCAGCAGGGTTTTCTTCAGCGCGTCGGCGGCCACGGCCGCGACTGCGTCGTCGGACAGCAGTTCGATCAGCGGCTGGATGTTGTAGCCGCCCAGCATCGTGCCGAGCAGTTCGGTGGCGCGTTCGCGCGAGATCAGCGGGCAGGCGGTCTCGCCCTTGGCCACGGCGGCCAGGAAGCCGGCCTTCACGCGGGCGGCTTCGTCGACGCCGGCCGGCACGCGGTAGGTGATCAGTTCGAGCAGCGTCTGCTCTTCGCCGGCGGGCGGGTTCGTCAGCAGTTCCACCAGTTCGGCGGTTTGCTGAGCCGTCAGCGGCAGGGGGGGAATACCGAGCGCGGCGCGGGCGGCCACGTGAGCACGAAAGTTTTCAAGCATGGGGAGACCTGCTGATATGGCGTTTGAGGGGAAGGCCTTTCCGGCACTCCGGGGCTGTTCCAGGCACTGCTTTGAGCGGGATTCTAATCTCAATGAACTGTAACGTCAAATGTCTTATGTCTTATATAAGAGTTGGCGGGCAAGATGCGGGGGAGCGTGGCGGCGCGGGGGAGACGGCGTTTCCGTGCGTGCTCCGGAGGGTGGGCTGGGAGCCTTTGCGGGCGAGGTATTTCGTGTGGTTCTTGCGGTTGTCGGCAGGAGGGGAGGCGATTTGCGGCGGGCTGCTCGGCTGCGGTTGGGGGCGTCCGCTGGCGGTAGATTGGCCCTGTCGGCGCTGGCTTTCGTGATGTGGAACAGAGGCGGGCCTTGCAAGGCTGCGCCGGACGACTACATGCCCCAGCCAGAGAAGCCCTTGCGCTCGATTCGGGTTTCAGGTGCAGCACATATCTGCACAAGCACGCAAGAAGCTGTACACGCCAACGCCACGATGACGCAGTAGCGGCACGTGTCCTAGCCCCGCCTTGCCCGATACGCGTCGAGATTCTTCCGCGCCTGCGCGCGGATCGCGCGTTGCACGAACGGCGTCCAGCCGAGCAGGGCGCCCTTCAGCCCAAGCGCCTGACGTGCCCAGCGCCACAGGTCGAAACTGTCGCGATGTTCGGCGATGAGCCCGTCGCGGAACCGGAAACGCGCGTCGATCCGGTTGACCACCGTGCGGCCGGTCGCGCCGAACCGGTAGTGCGCGACCCACTGCGCGCGCCCGGTCTGTTCGTCCGCGTCGACCTCGCCGAACGTCAACGAAAATTCCTGCGCACGCGCCACCAGCATGCGCCACATGTCGCGCGCGAGCTCGCCGCGCAACTCGCCGAACGCAGGATCGCTGAAGACGATGTCGTCGGCATAGCAGGCGAGCATCGCGTCGATGTCGCGCTGCTGAAAGGCCGTGTAAAAACGCTGGATCAAATCGGTGTTGGGATGACTCATCTTTTGATTGACTGTTGTTGTAGATGAAGCGGCGTCTCGACGCGATGGCCCGATAGCGGGCTAGCCACTGTATCGGAAATCGAACAGGCGCTGCGCAACGTGAGCGACAGCACCGCGCGCGACGCCGGCTCCGACATGCCGCTGTGTCCGGTTCCGCCTTCGGTGCAAGGCGACGATCGCAGCGAGTACATGAGCTATGGGCCCGGCCACTACGCGTACGAGATTGTCGGCGACATGCCGGTTCATGTCGGCGGCACGTGCTACATCGGCAGGCTGGTCGACTGGTTTGGCGCTTACGGCAAGGATGGCCTGATGGCGCAGATGTCGATGCGTCTTCCCCGCGACGACACGGGCCACGAGCAGACGTTCAGCGTGAACGGCGTCCGGAGCGTGACATCCGTCGCGACATCGATCGAGAAAATGACGGCAAACAGCGGGAATTGACTCGAACGAGCCCGGAACGTCACCGGATTCGCGTCAACGGTTCGCCATCGCGACGTCCTGATTGCCTCGCCCGGTCACGAGGCAACCCGACATGAACGCCTCGCTCTGGCTGCCGGCGGCCGCCTCGCCGAAGCCGCGGCCGAGCGCGTCGGCCTTTACCTGCGCGGCGCCCTGTTCGCATGCAAGCGGGCTGGCGTCGCGGCCCTGCGCATGCAGGATCGCGCGATCGGCAATGAGATACGCCAGCAGCGCGAAAACAGCGATATGTACGGCTCGTCTCATGGTTCGTCTCCTCGTCGCTCAAGCGTAACGCGGACACGTTCGACGAAGCACTTGGGGGTTCCCCCGGTAAACGTCTGCTGAATCGGTGGCGGGGCGGCGTGATCCCGTCACGTTTTTCGTGGTTTCGCGGGCAAAAGGAACGGGCTTTCAGGCTGGCGGCCGGCAGACGAGGATGGGCACGCAGCGCGGCAATCGCGCGACGGATTTCGGCGCGACAGACGCGTGAATCGCGCGAGTTTGACGAATGTCAGGGTACGGGCGGGAGGGGACGGTCGTGCCGCCGCTCAAAGCGATAGCATGAATGCATGATTTGACGGAACGCGATGACGGATGAATGCATCGGTTCCGGCAAGCAGGTGCGTGTTGAACATCGCTGTCGAAATAGTGAGGAATCCAAATGCTTAACGTCTCTTCCGTGCTGATCAGTCTCGCTCCGATGTGGGCAATCCTGCTGGTTGCGTCTTCGGCGGCCGCCTATTTCGTGTTCTGGCGCAAGGTCATCAAATAAGCGCTGTGTGACGGGCAGTACACGTGCGGCGCGCAACGCGCACACGTACTGCGCCGCTCATTCGTCCGTCGCCGGTGCAAGCCTGCGGCCTGTCATGAGACTGTCGCCGCACATCATTGCTGTCATTGCACCGCAGTCACCGGCACATTCGAAATCCGCACCAGCCGGCCCATCACGCTGCGGCGAAACACCGACATCAGTGCATGAAGCGGGTCGTGCCTCGGCGCGACGACCACGATCTCGTCGCATCCGGTCTCGGCCGCCACGGCCGCGATCGTATCGGCCACTGGCCCGACCTTCTTCACGACGCTGTACTTGACGCCGGCGTCCTGCAGAATCCGCTCCGCCATGGCCAGATCGTCGGACGCGAACTTTTCCTCGATCGAGCGCAGCCGCGACAGCGGGTGGTAGGCCTCGAGCCGCGTCGATTCGAGCGGCGCCTGAACGTTGATCAGCACGATCTCCGACGCGCACCGCTCGCGATACAGGAATGTCGCGTGGCGAACCGCCTGCAGCGAGCGGGGCGAGTGACCGACCGGAACCAGCAGCTTGAGCATGAACGATGTCCAGGGAACGAGATGCTTCCAGCGTAGCGCGCCGCCGGAACGAACCATCTAAAGAGATCGGGCGGTCGCGTAAAAATGTCGTTAACGCGCGCCGTCTCGTGTCGCGCCTATTAGAAATATAAGAAATTTTAGTTTATGCGCATAAACGATTTCATCGATCGGGCCGGCGCGGGCGGCCCGGCACGCGTCGCCCCGATTCAGTCGGATCCGCAATGAATCGCGACGGAAAATATCGAAGGTCGCCGAATCGGCGTCGCGTAGAGTAGAGCGTCGGCCGCGGCGCGGCCCCTCCCGGCCGGTTCGGGGGCGACCGCCGCCGCCACGCGGCCTGCCATTCCATTCCGATTTCAGGAGACTCGCATGCCGCACGGCGCCCCGCAGCTTCTCGCTCCCGCCTCCATCCCCGTCGACCCGATCGTGCGCCTGTCGGCCGGCGAGCTCGCGTCGGCGATCCGCGGCAAGGCGGTCTCGTGCGTCGAGACGATGCGCGCGTATCTCGACCACGTCGAGCGCGTGAACGGCGCGGTCAATGCGATCGTCGCGCTGCGTGAGCGCGATGCGCTGCTCGCCGAAGCCGCGGAAAAGGATGCCGCGCTGGCGCGCGGCGAGTACCACGGCTGGATGCACGGGATGCCGCAGGCGCCGAAGGATCTGGCGATGACGAAGGGGCTGCGGACCACCTACGGCTCGCCGATCTTCCGCGAGAACGTGCCGCAGGCCGATTCCGTCGGCGTCGCGCGGATGCGCGCGGCCGGCGCGATCTTCATCGGCAAGACCAATACGCCGGAATTCGGGCTCGGTTCGCACACGTTCAACGAGGTTTATGGTGCGACGCGCAATCCGTACGACCTGACGAAGAGTGCGGGCGGCAGCAGCGGCGGCACGGCGGCGGCGCTCGCGTCGCGGATGCTGCCGGTGGCGGACGGCAGCGATTTCGGCGGCTCGCTGCGCAATCCGGCCGCGTTCTGCAACATCTACGGCTTCCGCCCGTCGCAGGGGCGCGTACCGCGCTGGCCGGCCGTCGACGTGTTCGTGCAGCAGCTCGGCATCGAAGGGCCGATGGGCCGCACGGTCGGCGACGTCGCGCAGCTGCTCGCGATCCAGGCCGGCTACGACCGCAACGATCCGCTGTCGCGCGCGGAAGATCCGGCCGTGTTCGCGCAGCCGCTCGACGCGGACCTGCGCGGCAAGCGCATCGCGTGGGTCGGCGACTGGAACGGTTATCTCGCGACCGAGGCCGGCGTGCTCGCGCAGTGCGAACAGGGGCTGGCAACGCTGCGCGAGATCGGCTGCGATGTCGATGCCGCGCTGCCGGCATTCGCGCCCGAGCGGATCTGGCGCCTGTGGCTCGTGCATCGGCACCTGCTGTCCGGCGGCGGGCTGCTCGCGCACTATCGCGATCCGGCGCGCCGCGCGCTGCTGAAGCCCGAGGCGATCTACGAGGTAGAAGGGCTGCTCGCGATGCAGGGCGCGGCCGTGTTCGATGCGAGCGTCGAGCGCACCGCGTGGCACCAGGCCGTGCTGAGCTTCTTCGATCGCTACGACTTCATCGCGGCGCCGACCGCGCAGGTGTTTCCGTTCGATGTCGACCAGCGCTGGCCGAAGGAAATCGCGGGCCGCGCGATGGATACCTATCACCGCTGGATGGAAACGGTCGTGCCGTGGACGCTGGCCGGCTGCCCGGTGATCAACGTGCCGGTCGGCTTCAACGACGCGGGGCTGCCGATGGGGATGCAGCTGATCGGGCGCCCGCGCGCCGATCTCGCGGTGCTGCAGCTCGCGCGCGGCTACGAGCAGGCGGCCGACTGGGTCGGCCGGCGGCTGCCGGCGTGGATGGCTGCGTAACGTTTCCCGGCCGCGATACGTTTTGCGGTACCACCCGCAAAGCCCGAAACCCGCCGTCATTCATGCAACCGGAGAACGAATTCCGGCACACGCGTGATTTCGCGCATCAACCGCGGACGAATCCACTCGACCGTGTCCGTCGGTCGCGGAATTGCAAGCGGCCGCACACCGTGATTTCGTTTCGATGTGTTTCAGTCGTTGCGGCGGCGCGCGACGCGCTTCGACAATATCGGCCTCAATCATTCCGGCACGAGGGAAACACATGAAGCACATTCGCGCGACGGGCAGGCATCTGGCCTCGGCAGGCATCGCATTCGGCATCCTGGTGAGCGGCGCCGCGCACGCGCAGCTCGACCTGCAGTCGCTCGGCGCGTCGCTGCTCGGCGGTGGCCAGCAGCAGGCTGCGCCCGCACAAGGCGGCCTCGCGCAGTTGCTGCAGGCCTACGTCGGTGCGAATCAGCAAGTGCTGTCCGGCCAGTCGTCGCTCGCGTCGGCGATGGGGCTGACCGGCGCGGCCGGGCAGGCGCAGCAGGCCGCGAGCCAGTTGACAGGCGGCGATGCGCTGACGCCGGCCGCGCTGTCGCAGATGGGCGGCGCGCAGCAGTCGGTGTCGCAGGCGCTCGGCCAGGCTTTCGCGAGCGGCGGCGCGTCGCACGGCCCGATCGACAAGCAGGCGTTCAGCAACGGCCTCGCGTCGCTCGGCCAGGGGCTCACGCAGTATTCGCAACTGCAGTCGGGGCTCGGCAATCTCGGTTCGACCAGTGCCGCGTCGCTGCTGCAGTCGGGCCTGAATCCGCAGAACATGCAGGCCGCGTCGTATATCGCGCAAAGCGCGCCGGGCCAGTTGCAGTCGCTCGCGGCGACGCTCAGCCAGGCCGTGCAGTTCGCGACGAGCCAGGGCATTTCGGTGCCGTCGGTCGCGTCGTCGGCGCTGAAGCTGCTGCCGTAACGTTGCGCGGGGCTGCGCGCGGTGCGGTGCCGGCATCGCGCGCGATGACGGACAATCGCCCCGCACAACATGGGGATTTCGCGCGATGCTATCGTGGCGTGTCCCTTTTATCGGTGCAGGTTCATGACTGACTCGTTCGACCTCTCGCGCTATTTCTCCCGCATCGGCTACGACGGCCCGGCCGAGCCGACGCTCGACGTGCTGCGCCGGCTTCATCTGCTGCACCCGCAGGCGATTCCGTTCGAAAACCTCAATCCGCTGACCGGCGCGCGCGTCGCGCTCGACCTGCCCGCGATCGTCGACAAGGTGATCGGGCGCCGCCGCGGCGGCTACTGCTTCGAACTCAACAAGCTGTTCTATACCGCGCTCACGACGATCGGTTTTCGCGTGACGCCGCTGATCGCGCGCGTGCGCTGGATGCGGCCGCCCGAGATCGTCACCGCGCAGACGCACATGCTGCTGCGCATCGATCTCGACGATGCGGTCTGGCTCGCGGACATCGGCTTCGGCAGCGCGACGCTGACCGCGCCGCTGCGCTTCGTGCCGGGAGAGCGGCAACTGACGACGCATGGCGCGTTTCGCGTGATCGACGCGCCGGTCGACGGCGAATTCGACATGCAGTTCGAGATCCCCGACGGCTGGCAGACCACTTACCGTTTCTCGCTGAAGCCGGCCGAGTGGATCGATTACGACGCCGCGAACTGGTTTACGTCGACGTATCCGGAATCGATCTTCGTGAACGACCTGATCGCGTGCCGCGTGCTGCCGGACGGTCGCGCGGCGCTGCTCAACACCGCGCTGACGCTGCGCGACGCGGCGGGGGCCGGGCGCACCGTCACGTTCGACGACGCGGCCGCGTGGGGTGCATGCCTGCGCGACACGATCGGCATCGATACGGCAGGGTTCGATCTCGACGCGCTGTTTGCGCGGCTGGCGGCGCGCGCCGCGAAGTAACGACGCGAACCCACGGGGTTCGAGCCGACGGCCCGCGCGGCGGGCCGCGCCCGATCAAGACATCCCGCTCTCCACCGCCCGCATTTGACAATTGCTATTTTGCTAGCATACTAGCTTCCATGACCGACGAAGAAGTGAAGCAATTCAACGTGTACCTGCCGCTTGGCCTGATCCGGCAGGTCAAGCATCGCGCCATCGAAACGGAGCAATCGCTGTCCGCGCTGGTGGCCGACGCGTTGCGCGCGTACCTGGCCGCGCCGCCGCCGGGCGCGGGGCCGTCCACCAAGGAGGAGTGACATGTCATCCGAGCGAATCGAAGCCGTGTACCTGACGACGCACAACTGGGGCAAGTCCGCGAAATTCTTCCAGGCGCTGGGCTTCACGCTGGAATTCGAAACCGATCACAACTCTGGCCGGCTTCGCAGCGGCGACGGCCCGTTTCTGTTCATCGCCGAAGTGCCGCCGGGCGAGGCGCCCGACATGCAAGTGGTGCTCAAGGTGCCGGACGAGCAGGCGGTGAGGCCGCAGCCGATCGTCGATGTCGTCACGCCGTTCGAGGATACGCACTGGGGCACGCGCGACATGACCGTGCGCGACCCGGACGGCCGCGTGTGGCGGCTGCAGGCGCCGGGCAAGCAGCGCGCGTGAGGCCGCTATGACCGATACCCGCGAAGACGCGCCCGACAGCACCGCCGCGCGCGTCGCGCTGTGGCGCGCGCTGCACGTCGAACTCGACGCGCCGCCGCACGTGCTCGCCGACGAAGTCGGGCTTCGACTGCTCGCGCCGGCGCCGGGCTGGCAGCAGCGCGGCGACATGGACCCGCAGTTCACGCGGCCGTTTCGTGCGTCGATCGTCGCGCGGGCGCGCTTCATCGAGGATCTCGTGGCCGAGCAGGCCGCGCTCGGTGTGAGCCAGTACGTGATTCTCGGCGCTGGCCTCGACAGCTTCGTGCAGCGCCGGCCCGACATGGCGTCGCGCGTGACCGTCTTCGAAGTCGACCCGCCGGCGCCGCAGGCATGGAAGCAGCGCCGCCTGACCGAACTCGGCTTCGGCGTGCCCGACTGGCTGCGCTTCGTGCCGGTCGATTTCGAGGCGAAGCAGTCGTGGCGCGATGCGCTCGTCGGCGCGGGCTTCGATGCCGGCAAGCCGGCGGTCGTGGTGTCCACCGGCGTCAGCATGTACCTGACGCGCGAAGCGAACGCGGCCGCGCTGCGCGAAGTCGCGTCGCTTGCGCCGGGCTCGACGCTCGCGATGACGTTCCTGCTGCCGCTGGAGAACGCGGATCCGGACGTGCGCCCGGGGCTGGAAATGGCCGCGAAGGGCGCACGCGCGAGCGGCACGCCGTTCATCAGCTTCTTCATGCCGGCGCAGATCCAGGCGCTCGCGCTGGAGGCCGGCTTCGCGACTGCCACGCACGTATCGGCCGCGGAGCTGGCGCACCGCTATTTCGCCGATCGCACGGACGGCCTGCGGCCGCCGAACAACGCGGAAGAGCTGCTGGTCGCGACGGTCTGACCCTGCCCGAACCGTCACGCGCGTTCGAGCACGGCCATCTCGCGCACGATCACGAGCAGCACCGCGAGGCTGGCGCCGCCCGACGCGCGCAGGTCCGCGAGCAGGTGCTCGTAGCGCGCGAGCGCGGCGTCGCGGCGCTCGCGCCACGCGCCGACGATCGTCTCCGGCGTGGTCGAATCCGCCGATTCGGCGAGCGCGCTCGTCGCGAGCGTGCGCTTCAGCCGCGCGACTTCCGCGAGCGCGGCCGCGCGCGCGAGCATGTCCCAGTGCGTCGGCGTCGGCAGCGTCGCCGCGCGTTCGCCGATCCATCCGTAATTGAGCAGCGTGCCGAGCGAGAAATAGACGCCCGCGACGAGTTCGAGGCTGCGGTTGCAGGTCGCGGCCACTTCGGCGATGTCGAGCAGCGTGGCCGAGATGTCGCCGCTCGCGACACGCACCGCGAGCGCGCTGTCGACGCCGGCTTCAACGAGCACGCGCTGCCGCTCGGACAGCGCTTCGAGTGCGTCGGCCGGCAGCAGCGACGGCAGTTGCGGCGCGAGCCGCTGCGCCGCGTCGCGGCAGCGCGCGATCAGCTCGGCAACGCCGCCGTCGGCCACCGCGCCGGACTGCAGATGACGCAGGAACCACAGCGCCGCGCGCTCCAGCAGCCGCGCGACGTCGACGAACATGCGCGCCTGCACGTCGTCGGCGACGCGGTTGTCGAGCGCGTCGATGTCGCGCCACACCGCATCGAGGTCGAACACGTCGCGCGCCATGATGCACGCACGCACGATGTCGCCGGGCTTCGCGTCGGTTTCCTCCATTAGCCGATGCACGAACGCGCAGCCGACGCGATTGACGAGCGCATTGGTCAGATGTGTCGCGAGAATCTCGCGGCGCAGCGGATGGCGATGCATCGGCTCGCTGAAGCGTTGCTGCAGCGGCGTCGGGAAGTAGTCGACGAGCATCGCGGCGACGAGCGGGTCCTCGGGTACGTCGGATTCGAGCAGCGCGTCGTAGAGCCACATCTTGCTGTACGCGAGCAGCACCGCGCGCTCCGGCGACGTGAGGCCGAGCTTCGCGGCTTGCCGTTCGGCGACTTCGTCGTCGGTCGGCAGGAATTCGATCACGCGGTTCAGGCGGCCCGCGCGTTCGAGCCAGCGCATCAGGCGCGCCTCGGCGTCGAGCTGCTCGACGCCGTAGCGGCCCGCGATCGACAGCGCCTGCGTCTGGTAGTAGTTGTCGCGCAGCACGAGCAGCCCGACTTCGTCGGTCATCTCCGCGAGCAGCGCGTTGCGCTGCTTCCCGGTCATCTCGCCGTCGGAGACGACGAGCCCGAGCAGGATCTTGATGTTGACTTCGTGATCCGAACAATCGACGCCGGCCGAGTTGTCGATCGCATCGGTGTTGATGCGGCCGCCGCGCTGCGCGAACTCGATGCGGCCGAACTGCGTGCAGCCGAGGTTGCCGCCTTCGCCGACCACCTTGCAGCGCAGGTCCGCGCCGTTCACGCGCACCGCGTCGTTCGCGCGGTCGCCGACCTGCAGGTGGGTTTCGCGCGCGGCCTTCACGTAGGTGCCGATGCCGCCGTTGTACAGCAGATCGACCGGCGCCTGCAGGATCGCGCGGATCAGCTCGGTCGGCGGCAGCGCGTGCGCGTCGATGCCGAGCGCGGCCTGCACGGCCGGCGACAACGGGATCGTCTTCGCGGTGCGCGGATAGACGCCGCCGCCCGCCGAAATCGCGGCCGGGTCGTAGTCGGCCCAGCTCGACCGTTCGAGCGCGAACATGCGCTGGCGCTCCGCGAAGCTGACCGCCGGATCGGGGTTCGGGTCGAGGAATACGTGCCGGTGATCGAACGCGGCGACGAGCCGGATATGCGGCGACAGCAGCATGCCGTTGCCGAACACGTCGCCGGACATGTCGCCGACGCCGACTACCGTGAAGTCGGTCGTCTGCGTATCGACGCCCATTTCGCGGAAGTGCCGCTTCACCGATTCCCACGCGCCGCGCGCGGTGATCGCCATCTTCTTGTGGTCGTAGCCGACCGAGCCGCCGGACGCGAACGCGTCGTCGAGCCAGAAGCCGTATTCGTGCGAGATCGCGTTCGCGTAGTCGGAGAAGGTGGCTGTGCCCTTGTCGGCGGCGACGACCAGATACGGATCGTCGGGGTCGTGGCGCACGACGTCGGGCGGCGGCACGATCGCGTTGCCGACCAGGTTGTCGGTCAGGTCGAGCAGGCCGCGCAGGAACGTCTGGTAGCACGCGATGCCTTCGCGCATCCACGCTTCGCGATCGCTCTGCGGCGGCGGGTTCTTCACGACGAAGCCGCCTTTCGAGCCGACCGGCACGATCACGACGTTCTTCACCATCTGCGCCTTCATCAGCCCGAGCACCTCGGTACGGAAATCCTCGCGGCGATCCGACCAGCGCAGGCCACCGCGCGCGACGCGCCCGCCGCGCAGGTGCACGCCCTCGACGCGCGGCGAATACACCCAGATCTCGAACATCGGCTTCGGTTCGGGCAGGCCCGGCACTTTCGCCGGATTGAACTTGAACGACAGGTAGGGTTTCGATTCGCCGTTCGCGTCGAGCAGGAAGTAGTTGGTGCGCTCGGTCGCGTTGATCACGCCGAGGAACTGGCGCAGGATGCGGTCCTCGTCGAGGTTGGGCACCTGGTCGAGTGCACCTTCGATCGCCTTCAGCAGCCGTTCGGCCTGCACGTCGCGCGTGTCGCCGGTGCGCGGGTCGAAGCGCAGCAGGAACAGCTCGACGAACTGGCGCGCGATCGCCGGATTGCCGGTCAGCGCGCGTTCGATATATGCGTCGCTGAACGTCGAGCCGACCTGCCGCAGGTATTTCGCATACGCGCGCAGGATCGTCACTTCGCGCGCGCTCAGGTGCGCGCGCAGCACGAGGCGGTTGAAATCGTCGTTCTCGATCCGGCCGCTCCAGATCCGGTCGAACGCATCCTCGAACAGGCCTTTCACGCGCTCGATGTCGAACTCGGTATCGTCGGCGAGTTCGAGCCCGAAGTCGTGCACCCATGCGTGCGCGGCGTCCTGCGTCTGGATCCGGTACGGCCGTTCCTCGTCGACGCGCACGCCGAGATGCTCGAGCATCGGCAGGCTGCGCGACAGCGCGATCGGGTCGCCGGTGCGATAGACCTTGAAGCGGAACGCGCGCGGCCCGGCCTCGATCGGCCGGTACAGGTTCATCGCGAGCTGGCCCGAATCCTTCACGCGCTCGATCAGCTCGATGTCGCGCACGGCCGTGCGCGCCGGATAGTCGTCGCGATAGCCGGCCGGGAACGAGTCTGCATAGCGCTGCAGCAGGCGGTTGCCTTGCTCTTCGCCGAACGCGTCGAGCAGCGCGTCGGCGAGATCGTCCTGCCAGCGGCGCGCCACCTGCACGAGCCGCGTCTCGAGCTCGCGCGTGTCGACGTCGGGCATCGTGCCCGGCTCCGCATGCACGACGAAATGAATGCGCGCGATCGCTGATTCCGACAGCAGCGGCGTGAATTCGACGTTCACGCCGTTGTACGCGTCGACGAGCAGTTTCGCGATGCGCCGGCGCAGGTCGGTGTTGTACTTGTCGCGCGGCACGAACACGAGGCACGACACGAAGCGGTCGAACCGGTCGCGGCGCACGAACAGGCGCGTGCGCTGGTGTTCCTGCAGCCGCAGGATCCCGAGCGCGATGTCGTAGAGCTGGTCTTCGTCGGCCTGGAACAGTTCGTCGCGCGGGTAGGTTTCGAGCACCGTCACGAGCGTCTTGCCGAGATGCCCCTTCGGCAGGAAGCCCGCGCGCCGCACGATGTTCGCGCACTTGCGGCGCACGATCGGGATCTCGGTATACGAACCGAAATAGGAGGTCGACGTGTAGAGCCCGATGAAGCGGCGTTCGCCGGTGATCTTGCCGTCGGCGCCGACGAGCTTGACGCCCACGTAGTCGAGATAGCCGGGCCGGTGCACGGTCGCGCGCGAATTCGCCTTGGTCAGGAAGATCGGCCAGGAGCCGGTGATGATGTCGGCGGCGGCCTTCGGCAGCGGCGTCACGTCTGACGCGCCCGACGTGCGCAGCGATTCGCGCAGGATGCCGAGGCCCGTGCCCTCGATGCCGCGCAGGCCGAAGCCGGTGCCGTCCGACACCAGCGCGTAGTCGCGGTGGCCGAGGAACGTGAAGTGATCGGCGGCCATCCATTCGAGGAACGCGCGCGCCTCGATGTCTTCCGCGGTCGATTCGCGCGTCTTCATCTCCTTGATCGTCGCGCGCGCGATGTCGACGATCTTCGGCCAGTCCTCGACCGATGCGCGCACGTCGCCGAGCACGCGCGCGATGTCCTCGCGCAGCGTGTCGAGCAGCGCGGCGTCGCCGCAGCGATCGACTTCGAAATGGATGAACGACGCGAGTTGCGACTGGCCGTCGCCGGGTGTTGCGCCGCCCGCGTCGACGCGCTCGATGCCGCCGTTGGCGCCGCGCCAGAGGCGGAACACGGGATGCAGCGCCGAATGCAGCGCGAGCCCGAGGCGGTTGACGGCCATCGTCACCGAGTCGACGAGGAACGGCATGTCGTCGTTGACGATCTCGATGACCGTGTGATCGGAGTGCCAGCCGTGCTGTTCGAGGATCGGGTTGTATACGCGCAGCCGTTCGCTGCCGGGCACGTATTTCTGGGCGGTCTGCCAGTGCGCCATCGCGGCGCCGTACAGGTCGGCGATGCTGCGGTCCTGGAGATCGTCGGCGTCGACGAAATCGTAGTAATGATGCAGGAAAGGTTCGACGATCCGGAACGTGGCTTCGGGCAGGCGCTCGCGCGCGAATTCGACGACGTCGGAGAGCAGGTGTGCGACGACTTCCTCGTTCTTCGCTTCCATGGCGGTCTCCCGGGTGGCCATTGGCTGCTGCGTCTGTCCGGCATTATGCGCCGATTGCGCGACAAAGCGATGTGCGGGCGCACAACGGGAGGGGCGGGAGGAGGCCGCGGGCAGCGCCCGTTGCAGGGCGCTGCAGAGGCGGGTCAGGTCAGTTCCGGCGGCTTCAGGTCGGGATGCCTTGCGTAGAGCGGATTCATGAAGTCGGCCAGCATCGTGGTCAGCACCTGCGACACGAATTCGCGGTAGGCGACGAATTCGTGCTCGGGGCACGTCGCTTTGACCTGATGGAGCGACTGATCCAGTTTCGCGCCCATCGACAGGATCATTTCGTTGAGCGTCGTGGCGATGTGCTTGTCTTCGATCATGCGGTCTCCATCGAGTGCCGTTTGGTGCGGCGCGTTCGTTCGGGTGTCACCGCAGTTCGAGCGCATATTGCCCGGCAGGTTCCGCCGGGGCGGAGGCGGCGTTTGTCAGCCCTCGTCGCTCCACAGCTTCCCGGCCGTCGCCCAGTTCTCCTTCTTCACGTCGGTGAGAATAATGTCGACCGAGCCCGGCGCGCAGCCGAGCGTCTCGCACGTGACGCGCGTGATTGCTTCGACGAATTCGCGCTTCTGTTCGACGGTGCGGCCTTCGAACAGCTGGATATTGAAAGTCGGCATGACAGGTGCTCCGGTTGGGTTTGAACGATTCGGCCGCGGGTGGCGGCCATGGTTGCGGCGTCAGTCGCGATACGACGGATCGATCCGGTCGAGGCGGCGCAGCAGCGCCGGCCATTCCAGTTCGCCTTCGATCGCGCCGCCGTCGCGCAGTTGTGCGGCGGTGCGGTCGGCGACGGCCGGGTCGGGCAGCACGAGCGGCCCGCCGCCTGCCTGTGCGCGGATCTGGATGTCGCACGCCTTGATCAGCGTATCCATCAGCACATAGGCTTCGCCAACGGTGCGGCCGACCGTCAGCGTGCCGTGATTGCGCAGCAGCATCGCGGATTTCGTTCCGAGGCTCGCGGTCAGCCGCGCGCCTTCGGCCGGCGAGAACGCGAGTGCCTCGTAGTCGTGGTACGCGAGGTCGCCATGAAAGCGCAGTGCGTGCTGCGATGCGGGCAACAGCCCGTCGCGCTGGATCGACACGGCAATGCCGGCCGTATTGTGCAGATGCATTACGCACACCGCGTCGGCGCGCGCGGCATGCACGGCCGCATGCAGCGCGAAGCCCGTCACGTTGACCGCGTGTTCGCTGTCGCCGATCCGGTTGCCGGCCAGGTCGATCTTCACGAGGTTCGATGCGCGGACCTCGTCGAACGCGAGGCCGAACGGGTTGATCAGGAAATGGCCGGGCTCGCCGGGCACGGTCGCGGAAAGGTGCGTGTAGATCAGGTCGTCCCAGCCGTTCAGCGCGACGAGCCGATACGCGGCGGCGAGATCGACGCGCAGCCGGCGTTCGGCGTCCGAGATCGGGGCGCCGGGTTTCACGGCATCAGGACGGTGTGCGAATGACGACATCGTGTTCTCCGAGGGTGAAGCGGCGCGCGACAGCCACCGTGACCCACGACGCGAGCACGAACGGGGCCGTGAACGCGGGGATGCCCGCGCATGTCGCGAGCCACTGGATCAGTGCGGCGAGGGCGGCCGCCGCGAATGCCGCGCGCGGGCCGCGCGGCGCCAACGCGAGCGCGGCGAGCGCGCCGTTGAAGCCGAGCAGGCCGTCGGCGAACGACGTGCCGTTCGCGCCGAGCGCGAGCAGCAGCGCGGCCGACACGATGGCGCCGCCGAGCGCGAACGTGGCCGCGCGGCGCGACGCGGCGGCGATGCCTGCGACGATCAGTGCGCCGGCCCACGCGCCTTGCGCGAAGGTGGTCTGCGCGATACCCGAGAGCAGCGCGTCGGCGATGGAAGACAGCGTCAGGGTTGCGCCAGCCGTTGCGCCGCTCGCATGTGGCGGCGCAACAAACGACATCCACAGCGCGGTAACGGCGAGGCACGGGCTCGAATACGGACACTGGCGCCAGCGGGCCAGCGGCGCGCGCATCGCGCGTTGCACGAGCGCCGAGCCGATTGCGACCAGCGGCACCAGCGCGAGCGCGGCGAGCGGATGGGGCGCGAACAGCACGGCGATCAGCGCGGCGAGCGCGCCGTTGAAGCCGTGCCGCCCCAGTTCGACGTCGCGCCGCTCGGCGCCCGTCAGCACGGCGGTCATGCTCGCTGCGGCCGAGCCGACCAGCGCCGCGCACGCGAGCCGCACGTCGGTCAGCGCCAGCGCGGCGAGCAGCAGCGCGCCGGTGAATGCATTCGCCTGCAGCACGATCTGCCCGATGCCGCGCAGCAGGATGCGCAGGTCGATCGACGGCGAGGCGGAGCGGGCGGTAGGCATGGTGGCGGCGGGACAGGACGAGCCGCGAGCATAGGACACAATTCCATGCACCGGAATAGGGAATCCTGGATAGTCAGGATTTGTGGTTGATGCTCGGAATTGGGGCGTGCCAGCCGGCCTGCGTTAACGTTTTTGGGCGATTTGTCGGTTTCGGTAGCGAATTTGGGCAATCGCTAGCCTTTCCGCGCAAGTACGCGTTTGTTGGCGTCTTCGTTCGGGAATTTGTGCGACGATCCCCCGCATTGAGTAAACCGGGAGGCGGAACGATGCGCGAAGTGCGTTGGGCGTCGCTCGAAGGCGACGGGGTCGAACATCTGACGTTCGACCGGAGCGGCGGCGGGATCGTCGTCGAAAGCGCGGTGGTCGGCCAGCGGTACGGTCGCGCATACGGGCTCGCGTATCGCGTCGAGTGCGATTCGCACTGGCGCGTGACGTATGCGGTGCTCAAGGTGATGGGCGGCGGCACGCTCGAACTGCGCGGCGACGGCGCAGGCCACTGGCACGACGGCGCGGGCCGAGCGCTGCACGAGCTCGACGGCTGCATCGACATCGACATTGCGGCGACGCCGTTCACGAATTCGCTGCCGATCGGCCGCCTCGGGCTCGCGCGCGGCGAGCGGCGGCCGATCGACGTCGCGTACATCTCGACGCCGGACCTGAAGGTCACGCCGGTCAAGCAGGCCTACGCGTGCATCGAGCCGGGCCGGCGCTACCGCTACGAAGGCATCTTCCGGAATTTCACGGCCGAGATGGACATCGACGACGACGGGCTCGTCGTCGACTACGAGACGCTGTTCAGGCGCCTACCGGCGCCGGCGGGGCGCTGAACCGCGGCATTCGTGATCGCCGGCCGCTCCTGCGCGGACGCGAAGCGGTCGATCCGCGACGCGATCATGTCCGGGTGACGCAGCACGATCCAGTGCGTGCCGTCGATTTCCTCGCGCACGTGGTCGCCGAGCCAGCGATCGAGGTCGACCGACATCTCGGGCGTCACGTAGCGGTCGCGCACGGGCACCAGGATCTGCACCGGCGCCTGCGCATACCGTTCGCGCGGCTTGCGTGCCCGTGCGAGGAAGTTCGCACGGTAAAGCTGCAGGCCGTTCAGCGCGTTCTTCAGTTGCACGGGATCGCGCTCGGCGCGCACGCGTTCGGTGAGCTGCAGCCAGCGCGGCCACAGCGCCGCGCCGCCGAGCCGCCACACCAGCGACGGCACGAGCGGCAGGTGGAAGAACGCGATGTACCACGACTTCAGGCTCTGCTTGAGCCGCAGCTTCGCGCGGAACACGTGATCGAGGCACGGGCCCGAGATCGATGTGTACGACGCGATCCGGCCGCGGAACGCGGGGTCGGTCACGGCCTCCCAGCACTGGATCGAGCCCCAGTCGTGGCCGACGAGATGGAACGGCCGGCCGCCGCAGGTCGCGTCGGCCACCGCCTTCAGGTCGTCGGCAAGCCGCGCGAGCGTGTAGTCGGCACGGCGGCGCGGCGCATCGGACGCGCCGGCGCCGCGCACGTCGTACGCGATCACGCGGTAGCGCTTCGCGAGCCGTGCGCGGATCGGCGCCCACACGGCCGCCGAATCGGGGTAGCCGTGCACGAGGATCAGCGGCGGCGCGCGACGCGATCCGCTCACGTAGACGGCGAGTTTCACGTCGCCGGACTGGACGGTCAGCATCTCGTGCGCGCGCGCCATCGCGTCATGCCTGCGCAACCGGATGCAGCGGCACGCGGCGCGGGGCGGCCTGCGCCGCGTAGCGCGCGTTGGTCGCGTCGATGTTCTCGAGCAGCGTGTCGAGCCCCTGCAGGTACTGGTGGTTGTCGTGGTCCCACGGGTGGAAGCCCGGGCGGAAGTAGTCGAGCCATTCGCGCGCGATGCTCGGGAACACGCCGTGCTTCGGGCCGTACAGGTACTTCACGAGGCGCCACATGCCGCCGAACTTGCCGTGTTCGCGACGGTGCGCGCGCATCAGGCGCACGTGGAAGTCGAACACGATCGTCCAGAAGAACACGGTCGTCGTCAGCATCGTGCCCGTGCGCAGCAGGTAGCTGCCGAGGCCCGGCTTCATCACGGTGGTCCATACGTCGTACGACACCGCCTTGTGCTCGGTTTCCTCCATCGCATGCCACATCCACATCTGCTGGTAGCCTTCGACCGAGCCGTCGATGCGGTGCTCGTGGCCCGACAGCAGCTGGTTCGCGAGGATCGCCGTGTAGTGCTCGAGCGCGATCGTGATCGCGAGCTGCATCGAATGCGGCAGCGCCTTCTTGAACCAGCCGAGGATCGTCCACAGCCGCTTGTCGAGCTTGTGCGCGGGCAGGCCCGACGCCTGCAGCAGGTCGTTGTATTCGATGTGCTCGCGCGTGTGCATCGCTTCCTGGCCGATGAAGCCGAGCACCTGCTTCTTCAGCTCGGGATCCTCGATCCGGTCGCGGTAGTTGCGCACCGAATCCATGAAGAAGCGTTCGCCGGCCGGGAACAGCAGCGACAGCGCGTTCATGAAGTGCGTGACCGGTACGCCCTGCACGTGCCAGTCCTTCGCGCGTTCGGGCGGCAGCGCGAAACGGATGTCGCGCCGCACGGGCATCATGTTCGGGGTCGTCATGATTGTTCTCCTCCCTGATTACCTGCGTTGTTGTAGGTTGCGTGCAGCGGTGCGGGCGCCGGCGCGCCGCGGGCGGCGTCGCGGCGGGCTCTCGCGGCCTCGCGGCGCGTCGCAAGCACGACGAGCGCCTGGTACGCGGACGGCAGGATGCGCGCCATCCAGTCGCCGGCCTTCGCATCGCGGCCGATCAGCACACGGCGCTTGTTGCGGCGCACGCCGGCGAGGATCGTGCGCGCGGCGTCGTCGGCGGTCGTGATGAAGAACTTCTCGAACGTGTCCCGGCCTTGCTGCTCGCTCGCGACCATGAAGCCGACCATGTTCTTCGACACGCGGCTGGCCTGCGCGATGTTCGTGCGGATGCCGCCCGGATGCACGCAGGTCGCCGACACGCCGCACTTCATCATGTCGAGCTCCTGGCGCAGCGATTCGGTGAAGCCGCGCACCGCGAACTTGGTTGCGTTGTAGCCGCTCATGCCCGGTTGCGCGAAGATCCCGAACAGGCTCGACGTGTTGATCACGTGGCCGTCGCCCGATGCCTTCAGGTGCGGCAGGAACGCTTTCGTGCCGTGCACGACGCCCCAGAAGTTGATGTTCACGATCCACTCGAGATCGCTGTAGTCCATCCCTTCGATCGTGCTCGACAGCGCGACGCCCGCATTGTTGAAGATCAGGTTGACCTTGCCGTGTTCCTTCGCGGTGTCGTCGGCCCACGCGAACATCGCGTCGCGCTCGCCGACGTCGAGCACGCGCGTCGATACGCGCACGTTCGGCGCGATCGCGCGGACGATCCGTTCGGTTTCCGCGAGGCCGACGCCGTTCTTGTCGGCGAGCGACACATGGCAGCCGGCCTGCGCGAGCTGGATCGCGAGCGAGCGGCCCATGCCCGAGCCGGCACCCGTGATCGCGGCGACCTTGTTGGCGAAATCTCTCATGTCGTTGGCTCCTTGTCTGGCTCAGGCCGCTTCGGCGGAAGTGGAAGCGGAAGCGGCGGGCGCGGCAACGGGCCGCGCGATCGTGTCGTGCGGTGCGCGATACGCGTGGTAATCGGCGATCGAGAAGCGCGCGGTTGCCTGGCGGAAGCGCCACGTGAAGCCCGGCCACAGCGTCGTGTTCTTGCCCGTGCGCGGATCGAGATACCAGCTCTTGCAGCCGCCCGTCGACCAGATCGCCTTCTTCAGCTTGCCCTGCAGGTCGCTGTTGAACTGCGCCTCGACGAGCGGGCGCACCTCGATCGCATCCGCGCGCTCGCGGCGCATCGCCTGCAGCGCGCCGAGGATGTATTCGATCTGCGACTCGATCATGAACACCATCGAGTTGTGGCCGAGGCCCGTGTTCGGGCCGACGATCATGAAGAAGTTCGGGTAGCCGGGCAGCGTCGAGCCGAGATACGCGTGCGCGCCGTCGCGCCATGCGTCGACGATGTCGAGGCCGCCGCGGCCGACGATCGCGCCGCGCGGATACGGATCGGCGACCTGGAAGCCGGTGCCGTAGATCAGGCAGTCGACTTCATGGCGGCTGCCGTCGGTCGTCACGACCGCGTCGGCCTCGATGTGGTCGATGCCGGTCGTGATCACGTCGACGTTCTTGCGCGACAGCGCCGGGTAGTAGTCGTTCGAGATCAGCACGCGCTTGCAGCCGAGCGTGTAGTTCGGCGTGACGGTCTTGCGCAGCTCCGGATCGGGAATCTGCTTGCGGATATGGCGCAGCGCGAGCTTCTGCACGTTCTTCATCAGCGACGGATGGATCGCGAAGCCGAGCACGCGCGATTCGAGCATCCAGTAGATGCCGCTGCGCACCACTTTCTGCGTGAACGGCAGCGTGCGGAACAGCCATTTCTCGAACCCGGTCAGGTTGCGGTCGGGCTTCGGCATGATCCACGGCGGCGTGCGCTGGAACAGCGCGAGTTCCTTCACGCGCGGCGCGATCTGCGGCACGAACTGGATCGCGCTCGCGCCGGTGCCGATCACCGCGACGCGCTTGCCTTCGAGCGCGTAGTCGTGATCCCACTGCTGCGAATGGAACGCGCGGCCCTTGAAATTCTCGACGCCGGGAATCGCCGGCAGCGCGGCGCGCGACAGGCCACCCATCCCCGACACCAGCACGCGTGCGGACAGCCGCTTGCCGTTCGCGAACGTGAGGCGCCAGCGCTGCGCGGCCTCGTCGTATTCGGCGCGCTGCAGCTCGTGGTTCAGGCGCAGGTGCGGGCCGATCCCGAAGCGCTGCACGCAGTCTTCCAGATACGCGCGGATCTCCGGCTGCGGCGCGAACATGCGCGTCCAGCGCGGGTTCGGCGCGAACGAGAACGAATAGACGTGCGATTGCACGTCGCATGCACACCCGGGGTAATGATTGTCGCGCCACGTGCCGCCGACCGACGCGGCCTTCTCGAGGACGACGAAGTCGGTCACGCCTGTTTGCCGCAGGCGGATCGCCATCCCGAGACCGGCGAAGCCGGTGCCGATGATGGCGATGTCGATGGTGTCGTCCAGGCCGTCGTGGCCGGGTGAACCGAAAGGCAACGTGCGAGCATTCATCCGGGTGTCTCCGATTTGGCTCATTTTTTAATGTTACATTGGTTGATGTAACGATAGTGGGTGAGCCCGGAAACCGCAAGAGGCTAGAAGCGGCGCTCTAAGGGCCTGAAACCAGGCGGGAAAAGGCTGAGCGGGGTTTGGAACAGCGCACTTTCCGCAATGCGGGATACGCGGAAAGGCTCGTCGACACGGGCGGAGCGGGGCGGAGACGAGACCGCCGGCGTGCGGCGGTCTGTTTGAAACGGAATCAGGGGCGGATCGATCCGGCGGCCGTCTCATGGAAAACCCCGGCCACGATCGTGACCTGCGCGAGCGCGTAGAGGCCCCAGATCAGGTAATCGATGCCCGGAAAACCGCCGAGGAACCGGCCGACGCCGATCAGCGTATCGGAGCCGACGAAGATCAGGCTGCCGACGGCCACCAGCGCGCCATGCGTGCGGGCAGCGAGCGCGAAGCTCGCCATCGCGCACAGCACGAGCATGTAGACGGCGACCGGCGCCAGCAGCTCGCCGAGGTGCGGCAGGAAGGCGAGGTAGAACGCCGGCGCGGCGATCCACAGCCCGACCAGCGCGACGATGCGCCAGCCGTGCGGCCGCGCGCGCCAGCGCATGAAGATCGCGCAATAGCACAGATGCGTGAGCAGGAACGCGCCGAGGCCGAGGACGAACGACAGCGGCCAGTCGGGCAGCGCGAGCAGCACGTCGCCGAGCACGGCCGTCGCGAGCGCCGCGCACAGCCACGCGCGTTCGCGCGGCGCGCCGCAGGTGCTGCCTGCCGCGAGCAGCAGGATGCCCATTGCGGCTTTCGCGGCGGCCTGGCCGGGATAGGGCGCAGCGGCAAGCGACAGTCCGTACAGCAGCGCGGCGGCGATGGCGAGCGGCCAGAGCCGGCGGTAGGTGGCGGGAAGCGTGGCGATCAAGGCGGGTGTCTCCGGTTTGTTGTTGTCTGCGGTGGACGGCGCGCCGTCGAGCGCGCGGCTGCGGCCATTATCCGGAAGAAAGGACGGGCGAAAACCGGCGAATCCTTCTAGGACGCAGTCGGGACGGCACGTGCAGGTGTGTGCCCGCCGCCGCCGCGATCCGGTGCTGCCGGGTGACGATGCGCGGGCGTTGCCGCCGGATTTTTTCAACGCGTTGCCCCTGCTGAACCGGGGCAACGGCTCCAGTTCGGCTTGCTATGATCGCCGCGGTATTGCCGTTGTCGTTGTCCCGCACGGCCGCGCGACTGGATGCGCAAGCCGTGCGTGCCCGATGAATCCACGCCGTGCCCGGCCCGCGCGCCCATGCAACGCGAGGCCGAGCCGGCCCCCACGAAAACAGGTTCGACCATGACCGAACTTCTCCACGGCGACGGTGCGATCCGTCGCACGACGCCGTACGGCTCCTCGATCGAAAACACCTATGCGGGCGTGCTGTCGTTCATGCGCCGCAACTATTCGCGCGCGCTCGACGGCGTCGACGTCGCGATTTCCGGCGTGCCGCTCGACCTTGCGACCACCTATCGCTCGGGCGCACGGCTCGGGCCGGCTGCGATCCGCGCGGCGAGCGTACAGCTCGCGGAGCTCAATCCGTATCCGTGGGGCTTCGATCCGTTCGACGATCTCGCGGCCGTCGACTACGGCGACTGCTGGTTCGATGCGCACAACCCGCTGTCGATCAAGCCCGCGATCGTCGAGCATGCGCGCACGATCCTGCACTCGGGCGCGAAGATGCTGACGCTCGGCGGCGATCACTACATCACGTATCCGCTGCTGGTCGCGCACGCGGAGCGCTACGGCAAGCCGCTGTCGCTGATCCATTTCGACGCGCACTGCGATACGTGGGCCGACGACGATCCGGACAGCCTCAATCACGGCACGATGTTCTACAAGGCCGTGAAGGAAGGGCTGATCGATCCCGCGACGTCGGTGCAGGTCGGCATCCGCACGTGGAACGACGATTTTCTCGGGATCGAGCGGCTCGATGCCGCGTGGGTGCACGATCATGGTTCGCGCGCGGCGGTCGAGCGGATCGTCGACATTGTCGGCGCGCGGCCCGCGTACCTGACGTTCGATATCGACTGCCTCGATCCGGCATTCGCGCCCGGCACGGGCACGCCGGTCGCGGGCGGGTTGTCGTCCGCGCAGGCGCTGGCGATCGTGCGTGGGCTCGGGGCGTTGAATCTGGTTGGGGCGGATGTTGTCGAGGTGGCGCCTGCTTACGATCATGCGGACATCACTGCGATCGCGGCCGCGCATGTTGCGTGCGATTTGCTGTGTCTGTGGCGGCAGAAGAAGGTGGCGGGCGCGTTGAAGTAGGGCGGCGCGCACGGCCACGCGATGCAAGAGGCCGGCGGGCAGGGTGCCCGCCGGCATTTTTCATGCGCTACGCGTGACTTCGCCGGATCGATGGCCGTGTGCTGATTGCCCGCCGTGGGGCACGCAAAAAAGGCGCTTCGCGGATTTCCGTGGATGGCGCTTTCCGACCTGACGCGGCCATCGACGTTCCTGTTCGATGCAGCATGACATTTGCACAGCCGCGACTCATCACGCTATTTCTTCTTCGACACAATCGCCGCCAACTTTGGCCAACGCATTCAGCAACCCTGTTCGCAGCGTGATCAACGCGAGACTCTTCGCATCGAGTTCGGCGAGCTTTGCTTGCAGGCACGCGACCTTCTGCTCAACGCCGAACGTCGGACTTTCCCATACATGGACAACGTCGCCAATTTCCGCCAGCGTGAAGCCCAACGCCTTCGCGTGGACGATCAGCCGTATCCGCTGTAACGAAAGTTCGGAATAGCGCTTGTAAGTGTTCGTCGCGTTCGGTTGTGTTGCTTTGTCCAGCAGACCCAAGCGCTCGTAGTAACGGACGGTGTCGCGCGATACACCTCCCCGCTTGCATAGCTCGCCGATGCGCATGCTGCCTCCAATCAATGTCGTGGAGCGTCATTTACGCTTGACCGTTGCCTATAGTCAACGGTTTAGAGTGCAACTCCCGTTCCACTCCATCAGCAAGCCATGAGTCAATCTTTCGATTTTCGCGGAAAAACAGCACTCGTCACCGGTGCATCGTCGGGTATCGGGCGCGCGTTTGCCTATGCGTTGGCCGAACGCGGTGCGAGACTCCTGCTGGTCGCACGCTCTCGCGACAAGCTGCGCGATCTGGCCGCAGAACTGCGGCGCGACCATGCGTGCGACGCCGATTTTCTGACGGTCGACCTGAGCGCGGCCGACGCCGTCGACACGATCGATCGTCATCTGAAGGAGACCGGCACGTTCGTCGATGTGCTGATCAACAATGCGGGCTTCGCAGCATACGGGCGCTTTGAAACGATTCCGTTGACGCGCCAGCGCGATGAAGTTCTGGTGAACTGCGTCGCCGCGCTCGAGCTGACTCATCTTCTGCTGCCGGGGATGCAAGCGCGATCCGGTGGCGCAGTCATCAACGTCGCGTCAACCGCGGCATTCCAGCCCGATCCGTATATGGCCGTCTACGGCGCGACGAAGGCCTTTCTCCTGTCATTTTCGGAAGCTGTTTGGGCTGAGAACCGGCATCGGGGCATCCGGGTCGTCGCGCTATGTCCTGGCGCGACGCAAACGGCCTTTTTCGACGTTGTTGGCGCGAAGGAGGCTGCTGTCGGCGTGCCGATGCCGGTCGCGAACGTGGTGCGGGATGCGTTGTGGGCGCTCGATCGCAACCTGAGCTATCGGGTTGTGGGGGCGCGAAATCGACTGCTTGCGAACTTGCAGAGACTACTGAGCCGCCAGATGTCGGCTCGGCTCGTTGAAAAAATCCTTCGGCCAAGAGAAGATCCGGATTTCGCGGCAACAGATCTGAAGGCTTAGGGCTGCGCCGTTTCCAGATGGTAGTCTCTCGACGTTGCGATCCGCAGATCGTCTTCGGCGGATACCCGACTAACCTCGTTGCCCACTTCGCCGAGGAAACGCTCATGGATCGTCCGCAGGCAGTTCCAACGCAGCAGGTATTCAATGAACGCGTGATAGTCACCGAGTGGCGATTTGCACCCGGCGCCGAGACCGGCTGGCATGTTCACGGGCATGACTATGTCGTGGTGCCGCAAACGGACGGCGAACTTCTCCTCGAGACAGCGCAAGGCAACCGGGAGTCGCAACTGCGCGCGGGGCAAAGTTACGCCGGGTTGAAGGGAGTGGAACATAACGTCGTCAACGCGACCGACCGCGAGGTGGTATTCATCGAGGTGGAGATTCGCCAAGGCAGCTCTTGAGAGGAAGCACAGACGAACGGCCGCTTCGAAGCGGCCAAGCCGACTGAGAGCTTCCGGCCCACACCTGTCCATCTGAGTTACTGGATCAGCGGGCTCCGGCATTTTTGCCTCGGAATAGTTTTGTCAGTCGAAAACGGGGCTGTGCTACGGCAGATCGGTGAACACGCTTCGCGACGGCGAGCTGAAATCAGCGCATACTGTTTGTGTACTCGAGCTTTCTGTCGAGCACTAATACCACTGGAGTAGTGTGATGGCAAAAGGTCAGTTGCGCAGCAATCGCGAAGCAAAGAAACCGAAGCAGCCGAAGAAGCCGCCGCCCGTTTTGTCGCCTTCCAAATCGGTCCAGCCCAGCGTGCGGTTTAGTCCTGCGGAAGGGCAAAAAAAGCGCTGAGGATGAAGTTGCCCAGGCGAATCGTCGGCATCGCATCGATGCCCGACAACGTTGTCGCAAGTTCACCCGTCGAGGCTTCAACGAAGCCTCGCTTGCCACAACGCAGGCGTGGCTCTTCATGCGCATACCGTTACGCTTGCCAATGTCCTTTGGTGCGTGCATAGCCGACGTTTGAAGGTCCGGGCGGCGGCGTCAACGATTGTCCTCTTCTGGACGAACGCCAACAGTTCGCCCGACATTCCCCGAAAATTCGGGAAGAACGAAAAAAGGCCGACGGGCAGGGTGCCAGTCGGCCTTTCTCGTATAAGTGCGCGCTGAGCCGCGCCGTGCGTTACTTCGCCGCGAGCGCGCTCGCCACGCGTTTATCGCTCCACGCATTGTCCGCAACGCTCAGCTTCTGCGGAATCAGCTTCGCCGCATAAAACGCATCGGCGACACCCTGCTGAACCGCGACGATCTTCTCGTCGACCGGCACCGCACCGAACGGCACACGCTTGATCCACGTCTCGACGAGCGGCAGCGGCAACCCGACCTTCGGCGCGATCAGCGCGGCGGTCTCGGCCGGATGCCCGTTGACCCACAGGCCCGTCTCGCGCGCCTGCTTCAGGATTGCGCCGACCACGTCGGCATGCTGTTCCGCGAAATCGCGCGTCGCCTCGTAGAAGTTGTTCGCGGGCGTGAGGCCCGTGTAGTCGGACAGCGTGCGGATCTTCAGCGAATTCTGCGCAGCCGCGTAATACGGATCCCAGACGGCCCACGCATCGACGTTGCCGCTTTCGAACGCGGCGCGCGCGTCGGCGGGCGGCAGGTACACGGGGCGGATCTCGTCGTAGCGCACGCCGGCCTTCTTCAGCGCTTCCAGCAGCAGGTAGTTCGCGCTCGAGCCTTTCTGCAGCGCGACCTTCTTGCCGCGCAGCCCGGCGAGCGAGCGGATCGGCGAATCGGCCTTCACGAACACGGCTTCGTTGTGCGGCGACGGCGGTTCCGCGCCGACGTACACGAAGCGCACGCCCGCTGCCTGCGCGAACACGGGCGGCGGCGCGCCCGTGTAGCCGAAGTCGATGCTGTTCGCGTTCAGCGCTTCGAGCAGTTGCGGGCCAGCGGGGAATTCGAACCATTGCACGCCATAGCCGAGCGGCTTGAGCCGCGCTTCGAGCGAGCCCTGTGCCTTGATGATCGACAGCAGGCCGGCCTTTTGATAGCCGATGCGCACGACCTTGTCGGCGCCGCCCTGCGCGAAGGCCGACGCGGCGGACAGCGCGACGAGCGTGACGGCGGCGGTGCGGGTGATCCAGCGGGTGAAACGAATCATCGAACGGACTCCATGCGAAACGTCTTCGGGAGAGCGGCCGGTGCCGCTCGGTTGGAAGAATCGTCGCATGGGCGGTTGCGCCCGCAAACGAAGCATTGCCGATAAGAATATGACGGCGGCGGCCCTATGCTTTGCCGTCGTCGCCTTGCGTATCGGGCGTACCGGACTGGCGCGCCGCTTCGTCGCTGAGCTTCTTGTCGAGGATCGTCGCGACGCGGCCGCCGAGATACGCGCCCGCCGCGGTTTCGAGCGCGCGGTTCGTCTCGCCTTCGACGAACACGGCCGCGAGCGGGCGCAGGCGCCAGATCGCGTCGACCAGTTCGGGCACGTCGGTGGCCGGCGGCAGCGTGTCGGCGTCGTAGCGGTCGAGCCGCTTCACGACGAGATCGACGAGCAGCCGCGCGATCGCGTCGAAGTGCGGCCGCGCGAGGCTGATCACGTCGAGCAGTTCGCGCGGCGGGATCCCTTCCTTCGTCATCGCGGCCGCCGCCTCGAGCAGCGCGGGGCTCTTCGCGACGAACGACAGGCCGTGCCGTTCGAGCAGGCCGAGCTCGGTCACGCGCGAAAGCTGCGTGGTCGCCTGCGGGCCGAACATCTGCGCGAGCGCGGCGAGCGAATAGGTTTTCGGCAGTTCATGCGACCAGCGGCCGCCGATCGCGTTTTCGAGGCCGAGGATCGAGCGCAGGTCGTGGCCTTCGTCGATCGCCTTGATCAGGTCCTGGATGTTCGACAGCGTGTAGCCGCGCGCGAGCAGGTGGTTGATCAGCTTCAGGCGCGCGACGTGCGTGTCGTCGTAGATGCCGACGCGCCCGCGCTTCTCGGGCGGCGCGAGCAAACCGCGATCCTGGTACGCGCGGACGTTGCGCACGGTCGTGTCGGACACGCGCGCCAGTTCGTCGACCGTGTACTCGTTGCGGGAATCCGCCGCAGCCTCGTCGGGGTGGGAATGAGTCTGTTTTGACATGCGGCCATTCTAGCGCGACGCGGCAGGCTCGGGCGAGGCGGGGAGCGTGCGTGCGCCGTCTCCGAGCGGGCGCTGCAGCAGCGCCGTGTCGATCCAGCGGCCGTGCTTGAAGCCGACCGCCTTCAGCGTGCCGGCCGGCTCGAAGCCGAACGCGCGATGCAGCGACGTCGAGCCGCCGGTGCCGCCGTCGGCGATCACCGCGATCATCTGTCGCCACGGGCCGGCCTCGCAGCGCGCGATCAGCGCCGCGAGCAGTGCGCGGCCGATCCCGCGCCCGCGCTGCGCATCGTCGATGTAGATCGAATCCTCGATCGTGAAGCGGTATGCGCTGCGCGTGCGGTACGGCGTTGCGTACGCGTAGCCGGCCACGCGGCCGTCGCATTCGGCGACGAGATACGGCAGCCCGTGGCCCAGTACTGCGTCGCGGCGCGCGCGCAGCTCGGCGGCGTCGGGCGGCGTTTCCTCGAACGACGCGACGCCGTGGCGGACGTGGTGCGCATAGATCGCGTGGATGGCGGCGAGATCGGCTTCGGTCGAATCGCGGACGATGCAGGCGGCGGGCGTATCAGACATGGTGATGGGGCGACAGGGCGGGGATGCGGGCAAACCACTACTATGCGGGCGATCGCGTGGCGCGTAAAGCGGCGGCCGCGTGCCCGGCGTCGCCGCGTTCAGTTCGGCGCTCGCTTCTTCTGCGTGTCGCGCGGCAACTCGTCGAAGCGGGCGAAGTAGTACGCGGAAAAGCGGCCGAGGTGCCCGAAACCGAACGTCAGCGCCGTATCGGTGATGCTGGCCACCGGGTCGGTCAGCAACTGCACGCGCGCGGCGTCCAGCCGGATGTTGCGCAGCAGCTCCATCGGGGTCGCGCCGTGGTAGCGCCGGCACAGCACGTTCAGCGTTCGCAGGCTGACGCCGGCCGCCCTGGCGAGATCTTCGAGCGAAATCGGCGCGCAGAGCCGCGCGTGGATGAATTCGTGCAGCGCATCCATCTGCCGGATGCCGCCGCGCGACCCGGCTTGCGCCGGCGCGCCGAGCGCTGGCGGCGCCGCGCCGGCATGCGCGGCGGCGGGCGACGGCGGGCAATGCACGAGCAGGAACAGCGCGAGGCTTCGTTCGAAATGGTCGCGCCATTCGGCCCGGATGCCGCCGTCGTCGGCGACGGCGAGCACGTTGAGCAGCGACTGCGCGATCAGATCCCATTGCGATGCGAGCGCCGTCGGCAACAGGAATCCCGGCGCGAGGCCGGGCGCCGCGTCGTCGGGCCGGCGGCCGCAGACCGCGCGCATCAGCGAATCGGGCACCTTGACGATCAGTTGCCGGGTGCCGGACCGCCAGCGAAGGCGGACGCGCGACGTCGGCGCCAGCACGGCGGTGCGCCCTTCGGACACGCCCATCACGTGCCCGTCGCACTCGATTTCGGCGCCGCCCGCAAGCGACGTGTGGACGAGCGAAAAGCCGTCGAACGGGCGCGGGGCGACCTCGACTTCGGCGCCGTACTGCAGCGCGTAGACGCTCAGATGATTCAGTTGCCCCTTGAACAGCGCTGCGTCGGGCACACCATGCTTCCAGCGCAGCGCATGCTCGGCCAGTTCGAGCGAGACCTGCTCGTGCGCGTCCGCGCGCAATCCGGATCGGAACACGCAATTCCGATACAGCGCGGACAGCACTTCCGCATTCGGGGTGAGGGGCATGGGGCGTCTCCTGTGTGGCGTTTTTCGTGCAGCGCATCCAGCGGGCCGCGGATGCGCGTCGTGCCACATCGGTTTCTCTTGTGAGCGAGATATCCTGAAAGGATGATATTGATCTTCGTCAGACTTGTCGAAAGTATCGCAAGAATCGGATAGTCCCGCTTCCGCCAGGGAAAAATCCGGATAGCGCGCGGCCCGCGGTACGCGGCACTGGAAAAAGCGGACTGAGTTCGCGAGCCACGTGCAAATTCCGGATAGTGGGAATCATTGTGGCTTCCTACACTGCGCCGGCATCCGGACGGAAAGCGACGCATTTCACGATGAAATTTCGTACAGCTACTAAATCGATGAGCTGAGCGATCGTATTACTTCGAACGCGTGTGATGCGACGGCTACCGCCGGGCCCGATCCCCACTGGAAAAAGGAACGAAGCTCCATGCGTCAAATCAACCTGCAGGCGCTGTCCGACGATGCGCGGCTGGGCCCGCTGCACGGCGTCGTGCTGTTCTGGTGCGCGCTGATCATCGTGTTCGACGGCTACGACCTCGCGGTGGCCGGCATCGCGCTCCCGGCGATCATGAAGGAGATGGGCGTCAATCCGGCGCAGGCCGGCTTCATGGTCAGCTCGGCGCTGTTCGGCATGATGTTCGGCAACATCGTGTTCGGGACCGTCGCCGAGCGGATCGGGCGCCGCTGGGCGATCGCGGCTTGCCTGACGCTGTTCAGCGTCTTTACCGCGGCGGCCGGGCTGGCGCCGACGCCCGCACTGTTCGGCGCGGCCCGCTTCCTGGCGGGCATCGGCATCGGCGGCGTGATGCCGAACGTGATCGCCCATATGACCGAGTACGCGCCGCGCCGCTTGCGCAGCACGCTGGTGACATTGATGTTCAGCGGCTATTCGGTCGGCGGCATGCTGGCGGCGGTCATGGGCAAGGGGATGATCGAGGCGTACGGATGGCAGTCCGTGTTCGTCGCCGCGGGTGCGCCGGTGCTGCTCGTTCCGCTGCTCGTGAAATGGATGCCGGAATCGCTGCCGTTCCTGATCCGGCGCGGCAGGACCGACGAGCTCGCGCGCATCGCGCGTCGGCTCGATCCCGCATACCGGCATCAACCGGGCGACTGTTATGTCGTCCCGCGCGAAGGCAACGCCGGCAGCGCGCCGGTTCGGCAGCTGTTCGACGACGGTCGCGGATTCAGCACGGTCATGTTCTGGATCGCGTGCTTCATGTGCCTGTTCATGGTGTATGCGCTCAGCTCGTGGCTGACCCGGCTGATGGCGAGCGCCGGCTACAGTCTCGGCTCCGCGCTGACGTTCGTGCTGGTGCTGAACGCCGGCGCGATGGTCGGCGCAATCGGCGGCGGCTGGCTGGCCGATCGCTTTCCGATCAAGACGGTGCTCGTGTCGATGTATCTGCTCGCCGCGGTATCGATCACGCTGCTCGGCTACAAGATGCCGACCGCGCTGCTGTTCGTGCTGGTCGGCCTCGCGGGCGCGTCGACGATCGGCACGCAGATCGTCAATTGCGCGTATGCGGGGCAGTTCTATCCGATGGCGATCCGCTCGACCGGCATCGGCTGGACGCTGGGCGTGGGCCGCAGCGGCGCGATCCTGGCGCCGATCGTCATCGGTCTGCTGGTCGGCATCGATCTGCCGCTGGAACAGAACTTCATGGCGATCGGGCTGCCCGCGCTGGCGGCGGCCGTCGCGGTCGGCCTGATCGATCATCGGCGCTCGGCGTCGCATCGCGATCGCCCGGCCAGTGCCGGCGAGCGTCAGGCGTCGCCTGTCCGGCAGTCCTGAGCGGCGCATCGGCAGGACGCAACCGGCCGGGGATCACGGCCGGCCCGCGCAGTAGCGATTCAGAAGGGGCGGCGTCAGAGCCGCCCGTCCGCCGCGAGTACCGCGTCCGCTATCGCATCCGCGACGCGCTGCACGCGCGGCGAGCGGCGCACGTCCGGATGAACGACGAGCCAGATCTCGCGCTCGATATCGCAGCGCGGCGCGGAAGTCAGCTCGACGAGCGGCGCGGGTGCGGACGACGGTGCCGCACCGGCTGCGGCGAGTGAATCGTCGACGAGAAACCGCGGCAACAGCGCGACCCCCGCGCCGGCGACGCATGCGCGATGCAGCGCCGCAAGGTCGTTCGCGACGAACGCGAAACGGCGCCCGGCCGCGACGCGTTCGAGCCATTGCTGCTGCGGCGTCTGCGCGAGCGCGTCGTCGTAGCCGACGAACGGCCAGGTGTCGGGCGGCGCGTCCGCCCATTCCGGCGACGCGCACAGCGCGAAGCGCATCGTGCCGAGCCGGCGCGCGGCGAGCCCCGGCTCGCTCGGCCGCGACAGCCGCACCGCGAGATCGGCTTCGCGCGCATAAAGGTTCGCCGCATGCATCTCGCCCATCAGGTCGATCCGCAGCGCCGGCCATGCGCGCTGCGCGCGGGCAAGGCGCGGCGCGAGGAAATGGCTGGCGAACACCGGCGACGCCGACACGCGCACGACGCCGTCGAGCGCCGCCGCACCCTGCGCGGCGCGCGCGAACGCGTGTGCATCGGTTTCGACGCGCGCGGCGTGCTCGGCGAGGCGCAGCCCTTCGTCGGTCGGCGGCCAGCCGCGCGGCAGGCGGTCGAACAGCCGGATGCCGAGTGCGGATTCCAGCGCGTCGATGCGCCGTGCGACCGTCGAATGCTGGACCTGCAGCGCGCGTGCGGCGGCCGACAGGCTGCCGCCGCGCATCACCGCGAGGAAGGTGCGGATGTCGTCCCAGCTCATCGGCAGTGCGGACGCGGGAACGGAATCAGGATCGGTCGAATTTTGCACAGTAGATGGGCGATAAACGGGAATTCCGATCGATTATGCACGATGAGATGATCGTGTCACTTCATTCGATTGCGAGGAACGTCATGACTCAAACTGCTACCGCCATCCGGATCGGGATCGACCGCTACGGCGACGCCGGCGTGCTGCGCCGCGTCGATGCGCCCGTTGCGCCGCCCGGCGCCGGCGAGGTGCGGATTCGCCAGACCGCCGTCGGCGTGAATTTCGTCGACATCTATTTCAGGACGGGGGCGCACGCATTGCCCGCGCTGCCGGACGCGCTCGGCGTCGAGGCGGCCGGCGTGATCGACGCGGTCGGGCCCGGCGTGACGGATCTCGTGCCCGGCCAGCGCGTCGCGTATGCGGGCATGCCGACCGGCAGCTATGCGAGCCTGCGCACGATGCCGGCCGGGCGCGTGGTGCCGATCCCGGACGGCCTGAGCGACGACGCGGTCGCCGCCGGGCTGCTGAAAGGGATCACCGTCTATATGCTGCTGCATCGTGTCCGGCAGGTCGGCGCCGGCGACACGGTGCTCGTGCATGCGGCTGCCGGCGGCGTCGGGCTGCTGGCGACGCAGTGGGCGCGCGCGCTCGGCGCGCGGGTGATCGGCACGGTCGGGTCGGCCGCGAAAGCCGCGCTCGTGCGCACGCATGGCGCCGACGCGGTGGTCGATTATCGCGAGGAGGATTTCGTCGCGGCCGCACGCGCGTTCGGCGGCGGCGCGGGTGTCGATTATGCGATCGACGGGATCGGCGGCGACGTGCTGACGCGCACGCTCGGTGCGATCCGTCCGTTCGGGATGGTCGCGAGCATCGGGCAGGTTGCCGCGATCGGCACGCGGCAGACGGTCGATCTCGACGAGCTGGGGCCGGCCCGCTCGATCGCGCTCGCGCGGCCGAGCGTGCTCGGGTTCATCGCACGCGACGTCGCAGGGTATCGCGAAGCCGCGCGCGCGACGCTCGAACGGCTCGCGGGCGGAATGCACGTCGAGATCGGCGCGCGGCTGCTGCTCGAACAGGCGGCCGATGCGCACCGGCTGCTGGAGTCGCGCGCGACGACGGGGGCGGTGGTGCTGGTGCCGTAACGGCGGGCCGCGGCGGATGGGGCGCGCTGCGGGGCAACGGGCCAAAGGCCGCGGCGTGGCGCGCTTCCGGTGCCGGTCGCGGCGCGGCTCGCATGCCGATCAGTTGTGCGTGCGCAGCGGCGCATCGTCGACGAACCACGCGAGTACGAACGCAATCGCGACCACGGTCGCCGCTGCGAGATACACGACGTGCAGCGAGCCCGCGAACGCATGCAGGTATGCGTCGCGCACCGCGTCCGGCAACTGGTGCACGGCACCGGGGCCGAGCGCGGGCGGCAGCTCCGTGCCGGCCGGCAGCGCCTGCAGCATCCGCGCCTGCAGCCCGTGCGAGAACAGCGCGCCGAACGCCGCGACGCCGATCGAGCTGCCGATCGAGCGGAACAGCGTCGCGCCCGATGTCGCGACGCCCATGTACCGGAACTCGACCGTGTTCTGTACTGCGAGCGTGAGCACGGGCATCACCATCCCGAGGCCGATCCCGAGCAGCGCCATGTACGCGTACATCGTCTGCAGCGGCGTATCGAGCGACAGCGTCGACAGCAGCGCCAGCGCGATCCCGCCGGTCAGCGTGCCGGCGATCGGAAAGATCCGGTACGAGCCGAGCCGCGAGATCAGCCGGCCGCTGATCACCGACATCGCGAGCATGCCGCCCATCATCGGCAGCAGCTGCATCCCGGCCTGCGACGGCGTCGAGCCCTTCACGACCTGCAGGTAGAGCGGAATGAACGTGACCGAGCCGAACAGCGCGGTGCCGACCACGAAGCCGATCAGGCTGACCAGTACGAAGGTGCGATGGCGGAACAGTTCGAGCGGGATGATCGGCTCGGCCGCGAGCCGTTCTTCGTAGATGAAGCCGCCGATCGCGACGAGGCCGAGCACGAGCGTCATCCACAGTTGCGGCGACGTCCACGGCAGCAGCGAGCCGCCTTCGCTGGTGAACAGGATCACGCAGGTGAGGGCCGTCGCGAGGAACGCGGCGCCCATGTAGTCGATCCGGTGCTTCACGTGCGCGCTGTGCGGACGGAACGCGATGCCGATCACCGCGAGCGCGAGAAAACCGAGCGGCAGGTTGATCGTGAAGATCCAGCGCCACGACAGATGCTCGACCAGGAAGCCGCCGAGCAGCGGGCCGACGATCGTCGCGAGGCCGTACACGCCGCCGAACATCCCCTGGTAGCGCGCCCGGCGATCGGGCGGGACCAGATCGCCGATCGCGGCCATCGTGACGACCATCAGGCCGCCGCCGCCGAGCCCCTGCAGTGCGCGCAGCACGATCAGCTGCGTCATGTCCTGCGCAATGCCGCACAGCGCCGAGCCCGCGAGGAACAGCACGATCGCGGCCTGCAGCACGATCTTGCGGCCGTACAGGTCGCCGAGCTTGCCGTACAGCGGCAGCACGACGGTGGACGACAGCAGGTACGCGGTGACGACCCATGACAACTGGTCGAGCCCGCCGAGTTCGCCGACGATCGTCGGCAGCGCGGTCGACACGATCGTCTGGTCGAGCGCGGACAGCAGCATGACGAGCAGCAGCGCGGCGACGATCAGCCCGGTCGGCGCGTCGCGGCGGGCCGTCTCGGCGGCCGGCGGAGTAAGGAGGGTGTCGGTTGTCATCGAGATATCTGCCATGGCAGGGAATTGGTTCGAAATATAACGACCAGTGATTGACTAGTCAATTTCTGCCCAGCCTCGATATGTTGCAGCCGTAACAGGAGATTGCCGGCGCGAAAAAAATTGATCGGGATCAGACAGAAAGCGGGGCCGGACTCAAGTTTTCTGCAGGCAAACCGTAATCCAGAGTGCCGCGGACCGATTGCCGCGGCACTTTTCATCGCTCACGTGCCGCCATGAACCTGAACGCCCTGTTTTCCCGTTTCTCGATCCGCACGCGGATCTTCTCCACGCTCGGTCTCGTTGCCGCGCTGCTCGTCGTGTCGGGGCTGATCGGCCTCGCCGGCATGCAGAGCTCGAATCGCGCGCTCGACGAGGCCTATACGCAGCAACTGGCTGCGAAGACCGCGCTGTCCACGGCGAGCCTGAACCTGACGATCGTGCGCACGACGCTCGACCGCGCGCTGCTGCATCCGGAAGCGGCGGAAGTGCCCGATCTCGTCAAGAAGGCCGAGGGCTATCTCGCGAAGGCCGACACCGCCTGGCGCGGCTACGCGGCGATGCCGCACGACGGCGACGAAGGCCCGCTCGCGAGCCGTCTCGACGCCGCGCGCCAGGCGCTGATCGGGCAGGCGCTGAAGCCGCTGATCGACGCGATCCGCGACGGCCGGCGCGACGAGGCCGACCGCTTGCTGATGTCGGTTGCGCCGCCGCTGTCGGTCGCGCTCACGCAGGCGGCCGATGCGCTCGATACGTACCAGGCGGCGCGCGGCAAGGATGTCTACGACACCGCACAGACCTATTACGGCTGGATGCGCGCAGGCGCGATCGCGGGCATCGCGTTCGGCCTGGCCGCGTGCCTCGGCTGCGCGATCGGCCTGCATTACGCGATCACGCAGCCGGTGAACCGGCTGCTGTCGCATTTCCGCCGCCTGTCGGACGGCGACCTGACGTCGGAAGTGCGCTGGTCGTCGCGCGACGAGATGGCCGAACTGGTCAATGGCGTGACGGGCATGCAGCGCAGCCTCGCGGACACGGTGCGCCAGGTCAGCCAGGGTTCGGAAGCGATCTCGACGGCGACGCACCAGATCGCGGCCGGCAACACCGATCTGTCGCAGCGCACCGAGGAACAGGCGTCCGCGTTGCAGGAGACGGCCGCGAGCATGGAGCAACTGACCGCGACCGTGAAGCAGAACGCCGATCATGCGCTCGAGGCGCAGGCGTGCGCGGACAGCGCGAGCGAGATCGCGACGCGCGGTGCGACGGTGGTCGGCGAGGTGATCGGCACGATGAACGAGATCGACCAGAGCTCGCAGAAGGTCGCCGACATCATCGGCACGATCGAGGGGATCGCGTTCCAGACCAACATCCTCGCGCTGAATGCGGCGGTCGAAGCCGCGCGCGCGGGCGAGCAGGGCCGCGGCTTCGCGGTGGTCGCGGGCGAGGTGCGCACGCTCGCGCAACGCTCGGCGTCGGCCGCGAAGGAGATCCGCACGCTGATCGGCGAATCGGTCGAGCGCGTCGCGAACGGCTCGCGGCTCGTCGGCGTGGCCGGCGCGACGATGCAGGACATCCAGCAGGCGATCGGGCGCGTGACGGGGATCATGACCGAGATCGCGGCCGCGTCGAACGAGCAGCGCGACGGGATCGAGCAGGTGAACCGCGCGGTGTCGCAGATGGACCAGGTGTCGCAGCAGAATGCGGCGCTCGTCGAGCAGGCCGCGGCTGCGGCGTCGTCGCTGGAGGAGCAGGCTGACGGGTTGCGTCGTGCGGTGGGGGCGTTCCGGGTGGCTTGATGGATAACGGGCGGCGACGCGGCGGGCATTCGTCTGCCGGCGGCCCGCCCGTTGCGTCAACCCGCCGCGAGCTGCGCGGCCGCGCGTGACGACGCGACGATCAGCAGCTTCATCGTCGCGCGCGTCGCGCCGACGAACAGCTTGCGCGCGGCACGCGCGTCGAGCGTGTCGAAGTCGACTTCGGTGAGGATCACGCACGGCGCCGACTGGCCCTTGAAGCGGTAGATCGAATCGAGCAGCACGTCGCCTTCGCGATATTCGGGGTTGCCGAACAGGTCGTACTTGCCGGTGAAGCTCTTGAGCCGGTGCGGGCCGAGCTGGTCGAGCGGCGCGAGCACCGAGCCTTCGCGGCCGCGATACGACAGCACCGCGATGTCCTGCTTGCGGAAGCCGAGCGACAGCGCGTGCGTGATCGCGCGCTTGGTCGCGTCGATGCAGGCTTCCGCCAACGCGTCGCCCGACATGCCTTCTTCCCCGTAGGCCGACACCGACGGATCGGACCCGTCGAACGGGCTGCCCGAGCGCAGCTCGGCCGCAAGCGGCTCGACGCGCCCGACGACGTCACGCACGAAGTCGAGCAGGTCGCGCGGGCTGCGGTAGTTCGTCAGTGCCTTCAACGTCACCCAGCCGGGCAGCGCGACGGGCTCGCGCATGTACAGGTTCTGCAGCGGATCTTCGAGCCACCACCACGCACCGTCCGGCGCCAGCAAACGCTCCAGTGCGGCCGCCCACGGCGCATGGAAATCCTGCCCTTCGTCGACGACCAGCACGTCGAAGCGCCAGCGTTCGGGGATCGGCGCCTGTGCGAAGCGTGTCTCGAGCCGCTCGAATTCGCCGGGCACCTGGAAGTCGGGCGTATAGCCGCCGTCGCGCGCGACCCAGTCGCACAGCTGGTGGTAGTTCGCGATCTTCGCGCCGGGCGGCGCGATGCGCGCGATGTAGTCGGCGAGCGGCCGGTTGAAGCATACGTAGAGCACGCGCTTGCCGGCCGCGACCGCATCGCGCATCGCCTGCACCGCGAGCTGCGTCTTGCCCGAGCCGGCCGTGCCGGTGACGCGCAGCCGGAACGGCGCGAATTCGAGCTGGCGCGCCCACGCGGCGAGGCCGCCCGACAGCCGCGTGACGAGCGTGCCGGCCTGCCCGACGAGCGCGCTCGTGTCGGGCGTGAGCGCGAGTTCGTCCGCGAGGAAATGGTGGAGCTTCGGCGCGTTCGGGAGACGTTCGTCGTCCTCGGGCAGGATCTGCAGGATCACCTGCGCGAGCTGCGCCTTGCGCGACGCGTCGACGATGCGGTCGGCCGCGACGCCGGCGATCGATGCCTGCCGGATCGAATAGTCGGGGCAGTACAGCAGCGCCTCGACGCCGTAGACGCCCGCGCCGAGCGCGGCCGTCAGGCGCCGGTGCAGTGTTTCCTGCGTGCGCGCGAGCTGGATCGCGACGTTGCGCTCGGTCTGCAGGTAGACCTTCACGAGCCCCTTCGGCGTTTCACGCAGGAAGCCGGCCTTCTGCTCGATCAGCAGCACGCGGCCGGCCGGGCTCACGACGACGAACGCGGCCTCGCCGAACACCGAGAAGGCCTGGTCGGCACGCGTCCAGTGCACGCCGTGATACACGGTGTAGGTGCCGGGCAGCGCGTGTTCGAGCGCGGCGAGCGTTTCGCGCTCGCGTTCGGCCGCGCCGGTCGCGGCGAGGCTTTTCCAGTCGTCGGGAATGAGGCGGGCCATGGAGTCGGGCGGCGTAGGCGTGAACAGGTGCGGCTATTGTACTGAGGAACCTGTTCACGGCCGCACGGACGCAGGCCGTCCGGGAGAGGGGCGGAGGCGGGCGGAAGTTACCCGCGCGCGAGCCGTTTCGCGAGATCGGCGCTGAGGATCGCCATGCGCGCGGGCTTTTCGTAGCAGACGACGTCGAACGTGCGGATCACTTCGCTGATGTCGGCTTCGCTCGCACGGCCGGTGAGCAGGTCGCCCGTCAGCACGAAAATCGGCGCGCCCGGGTTGTCGGACGTACGCACCGCCTTGATCGCGGTCGCGGCCGTGCCGTCGTCGAACAGCCATTCGGTCAGCACCGCATCGAAAGCCTGGCCCTGCAGCGCGTCGACGAACGGCGCGAGGCCGTCGAACGCGGCCGTCGCGAAACCCTGCCGTTCGAGATAGCGGCACAGCTCGGTCGCGCTGACGCGATCGGGATCGATCACGGCGACGACGAGCTTGTCGCTCTCCGCGCGGCGCGGATAGATTTCGATCTTGTGCACGTCGTACGCGTTCTGGTACAGCACGCCCGTGTGGCGCAGCACGCGCCAGCGGCCGTTCTGTTCGTACGCGACGAACTCGGGGCGCGCGCCGGCTTCGAGCGGCGCGCCGATCCATGCGGTGCACGGAATCTCGGCGACGCCCGCGTAAAGTACGGCCTCCTGCGAACAGGCGCCGACCATGCCGGGGTCGAGCGTTTGCGCGCCGAACAGCTGGGCGGCGGGTTCGCCGTACGCTTCGGCGACTTTCTTGATTTGCGCGAGCGTCCAGGGGCTGCTGCCGCGCAGTTTGCGGTGGCCTTGCGAGAAACTCAGGTCGAGGATGCGGCACAGCTCGGTGGTCTGCTGGCGCTTGCCGATGCCGTTGCGGGTCATCAGCTCGCGCACGCGCTCGGCAACCGCGAGGGAATCCGTGGTGATTGCTTCAGTGGTCATGCTACGGGAACGGATCGTGACGTTCAGAACGACGCCTTGCGGCAGTCTCGACGGACAGTCTTCATGACGTCCAGTGGCGAGCCGACCGGCCACGCGCGGAAAAGATAACTTTACCGCAAAATGGTCGTCATTCAGTGTCATGAAAGGTGCGTTTGTGTGAAAGGTGTGTCACGACGTTACCGTAGCAGCTCATATCTCGAACGTATTAACGCCCGACAGGAAACAATGACGACAACCTATCCGCTGCACGATGCCTTGACCCGCGCCGAAACGGCGCTTCCGGCCGAAGCCGACGTCGTGATCGCCGGCGCCGGCATCATGGGCTGCGCGGCCGCGTATTACCTGGGACTGCGCGGCCTGAAGGCCGTCGTGCTCGACAAGTCGCGCATCGCCGGACAGCAGTCGACGCGCGCGTGGGGCTTCGTGCGGCAGCAGGGGCGCGAAGCCGCCGAGGTGCCGCTGATGATGGCCGGCATGCGGATCTGGGAGGGGTTAGAGGAAACCCTCGGTTTCGATCTCGAATGGCGGCAGGGCGGCTGTCTCTATATTGCGGACAACGAAACTGACTGGGCGTCGTTCAACGCGTGGCTTTCCGTCGCACGCGAGCACGGGCTCGATACGCGCACGCTGACCCGCGCGCAGATCGACGAGCGCGTCAGCGGCCTTTCGCCGCAGGCGCGCACGCTCGGCGGGCTGTACACCGCGACCGACGGGCAGGCCGAGCCGCGCCGCGTGGCCGCGGCGTTCGCCGCGCGTGCCACCGAGGCCGGCGCGCGCTTCTTCGAAGGCTGCGGCGTGACGGCGATCGAGACGGCCGGCGGCGCGGTCGTCGGCGTCGCGACCGAACGCGGCACGATCCGCACGCGGCGCGTGATCTGCGCGGCCGGCGCGACCAGCTTCCGGCTGCTCGACGGCGTCGGCATCCGGCTGCCGCAGCAGGCCGTGCGCGGTACCTGCATGCGCACCAACGTGGTGCCGCCGGTATCGGCGTCGACGGTGTGGGGGCACGGCCTCGGCATCCGGCAGCGCAAGAACGGCGCGATCAATCTCGCCGACGACATGCAGGTCGACGTCGACCTGACGCTCGGTCACCTGCGCGGGTTGAGCCTGTTCTGGCCGGAGTTCTGGTCGCAGCGCGACAAATTCCGGCTGCACGTGAATTCGGCCGCGTGGCGCGATGCGCTTGCGCGCATCAACGGCGCGGCCGGGCCGATCGAGCCGCGCGATCCGCAGCCGCAGCCGAATCGCGCGCATGCGCCGCGCGCGCTTGCGAAGCTCAAGGCGATCTTCCCCGCGCTGAAGGACGCGCAGATCGTCGAGGCATGGGCCGGCCTGATCGACGTGCTGCCCGACGGCATTCCGGTGATCGATGCGTCGGGCGTGCCGTCGGGGCTCGCGATCGCGACGGGGTTCTGCGGTCACGGTTTCGCGATGGGGCCGATCGTCGGCCGGCTGCTGGCCGAATGGATCGACACGGGCGCGCCGTCGCTCGACCTGTCGGCGTTTCGCGCGCAGCGTTTCGTCGACGGGACGATGGTGCGGCCGCGCAGCATGCTGTAGCGGACGAATCGATGCAATGATGTCGGGTCGGATCGCTGCCTTCCCGTCGTAGAATCGAGCCCGCATCCTTCAGGAGATTCCCCGTTGGCCTCGCCTTCCGCCCAGCGCCGTTCGTTGCGCTCACGCCTGCGTCGCGCCCGCAATCCGTGGCAGGCGCCGCGTGCGCGCATGCTGTTCACGCGTCCCGCGACGTCGCCGCGGCGCACGCTGCTGTTTCGCGTCGGTGCGGTCGCGCTGTTGTGCGTGCTCGCGTTCCTCGTGCTGTATGTCGATCGCGACGGCCTGCGCGATTCGACCAAGAGCACGCCGATGACCGTCGCCGATCTCGTGTACTTCACGATGGTCACCGTCGCGACGGTCGGCTACGGCGACATCGTGCCCGTCACCGCGCGCGCCCGCCTGATCGATGCGTTCTTCATCGTGCCGATCCGCATCGTCATCTGGTTCATTTTCCTGGGCACGGCGTATCAGTTCGTGATCCAGCGCGTCATCGAGGAATTCCGCATGAAACGTCTGCAAAAGCAATTGTCCGATCACATCGTCGTGTGCGGTTACGGCCTGTCGGGGTCGATCGCCGTGCGCGAGCTGCTCGAGAGCGGCGTCGATGCCGCGACGATCATCGTGATCGATTCGCAGCAGCAGGCGCTCGAGGCCGCGACGTCGCTCGGCGTGACGGGGCTGCTCGGCGATCCCGCGCATGAGGATCTGCTCCAGCAGGCACAGGTGCGCGCGGCGAAGGCCGTGATCATCTCGGTGACCGACGATCCGACCGCGATCCTGCTGACGCTGTCGGTGCGCAGCATCGCGCCCGAGACGAAGATCGTCGTGCGGATTCAGGAGAACCTGTACCAGCGGCAACTGCGGCAGGCCGGTGCGGACGTGATCGTGTCGTCGACGAAGATCGGCGCGCTGCTGCTTGCGGATGCGGTGCATAGCCGCTATATCGTGCCGTTCGTGAACGACATGCTGTCGACGCGCGGGCGCGCGACGCTGATCGAGCGCGAGGCGCTGCCGCACGAGATCGGCTGCATGACCAATGTCGTGCCGGGCGCGATCGTGGTCGGGCTCGATCGCTGCGGGAAGATCCAGTCGTTTTATGAAGATCCGCCATGCCGGATCGAGAAGGGGGACACGCTGGTCGTGATTCAGTCGGCGCGGATTCCGGATGCGGATGTTTGAGGATTGTGCGTGGAGTAAGCGTCAGTATTTTCAATGGATTATCGTTTAAGTTTTCTCCGATTATTCGTTTCATTTCTAGTGTGTAGGCGCTATGCCGGCGATCTGGGGCAACTTCGATCCACGTCGATCGATGGCAATGCGTCCTCGATGAGACGTCCAGTGCTATCGGAGCGCCGCGCCTGCCGGCTCGTCGGGCTTTCTCGCAGCATGTTGCACTACGAGTGCGAAGCCGGACCATGAGAATGAAGCGTTGACGGCGCGTCTGGTGGAGCTGGCGCACGAGCGTCGCCGCTTCGGCCACCGTCGGCTGCATGCCCTGGTGGAACGCGAAGGAACGCACGCCAATCACAAACGGGCGCCCGCTTCCGAGGCGATCCCAAAGCGGTGCGAACAGACCAGGGGCCCGAATTCACGAGCCGCGCGCTCGGCCAGTGGGCCTACGCAAGTGGCGTCACCATGAAGTTGATTCAGGCCGGCAAGCCGACGCGGAATGCGTACATCGAATCGTTCAACGGCAAGTTCCGCGATGAATGCCTTAACGAGCACTGGTCTACGACGCTTGCCCACGCTCGCGCTGTCATCGCGGCATGGCGTCAAGACTACAACGAGCAAAGGCCGCACAGCGCACTGAATTACCTCTCGCCATCGGAGTTCGCGGCGAAACATCAGGCAACAGCGGATGCTCCTGCCGCATTCCAGGAGCTGGTTTAAAGGGACTTTGCTAGAAGTCCATTGGCGCTATTGATGGGGCAGGTCATACAACCACAATCGTCGTCATGTTCCGACGGATCAGGGGCGAATCGCCGCAGCGATATCTGGCAGCCAGTTGAGCGAGCATGATTCGGGGCGGCCTGCGGCTCCGCGACGTGATCGGGGCGTCCTGGTCGTCCCGGCGTCGCGAATGACCGCCCCGGACGTCGGGTTTTGGATTGGTATCGCGCCGGTATGCGGCGATTTTGAAATGGCATACTACGACACCAATCTAGCGGGGCATGACGTTGCATTTGGGCAGATGATTGGCATCCTGCAGCGCACGCCCATCGCGCCATCGCTTTGGAAATTGGCACATGAGCACTGGCCCGGCAGCACAGCCTCTCGACAAGCTGGAAAGGAGCGACGACGAGTCGCCTCATTCCCGCTCGGTTTGGCTTGCCAACGAGTTTCGGGCCAGCTACGGATGGCTGAAGGCGAAGCTGCTGCGTCGTGTCGGATCGCCGGCCGATGCCGAGGATCTTGCGTCGTCGTCGTTCGAGGCGCTTGCCGGCGTCGATGACCCGCCGGGTATTCGCGAGCCTCGAGCGTGGCTGACCGTCATCGCCCAGCGTCTCACCTTCGAGATGTGGCGCCGCCGGGATCTCGAGCGCGCTTATCATGAGGCGCTCCTCACCGTCGAGGAGCCCCTCGCGCCGTCCGCCGAATCGATCGTCGAGATTTCCCAGGCATTGTTCCTGATCGATCAGGCGCTCGATGGATTGTCTCCGAAAGCGAAAAGTGCCTTTATCTACAGCCAGATCGACGGCCTCACGTATTCCGAGATTGCCGCTCGACTCGGCGTCTCGACAAGCATGGTTCGCAAATATATCGCCCAGGCGCTTACCCGATGCTTTCTGATCAGTTGAAGGCCCCGCGTGGCGCCGGCCCCGTCGATGCGTGCGCGGAGGAAGCCGTTCAGTGGGAGGTCCGGTTGCGTGCCGAGGACGCCACGCAGCAGGATCGCGATGGCTTCGAGGCATGGCGCCGCGCCGATCCCGCGCACGAAGCGGCGTGGATACGGCTCCAGGAAGGGCTGGCGCGGTTTGCCTCCCTGCGGAACGCGCCCGGCACGGCGGTGCGAAGCGCGCTGAACGAGCCGTCTCGTGCGAGGCGCCGCATGTTGAAGGCTGGCGCCGGGGTGGGGGCGCTGGCGCTGGCCGCGATCGGGACGCGAGAACTGGTCCGGGCGTATTCGCTCGACGCCGACTATCACAATGGCGATCGGACGCCGCAGGCCGTGGCGCTGAAAGACGGGACACCGATCGTCCTCGGGGCATCGGCGCGTGTTTATTGGACACGGGACGGCGCACGCGGCGACGTCTATCTTGCGTCCGGCCAGATCCTGACGAGTCCCGCCACGACGAACCGCTCGCAGTTCGCCGTGAGGACGCGGGACGGGACGGCAATCACGAGCCACGCTCGCCTGAGCGTCGATACATTGCGATATCACACCGTGGTCGCGGTGCAGGGGGGGGATGCAACCCTTGCGACGCCGCGCGGCGGCAGTGTCCGCATCGGCGATGGTTCGGTCTGGTCGCTATCGCCGGGGCGCATCGCCCGCATGCCCGAGACGGCCGCCGACATCTTCGCCTGGAGCCGCGGCACGCTCGTCGTCCTGGATCGCCCGCTGCCCGACATCCTCGAGACGCTGGGCCGCTACTACGGCGGCTATATCCGGTTTCCGCGGGCCGCGCTCGCTCGCCGGGTCAGCGGCGTGTTCCCACTCAACGACGCCGAGGCGGCGCTGCGCCAGCTCGCCAATGGCCTGGGACTTTCCCTTGCCGTGTATGGCAAGGTTCTGGCCGTCGCCTCAGAGGCTTGACGCCGCGCCCCGTTCAGCCGGGGCGCAAAAATTTTTTTCTTTCCCGGTGTCACTTTTCCCGCTTCGTTGCACAAGGTGAATGAAGGCGTCCGAATGCCTGCGACGCTTACCTTGTCCCGAAGGGGGGAACTGTGATCGACCATATCGACAAGGCCATCCTGACAGTCCTGCAAGAGGACAGCACGCTTTCAGTGGCGGAAATCGCCGATCGCGTGCATTTGTCGACGACGCCTTGCTGGCGCCGCATACAGAAGCTCGAGCAGGACGGCGTCATCGCCCGCCGAGTCGCTCTGCTCGACGCCGACAAGCTCAATGTCGGCGTGACCGTGCTCGTCGAAATCAGGACTGCGCAGCATACGGCCGCCTGGCTCAAACGCTTCTGCGACGTGGTCGCCGACATCCCCGAGGTGATCGAGGTGTACCGCATGAGCGGTCACATCGACTACCTGCTGAAGGTGGTCGTTCCGCACATCGCCGGGTATGACGGCGTGTACAAGCGCTTGATCAGCGAGCTGGAAATTTTCGATGTGAGTTCGAGTTTCTCGATGGAGACCATCAAGCATACGACGAGGTTGCCCCTCGATTACGTTTGCTGATTTTCTTGTCTGCGGATTCCGCCTGCCGGATTGAATTTTCAAAGACGGCGCATTCGGTGGGAATAAAAAACCGGAAATGGCGCGAAGGACGAATTCTTTCAAAAAAGTATTCCGGGCGGGATCGCTAGACTTTTTCATGTGGATGAGGAGCCGGCAAGCCTGCCGGGGCCAGCGGCCTCGAGCGAAGCCGGGAGTGAAGGGGGGAAGGCATGCCGTTGCGGTCGACCGCTTCTCGACTTCTCGATCGTGTGGAACAAGACAGGCGTTTTGCCGAAATACAACCGACTAGGGATGGGTGCATCGTGGGGATCAAGTTCGACGGCAAGGGTATGGCCCGCAACGTTGCGGCAATGGCGATCGCAATGGCGGTTGCCCAGACTTTCATGGTGTCCGCGGCGTATGCGCAACAGGCGGAACAACGCACCTACCATCTGCCGAGCGGTCCGCTGGACCGCACGTTGGTGGAGATCGCCAGGATCGCGCAGCTTCCGTTGAGCTATGACGCGTCATTGGTGCAGTCGCTCAAATCGGCGCCGGTGGACGGCACGTATTCGGCCGAGGCCGCGATCCGCAAGGCCTTGCAGGGCACGGGCCTCGACCTGGTTCCGACGGCGAACGGCGGTTACACGCTGGCTCACGTCAAGGCGGATGCCAAGGGGGGGGCGTCGGCGCCGGCCGCTGCCGGTGCCGCGGCGACCACGGCGCAGGTGGACACCACCTTGCCTCTCATCAGCGTGGCGGCCAGCAGGGATTCAGGCGGTACCGGCTTCGTCGCGGAATCGTCGTCCACCTATGCACGCTCGGACGTCCCGCTCAGCGAGACGCCGAAATCGGTCAGCGTCATCAATGCGGCGGTGATCCAGAGCCAGGCTGCTCAGTCGCTCTCCGATGTGCTGAGGAATGCTTCCGGTGTCGTGACGCGGCCGGGGCCGCTTGGCGTGCCGCAGTACGTGATTCGTGGGTTTGTAGCGCAAAACCTCACATCGGATGGGCTCGCGACTGTCGGGTCCGCGCCCAATGTCACGCCGACGATCGCCATCTCGAGCGTTGAAGTGGTCAAGGGGCCCTCGGCCATCGTGAATGGCAACAGCCCGCCGGGGGGCGTCATCAATATCGTCAAGAAGACGCCGCAGGCCGATCCGTTTCACGAAATCCAGTTGAGCTACGGCTCCTACGGCGCCACGCAGATCGCGCTGGACAGTACGGGCGCGATCACCGACGACAAGAAGCTCCGATATCGCTTCGTCATCTCGGGCGAGCGGGTCGGCCAGAACGCCATGGGATATGACGGCGAGCGAAATTTCTACTTTGCCCCAACCCTGCAATGGAAGGATTCGACCACGGATTTGACGGTGGGCTATGAGCGCACCGTCAATCGCGAGCCGGTTCCCCAATTCACCGTCGGCTATGCGAAGGGTGATATCTACCGAAACTATATCGACAAGCCGCTTGGCACACCGTCCGATCACTTCGGTGCGCAAACCGACAATGTTTTCCTTCGCCTCGAGCAGAAGCTTTCGAAGTCGCTCACCTTCGTGAGCAAGGCTTCCTACACGCGGACCCAACAGGTGCAGCAGGCCTGGGCAACGGCCACGCCGCTCTCGGCAACTAATGGTGCGGCGTTCTTCAACTTCGATTCGATCACAGATTTCTACAGCTGGAGCTTGCAGAACTACGTGCGAGCCAAGTTCGATATCGGCGGCGCGAAAAATACCGTGATCGCGGGTTGGGATCTTATCCACTATAACCGGTATCAGTCCGACACCACGACATTTAAATTCATTTCGGTGCCGAACATTTTCGGGTCGTATTCGCTTCCTTCACCCGATACGGGAAACCTGGCGCCGACATCCGCCAGCAGCTTCACGCAAACCGGTTTGTATCTCCAAGATCAGTTCTCCTACCAGAATTTTCACGCACTTGCGTCGGTGCGCCGGGATACCTACACGACAATCACGACGGGCGGCAGCGCTTCACCCGGAAATCATCAGAACGCTTATAGCCCGAGCCTCGGCCTGCTCTACGAACTGACGTCCGAGGTTGCCGCCTACGCCAGCTACAACCGCGGTTTTCAGCCGGGCACGGCGACTCAATTCGGTGGCGGTGTGCTCCCCCCGCAGATCAGCCAGCAAGTCGAAGTGGGCATGAAGTTCAATCTACTGGACGACAAACTGGCCATCACGACCTCGGCCTATCGCACCTCGTTCAGCAACTACAACGTCTCCGACCCGGTCCATCGCGGTTTCTATCTTCCCGCCGGCGGTGCCGTCAGCCGGGGATTCGAAGCTGAGATCAGCGGCCAGCCGTTGCCCGGCGTCAACCTGGTAGGAAGCTACACGTATAACGACTTCGTGCAGCCCTCGGGGACCAAGCTCGCGGTCAACCTGCCCAAGAACAGCGCCAGCCTGTGGGCCACCTACAACTTCCGCTCCGAGAAGCTCCAGGGTTTCGGTGTCGGCGCCGGGCTGTTTTTTGCGAGCGGGCAGTACATCGGCTCGGGCTCGGCGTACCGCATCCCCAGCCAGGTGGAGACGGATCTCGGTGTGTTCTATCGAAAGAAGGGATACGGCCTCAATCTTTCGATCAAGAACGTGTTCAATCGCAAGCTCTACTACAGCAGCACGACGTCAACCCTGATCCCGATGGGACCGGAGCGGACCGTCATGCTCACCGGCACCTATGATTTCTGACACCCTCGATACTCGGCCGTGGAGCGGCGGCATGTCGAATCCTGAGCGCATCACTCATTCGCGGGCGCGATTGCGGCGCGCGGCGATCGGGGGCGCGGTCGTGCTGGCGCACGCACTGGGGCTGTATCTGATCGTTCATCGCAGCGTGGACCTGACCCGGCTAGAGGCCGACCGGGCCTCCGGTGCTTCGGTTCAGGTCAGGCTCGTTGTCGCGCCGACGCCCGAGCCCGTCGCGCGGCCGCAGCCCAAGCCCGAGCCCAAGCCTGAGCGGAAGCCGGAACCCAAGCCCAAGCCCGTCGAAAAACCGGTGGTTCGAAAGACGGCGCCCTTGCTTTCCTCGGATGCGCCGGCCGCACGAACGGTCGAGCCCGCAAGGACCGAGCCCGTCAAACCGGTCGAGCCCGCGCCGTTGCCGGTTCGGGCGCCCAGCGCGGCCGCGCCCACCGCTGCGGCGCCGTCCGAACCCGCGCCGGGGCCCAAGCTGCTCGATACCCCGAAGCAGATCAGCAGCGCGGAACTCAAGCAGCTCGGTTGCCGTATCCCGCAGCCGGACTATCCGCCGAAGGCACGGCGGCTGGAGCAGCAAGGCACGGTGGTGGTGAGGCTGAACATCGGCGTGGACGGTGCGGTCAAGACGGCGCGGGTTGCGCAAAGCAGCGGCTATCCGCTGCTGGATGCGGCAGCGCTGGCGGCGATCGAGGCCGGCCATTGCCAGCCCTACACGACTGCCGGTATTGCCCGTGCCGTAGAGGCCGAGCAGCCGATCGCCTTCAACCTGAATGACTGACCTGGAATAAACGGAGCAAAAAAATGGAACAGTACGGCATCGCCAACGTCTGGCAGCAGGGCGACTTCATCACCCGGTTCATCTTCGTCTTTCTTCTCGGCATGTCGATCGTGTCGTGGTTCGTCATCGTGACCAAGGGCTTGGCGAATCGACGCCTCGAGACCATGGGAAAACGTGCGCAGACGCGCTTCTGGTCCACGCCGTCGCTCGATGACGGCATCGAGGCCCTGGGCGACGGCACCGACAATCCGTATCGCGCCGTGGCGCTTGCCGGCCGTGAGGCGAACGACCAGCAGGCCGGTGGCGACGCGTCGCTGCAAGGAAGCCTCAGCAGCAGCGAATGGGTGGCGCGCGGCCTGCGCAACGCCTTCGACGACGAGGTTGCCCGCCTGCAGAACGGCCTGGCCATCCTCGGGTCGATCGGCAGTACCGCGCCGTTCGTCGGCCTGTTCGGGACCGTGTGGGGCATCTATCACGCGCTGATGGCCATCGGCGTGTCGGGACAGGCCAGCCTCGATCATGTCGCGGGCCCGGTCGGCGAGTCGCTGATCATGACGGCGATCGGCCTGTTCGTGGCGATCCCCGCCGTGCTCGGATTCAACTACGTCAATCGAGGCAACAAGCGGGTGAGCCATCGCCTGAACCGGTTCGTGCACGAGTTGCACGTGTACTTCGTGACAGGCGCCAAGGCCCGCTGCGACGTTCGCCCGGTGCCCGCGGCGCCGGCGACGAGCAAGCGCGTCAACGCCGCCGCCTGATCGGGAGCCAATCGTGTCGATTCTCATGGATGGCAACAACGACGAAGGCGTGATGAACGACATCAACATGACGCCGCTGATCGACGTCATGTTGGTTCTGCTGATCATTTTCATCGTGACGCTGCCTGTCATCAACAAGGCGGTGAAGGTCGATCTGCCCAAGGCCGCGGCACAGCCCGCCCAGTCGAAAACGCAGGACATCGACCTGTCGATCACGGCTGACAAGACCGTGCTGTGGAACAAGGATGTGGTCGACGATGCCGCGCTGAAGCTGCGTGTCGAGGCGGCTTCGAAGCAGGGCGATCCTCCGGCCGTCAACATCAATGCCGACGAGCACGTCGAATACGGGAAGGTCGCCACGATACTCGCGGCGCTGCAGGGCGGCGGGCTGAACAAGATCAATTTCGTCATGCAACCGACCAAGGGCCAGCAATGATCGGGAATCGGGCATTCCCGACGGACCGGGCCGAGGATCGGGACGCCAGACGCCGCTTTCCCACCGTCTGGAAGCTGATCAAGCCGTACTGGACCACCCGAGAGGGCATGCTGTCGGCATTGATGCTCGCCTATGTACTCGGTGCGGGCTGGAGTCATACGTATATCGCGGTCTGGCTCAATCGATGGACCGGCACGTTCTATGACGCCGTGGGATCCGGCAGGTTTCCGGCGCTGCCGCACTTGCTGTTGCAGTTCCTGCTGGTGTCGATGGCCGCAGCTGCGCTGACGGTGTCCACGGTGGTGCTGCAATCGATCGTCGAGATTCGCTGGCGGCGATGGCTGACGACCTGGCTGGCCGATCAGTGGCTGGCCAGCCATACCTACTACCGCATCGAACGCGACCGCGCGCTCGAGAACATCGATCAGCGTATCGCGGAGGATGCGAAGCAGTTCGTCAGGGACACCTTGTTGCTGTCGATGGGTGTGCTCCAGGTACCGGTGAGCATCGTGAGCTTCAGCGTGGTCTTGTGGTCGATCGGGCGTTCGCTGAACCTCGATATCGGCGGACACGAATACAGCATCCATGGATACCTGGTCTATGCCGTTTTTCTCTATCAAGGCGTGATTTTCGGCGCCACCCATCTTCTGGGGCGGCGCCTGATCACACTCAACGCCAAGCAGAACCGCGTGGAGGGAGACTTCCGCGTGCTGATGGTGCGGGTGCGCGAGTTCGCCGAGCAGATCGCCTTCTTCGATGGCAAGGACGCGGAAAGCACGCGATTGAACGGCGCCTTCCGCCTCGTCGTTTCGAATCTCTATACGCTGTTGTGGGTCAACACGCGGGTCTCGCTGTTTACCAATATCGTCGGGCAGTTCAGCCTGGTGGTGCCTACCTTGCTGGTTCTGCCGCAGTTGATGACCGGAGGGCTGACGCTGGGCGGGTTGATGCGGTCGAACAGCGCATTTAATTCCGTGTCGAGTTCCCTGGCCTTCTTTCCCCAGGCTTATCTGGGATTCACCGCGTGGCGCGCTGAAGCGAACCGGCTTCGGGAATTTCTCTACGTGAACGCGCTGGATTCGCGGGGAAACGTCGTGTTGACCGCCGGCGAGAGCGGAGCCGTAGGCGCCAACGGGTTGGTTCTGCGCGACGCAGCCGGCGCGGAGATTGCCCGTGTGCCCGACTTCTCGCTCGCACCCGGTTCGCGCTGTCTGATCCGTGGGCGCTCCGGAAGCGGGAAAAGCACGCTGCTCAGAGCGCTCGCGGGCCTCTGGCCCTACGGCGAGGGCATCGTCACCTGCAGTGCCGAAGGAACGATGTTCGTTCCGCAGCGCAGCTACATCCCCGTCGGCACGTTGAAGGCGGCGATCGCGTATCCGCACGAGGAATCGACGTACACCGACGGTCAATGCGCGGACGTCCTGCGCGCATGCGGCCTCGATGCGCACGTTGCATCGATGCTGGACGCCGATCGCTGGAGCGACAGGCTTTCCGGCGGAGAGCAGCAGCGGGTGGCGTTCGCACGCGTGTTGCTGGCCAGCCCGACCACGATATTTCTCGATGAATGCACGTCGGCGCTCGACACCGAGAGCGAGCGAACGCTCTACCAACTGCTGATCGACCGGCTACCTCAGGCCACGATCCTCAGCGTCGCGCATCGAAAGGAGTTGCTGGCCTTTCATCAGCAGACCCTCGACTTTTCACCGGAACGGGCATCCGCGGTCGCGGCCGGCCTGACCGGCCCGGCTTCGTCTGCTTGCCCGGCATGACACCGTGATCCCGTCAGGACGCTTGCTCCTCACCGGGGGCAAGGTCCGACGAAACCGAACTTATGGACAGGAACGTGAAATGAGCGATTTGAAAAGTGTGACCGCCGCGAGCTTCGAGGCCGACGTGATGATGAACAGCCGTCCGGTGCTGGTCGACTTCTGGGCCGAATGGTGCGGGCCGTGCAAGGCGCTGGCGCCGACGCTCGAGAAGGTGGCGCGGAACTTCGACGGCAAGGTCGACATCGTCAAGGTCAACGTCGACGAGCATCCGTCCTTGCGCGAGCGTTTCGGTGTGCGCGGTATTCCCGCCCTGGTGCTCATGAACGGCGGCCATGAGGCGGGCCGCATCGTGGGACCGCGGTCGGCCACGCAACTGGCGAGTTATCTCGATGCGCACCTGGGAACCGTCACGCAGCTGGCCAAGCCCGAAGTGACGCTTCGCGCGTTCGGCGGCGATCCGCAGGTGAAAGCGGCTCGCATCGCACGGTTGCTCGATTATCTGGAGCACAAGCAAGCCGCGCTGGGCACCCCCATGTGGCCGGAAAAGATCAGCGGCGCACTGGAATTCGTTGCCGACTCGCGTGATCCGGACGAGTGCGCGTCCGTGTTGGGCATGCCGACCGATGTGGTCGACGCGGTGACGGTCCTGTCGAGCTATCGAGGCACCCATTTCAAGGCGGCGCTGTTCGTGGCGGACTGGCTGGAAAGCGTACCGGTCGGCGCGAACCTCTCGACGCTGCCCGGCCGGCTGCTGATGTCGATCCTGTCGAGCCGGATTGTCTCGGACACGCTGGAGGGGGAATCGAGGTTGCTGGCGATTCGTGACGAGCTGGTTTCGCTGCACGCGGCGGAAATGGACGGCTCCCCGGTGGCGGACGCGAACTGGGCGGACGTCAGGCAGGCATCCAGGGAGGCGGCGGCCGAACTCGGCGACGGGAGTGCTGCCGTGGCCGCCGAGGTGCTGGAGGTCGCTTCGTCCTCGTTGGCCCGGAATCCGGACATGTTGAAGGAGTTCGTCTTTTCACTTTGCGGCTCCATGCGGAAATGGCTGCAGGTCAAATGCAACTGGGGCGCGCAGGACGATGCGCGCTTGAATCAATTGGCGGAAGGGGTCTTCAAGCAGGCAATCGACGCCGGCGTCGAGCCGCCGAGGGGCAGCGCGCTGATGGAGCGTGTGGCGGAGGTCGATCCTCAACTCGTGGGGCGTTTCCTGTCTTATTACGAGGACGGCCATCTCGCCGCGGCCGAGCGGGGCAGCGCGATCGGCGACATGCTGATTCAGCTCACCGGGCAGACCGCCTGAGGCATTCAACGACACGATGCCGCATGGCGGAGGAGCAGGCTGATGCAATCGAGCAGTACGCAGTTGCAAACCGTCGCTGCTGAGCTGGCGAGTTCGGCGGAGCGCGTGATCGCGTTCGCGCGGCAGGCGGGCGCGGAGGGGACGCGCGTGGAGATCGAGGCCGCCGAATCGAGCGCCGTGACCGTGACGAACCGGGTGCAGACGGAACGCAGTTTTTGCGGCACCCTGGAGATGACGGTGACGGTGTTTCGCGACGGAAAACGTGCTTTCGCGAAATCGTCGGACCTGTCGGACGACGGGCTGAGAAAGATCGTTCGCGCGGCGATCGAGAGCACCGCCGCAACCGAGCCCGATCCCGCGGCCGGATTCGCCGATTCGAGCCAGTTGGCCAGGGACTTTCCCGATCTCGATCTCCATCACCCGCTGAATTGGTCGCTCGACGACATCGGTGCCCATGCGCAACGCGCCGAGGATGCGGCGCTCGCACATGACCCGTCGATCAAGGCGTCGAAGGGCGTAACGGTGAGAACGATGTCGGGCACGTCGTTGCTGGCCACGTCGGCGGGGTTCCATGCGACAGCGCCGTGGTCCGTCCATTCGATCGCATGTGCGCCCGTCGCGTTCGGCGCCGGCGAAAAGCAGATCGGTTTCTGGGGCCATGCAAGTCGCGCATTCGACGATCTCGCGAAACCGGAGGAGGTCGGGGCGCTGGCCGCCAGGCGAGCCATCGACGCGCTCGGCGCGACGCAAGTCCCCACGCAGCAATGCCCGGTTCTGTTCGAGCCGTCGGCGTCGCTGGGGCTGCTGGCCGAACTGGTGTCCTCGGCATCGGGGGATGCGCTCTACCGGAGCGGATCGTTCTTGAAGGATGACATCGATTCGTCCTTGTTTCCGCCGCATGTCCAGCTTGACGAGGATCCGTTCGTCAAGCGCGGGATGGCCAGCCGCTGCTTCGACAGCGACGGCATTCCGGGCGGGCGCCGCAAGGTGGTGGAGGACGGCCGCCTGCGCGGGCTGTTTCTCGGGCTTTATGCGGCGCGCCGCTTGAACCTGACGCCCACCGGCAACGGCTATGGGCCTCACAACCTCGAAATGCGCAGTACACGGACCCGGCCCGGCGACGACTTCGCCGCGATGCTGAGGAAGCTGCATCGCGGACTTCTGGTCACGGAGATGGTTGGCGGCGGCGTGAACCGCTTGACGGGGGATTTCTCCCGCGGCGCCAAGGGGTTCTGGGTAGAAGACGGCGAGATCCGGTTCCCGGTGAGCGGTATCACGATAGCGTCGAATCTCCGCCGGATGTTCGGCGGACTACAGGCGATCGGCAGCGACGCGTTGACGAGGGGATGGGCGACCTCCGGATCGTGGCTGATCGATGCAATGAAGATCGGGGGAGCTTGAAACATGAGTGACATGAAGCAGCGGCAGGTATTACGGCCTGCCCGCGAGGAGATCCGCACGCTGGCGCGGCACGCGCTGCTGGACCGGCATGGCGTCGACGAGACGGCGCTTTTTTCCGCGATGGGCGTCGCGCTCGGCCAGCGATGGGATTTTGCGGATATCTTTCTCAAGGAAACGACCGCGGAATCATGGTCGCTGGAAGGGGGGGCCGTGCGCGCGAGTTCGTATCGTTGCGATAGCGGCTTCGGACTGCGCGTGTTGAAGGGAGAACAGGCGACGCTGGCGAGTTCGCAACGCATCGACGCGATGGCGCTCCGGCATGTTGCGTCGCGGCTGTGCGAAACCGGAAGCGGCATTTCGCGTGACGGCTCGGCAGCGATGCAGCGCAGGCCGGCCGCATCGGCACGATCGTTCTACGACCCGGCTCATCCACTGCGGACGATGGATGGAGCGGACAAGATCGCGCTTCTGAAGACGCTCGACGAGATCGCCCGGGCCGCCGACCCGCGCGTGATCGAAGTGCATGCCGTGCTGAGCGCCGTGCACGAAACGATCTGGATCGCGCGATGCGACGGCCTGAGTTGCGGCGATGTGCGTCCGCAACTGTCCTTGTGGATCAACGTGCGCGTCAGGTCCGGCGCGCGCGTTGAGGGCGCTAGCGGGGGGATCGGCGGGCGCTATGGCATCCAGACGTGGGATGACGACGAACTTCGCACATTCGTGCGGGAACGTGTGACGGCTGCCCTCACGAAGCTGCAGGCGCGGCCGGCGCCGGCCGGAAAAATGACGGTGGTGGTCGGCCCGGGCTGGAATGGCGTCTTGTTGCACGAAGCGGTCGGCCATGGACTGGAAGCCGATGGCGTGCGCCGCGGGACGTCCGCCTTCGCGGGACGCCTCGGCGAAAAGGTGGCATCCGGGAATGTGACCATCGTCGACGACGGAACGCTCCAGGGGGGCCGCGGTTCCTTGAATATCGACGACGAAGGGTGTGCGACGCGGCGCACGACCTTGATCGAGAACGGCGTGCTGCGCGCGTACATGCAGGATGCGCTGAGCGCGAGGTTGATGGGAATGGAGCCGACCGGAAACGGCCGCCGCGAGGGTTACGCCTCGCCGCCCATGCCGCGCATGACGAACACGTTCATGCTGAACGGGGACCACGAGCCGCAGGAAATCATCGAGTCGGTGCGCAACGGTATCTACGTGTCGGGCCTCGAGGGCGGCCAGGTCGACATCACGAGCGGTCAGTTCGTTTTCGAGGCATCCGAGGCCTACCTGATCGAAAACGGCAGGATTACCGAGCCGGTCAAGGGCGCGACGATCACGGGCCACGGCCCGGACACCATACGGAACATCAGCCTGGTCGGCAACGATCTCGCCTGCGATCCCGGCAGGGCGACGTGCAGCAAGGCGGGGCAGTCGATCCCGGTGGGCGTGGGCCAACCGACCGTGAGGGTGGATGAAATGACCGTTGGAGGCACCGCGTAGTCATGGCCGTCGAGGCGGCGCATTGCCGGTGGAATAGAACGTGAACAAATGGGCTCATCGTCTCAGTCAGTCCAGCCGCATGCAACGTGAGGCGAAAACGGAACTGCTGCCCTTGCCGAGGCCGATACGCGATGCCTTGTCACTGGAGTATCACCTTCAGCTCGAAGCGCTGCATGCCGGTGTGGGGTCGCTTGTCGCGCTTCAGGTCCTGATGAGGACCGTGATCGCCACGGGCATCCTGTGCGAATACGGGTACGGGGATGTCGAGGACGCTTCGTACAAGGACCTGGAAAAGATCGCAAACCACGCGTTTTCCTCCGGCCGCCAAGGGCATTTCCATTTCGATGGCGACGCATTCCATCTTTTCGCCAGGGTGCTGACAACGCATGATTTGCAGCTGGAAGTCGCCCCCGTCAAGGTGATCGACGAAGTCGCGAAGCGCCTGGAGCGATACTGCAGGGCGACTCAGTGATCGGGCTCTGAAGAATTGGCCGTTGCGGCGAGCGCAACGCGCTTTCGCCCGCAGCGCGCTATCCGCGCCCAACGAAAGGCATCGCGGTCGCCATGATCGTCATGTTCAGGATGTTCGTGTCGAGCGGCAGGTTCGCCATCTGGACGACTGCGTTCGCGACATGCGCGACGTCCATCCGCGCCTCGGGCGCGAGGCTGCCGTCCGCTTGCGGGACGCCTTGCGTCATCCGGTCCGTGAGCGAGGTCGCCGCGTTGCCGATGTCGATCTGGCCGCATGCGATGTTGTACCGGCGGCCGTCCAGCGCCAGCGATTTCGTGATCCCGGTCACCGCATGCTTGGTGGCCGTGTACGCGATCGTATCGGGGCGCGGCGCGTGCGCCGAGATCGAGCCGTTGTTGATGATCCTGCCGCCCTGCGGCGTTTGCGCTTTCATCAGGCGCCACGCGGCCCGCGCGCACAGAAAGACGCCGGTCAGGTTCGTCGCGACGACGCTGTTCCACACGTCGAATTCGTATTCGTCGAGGGCAACGGGCGGGGCGTTGCGTCCGGCATTGTTGAACAGCACGTCCAGCCGGCCGAACTGCTGCGCGATTTGCGAAAACGCGCGGTCGACCGACGCCTCGTCGGTGACGTCGGCGGGAAACACCTGCGCGTCGCCGCCGGCGGCGCGGATGGTGTCCTGCGTTTCGCGTAACGACGCCTCCGTGCGTCCGAGCAGCGCGACGGTGAAGCCGGCCTGGGCGAGTGCGATTGCTGCTGCCCGACCGATGCCGGAGCCGGCGCCCGTGACGGCGGCGAATTTCTTCGAGACAGACATGGCTTGATTTCCTGCGGGTTGAGTAAGGAACGAGGCGGCGGGTGACCGATGTCATCGCCATTTCGGCAATGTAGTCGAAATGCCCGGTGCACGGTGTCGAACGACATCGTCGAGCGCGCTCGATACTGCGATGCTGGCCGGCACTTGATCGATTAAACCGCTGCGTCCTTCGGGTCGCCCGGCAGCCGATCGATCCGACTTCGCGTCAGGCACTGTGGCCAGGTCGCCGCCACCCCGTTATGCCCGACGACGACAAAGTTCGTGAAGGCGCGATCGGAAACGAGCATCTGGCCTTTGCCGATGTTCTCGCCGATAAAGGTGATCGCCGGTTCGATCGGCAGAAAATCGCCGATCTTGCGGCGGACGTGGATCAGGACGTCCGCGGCGCCAATCGTCGAGAGCATTTTCCGAAGCAGGTCGCGATCGATGCTGCCGGTCGATAGCAGATGTATCCACTCGCATTTGACGAGATCGACTTCGGGGCGATGCTTGAGATAGAGCGAATGCACGCGTCTGGGATTCATGGATTTGGGTACCCGTGATTGCGCGATAACCGCGACTATTTCTTCCGCCCGGGCCCAGCCTTCCGCGCCCGCACACCCGTCTCCGCGAACAGATCGACCACCACGCCGCGCAGCCATCGGTTCCCTTCGTCCTGATTGACCCGCGTATGCCACAGCATATGAATCGGCGCACCGGGCAGCGTGACGGGCAACGCGCGCCAACCCAGCGAAAACGGCGCGGCGAGCTGCAGCGCGAGATGCTCCGGCACGGTCGCGATCAGGTCGGTGCGCTGCAGGATATAGCCCACGCTCATGAAATGCGGCACCGTCAGCCGCACCCGGCGCTTCACGCGGCGCCGCTTCAGCCATTCGTCCACCTGCCCGTGGCCGGTGTCGGCCGACACCACGACCAGATGCTCGGCGTCGCGCCATGCCTCGACCGTCAGCGCCGCATCCTCGAGCGGATGCCCGTGCCGGAACAGGCACACATAACGCTGATCGAACAGCCGGCGCTGATAGAACCCGCCCTTGAGTTGCGGCAGCAGGCCGATCGCGAGATCGACGCGGCCGTCGGCCATCTCGTCGCTCAGGTTGACGCTCGTGTTGCGCACGGTATTGAGCGCGATGCCCGGCGCCGCTTGCGACAGGTGTTCGAGCAGCGCGGGGAGAAACACGACTTCGCCGATATCGGTCATGCCGATCGTCAGCGTGCGCGCGGCGCGCAGCGGATCGAAACCGGTCTCGGGATTGAGCGCGGCATGCAGCGTCGCGAGTGCGTGCGACACGGGCTCCGCCAGACGCAGCGCGAACGGCGTCGGCACCACGCCGCCCGGCCCGCGCACGAACAGCGGATCGCCGAGCCGGCGGCGCAGCTTCGCGAGCGCGTTGCTGACGCCCGGCTGGCTCATGTTCATCTGCTCGGCGACGCTCGACACGCGCCGCTCCTGCATCAGCCGCTGGAAAAGCAGCAGCAGGTTGAGGTCGATCTCGCTCAGTTCCATGGGTTTCGCCTTGCCCGGCTCATTGCATTCGGTGATGAAGCAGATTCATTTCATTTTATTGCGGGATGAATGTCCACTCCTGAAACTACCGATACGGCGCATGCATTCGACATGACCGCTGCGCAGCCCGCAGACCCCACATCTGAATATCGGAGACACCTTCATCATGCAGACGAACCCGAAGATTGCGATCGTCGGCGCCGGCATCGGCGGCCTGACGCTCGCACTCGCGCTGCGCGAGCACGGCATCGACGCGCAGCTCTACGAGCAGACCGACGCGTTGCGCGAAGTCGGCGCGGCCGTCGCGCTGTCGGCCAACGCGACGCGCTTCTACGAACGCATGGGCTTGCGCGCGGCCTTCGACGCGGTGTGCGCGGACATCCCGGGCCTGGTCTATCGCGACGGGCGCAGCGGCGCGGTGATCGGCCATCATCGCGGCGAACCCGACTATCGCCGGCAATTCGGCGGCGCGTACTGGGGCGTGCATCGCGCCGATCTGCAGGCCGTGCTGTCGAAGGCGGTCGGTCTCGACTGCATCCATCTCGGCCATCGGCTGGTCGATCTCGCGCAGGATGCCGATCGCGTCACGCTCGCGTTCGACAACGGCGAGCGCGTCGAAGCCGATCTCGTGATCGGCGCGGACGGCGCGCGCTCGATCACGCGGCGCTGGATGCTCGGTTATGACGATGTACTGTATTCGGGCTGCTCGGGCTTTCGCGGTGTGGTACCGGCCGCGCGCATGGACCTGCTGCCCGATCCCGACGCGATCCAGTTCTGGGTCGGGCCGCATGGGCATCTGCTGCACTACCCGATCGGCGACAACGGCGACCAGAATTTCCTGCTGGTCGAGCGTCATCCGTCACCGTGGCCGTCGCGCGACTGGGTCATGCCGGCGGAAGAGGGCGAGCAACTGCGCGTGTTCAGGGGCTGGCATCCGGCGGTGGTGCAGATGATCACCGCCGTGCCGATCAGCCAGCGCTGGGGGCTGTTCCATCGGCCGCCGCTCGGCCGCTGGAGCCGCGGGCGCGTGACGCTGATCGGCGACGCCGCGCACGCGCTGGTGCCGCATCACGGGCAGGGCGCGAATCAATCGATCGAGGATGCTGTGGTATTGGCGGCGCAACTGGCGAAGGCAGGCCCGGGCAACTGGCGCGAAGCGCAGGAAGCGTACGAGCGCCTGCGTCGCGGCCGTACGCGCAAGGTGCAGTACGCGTCGATTTCCGCGGCCGACGTGCTGCACCTGCCCGACGGGCCGGCCGCGCAGGCGCGCAACGCGCGTCTGGCCGAACGCGACAGCGTGCTGCATCACCTGGACTGGATTCACGATTTCGATGCGCTCGCCGAGGCGCCGAGCGAGCGGCAGGGCGGCACGTGGCTTTGAGCCCGAAGTGTGCGCGTGGGTCGCGCGCGCAGCGCATCGCTCCTGTCGACGGACGACGGGCCGGGCATCGGCCGGCTTGACGAAAACGGGCGGGGCAACGCCCGCCCGCCGTCACTTCACGCACTCGAGCGCGTACTTCAACCCCTGCCCGAGCAGCCCGCGCCACACGTCCCACGTATGCCCGCCGTCGACGATGCGCAACTCGGCCGGGTTCTGCGCACGGCGCAGCTGCGTGTACAGCACGCTCGATTCGGCCTGGATCGTCAGGTCGTCGTCGCCGGCGGCGATGAACATCGGCACGCGCCAGCTACGCGCGAAATAGCCGCGCATCAGCGCCGGGTAGTTGAGTTCGTGCCACACGCGCGAGTCGAACTGCCGGTCGCCGAACACGCCGACATAGCGCGCGGCGGAATTGAGCGGCGGCTCGTTCGCATAGATCGCGGGGCTCAGCAGCATCGCGCCGCAGAACAGGCCGGGTTCGAGCAGCGAGAAGCGCAGCGCACCGAAACCGCCCATCGACACGCCGCCGATCGCGCGGCCCGCGCGCTGGTTCGACACCGCGAAGTGCGCTTCGACTTCGGGCAGCAGGTCGTTGAGGAACGCGCTCTGCATCTTCTCCTTGCGGTCGACGTACCAGTGGGTGCCGCCCTGCGGCATCACGATCACGACGGGGGGAATCTCGCGGCGCTCGATCAGCGTGTCGGCGGTGGCCTGCAGCCGGCCCTGCGTGATCCAGTCGTTCGCGTTGCCGGCATTGCCGTGCAGCAGGTACATCACCGGATAGCGCGCGCCTTCCGGGTTATAGCCGGGCGGCAGGTAGACCGTGTACGACCAGTCGCGCTTCAGCGATGCCGACCGGAACGTGCGCAGCGCGACGCTGCTGCCCGGATTGACCGGCGGCTCCTGGGCGGCCGGCGTGACCGGCGCGGCCTGGGTGGCTTGGGTGGCCGACGGCGGCGCGGGCGATACCGTCGGCGCGGCCGGTGTGGCGCGGGCGGTGGCGATGGAGCCGGCGATCAGGGCGACGGCGAACGGTAGGGCGAGTCGGCGCATGGCGAATCGTTTCAGGAGAGGCGCCGGCTATCGTAGCAGCGGCGCATGACGGCGCGGCGCGTCATTGCCGCGAACGGAACGGCAGCCGCGCGACGAGCGGCCCGTAGAGTTTGGCGACGAGATACAGCAGGCCCATCGCGACGGCATCGGCGGTCAGGCCGAGCGGCACGTCGAGATAGCCTTCGGTCGCCTGGTAAAGCAGCGAATCGACCGCGAGCGAGATGCCGGTGCCCGCGACGAAGCACAGCAGCCCCTGCCGGCCGATCGTGCCGATCCACGGCATCGCGTGCGCGACCTTCTTCATCCAGCCGAGGTGCACGAGCTTGGCCGCGAGCCACGCGATCGCGAGGAAATTCACGAGCCGCAGTGCGCCGAGATTCTGCTTGATCGACGGATCGGTCGGGAACGGTTCGATGCGCAGCCGGTAGTACGCGCCGGCGGCGACGATCGCGAGCGATACGGCCGTGAGCAGCCAGCCCTGCGGCCTGGGCGCGAGCGTCTGGTAGACGGGCTGGCAGCGCGCGATCACGCCGAGCACGAACAGGAACTGCCACGCGAACGGGTTGAAGTCCCACGGCGCGCCTTCGACGGTTGGCAAAAAGCGCGCGACGTGCGGTGCCGCGTACCACAGCGATCCGCTGAACGCGAGCATCAGCCACGGCTGCGTGCGCGCGAGCGGCAGTGCGAGCGGGACGAGCAGCGCGAAGAACGCGTACATCGGCAGCACCGACGCGAGGTACGGCTGGCGGCGGAACAGCAGGATGTCGCGCAGCGCGGCGAGCGGCTTGTGGAGCAGGCCGTCGAGATCGTTGGTCGGCATGTTCGGGCCGTCGATCGCGAACGCGTTCAGCGCGGCCGTGATCAGCAGCATCAGGCCGGCCGTCACGAGGAACGCGCGGTAGATCTCGAACGCGCGCAGGATGAAGCGCTGGCGCGCGGCGGCCTCGTCGTGCCGCTCGGCGAGCGAGTTGTACGCGATCGCGGTCGCGAAGCCGCCGAGGAACACGAATACCTCGGCCGCGTCGCACAGCGCGTACGCGTGCAGCGTCACGCGCGACAGGATGCTGCCGCCGATATGGTCGACGACGATGACGAGCAGCACGAGGCCGCGGAAGAAATCGAGCTCGGCGTAGCGGCCGGCCCGGGCAGGCGCGGTCATCGGACCGCCGCCCGGCGCGGGTCGCGTGCGCGGCCGGCACATGCCGCGCATGAATCGGGGTGAAGCATGACTTCGTGAAGAAATGGCGAACGGATGCGCATTGTGCCACCGATGCGACGCTTGTCGGGTTTACGCGGATGGCGGGCCGGACTGCCGCTGCCGACAAGCCCGGTCAGGCTGTCTGCGCAACGGGGCAGTTGGGAGAGCGCAACGCTTTGCGCGCGGTTTCCTTACCCCGATGGACGGACGATTTGCGACGTGACACCATTTTGTCCTCACGCGGCCGCACACCGCGTCGTCCGCCCTGCGGGCCATACACAAAACAGACGAAACAATTCGCCGGGCGCTCGGCCCGCCCGGCCCTCGGCTCCGGAGATCCGTCATGAAGAAGCACGTCATTTTTGCAGCCGCGCTCGCTGCCTTCGCCGCGCCGGCCTTTGCCCAGAACAGCGTGACGCTGTACGGCCTGATCGACGAAGGCTTCAATTACACGAACAACGTGAACGTCAATGGGGTCGGAAAGACGAATTACCAGCTCGCGAGCGGTTTCGCGCAAGGCAGCCGCTGGGGCCTGAAGGGCAGCGAGGATCTCGGCGGCGGGCTCAAGGCGATCTTCACGCTGGAAAACGGTTTCGACGTGAACAACGGCCGGCTCAACCAGGGCGGCCGCATGTTCGGTCGCCAGGCGTTCGTCGGGCTGAGCGAGTCGCGCTTCGGCACGCTGACCTTCGGCCGCCAGTACGATTCCGTCGTCGACTATCTCGCGCCGCTGACCGCGAACGGCAACTGGGGCGGCACGCTGTTCTCGCACCCGTTCGACAACGACAACACGGACAACTCGTTCCGCGTCAACAACACGGTCAAGTACGCGAGCCCCGACTGGAACGGCCTGACGTTGGGCGGCACGTACAGCTTCAGCAACAGCACCGGTTTCTCGAACAACCGCCAGTACAGCATCGGTGCGCAGTATTCGCTGGCCGGCCTGCAGGTCGCGGCCGCGTACCTGCAGGCGAACAACCCGGGCATCGGCAGCGCGGGCGCGATCGCGGCCGACGACGCGAACTTCGTCGCCGATCGCCTGCGCATCTTCGGCGGCGGCGTCAACTACACGTTCGGCCCGGCAACGGTCGGCTTCGTCTACACGAAGACGGACGTGAAGAACCCGGTGTCGACCGTCTACCTGCCGGCCTCGACGTTCGCCGGCCTCGGGCTGACCGCGACGAAGTTCCAGAACTTCGAGATCAACGGCAAGTACCAGCTCACGCCCGATTTCTATCTCGGCGCGCAGTACGTATACACGGACGGCAAGTTCGATGCCGCGGCCGGCTCGTTCAAGCCGAAGTACCACACGGTCGGCCTGATGGCCGACTACAGCCTGTCGAAGCGCACCGACGTCTATCTGCAGGGCGCGTGGCAGAAGGTCGGCGGCGACAAGACCGGCACGGCGGCCGACGGCGGCTACGTCGTCGGGACGGACGGCCCGTCGTCGTCGTCGAACCAGTTCGCGGTGCGCGCCGCGATCCGCCACAAGTTCTGAACGGGCGGCGGCCCGGGGCCGGGGTGCCCCGTGCCGGCCCTTGTCAGCCCGCCTGGCGCGTGCCGCCGAGCGTTTCCGCGAGCCAGTCGACGAAGATCCGCACGCGCGGCGCGAGATGGCGCCCGTGCGGGAACACCACCGACACGGGCAGCGGCTCGGCATGCCATTCCGGCAGCACTTCGACCAGCGAGCCGTCGGCGAACAGCGGCGCGAGCCCGTCGCGCGGCGCCTGGATCAGCCCGAGGCCGGCGAGACAGCACGCGAGATACGCTTGCGAGCTGTTCACCGACACGATGCTGCGCATCTTCACCGTGTGCAGCTCGCCCGTATCCATGTCCGCATATTCCCAGTCCAGCTCGCGGCCCGTACGGCTCGAGAAATAACCGACCGCGACGTGGTCGGGCAGTTCGTCCGGTGATCGCGGCGTGCCGTGGCGCGCGAGATACGCGGGCGACGCGCAGTTGACCTGCGCCATCTCGCCGATCCGCCGCGCGACGAGCGACGTGTCGGACAGCACGCCGACCCGCACCGCGCAGTCGATGCCGTCGGAGACGAGATCGACGAAGCGGTCGGTCGTGCTGATCATGACGCGCAGGTCGGGATAGCGCGCATGAAAATCCGGCAGCGCCGGAATCACCTGGTTCAGCGCGAAGCGCTCGGGCAGGTCGACGCGGATCACGCCGCGCGGCGACGCGCGGGCGTCCTCGAACAGCGATTCCGCATCGTCGAGATCGGCCAGCAACTGCACGCAGCGCTCGTAATAGGTCGCGCCCTCGGCGGTCAGCGCGACGCGCCGCGTCGTGCGCTGCAGCAGGCGGATATTCAGGTGCTTTTCCAGATACTGGACGGCGTTGCTCACCGTCGGGCGCGGCAGTTGCAACTGCTCGGCCGCTTTCGTGAAGCTGCCGAGATGGGCGACGCGCGCGAAGATGCGCATTGCTTGCAGGTGGTCCATGCGGGGCAGGAGCGTTGGCGGGTTGGAACAGGCTCCATTGTTAATCAGCGCGGAATGGTTGGGTGGAGCGTTTCGCGTTTATCGCGCGCCGCGATGCGCCGACGATCCACCCGTGAAGGTCGACGTGCTGCGCACGATCGCCGACGAGAAGGGCAGCAATCCGGCCCGGGTCACGATCGCGTGGGTGCTGTCGCACGGCATCGACATCGTGCCGCTGGCCGGCGCGCACAAGCGCACGCAATTGAAGGACGCATTGCACGCGCCTGGATTGCAACTAACGGTCAATGATCCCTCTCGCATCGAAACGGCGGTTCCCGCCGGGGCGGCTGCCGGTGACCGCTATCCGGCTTCACCGATGGCTCACTTCGACAGCGAGCAGGCGCGGGGGGGATCCATGGAGCCTGAACGGTTGCCCGACAAGCCCGCCCGACGGGCCCTAGCCAGCCTCAGGCAAAACCAGATGGCGGGCGGACTGACGGCGGTTCACCATCGGCGCCGTATTCAACCCGACCGGACGGAACGCCCTCCATGCAAATTCATACGCTGACGATCATCGTGCTGGTTTTCCTGCTGGCCGGCGCGGTGAAGGGAATGATCGGGCTCGGGCTGCCGACGATCGCGATGGGGTTGCTGACGCTCGCGATGCCGCCGTCGGCCGCGGCGAGCCTGCTGCTCGTGCCGTCGTTCATCACCAATGTGTGGCAGTTGTGGCTCGGCCCGTCGTTCGGGCCGTTGCTGCGTCGCTTGTGGCCGCTGCTCGCCGGTCTCGCGATCGGCACGCTGACGGGCGGACTGCCCGCGCTCGCGGCCGGCAGCACATGGACGCATGCGGCGCTGGGCGTGGTGCTGATCGCCTACGGGCTGTGGGGGCTGGCCGCCGCGCGGCTGCCCGCGCCGGGGCGTCACGAAACCTGGCTGTCGGCCGTGGTCGGCTACCTGACGGGTGTCGTGACGGCCGCGACCGGCGTGTTCGTCGTGCCGGCCGTGCCGTACCTGCAGGCGCTGCGGCTGTCGAAGGACGACCTGATCCAGGCGCTCGGGCTGTCGTTTACCGCATCGACGATCGCGCTCGGCTTGCAGTTGCGCGTGACGGGCGCGCTGCAGACGGTCGATCTCGGCGTGTCGGCGCTCGCACTCGTGCCGGCTCTGGCCGGAATGGCCGGCGGGCAATACGCGCGGCGCGTGATGAGCGAGCAGGCGTTCAGGCGCTGCTTCTTCGTCGGGCTGATTGCGCTCGGTGCGTACATGGCCGCCTCGGGTTGGCTGTAAGCGGGTATCGCCGCGGAGCGTGATGCCCGCCGTCCCGAAACATCCCGAAGCCGGTTTCTGCTGTCGGCTTCGGGAGCGATAACAGGACGGCGGTCGCACCGCTCAGGCCGGATCGGCGTATTTCAGCGTCCAACCGAGCGTGCGGGTCGTGCCCGCGCCGAGCGCAAACGGCTTCGTCGTGCACGCGAAGTTCGAATGCAACTGGCCGATAGGCGTCGTCGACAGCGGATTCGTCGCGCCGTTTGCCGTGTCGAAGGCGGACAGCACGCAGTTGTCGAACCCGGATGCCGCATAGCCGGTCGCAGCGCTGTTCGCGTATGCCACCGATATGCCGTCGCCGTTGGCGTGCGTGGACGCGAAATCCGCGAACGACGTGAAGTCCGTCTCGACCGACAGGTTGCCGGCGAGCGTGCCCGAACTCAGCGTATCGCTGCGCGCGACCGTGCCGTGCGCGAACGTCAGCACCGTATGCACCTGCAGGTCGAGATCGGTCGTGTACGCCGCGTTCTTCGACGCGAGACGGAATTTCGCGGTATCGAACGACACGATCACCTGGCCGTTGGCCTGCTGCACGTTCAGGTTCCTGTAGTACGTGACGGGAATGTAGGTCTTCCCGTTGTACGACACCTGCGGCACCAGCAGCGCATAGCCTAGATCGGTCGTGCCATAGATCAGCTTGTCGGAGAACGGTACCGGGTAGTACGGCGTGAACGAGTTGTAGTCGGGCGCCTGGCTGAGGTTCAGGTTGATCACGCGCCGGCCGTCGCGTACGGTGAGCAGCGCCGCGCTGTACGGATGCGCGGTGTCGCCGGGCTGGTTGTACCAGGTGAGCGTGTAGCGCGGCAGCGCGTCGAGCCATGCGTTGTAGTCCGCATCCGCCATCGGCGCCTTGCCGCCGAAGCCGAGCTTGTTCCACCACGCGTTCACGTACAGGTACTGGTGCAGCAGACTGAAGTTCTCGCCCATCACGCGCGGCTTGCCGCGATACGTGTCGGTGCCGCGGCCCTTGACCCACATGTTCACCGACGGCGTCGGCAGCGACGGGTCGTACCAGTAGGTGTCGAAGCGATGCGCGGCCCGGTAGATGAATGCATACGCGACCTGCTTCTCCTGGTCGGACAGCACACCGGCGTTGGCCGCGGCCGTCAGCACTTCCATGAACGCGGAATCGCCGTACGGGCCGATCGAGCGGCCGTAGTTGAAGCCCTGGCCGTCGGTGTTCAGCTGCGGCAGGATCAGGTCGACCGACTTGCGCAGATAACCCTTCAGCTCGGGCGTGAGATTCGCTTCGTTACCCATCTCGAACGTGCGCTCGACCACTTCGCCGATCAGCAGCGTGCTGTAGCGGTCGAAGCGCGCCTGGTCGTAATAGGTCGTGTGCGTGTTCGACGCTTCGTCCGAGAACCCGCCCGACGAATCCTTGCGGATGTGGTTCGCGAGCGTGTACAGCAGCGCGTCGCGCGCACCCATCGTCGCGACGGACGGATCGGTCGCCGACGCGAACGACGGGCTGCTCCAGCCGAGCTTCTGCCGCAGCCCGGCGATTCCGTAGGACACCGCATAGTAGTTCTGCGCGGTGTTGAGCGACGCGATGTCGATCGGCGTGCCGGCGGCCGGGCACGTACTGGTCTTGCCGCTCGCGTCGGGGCCGAACATGTCGCAGAAGGTGAGCCGCTGCTGCAGCGTCGCGAGCATCGCGTCGCTGAAGACTTCGTTGAGCATCCCGTGCGCCTTGAGGTTGTTCAGCGCGACGAGGTAGTAGTACTCGCCCCACGACGTGTTCGCATACGCGTAATTGCTGCCCGACTGCGCCATCATCGCGGTCGTGATCGTCTGGTACGTCGCGAGGTAGCTCGCGTATTGCGGGTCGCCCTTCGACTTCATGTCGATCAGGATGTACGACAGGCCGAGCGCGAGCTTGCCGGGCAGGAATTTGTCGCCGGTGTTGGTATCGAGCACGTGCACCGGCGTGCCGTCGCCGAGATCCATCACGACCTGCGTGAAGTCGGGCGATTTCCGGATCAGGTCGAACAGCGCGCGCATCTGGCCCATCATCGTGGCGGGAATGTTCGTGCCGGCCGGCACGCTGGTGTCGGGCGCGCCGTAGACGAGCGCCTGCAGCGAGTTCGCCGCGAGTGTGGGTGTCGAAGGCGGGGGCGACGACGACTGCGGCGGCGTGTCGGTCACGTCGCTGCCGCCGCACGCGCTGACGAACAGGACGGAAAGGGCGCTGAGCGCGGCGCCGAGCGCGAATCTGCTGCGCGGATGCATTGTGTCTCCAGTTTGAATAGTGATGAAGGACGGGCAGGTGTGGCCGTTGCCGCGCTCGACGCCCGTACCTGACCTCCGCCTTGAACCCTGATCCCTGAAGACGGATGGCCTGAATCACAACTCGAGCGGGCAAGCGTTCCCCCTGCGCGGGCCGAGGCCGGCGTCGCGCTGATACATTGGAAAACGTTTTCCAAATTTAGGCATCGAACGGCTTGATGTCAATGAACTTTGACGTCGGAAGCGCCGGTAGAAACCCGAATAGTGGGAAGAGGGAGGTGTGGGGCGAGATCGGGATTACGCGGAAATTGCGGGGAATTTTTTCCGAAGTCGATTGGGCGAAGCGCAGGATACCGATACTGAAGCGCCAGGCGGGCTCGCTCTCCTGCGATGCGCGTTTGATCACATTTTAGAGAAAACGTTATCCATAAGGATCGAAACGAATCGAGCCGGGCGTCGGCGCATCGATCATGACCGGCGCCCGGCCGCGCCGGCGCTGCTAAAGCTGAGCCTCGATCGCCGCCTTGTCGATCACCGACCAGACCTGGCGGATCTTGCCGTCGTGGAACTCGTAGAACACGTTCTCGGCGAACGTGACCTTCCTGCCGTCGACGGCGAGCCCCATGAACGTCCCTTTCGGCGAACACGCGAAGCGAAGCCGGCTCGCGACGCGCGGCGGCTCGCACGCGAGCAGCCGGATGTCGAAACGGAGATCGGGAATGTCGCGAAAGTCCTGTTCCAGCATCGCGCGGTAACCGGCGAGGCCGAGCGGCCGGTCGTTGTGGATCACGTTGTCGTCGACATACTGGCCGAGTGACGGCCAGTCCTGCCGGTTCAGGCAGTCGATATACGCGCGGTAGCGGGTGGCGAGATCGGTGTCGGTCATGGCCGTGCCTCCGTTTGTCGATGGGGTGGGTCGAATGCGGCGCGCGTCACCGCGGTGCTGTTTCGCCGGACAAAAACGCCACGAACTCCCGCGTGTACTTCGGCAACGCGTCGAACGACCGCGCGCAGAGCGTCAGCTTCCGGTGGCTCCACGGATCGGCCAGCTCGACGAGCCGCACGTCCAGCGTCTGCATCGCACGCTCGGCCGCGTGCCGCGACACGATGCCGATGCCCACGCCGCTCGCGATCACGCGGCAGATCGCGTCGAAGCTCTTCAGTTGCACGCGATAGCGGATCCGCTTGCCGAGCGCGCGCGCCTGGTCGGCCAGGTGCACCTGCAGCGCGCTGCCGTCGGTGAGGCCGATGAAGTCGGCGTCGGCGATCGCGTCGAACGCGACCTTGTCGTGCGACGCGAGCGGATGCGCGGCCGGCACGACGACGATCAGCCAGTCCTCGCGGAACGGTTTCTGTTCGAGTCCGCCGAGCCCGACCGAATCGGCCACGATGCCGACCTCGGCGGTCTTGTTGCGGATCGCATGCACGATCTCCTGGCTCGAGCGCTCCTCGACGCTGATCGACAGCTTCGGATGATGCGGCAGGTAATCGGCCAGCGCGTCGGGCAGGTATTCGCTCAGCGACGCCGTGTTGCACAGCAGCCGGATATGGCCGCGCAGCCCCTGACCGTATTGCTGCAGTTCGCCGCGCATGTGGTCGATCTGCTGCAATACGGTGCGCGCGTGGTGTTCGAGCGCGCGGCCGGCGTCGGTCGCCTGCGCGCCCGACTTGGTCCGGTGCAGCAGCGGCACGCCGAGCTCGTCCTCCATGCCGCGGATGCGCTCGCTCGCGGCCTGCAGCGTGATGTGCGTGCGTTCGGCGCCGCTCGTGATCGTGCCGGCCTCGCAGATGTTCAGGAAGAGCCGCAGGTCGGTCAGGTCGAAGCGCATGATGGGCGGGGAGCGATAGCGTTGGAATGGCCGATAAGTTAGCAGGAACCGCAGCGCCGGTCTCAGGCGCAGCCTGAGACCCGATTCGCCGGTTCCGCATTTTCGGGGCACGATCGATGCCCGATCATGGCCGCATCTCGACACCGGGGGAGCCAGTCATGCAGATCGATTCGTCGTGGGGTGTGTCGTTCAAGATCGCGTTGCATGTGTTGTTCCTGTGCATCGGCATTGCGTGGGCCTGTTCCGAACTCGTCGCATGGCTGCGTTGAGCGCGGCGGCACGCTCCTATTGAAATCAATCCGTCATAGTCTCCTGAGACGAAAATTCTTCCGTTTTCACGCGAAAAGACCATCAAGTTTTTCGGGATCGGACCGTATTACCGGTAGCGAATGTCGGCCGGCGTCCCGTTCGTGATCGTTTGTCATCATTGTTTGCATCCGGTTACACGTCGGCCGTTCCGTTTTTGAGATGCTTGAAAGATTGTCAAATCGGAGTTGATCGTCCATGAAAACGCGCGAGATTTGCCGCAACGCGGCGTGGCTGCCGGGCCTGGCCGCCGTGCTCGTCATGGCCGGTTGTGCAAATACGCAGTCCGTCCCGCCGAGCGACACGCTGGCGGGGCAGCCGTCGCCGTCGAGCCAGCCCGTCGCCGGGCCGTCGGCCGCCACGCTGCCGCCGGCGCCGATTCTCGTCGCGCAAAAGTACGTGGTGAAACGCGGCGACACGCTGACGGGCATCGCGTCCGCGAACAACTGCAGCGTTGCCGACCTGCGCACCTGGAACAAGCTGGGCGCGAACGGCAAGCTGCGCAAGGGGCAGGTGCTGCGCATCGTCAGGCAGCAGCCGCTGCCGCCGTCGTCGGGCACGGCCGGCACGCAGGCCGCCGCGCCGGCCGCGGCGAGCGATGCGGTGGCCGGCAATCAGGCAACGGCACAGGCAACCGCATCGACGGCGAGCGACCGTCAGGTCGTGAAGGAAACGAAGCGGCATGCGGGCGGCGTCGTGCTCAAGTGGCCCGCAAACGGCAAGATCGTCGAGGGGTTTCGGCCGGGCCAGAACCGCGGCATCCAGATCGCCGGCCGGCCGGGCGACCCGGTTCGCGCGGCGGCCGACGGCCGCGTGATGTACGCGGGCACCGGCCTGAACGATTACGGCAGCCTGATCATCGTCCAGCACAACGCGGATTTCCTGACCGCCTATGCGCATAACCGCAAGCTGCTCGTGAAGACGGGCGACATCGTACGCCAGGGCGATGCGATCGCCGAGATGGGCGACCTCGACAATTCGCGCGTCGCGCTGCTGTTCGAGGTGCGGCGCGACGGCAAGCCGGTGAATCCGATGCCGTATCTGCCTTCTTCGCAAGGATGAAGCCGGGCCGTTCTGCTGGAACGCGACGACTGTCGCTGCTAGGCTAGGGGCTGTTTGCGAATCCCGCGCTTCGCGCGGGGCCGACGAGCGTCTTTCGGGGATGCGGCGACGAATGCCGTCGCGGGCGGCCGTCGGCGTGAACGGGCGTGCATCGCCGATGCGCGCCCGCGTTGCTTCGTGCCATCGTTTCCGACAGAACACACCTCATCCATGGAACACTCTCCGACACGCCGCTCGCTGTTGCTTGCCGCCGTTGCCGCACCGTTCGTCGCCGCGTGCACGTCAGCGCCGGTCGCCGACCAGGGGCGCGCCCACGCCGCGCAAGCCGAACTCGCCGCACTCGAGAAAGCGTCGAACGGCCGGCTCGGCGTCGCCGCGCTCGATACGTCGAACGGCGTGCGCATCGCCCACCACGCGCGCGAGCGCTTTCCTTTGTGCGGCACGTATGCGGTCGTCGCCGCCGGCGCGATACTCGCGCGCGGCGCGCTCGACGCGTCGCTGCTGCCGCGCCGCATCCTGTACCGTCGCTACGAAGTCGTGTCGGGTTCGCCGATCACGGAAAGCCATGTCGACACGGGCATGACGATCGCGCAGCTTTGCGACGCGATGCTGCGCTCGGGCGACAAAGGCGCGGGCAACCTGCTGATGGGCGTGCTCGGCGGCCCGCAGGCCGTCACGTCGTTCGCACACGAGAGCGGCGACACGACGTTTCGCCTCGATCACTGGGAACCCGAACTGAACAAGGCCGTGCCGGATGACGAACGCGACACGTCGACGCCGGTCGCGATGGTCGACACGCTGCAGCGGCTGCTGCTCGGCGACACGCTGCGCGAACCGCAGCGCGCGCAACTGACGGAATGGATGGTCGGCGGCGCGCGCGGCGCGACCGGCATTGCGGCGGGCGTGCCGCCCGGCTGGCGCGTCGCGGACAAGGCCGGCACGGGCGGGTACGGCACGACGACCGACGTCGCGGTGCTGTGGCCGCCGTCGCGCGCGCCGCTCGTGATGGCCGTGTCGTTCACGCAGCCGCAGGCCGACGCTGCGGCTCGCGCGGACGTCGTCGCATCGGCGGCGCGCATCGCGGCGGGCGCACTGGCCGCAACGGCCTGAGCGGCGCGCGCCTCGCGCAAAGCCGGCGTTTGGCTTATCGTGTCGGTCAGCGCGCGCCGGCGTCGGCGCGCGGTCCTTCCGTTTCCTGTGCCTTTTCATGCGCCGACTTCCGCCCCTGCACGCGCTGCAGATCTTCTCGACGGTGGCTCGCCACCGCAGCTTCACGCGCGCGGCCGAGCAGCTATGCATTACGCAGGGTGCGGTGAGCCGGCAGATCCAGACGCTCGAGGCGCATTACGGCTTTCCGCTGTTCAAGCGCCATGCGAAGGGCCTCACGCTGACGGCCGAGGGCGAGCAGCTGCTGCCGGTGGTCAACGAGAGCTTCGCGCGGATCGAGGACATCTCGATGAAGCTCACGCGTCAGCGCACCGATCTCGCGCTGAAGGTGCCGACCTGCGTGATCCGCTGGATGCTGCCGCGCATCATGCGCTTCCAGGGCGAGCATCCCGATCTCCATGTGCAGATCACGACCGCGTGGCAGCACGTCGTCGATTTCTCGACCGAGCCGTTCGACGCGGCAATCGTCTACGGCACGGCGCCCCCCGGCGCGGGCATATTCGCACTGCCGCTGTTCGACGAACGGCTGACGCCGGTATGCGCACCGGAGTTGCGGCAGGCGTCGCCGCTCGAGGCGGTGGGCGATCTCGCGCGTCATACGCTGCTGCATCCGACCCGCGACCATCGCGACTGGCGTGCCTGGCTCGATCATGCGGGCGAGCGCGGCGTCGATCCCGCGCGCGGGCCGACCTTCGACACGCTCGATCTCGCGACGAACGCGGCGATGCAGGGCTTCGGCGTCGCGATCGGCGACGTGACGCTTGTCGACGACGACGTCAGCGCGCGCCGGCTCGAACGGCCGTTCGACATCGTGCTCGAGACCGGCGCACGCTACTTCTTCGTCTATCCCGAGAACATCGGCAACCAGCAGAAGATCCGCGCGTTCAGCGACTGGATCGCGCGCCATCGCGACTGACGCGCGGCCGCGCCGGACCCGCCGCGCGCCGCGCGGGCGGCCGGTGTTACTGGTAGGTCACGACGGCGATCATCGGCGCGAGATTGTTGCCCGGACGGTTCGGTAAAACGATTGCGCGCGAGGCCTGAGTAAAGGTCGTGGTCTTGACGGCCTGCATGCTCGCCGCGTCGACGAACGCGATCTGGCCGGTTGCCGGCCGCGGGCAGTCGGCGCGCACGCGAGCGGGCGCGGCGTTGGGCGTATCGAGCGCGAACGAGCAGGGCGGCTCGACGATCATGCCGGAGAAGTAGATGGTGCCGGACGCGCCGGCGGCAAAGGACGAGGACGTGGCCAGAAGCGAGGCAGCCAGAGCGAACGAGGCGGCGAACAGGCGATGCTTCATGACAGGCTCCAGAGAGGAAGCGCGTCGCAGCGGGGCCGCTCGGGTGGCAGTCCGTCAACGCCGCGATGCTGACTGCGTAAACGGCAAATCCATCGGACCTCTTGAATGAAAAAACGGAAATAACGGGAATAAGCAAACAGCGGCGTATTCCTTCAATCAATTTATCTCAAAATTGAGCGGCCGCAAGCCCGGGTAATGCCGGTGTAGTAAACCAGAGGGACGGTTGCCGGCGGACGCCGTTTTTTGCGGGTGAATCGTTGCGGAATCAACGAATCGGTAGTAGCGCGAAGCGTCGTTCGCC